>CAZBXQ010000074.1:0-6525 GCA_964495935.1 uncultured Flavobacteriaceae bacterium
GGTAGAGGGGTGCCCGCAGGGCGGGGTGTCGATTTCGGAACCATAAGCATAAATTAATGCCTGAAGGATGAACCCCGAAACTTTTGTTAAGCGGGTTATAGAGGTGGTTTAAACTTTTGGGATTGAAGCGAAAAATAGAGATTATTGTTCCAGATGACGGCTTTTTTGTAGAGCATAGCCATAGCTACGGTCGAAAAAAAGACTAAATCTGGGGCAATAAGATCATTTTGCAGCCCATTTTTGAAAGTTTAAATGACCTCATAGCCTGAATCCCGGCAAGTTTTCTTTTTCTCGTCTTATTTAAGTCTTTCTAATTTGTTCAGTTTCAAAAAAATATTATTTTTGCACTTTGACATTTTTGTCAAACATAATTGTTGAATTATGGCACAAAATAAAAAAGATGTAGATACCGAGGCTTTGATTAAAGATACCGCTCGGGATATTTACTTTAAAGAGGGGCGGTTTGGAGCCACCACACAGGAAATTGCCAAGGCCGCAGGAGTCAATCGAACCCTTATTAATTATTATTTTCGATCCCGGGATAATTTGGTATCCTTGATTTTTCGGGAGGCCCTAGAGCGGGAAGAAATATTTTCTGAAAAAATTCTTTTTTCAGATCAGCCTTTTCGCGAAAAGGTTGCTCAGTATATCGATCAAAATTTTAAACAATCCCGTGAATTTCCCTATCTCGAGACCTATATCGTTTCGCAATTGAATGAAGGACAATTTTATAGTAAAAAAGAGGATTGGGAGCGTTTTATCCGTCGATTTGAAGACGAGTATCAAGCTGAAATTCAGGCCGGCCGGGTTGCCGAAATATCACCTATGCAGTTTATTTTAAACTTGATCTCATTAATCTCCTTTCCTTTTGCTGCCCGTCCGTTATTACAATCCTCTCTGCGAATGACCGATACGGATTACGATCGGATTTTGGAGGAACGAAAAGAAATTATCATGAAAGTTTTGTTTAAAAACTAAGTTTATGAAGAGTATCCGGATATTATTTGTCACCTTTTTTCTTTCGGGTTTTATACAGGCTCAGGAACCTCAAACTATCGGATTACAAGAAGCCATAGGCTATGCCTTGCAAAATAAAGCCGATGCCGAAAAGGCACAACTTAAAATAGAAAATAGCGAGTATCAAATTCAGGAAGCCCGTGCTGCCGCTTTACCGCAGATCTCCGGTCAGGGGGGGCTCCTATATACCCCGCTCAGTATGGAATTTTCTATACCCACTTCTGATTTTCCGGGGGAAGAAGAAAATACAGATCCTTATATGCAATTAGATCTGGGGCGAACCTGGAGTGCTTCTGCGGGAGTTATGCTTATGCAGAATATATTTAATCAAGCTGTTTTTACAGGGCTTAAGGCGGCTCGTACGACCCGGGAATTTTATCGGATAAATGCACAATTGACCGAAGAGCAGATTATTGAACAGGTTGCAACGGCCTACTATAATGTCTTTGTTCAAAAAGAGCAATTGGCCACTGTCGATAGTAGCTATGCCAGGATTAAAAAGTCCAGAGACATTATTAAAAATCTCTATAAAAATGGAATGGCTAAAGAGATTGATTTGGATCGCGTACAGGTTCAACTAACCAATCTGCAGTCCACCCGACAACAGCTTAGCAACGCCGTCCAACTTCGGGAAAATGCCTTGAAGTTTTATATGGGAATGCCTATTCAAACCCCCATACGATTAGCTCATAAAGATTTTCAGATTCAGCAGTTTTTGCCGGAAGAAAACCCCCATATAGAGGAACGTACAGAACTTCGATTGATGGAAAAGCAAAAGGAACTGCTGATATTGCAAAAGAAAGCTAAGAAAGCAGCCTATTATCCGAGTTTGTCATTAATCGGGATTTATAGTTATATGGGGCAAGGATCTCATTTCCCAATTGGTGCAGGTCTTGATAAAGGCGTGTTTTGGTCCGATTTTTCTATTGTCGGCCTCAGCCTTCAGATTCCCATTTTTACCGGTTTTTCTAACCGGGCGAAGGTGCGTCAGGCCGATATTGAGCTTCGCACCCATGAAGCCGATATAAGGGACACTCGTTTGGCCTTAAACATGGAATACCACAATGCAAAAACGCAAATGGATAACAGCCTGATCGCACTGGAGGATCAACGTGAAAATGTAAAACTCGCTAAAAAGGTAGCCCAAAATATCGATCATAATTACCAACTCGGTTTAGCCCGTTTAACGGACTTGCTGGAAGCGCAGAATGCGCTGATAGAAGCAAAAAATAATTTTTCTAATTCCGTACTGGATTATAAACTGGCGGAGGTGCAATGGCTAAAGGCAAAAGGAGAATTAAATCTATTAAAATAAACAGCAGTAAAATGAAGATTGCAAAAAGAACAATAACGTGGATTGTCGTTATCGGCCTGTTGATTTGGGCTGGATTTACGCTGGTCAATAACAAGAAAAAATCAGAAGAGGAAACCCGATTGGTAGCCCGGGAAACAGATAGTATCGCTGTGAGTATAAGTCCGGCCTCTTATGAAAAAATAAAATCGAAATATGTTTCCAACGGGACTTTTCAGCCCATTCAGGAACTTACCTTTCCGTCTGAGGTGTCGGGAAAAGTAACCCGAGTCCTCGTTGACGAAGGCGATCACGTAAAAGCCGGTCAAGCCTTGGCGATTATTCGCGGTGACGCTGCTTCCATTAATCTCAGCTCGGCAGAGGCAGCCTATCAAAATGCATTGAAAAATTACGAGCGTTTTAAGAATGCCTTAAAAACGGGTGGTGTTACACAACAACAAGTGGATGGAGCCCGTTTACAGTTAAAAAATGCAGAGGCACAGCGCGACCAAGCCCGGATTCAGGTCGGGGATAATACCGTCAAATCGAGTATCAACGGAATCGTAAACCAGCGTTTTATTGAGCCCGGATCCTTTGTTTCTCCCGGAACGCCCATGTTTGAAATTGTGAATGTATCCCAATTGAAGCTTCGTGTGGAAGTCGATGAACAACAAGTGGCCAATTATCAGCCGGGTGATTCGATTATGTTAAAAGCCAGTGTTTATCCCGATAAGAAATTTACGGGAGTGATTAAATTTATTGCCCCTAAAGCTACTGCGTCTTTAAATTTTCCTGTGGAAATCCGTGTAGAAAACAATGAAGGCGGTAAGCTGAGGGCGGGGATGTACGGGACCGCAGTTTTCTCTTCGGAAAGAAAGAATACGAAACAGAAACCCATTTTGACAATACCCCGAAAAGCCTTTGTCGGCGGACTCCATAATTCGCAGGTTTTTGTTCTGGATGGAGACCATACGGTTCATTTAAAAAAGATTTCCATAGGCCGAAACTTTGGCGATCAAATTGAAATTTTAGGTGGATTAGAAGAAGGGGATCAGGTGGTTACGGGCGGACAGATTAACCTTACCGAAGGTGCTCCGGTTAAAGTTATCAAGCAGAGGGATTAGCAGCAGTATCCGTTAGAAATATTTAAAGACACTGAATCAGTATAAAAAGAGAAAGATGAATTTACCGGAAATATCCATAAAAAGACCAACTCTGGTCGTCGTGGTTTTTACGATTCTCACGCTGGGGGGGCTGTTTTCCTATACGCAATTGGGCTATGAATTGATTCCGAAATTCGAAGTCAATGTCATCACCATTTCCACCGTTTATCCCGGGGCATCACCTTCGGAAGTCGAAAACACGGTGACCAAAGAGATTGAAGAGGCCATTTCTTCATTGGAAAACATCAAGAAAATCGAATCTAAATCGTATGAAAGCTTATCACTGGTAATGCTGGAATTAAATCCCGATGCTGATGTGGACAATGCGTTGAATGAGGCCCAGCGAAAGATCAATGCCATTCTCGCAGATTTACCGGACGATGCTGATCCGCCATCGCTGGTGAAATTTTCTATGGATGATTTGCCGGTCATCACCCTGGCTGCCACGGCTCAAATGGACACTAAGGAATTTTACGATCTACTGGATAAAAAAATCGAGCCTGTTATTTCTCGTGTTCCGGGAGTTGCCCAAGTAAATTTGATCGGAGGCCAGGAGCGTGAAATCCAGGTCAATATCAATCAAAAAAAATTGGAAGCATACGGATTAGCACTTCCACAGGTTCAGCAAGTCATTCAAACTTCTAATTTGGATTTCCCGACAGGAAGTTTAAAAACCCGAGAGAATTCGACCTTGATCCGACTTTCAGGAAAATACCAATCCCTGTCGGAGTTACGGAATCTGGTGGTGATGGATCAGGATGGAGTTCAGGTGCGGTTAAAAGATATTGCAGAAGTTCAGGATACGCAAAAAGATGTTGACAAAATCTCACGTCTCAATCAGCAGGATGCTATTTTGCTGGAGGTGATTAAGCAATCTGATGCCAATGCCGTGGCCGTGAGCGAAGAGGTGCGAAAGACGGTGACTCAACTGGAAGACGACTATCAAGAACAACATATCCGTCTGACGATTGCCAATGACTCTTCCGAATTTACTTTGACCGCTGCCAATCATGTTATTTTTGACGTTTTTCTTGCCGTATTTTTGGTCGCTGCCGTAATGTTGCTTTTCCTGCACAGCTTACGGGATGCACTAATCGTGATGGTATCTATTCCGGTTTCCTTGATTGCTACTTTTATTGGGATCTTTCTCTTCGGATATACGCTTAATCTGATGAGTTTGGTAGCCCTTTCTCTGGTGGTTGGGATTCTGGTAGATGATGCCATTGTAGTCGTAGAAAATATTCATCGCCATATGGAAATGGGAAAGAATAAGGTGCGTGCGGCCTATGACGGGGCTACAGAAATCGGGTTTACCGTACTGGCCATTACCACCGTGATTGTATTGGTATTTCTCCCGATTTCCTTGAGTAATGACTTGGTAGCCAATATTATTAAACAATTTGCGGTAACCGTAATGATCGCTACCGGATTCTCACTTTTGGCTTCTTTTACGATTGTTCCCTGGTTAACGTCCCGATATGGGAAAATAGAAGAATTGAAGGGCGACAATATCTTTCAACGGTTTATTCTGCGGTTTGAGCAGATCTTACAGCAATTTACCGATTGGATTACGCAGATTTTGAGATGGACGCTCCGTTCTAAATGGACAAAAATGGCCACCTTGGGGATTGCTCTCATCTTATTTTTTGGCTCCTTCGCATTAGTTGGATTCGGTTTTGTGGGAACTGAATTTATGCCTAAAATGGATAAAGGGGAGTTCTTGGTTCAAATTGAACTCCCCAAGGATGCCTCTTTGGAGCAAACCAATTTTATGTTGCAAAAAGCGGAACGCTATCTTCGGGAAAAGCCGGAGGTGGTCGATTTGATTACAACTGTCGGGCAATCCAGCTCCGGATTCGGAATGAGCCAATCATCCACTTATGAGGGGGAGATCAACGTTCTGTTAACAGATAAAGAGGAGCGGGAAGACAATACTTTCGTTTATGCCGCAAAGATTAGGCGTGAATTGGGAGCGGTGCTGGTCGATGCCAAAATCAGTACCATGCCGGTCGGATTAATGGGGGCAGAAAAAGCCCCTCTGGAATTGGTGGTCGTAGGATCCAATATAGAAGATGCGATGGCCTTTGCCGAAAAAGCAGAAGAAGAGTTAAGGAAGATTCCGGGTGCTACCGAAATTGATCTCTCTGTGGAAGATGGCAATCCGGAAATTGACGTTCGGGTCAATCGGGATAAAATGGCGAGCCTGGGCTTAGATTTGGGTACGGTAGGAATGACCATGCAGACGGCCTTTAGTGGAAATACCGACGCAAAATACCGGGCGGGAGAATATGAATATGACATTAATATTCGATATGATCAATTTGATCGTTCGACGATTGAGGATGTCAAAAACCTGAGCTTTATCAATAGCCGGGGACAAAAAATCAAGCTTTCCCAATTTGCTGATGTCAAGGAAGGGTCCGGGCCCAGCGTATTAGAAAGACGGGATAAATCGCCCTCCGTTAGTGTGATGGCACAAGTTGTAGGAAGACCGGTGGGAAGTGTTGCCAATGATTGGGAGGAAAAATTTTCAAAACTGGACAGACCTACCGGGGTTAGCACGATTTGGGGAGGAGATATCGAAATGCAGGGGGATGGCTTTGACACCCTGGGGATTGCTCTCATCGCCGCTATTATTTTAGTTTATTTGGTGATGGTTGCTTTATATGATAGCTATGTCACTCCATTTGTGGTATTGTTTTCGGTACCGCTGGCACTTGTGGGAGTCCTTCTCATTTTGGCACTAACAAGGAACTCGGTGAATATATTTACGATTTTGGGAATGATTATGCTCATTGGGCTGGTTGCTAAAAATGCTATTCTCCTGGTGGATTTTGCGGATATGCGTAAAAAAGCCGGAATTGGCTTAAATGAAGCTTTAGTACAGGCCAATCATGCCCGATTGCGCCCTATTTTGATGACCACCGTTGCCATGGTTATCGGAATGATTCCAATTGCCACTCAAACCGGTGCTGCCTCTGAGGTAAACAATGGGCTGGCTCTCGTTGTTATCGGGGGACTGCTGTCTTCCTTGTTTCTAACCCTGATAATCGT
>CAZBXQ010000074.1:6625-14951 GCA_964495935.1 uncultured Flavobacteriaceae bacterium
AAAGTTTTTCTTTAGGTCAAAGCATTAACAGCATAGAACCTGCGTAATTCTTGAAATGTTTAACCGAGTAATACGATTAACCAAAAAACAGTCAACTTTGAGGAAACTCATCAACTCACCCCGCCCCAGTTACTGCCGTTTTGAGATTTCGTCACGAATTTTGGCGGCGCGCTCGTAGTTTTCTTCCTTTACTGCCTTTTTAAGTTCTTCTTCGAGTTCTTTTATACTTTTTTGTAGGAGTTCACTTTTAGAAGCAGGCTTGTCTTTGGAGCCGGAGGGCTTGACGGCGATTCCCTGATGCAATGGACCCTGAGAGGATCTCTCGGTTTTCAGCTGGATTCCCGCTTTGTCCAGAATGTTTTTATAGGTAAAAATGGGGGCCTCAAAACGCAAAGCAAGTGCTACCGCATCGCTGGTACGGGCATCGATAATTTCTTCGAGGTGATCGCGCTCACAAATCAGACTGGAATAAAAGACTCCATCAACAAGCTTATGGATAATGACCTGTTTGATGGTAATCGAAAATTCCTCGGCAAAAGATTTAAAAAGATCGTGGGTCAGGGGGCGCGGAGGTTTGATATCTTTTTCTAAGGCAATAGCAATGGATTGAGCCTCAAAGGCCCCGATGACGATGGGCAATTGACGATCTCCATCCCGCTCACTCAGCAATAGCGCATACGCCCCATTTTGAGTTTGACTGTATGAAATCCCTTTGATACTCAATCGCACTAAACTCATAAATTCAAACTTGAAAAATTCTTCAATATCTAAATATACAAAAAAATAAACGGCATTTCCTTTTTAACAACTTCTGAAAATGCCGTTTAAAAGAGAAGAGATTAATTATTGGCTATATAAGTCTTAATTTTTTCGGTTAGTTTCGGAACCACTTCAAAAGCATCTCCAACAACACCATAATCGGCGGCTTTAAAGAAAGGTGCCTCGGGATCATTATTAATGACTAATTTATGCTTTGAAGCATTTACTCCGGCCAAATGCTGAATGGCTCCCGATATTCCGACAGCGATATAGAGGTTGGCATTTACGGGCTTACCGGTTTGTCCGACATGTTCTCCGCGAGGTCTCCATTCCATATCGCTTACCGGTTTGGAGCAGGCCAGAGCGGCTCCCAAAACATCGGCCAATTCTTCCAGCATACCCCAGTTTTCAGGCCCTTTCATCCCGCGGCCTCCGGAAACTACAATTTCGGCATCGGCGATGGTCACTTTATTGGTGGCCTTACTTACCGATTCTACGGTGATGGAAAAATCTTCGTCCTTTAATTCAGGAGCAAATTCTTCAACGGCAACATCTACCTTATTTTCTTTTACGCCGTAGGCATTTTTGGATAATCCGACAATTTTAAGCTCAGTTTGAATTTCAGTGATGGCAAAACCCTTGTTGGTAAATGCACTTTGTTTTACCTGAAAAGGAGCCGTACTTTCCGGAAGGCCTACGACATTGGATACATATCCGGCATCTAAATTAATGCTGAGTAGTGGAGCAAGGTATTTATCATTGGCTGATTGACCAATGACAATCACTTTGGCATCTTCTTTTTTGGCTGCCTGGGTAATGACGTCTGCGTAGGCTTTGGCATTAAAATTTTTGAGCTTTTCGTTGGTCACCGATAAAACCTTGGAAGCTCCATAATTTCCTAATGCATCAATCGCATCGGCATTGATGGTGAGGGCTGTTACGGGGTCTCCAAGCTGATCTGCAATTCCTTTGGCGTATGAAACGGCTTCAAGAGCGGTTTTTTTAAATTTTCCGTTTTCTGATTCTGTATATACTAAAATGGACATTTTCTTAATTTTTATAAAAGAAGTTCTAATTTATTAAATGAAATGATAAGCGGTAATTCACTGCCGGTACTTTTAAAATGCTTTCGCATCGGTATGCAGCAATTCTACTAATTCATCCAAATTATCGGGATCAACCATTTTGATATCGCCTTTTGGAGCCGGTTTTTCAAATTTTGTAATATTGGTCTTGGCATGAGCTTCATCGGCTCCCACGACTTTCAGCGGTTTTTTACGAGCCATCATGATGCCTCGCATATTGGGAATTTTCAGATCATCTTCTTCAACGATCCCTTTCTGACCACCAACGACAAGAGGAAGAGCCATGCTTAATGTTTCTTTGCCACCTTCGATTTCCCGAATAGCGGTAGCTTTTCCGTCTTCAACCTCCAGCCCGATACATCTACTCACAAAATTGGCACCGATTAATTGAGCGATCATCCCGGGAACGGCACCTCCGTTATAATCGATGGATTCGCGACCGGCGATAATCAGATCATATTCTCCTTCTTGGGCGACCTTAGCCAGATTTTTGGCCACTTGAAAGCTGTCTTTAGCGGGGGTATCGACCCGAATTGCGCTATCGGCTCCAATAGCAAGTGCCTTTCGTAAAGTGGATTCTGTTTCTTTTTCACCTACATTAACGACATCAACCGTAGCTCCTTGTTTTTCTTTGAACCACATGGCGCGGGTCAATCCAAACTCATCGTTGGGGTTAATGATGTATTGCACCCCGCTGGTGTCAAATTGTGTATCGTTATTGGTAAAATTGATCTTTGATGTCGTATCGGGTACGTGACTAATACAGACTAAAATTTTCATTATTAATATAGTTTTATAAAGTGTAAACGTGGATTTGAATTCGCACAAATATACATAAAATGCCCAAATTCGGAGAATTCCGTCTTGTTATAATTTTATAAATAAAGTGGCGTATAAAGCCAGTTATTTGTATTTTCGCAACTCAAGTAATAGAATCGTAAACTATGAGAGAAATTCAATTTAGAGAAGCCGTGTGCGAGGCTATGAGCGAGGAGATGAGAAGAGATGAAGCCGTTTATTTAATGGGCGAAGAAGTGGCCGAATATAATGGAGCGTATAAAGCCTCCAAAGGAATGTTGGATGAGTTTGGCCCCGAACGGGTAATTGATACGCCCATTTCAGAATCCGGGTTTAGCGGGGTCGGAGTGGGAAGTGCCATGGTGGGAACCCGTCCCATTATCGAGTATATGACCTTTAACTTCTCCCTTGTTGGGATCGATCAGATTATCAACAATGCTTCCAAGATTCGTCAGATGTCAGGCGGGCAGTTTAATATTCCTATTGTTTTTCGTGGGCCTACGGCTTCAGCAGGGCAATTGGCAGCGACACACTCTCAGGCTTTTGATAATTGGTATGCCAATACACCCGGATTGAAAGTGATTGTTCCCTCCACACCATACGATGCAAAAGGATTATTGAAAACGGCTATTCGGGACGATGACCCGGTGATCTTTATGGAGAGTGAGCAAATGTACGGTGATAAAGGAGAAGTTCCGGAAGAAGAATACCTGATTCCGATAGGGAAAGCCGATATTAAACGAGAAGGAACGGATGTGACGATTGTCTCCTTTGGAAAAATTATAAAAGAAGCGCATAAAGCTGCCGAAAAGCTGGCAGAAGATGATATTTCTTGCGAAATTATTGATTTGCGAACGGTTCGCCCCATGGATCATGAAACGATTCTCAATTCGGTTAAGAAAACTAACCGAATCGTGGTGCTTGAAGAGGCATGGCCCTTTGGAAGTATAGCGAGCGAAATTACGTATCAGGTACAAAGTAAAGCTTTTGACTATCTCGATGCACCAATCCAGCGAATTACCACGGCCGATACCCCGGCTCCTTATTCTCCGGTTCTTTTTAAAGAGTGGTTGCCCAATAGTGAAGATGTAATCAAGGCCGTTCACAAGGTTCTGTATAAATAATAAGCCTGTTCCAAAGGACCAGAACAACCGAAACAGAATATAAAATCACCTTGAGCGTACCCCTTTAAGGTGATTTTTTTATGGATGGAGAAAGGGAATGGATATTGACAAATAGAATTTAGACTTGTAGAATGACGATTACTTGTAAAGGAAATCTGATCGACCTCTCGAGGCCGAAGATCATGGGAATTTTAAACATGACTCCGGATTCCTTTTATGACGGGGGAAGTTATACTTCAGACCAAGAAGCACTTATACAAGTCGAAAAAATGCTGGAGGAAGGAGCCGATTTTATCGATATTGGCGGACAGAGTACGCGGCCCACATCTACCTTTTTAAAACCCGATGAAGAACTTCAACGCGTTCTACCCATTCTTGAAAGAGTCCTTAAGGAATTTCCCGATGTGCTGGTTTCTATCGATACCTTTTATAGCACAGTAGCCCAAAAAACAGTGGAATACGGAGCCTCAATAATTAACGATATATCTGCGGGGAATCTGGATCGAGATATGATGCCCACGGTAGCCCGACTACAGGTTCCTTATATTATGATGCACATGCGAGGAACGCCGCAAACCATGCAACAGCATACCAATTATAAGAATTTGCTGGAAGAAATACGGTTTTATTTTTCGCAGAAAATCGATACAGCCCGCACTTGGGGCATTAACGACTTAATTATTGATCCCGGTTTTGGATTTTCTAAAACAAAGAAGCAGAATTTTGAACTCCTTAAAAAACTTGAATTATTTCATACGTTTGAACTCCCTGTTCTTATGGGGGTATCGAGAAAATCCACTATTTATAAAACACTGGGTACGACTTCGCAAAAGAGTCTAAATGGGACAACGGTACTGCATACGCTATCCCTCCTAAAAGGTACTTCTATTCTACGGGTTCATGATGTCAGGGAAGCAGTAGAGTGCGTTCGGCTATGCACGGCTTATTTAGAGGCCTGATCCCGGAATCTTTTTTATGACTACAAAGAGAGAGTAGGAATGATATTGCATTTGGCAGCAGTTTGAGTTACCTTACTCCCCGTTTTGGTAACAGATTCTATCTTCCTTAAATGCTGTTTTTAATGCCCAAAAATTTATATTTGTAAATAAAATGATTGTTCGGGAAGTGCCCCAATTTCTATTAAAGACCTGATTTTTGATGGCCCCACATAAAGGGAATGCAACTATAAATGACCGTTAAAAGAGGCTTCTTTAAGGATGGAATAAAATCTTTTTAGGGAAGTAAAGGAAACATATTGGATGGAAACTAAGAGAATGGATAATCATATAAAATAAAAAGCATTGGACTTTCTTCATATACACTTAATAGACGTTCTGGATGTTTTCCTTCTTACAGTCCTGCTTTATTATGTCTATAAGCTTGTAAAAGGCACGGCAGCGGTCAATATTTTTATTGGGATTGTTATTGTTTATTTGTTTTGGCAGCTCACCCGAAATCTGGAAATGGAGATGTTGAGCGGCGTGTTGGGAGAATTTGTCAAGGTGGGAGTGGTATTGTTGATTGTCGTTTTCCAACAGGAAATCAGAAAGTTCCTGTTAATGATAGGTTCGGCAAATTTTAAAAGTAAGAATTCTTTTTTACGGCAATGGCGTTTTGCCAAAGATGATGGAGATAATGTCCTGACCGATATCGACGCAATTGTAGAAGCTTGTTTTCAGATGGGGAAGACCAGTACCGGAGCCTTAATCGTGATTCAGCGGCAAACCAGCTTGGATTTTGTTAAAAAAACCGGAGATAAAATGGATATCAAGGTAAATATTCCCATCATCAAATCAATCTTTTATAAGAACAGCACCTTACACGACGGAGCCATGATTATTGAAGATAATATGATCTCGGCAACACGGGCAATATTACCGGTTTCCAACAGTCGGGATATTCCGTTACGGTATGGATTGCGGCATCGGGCAGCGGTTGGAATCACCGAGAAGACCGATGCGATCGCACTGGTTGTGAGTGAAGAAAGCGGCCTGATTTCCTATATTGTGGATGGCGAGTTTAGAAAGTATGAGGGCAAGGAAGATCTCCTGAAAAAGTTAAGAGAAGATTTGAGCTAATTACTTTTCCACAATCTCCACTTCAAAAAGCTTGTCCCATTTTTTTCCGGTGACATAGAGTTTTCCATTGGAAGGATTATAGGCAATCCCGTTTAAGACATCAGCCTCTTTGTTGTTTTGTTTGGCTTTGAGACCTCTAAAATCGATGACCCCTTCCACAATTCCGGTAACGGGATCAATGATAAGTACCCCGTCTTTTTGCCAGGTATTGGCATAAATTTTTCCATCAACCCATTCCAACTCGTTGACTTTTGAGGCCAGAGCCGTGTTGGTTACCGGATTGATATAATATTTTTCCTCAAGCGTATCGGGATCCAGAATCCAAATTTTGTCGGTTCCATCACTTTTGTACAGTAATTTCCCGTCATTACATAATCCCCATCCTTCTTTACTTTTTTTATAGGCGAAGGAGTCCTTTAGGGCAAAAGTATGAACGTCATATATAAACCCCATTCCTTCGCGCCAGGTCAGTTGGTAGATTTTATCGTTTAGAATAGTAATTCCTTCACCGAAATATTCGCGATCCAATTTTTTCCGTTTTAAAACCGCTCCGGTTTTTAGATCTACTTTTCGCAATTCAGAGACTCCATACATTCCGGTTCCTTCGTAGAGCGTGTCCTCGTAAAATTCCAGACCTTGAGTAAAGGCTTTTGGATCATGCGGATAGGTGTTTTTGATTGTATAGGTGTAAACCTTGGGCTTCTGTTGGGCATAGAGTACCACGTCTTTAGAAATAAGGATGGTATCCCCCTCATAAAAAATGAGTGCCGTTAAGGAATGCTGCCCCAAGGGAGAATGAAGCTGGATTTTTAAAGATTCCGCTTTACGGCAAGTTCCCAGTTTTTTCCCAAAAAAGGAGTATTGAACAGAGTCAAAATCAATCTTACTGGAGACTTTAAGGACAACTTGAGCACCGGCTCGTAGTTTTTTATCGGGATGATTTACCGTGAACTTGTAATTCTTTTTATTCAGATGATTGCGAGAATTACAAGAAATTAAAATCCCCAGTGTGAATAGCAATAAAAGATGATGTACACGTAATATTTTCATAAACCATAAAGTTTTGCGTTTACAAATTTAATCTAAAATGTAGGTTTAACTTTTGCAGGACCGCAATAAATGTCTTTATTTTGATTCTTTAAAGGTAAAAATTATGGGTACAATCATCGTACAGCTCTTTTTGACCATTATTCCCTGTATTGTTGTCGGGCTGATTGCCTACAATTTTTTTAAAAACTATGTGGCCGATCAAGACAATCGACGTTTATATGAACTTAAGAAGGAAACAAAAAAAGAAGCACTTCCGTATCGCATCCAGGCGTTGGAACGATTAACCTTGTTTATGGAGCGCATAGACCCTCACCAATTGCTCATTCGGGTGAAACCCTCCGATGATGCAAAAACAGATTATGCACAAGTGTTGATCGGGGTTATTGAACAAGAATATCATCATAACGTAGCCCAGCAGATTTATGTGAGTGACCGGTGTTGGAAGGCTATTAAAACCAGTAAAAATGCAACTATAAATTTAATTCGTAAAGCGGCTGATCGGGAAGATGTTATCACCGCAGAAGAATTGCGGCACCAGCTCTTCATCAATCTGGAGACCGAAGAATCGCCCAGCGAACTGGGAATCCAGTTTCTCAAAAGAGAGACTATGGAACTCTGGTGATGAGACGCGCGATTATCGGGTCACTTCCGTATTTTTATTCCTGAGCTATCTTCCATAACGGATCCTCCGGAGTTGGCGCGACAAAATGAATTTCCTCCTTTTGAACCGGATGCATAATCGTTAATTTTCGAGCGTGTAGGTGAATCCCTCCATTTTTATTACTTCGGGGGAATCCATATTTTAAATCCCCCTTAATAGGGCATCCGATAACCGATAGTTGACTTCTAATTTGATGATGACGTCCGGTTTTTAAATCGATTTCGAGCAGGCTGTAACGATTGAGGTGCTTTAGCGTTTTATAACGAAGCATTCCTTTTTTGCCGTTTTTTATTGCTTTGGGATAGGCATAGGACTTATTGTTTTTGGATTTTCGCTTTAAAAAATGAATTAATGTCCCGGCCTCGGGATGGGGTGCATTTTGTACAAGAGCCCAATATATTTTTTGAGGTTGATGATCGGCAAATTGACGATTGAGACGGGACAATGCTTTTGAGGTTTTGGCAAAGAGAACAACTCCACTGGTTGGCCGGTCGAGGCGATGTACCACCCCCAAATAAACTTTCCCGGGTTTGTTATATTTCTCTTTTAGAAAGGCTTTGACCACTTCGTTCAACGGTTGATCGCCCGTTTTATCCCCCTGAACTAAATCGCCGCAACGTTTGTTGACCACTATAAGATGGTTGTCTTCATAGAGGATCTGTAAATTATTCTGACAAGAGTGGAGCATCGACGATTTTTTTAATTTTTTAAATAAGGAGGTCATTTAAACTTTCAAAAATGGGCTGCAAAATGACCTTATTGCCCCGGATT
>CAZBXQ010000075.1:0-1986 GCA_964495935.1 uncultured Flavobacteriaceae bacterium
CAAGCCAAGGGCGGCTCAATTTAATGTTCAATTAAAAAACGGGGGATGGTCAAATTGATAATATGTTGATATTTTTTATCCTAAAAGCGTGAACTTAAAGGGCTGTTTCACTTTGGGTAAGTCCATGTTTGGGATCAAAAGACGAATCGGATTGGGCCTCGGCTGCTGGTGGTCTCCAAGCGTAAGACCAAGAGGGGTAGGAAATTAAATATTTTTTTGACTTGGGCGTTTTGATACGATAAAATCGATTTCTTAAATTTAATTAATAAAGGCAGTTTATGGATAAGAAAGAGACTTCCCGGAGAGAATTTATACGTAACACAGCAGTTGCGGTTGCAGGAATTACGATAGTCCCCCGCCATGTTTTAGGTGGGGTAGGCTATACAGCCCCGAGCGATATGTTGAATATTGCCGGGATTGGCGTTGGAGGTATGGGACGAGGCAACCTACGGGCGATGGACACGCAGAATATTGTGGGGCTGTGCGATGTGGACTGGCGGTATGCGAAAAAGACCTTTGAGGACTATCCGGATGCTAAACGGTTTAAAGATTATCGGGTAATGCTGGATGAAATGGGGAATGATATTGATGCGGTAATGATTGCCACTCCGGATCATTCACATGCTCTTTCTGCGGCAACAAGCATGTTAAAAGGCAAGCACGTATATCTTCAAAAGCCTTTGACCCATTCAATATATGAATCGCGGTACCTTACCAAATTGGCAGAGAAGACGGGGGTAGCCACCCAGATGGGGAATCAGGGGCATTCGGGCGAAGGGACTCGGTTGTTTGCCGAATGGATTCGCAACGGAGAAATCGGCGATCCTATAGAAGCCCATTGCTGGACGAATCGTCCGATATGGCCACAAGGCTTGGAACGCCCTAAAGAAGAACCGCCAGTGCCGGATACATTGAATTGGGATTTGTTTATTGGACCTGCCCAACACCGACCGTATAATCCGGCTTACACCCCCTGGAACTGGCGAGCCTGGTGGGATTTTGGCACCGGTGCATTGGGCGATATGGGCTGTCATATTATGGATCCGATTTATTTTTCTTTGGACTTGGGCCATCCTACGGGTTTTGAGGGCAGTTCTTCCCAAGTCAATACCGAAAGTGCCCCCATTGCAGAAAAGGTTACCTATTACTTTCCGGGGAATAAGAAATTAGGAAAAGTAAAGTTTGATGATTTAAAGATGACTTGGTATGACGGGGGGCTATTACCGGACCGGCCTAAAGGAATAAAACCGGGTAAGATTTTAGGCGATGGCGATGGAGGCTGTATGGTAGTAGGCACAAAAGGCACAATTATTTGCGGAACCTATGGTCGTAATCCTTATATTATAGGAAGAGAAGACAATCCGCCCAAGACAAAAGAGCTGTTCCCCAGGATAGAAACCAGCCATGAGATGGACTGGGTACGTGCCTGTAAGGAATCTAAAGGAAACCGAACCGAGGCCAGCTCCCATTTCGGGTATTCAGGCCCCTTTAATGAAGTGGTAGTCATGGGAAATTTGGCCGTCCGCTTACAAGGTCTGAACAAACGATTGGACTGGGATGCCGAGGACATGAGGATAACCAATATCGGACCGGAAGAGGAAATAAGAGTAGTCACGACCGATAGCTTTACCGTAATAGACGGCGATCCGAAGTTTGACACCCAATTTGAAACAATCAATGCTAAAAGAGCAGCTGAAGAATATATTAAACATACCTATAGAGAAGGATGGGAGCTTCCAAAATTATAATATAAAAGACAAACGCAAAAAACAGAATAATTATGAATCGTGTATTAGTAAAAAGTTCCAGACTCACCGTTTTAATTGCCCTCACTTTTTTCCTTGTTAGTTGTGGGAATAAAAAGAAAAAAGAGAATCAAACAGCGGATAACGAAAAAACCGAAGTGGCCGAAGAGCCCAGTGAGACGGTTTCGGACAACGAACTCTCTAAGGCAGAAAAGGAAGCCGGTTGGAAACTTCTTTTTGA
>CAZBXQ010000075.1:2086-14743 GCA_964495935.1 uncultured Flavobacteriaceae bacterium
AGATGGCAATCGCAAGTCGGGATCACTTTATGATTTGATTCCCGCAGACCCTCAAAACGCGAACCCTGCCGGGGAGTGGAATACAGTCAAGATTATGGTTTATCGCGGCACGGTGGTGCATAGCATGAATGGGGAGAATGTTGTAGAATACCATCTTTGGACGGATGATTGGAAGAAAATGGTGGAGAACAGCAAATTTAAGGGATTAGAGGATTTCATCAATGCTGGTGGAGACGATCACGAGGGATACATTGGGCTTCAGGATCACGGAGATGAGGTGGAATTTCGAAATATAAAAATTCGGGAACTATAATTCTGATTTACCTAAAAAGCATAGGTATTTTGTTGATAAAAATATCCTGGATCGTGTTTCCCAATTCAACTTCAACTTCGATTTCAAAACCTCCCCGCTATTCACTCCTCTGCTCCATACACTCCTTTAACAACCGATATCCTTTGGAGACATGGCCTTCCACGGTTTTTAAGGCAATATCCATTTCCTGAGCTACTTCTTGATTGGTCTTTTTAGAGAGTTTACAGGCTGTAAAGACTTCCCGACAGCGTTGCGGCAGAGATTGCATACAGGCCTTTAATTTTTGTAATAAGTTCTTTTTGTATTCGTCCTCTTTCTTTTCTGCTCGTATAAGAGCGGTGTGATAATACTCCATTAAAAAAGTATCGGTTCTGCCTTTTTCCCGGTAAGCATCCATCATTTTATTATGGGCGGTTCGATAGAGGTAATTGGAAAGGGAAGAGTGGATATTTAGAGATTTCCGCTTGTTCCACAACATAATAAAAGTTTCTTGTACTACATCCTCTATTTTGGATCGGTCTTGCGAGTAATTAAGAAGGTAATTACAGAGCCGTTCGTAATAATATGCATAGATTTTTTCGAAGGCTTTTATACTTCCTTTTCGTAGTGCCGATATCAAAATGCCCTGATTTACCTGGTCTTTCATTATTTAGCTTTCTCCAACTTTTAGCACCCCTAATGTATTGTATTTTGCTCTATTTTGAGCTTTTCTATGTTAAAATATAGAATTCGGAATTTTATAATATTAACGTTTTTGTTTTTTCTTATGAAGATTATTTATTGATAATCAGTGTCATATAATTTAAATTTTAAAATAAAGAGGTACTTGTAAGGCATGGTTTTAAATAATGTCAAAAAAACTTTAAAATAAGGCAAGGGTTTTTGATAAGATTTACGTCATCTTAATAAAGACCCAAATTTTTGGATCAGAAAAAAGTGAACATATTAATCGTAAAACTGTTTGAACAGGAACTTTCTGCCGAAGAGGCCGAACAGTTAGAGCACTGGTTAAGGGATAATAACCATCAGGATTATTTTAATGAATTTGTGGAATTAAAATATTCCCTCAATGCCGAAGAAGAATTTGACTTTGCTGAACCTTTAGAGGAAGCTAAAAGACGCATTCAAGAGATTCAGAGAAAACGACGAATAAGAAAGATCCTAAAATATGCTGCGATTCTGATTGTGATATTAGGGGTAGGAGGTGTTTTGTACTTTGATAACCCGCTTCAACAAGAGCCTGTTGTTCATAGTGAAAAACCAATTCCGGTCATTGTTGATAATGCAATTGAAATTGGGAAAGGCAAGGCGATTTTGACCTTAGGGGATAATACACAAATAGCTTTAGACGAAACATCCGATTACGAAGGAGAAAATGTAAAAGGTAGCGGAGAAGAATTGCAGTATGTATCTTCCAATGATGCAGCGGTAAAACTTGAATATAATACGCTTACCATTCCAAGAGGGGGGCAGTTTTCAGTTCGATTGTCTGATGGAACCAAAGTTTGGCTAAATTCAGATTCTCAATTAAAATATCCGGTAGAATTTATTTCGGGGCAACCTCGTGAGGTAGAATTGGTATATGGCGAGGCTTATTTTGAAGTGTCGCCGAGTAAAGACCATCAAGGAGATCATTTTATTGCTATCCATAACCATTTAAAGGCTGAGGTGTTGGGAACCGAATTTAATATGAAGGCCTACAATGATGAAGATCAAATATATACCACTCTTGCGGAAGGTTCTATAGAGCTTAACAAGGGAAGTGCCAAAGTAACCCTAAAACCCTATGACCAAGCGGTAACCCCATCGAGCGATGAAGAAGAAATTAGGGTAGAGCAGTTATCTTCTTTGCGTGAACTCCTATGGCGACAGGGAGAATTTAGCTTTAAACATAAGCCCTTAAAAGAAATCATGAAAGTTTTATCGCGTTGGTATGATATGAAGGTCGAATTCAAATCGAAGGAAAAGGAAGAGATCAAGTTTACCGGTGCTTTGGGAAAGGACCAATCTATTGAAGAGATTATGAATATTATTCAAAAAACCAATGATATCAATTATGAAATACATCACAAAACTCTGACGATTAAATAAAAAGAAAGAGCTGCAGTTTTGGCGAACGGAACAGCTCTCTCCAAGTAAACAACCGATTTATAAACCGATTAATTCCCTGCAAAAATATGAAATTTAGATCATTCCTGCCCGTATTTCCAAAGCGGAAATATGTAATACTCAATACGATGAGGATTGCAATTCTTTTGTTTTTTGGGACGACCTTTGGATTTTCCCCGTTGACCGGGCTTTCGCAAGAAGTTATACATTTTAAATCAACACAGACGTTGACGGTCGATGCCATATTTGAGAAGATAGAGGCGCAGACTCCCTACCATTTTATTTATCGTTCAGACCTGTTTAAGGATGCTCCCAAAGTACAAGTTAAAAAAGGGAAAGTAAGGGTTAGTAAGCTTTTAAAGAACAGTCTTAACAACTTGCCTTTTGACTTTGAAGTTGCCGGTAATACGATTGTTCTTATCCCTATACCCTTTACATATAACATAGAGGATCAACAACAGGAAATTACCGGTACGGTGACGGATGAAAATGGAGTGCCATTGGCGGGGGTTAATGTACAAGTTGAAGGAACAACTAGAGGGACTTTTACAGATTTTGATGGTAACTATGAATTATTAGTTGAAAATGGAGATCGCTTGATCTTTAGTTTTGTGGGTTTTGAGGATCAAGTTGTAAGTGTTGATTCTTCTACAGTGATTAATGTATCCATGAAATCTGGTTCTCAACTAGATGAGGCCGTAGTTGTTGCTTATGGTGAGGCCACAAGAGAATCAATAACGGGGTCAATTAGTTCAATAGATGGATCTGATCTAAAAAATAGATCCTTAACTAATGTGGGGCAGGTTTTGGAAGGGGCAGCTCCTGGAATCCAAGTAAACCTTTCTGGACAGCCCGGGGATAGTCCAACTATACGTATTCGTGGTTTTACAACTATGAACGGAAGTAATGCTCCACTAATCGTGCTGGATGGTGTAACATTTGGAGGTAGCCTTTCAGATATTAATCCATCAGATATTGAAAGTATTTCAGTCTTAAAGGATGCTTCTGCGACTGCCTTATATGGTAATAGGGCTTCAAATGGAGTGATTTTGATAGATACGAAAAGTGCCATGGGTGATAGTGGTATGGAAATATCTATCAAGCAAGGATTCTCTGAAAGAGGGATTGAGGAGTATGATAGAATTGGGCCAGACGAATTTATGGAATCAATGATGCAGGGATATAAAAATTCTTTGTTATATGAAAATCCAAATATGACTGAGGCGCAAGCGATTTCTATTGCTTCTTCAAGTATAGTGGATAATTATTTATTTACAAATATTTATAATGTTTCGGATGAAGAATTATTTACGTTGTTTGGAAAGCTTAACCCTGAGGCCAGTATTCTGCCTGGTTATGTCGATGATCTAGATTGGTTTGCTCCCTCCCAAAGACGTGGTTATAGGCAAGAATATAGTATGAATGCTAGGACAAACTCCGAAAAAGGAGGTGTATATTTTTCTTTAGGATATTTAAATGATGAGGGTTACCTAAAACATACCAGTTTTGATCGCTTGAATGCTTCAATAAATGCCACTTATAGCCCCACGGATTGGCTTAAAACTGGAGTTGACTTGAAAGGGACTTATCAAACAGAGAATTCTCGAGCGATTTCTGGAAGTACTTCTATAGGAAATCCAATATACTTTGCAAGAACTATTGCACCAATTTATGCTGTTCATGAGCACGATGAAAACGGTGATTTCATTTTAGACGATGATGGTAATAGAATCTATAACAGAGGCTTTGAAAATAGGAATCAATTTGAAGGAAGAAATCCAATTGAAGAGCTTCTTCTTAATCGATATAAAATGTATCGTAATACTCTTAAAAGTCAGGTTTTTGCCGATATTAATTTTCTGAAAAACTTTACTTTTTCGATAAAAGCGGACATGAATCTGATAAATATTGAACGTCAGAGATATGACAATGAGTTAGTTGGTGCTGGGCAGCCCTATGGAGGAAGAGGGATAAGAACGAAGAATAGAAATAAGTATTATACTTTTCAACAAACACTTAACTGGAAAAAGAATTTCGGACAGCACAATTTTGAATTTTTAGCCGGTCATGAGAACTACTATAGTAATCAAGTTCATCTTTCAGGTGAAAAACGCGAAGAAACTTTTTCTGGGCAGAGTTATCTTAACAATTTTAATGAAATTATTGATTTAACCGATTATGAGTCAAAATATACAACTGAAGGTTATTTCGGAAGATTACGGTACAATTTTAATAGAAAATATTATTTAGAAGGCTCATTCAGAAGAGATGGATCGTCAAAGTTTTCGAGGGAAAAAAGATGGGGGAACTTTTGGTCAATCGGGGGAAATTGGCAAATCTCAAAAGAGAGATTTATGAGTGAGTTAGAATTCGTAGACAATTTAAAGTTAAGAGCTTCTTATGGTGAGGTAGGAAATGATAATGGCATAAATAATTATGCCTATCAGGGATTATACCAAATTTCACAAAATAATAACTTGCCGGCAACTTGGGAAAGTCAATTTGCTGCTCCAGATTTGAGATGGGAAACCTCCTCTTCATATGATGTTGCTTTGGAAATGCGGTTATTTGACCGTTTTAACTTAGGCATAGAATATTTTGATAAACGATCACAAAATTTATTATTTGATAAGAATCTTCCATTATCAGTGGGATCGACTTCATTAGCATCTGCTGAAACCATACAAACCTTGAATTTTGGTACTATTGCAAATTTCGGTGTGGAGACCCATTTTGATATTGATTTGTTTAAGAATGATAAATTCAGATGGAATATTGGAGCCAATGCCACCTTTATGAAGAATAGAATTAAAAGCTTGCCAGATGAAAATAAGGAAAAAGGAGTGATTTCTGGTAATCATAGGAGGATAGAAGGAGGTAGTATTTATGACTGGTATCATGTTAAATTTGTTGGAGTTGATCAATTGACAGGGGATATCTTATATGAATTGGATGAAGAAAAATTTCCGGAAGGAGAGGGGGTTCCAGAGGAGTTTTTATCAGAAATAAATGGAAAATTTTATTCTACGAAAACGAATTATGCTAAGAGGGAGTTTGAGGGTACTGCGATTCCTGATGTTTATGGTAGTTTTTCAACTCTTTTTGAATGGAATAATTTTACCCTAAGTGGCTTAGTGACATATCAGTTAGGAGGGAAGACGTATGACAATAATTATAGAAATTATATGCGGCTGCAAGGAGAACCCAAAGCTTTACACCGTGATATTTTAAAGTCATGGAAAAGACCGCCTATCGGAATGGCCGAGGATGACCCCAATCGAATTGCTCCTAATGGTGTTCCCGCACTTAATTTTTCAAGAGGATTAGATTATGCGGCAGGATCTACACGATGGCTCAAAAACTCTTCTTATTTAGTTATAAAGAATATTAGACTGGGATATTCTTTTCCAAAAGGTATTATTGACAATCTCGGATTGAATTCTCTTTATTTAAATTTAGGAGTTGAAAATTTGGCCACCTTTACTTCTTTAAAAGGTATGAACCCGCAAGACTCGTTTTCAGGAACGAATAACAATTCTTTGGTTACCCCCAGAATATTCTCTTTTGGTATTAATGTTGGACTTTAATTTAAATATTATGCGACTTAAAAAATATAAATATTTATTTTTAATAATCATGATTATTATCTCCGGATGTGATTCAGATTACTTGGAGAATGTATCTTCTCAAAGTTATAGTTCTGAAACGATTATGGGGAATACGGAAAATATTGGATTTGCCGTGAATGGCCTTGCAAGATTAATGGTTACGTCTTATTTAGGTAGTTATAGTGGCGAGGCGACTGTAAAGATTTACGATGCTAATGCACCCGGTAATCATATGGCTTTTGATAATAGTGCTTTGAGCAATCTAATAAATGGGAACATGCATGATAACTCGGAGTCTAAGGCTGACAGGTTTAAATGGCAGTATTATTATAAATTAATTGCCAATGCTAATAATATAATTTCTTCAGTAGATGAGGCCGAAGGGAGCGAAAGTGATAAAGCTTACCTAAAGGCTCAGGCACTTGGCTATCGGGCATATAGTTATTTTATGTTGACCCAGTTTTATGGGGATCGTTGGGTAGATTCTAATGGGGGAGAAACAGATGCTGTTGTTATAAGAACATCTCCTGATAAAACGGAATTACCTTTGTCCAGCCTGAAGGATGCTTATTCTTTAATCTATGATGATTTGGATCAGGCAATTTCCTTATTTGAGAGCTCAGATTATTCTCGAAATTCTAAAGATCATATTTATGAAATAAATGAGGATGTTGTGAAAGCCATTTATGCACGAGCTGCTTTAACAAGGCAAGATTACGAAAAGGCTGCAAAATATGCAAAAGAAGCCCGGGCGAACTATCCTCTTATGAGTACAGAAGATTATTTAAGTGGGTTTGCCAATCCTACATCGGAGTGGATTTGGGGTAGTTTTGACTCTGAGGAAGAAAGTATTGGTTCAAATTCCTTTTTTGGCCATATGGGATATAATTCCAGTACCCATACCTCAGATACAAAAAAAATATCTGCAGAGTTATTCGAACAGATCCCGCAATCTGACATTCGAAAGGATCTATTTCTAAACCCGGAAGGATTCGAGTATAACAGGAATACGTTGTTGGCGGGTAAAGATATGGAAGAGTTTGTAAAAAATAAGTTTCCAGATATTGATGATAAACGTAGAATTTTGGCCTATATGCAGTTTAAATTTAAAGCTAATACCCCTTCAGGAGTAGGCTCAATGGTTTATTTTCGGTCATCAGAAATGATTCTAATAGAGGCTGAAGCACAGCATTTTTTAGGAAATGATGATCAGGCTCAAGATTTATTAGAGGAACTAAATGTTGCGAGTGGGAGAGATCCTCAGTACACCTGTGACTTAGTGGGTGACCAAATGTTTGATGAGATAGAGAAGTACCGGGCTATTGAACTATGGGGGGAAGGTTTTGACTGGCTTGATTACAAGAGATGGAAACTTCCTATAGATAGAAAATCTATTAATGAAGGTGGAAGTTTTATAGCAAATTATGCCATCCGAGTGGAACCGGAAGAAAAAAACAATTGGAAATGGGTCCCTCCAATAGAGGAAACGGATCATAATAATGAAATTAATTAACAGCCGATTATTTGATAAAGGTTGTAAGCTTAATAATAATTGAAATGAAGCGAAAGTTTATAATAAAAAGAGGGGTTAGTTTGTTGTTTTTTTTGACTGTTTTGTCGTCCTGTTCTTCAAATACAGACGATAATGATAAGGAAGGTGAGCTAGTACCGGATCCTCCCCCTATTGAAGATGTGGACGACGATTTAACAAATATTCCTAAAGGATTCCCCGTTGACTTTGGTTTTGATGAGACAAAATTTAAAGCCGTAAATCAGAAGGCGGAAAGAATGGGAAAGTTGACAGGCCTTCTTATTCTACGTAGGGATACTTTGGTTTTCGAGAATTATTATAATGGATTTGTAAAGGGGGAAGAAACGAATCTGAAATCTAGTTCTAAGAGCATTCTTAACCTTTTGATAGGAATAGCAATTGATAAGGGCTATATTAATAATATTGATGAAACTTTGTTTGATTATATGCCGGAGTTGTTTCAAAATGAGTCTATTGAGGAAGAAAAAAGAAGAATTACTATACGAGATTTGATGACGATGACTTCTGGACTGGAGTCCACAAGTTTAGATAATTATTCCGAATGGACGAGTAGTGATGACTGGGTGTTGTATGCTCTCGAACGACCATTAGAGGCCGATCCAGGAACATTATTTTCTTACAGTACAGGTGACACACATTTACTATCCGCTTTACTTACAAAAGCGACGGGAATGAGTTCGCTTGAATTTGCCCAGAAGTATTTATTTAAGCCTATGGGTATAACTGTAGATCGTTGGGATACGGGGCCACAGGGGATTAATGAGGGAGGAAACAATCTTTATATGCGACAGATTGATTTGGCAAAAATTGGAATTATGGTTAAGAATGGTGGAACTTATCAGGGGGTTTCTATCCTTTCTAAAGATTGGATTACCGAGAGTATCTCCTTTCAGGTTATGCCTCATGGGATTTCGAGACCATTGGAAATTGAAGGGTATGGTTATCTCTGGTGGTTAGTTAAAGCTAATGAATACAGTGTTTATGCCTCGATGGGGCATGGAGGTCAATATATGTTAACTATACCGGAAAAAGATTTAATCATAATACTTACTTCTGTATATACCGGAAGTAATCCTTCCTCTCATTTTAATAATCTGGGGAAAATTGTGGAGGACTATATTTTGACCGCATTAATAGATTGAGATACCTGTTTTTACTGATAAAAGTTTTTAACTATAAAGATTATGAAGCCTTTTAAGAAGCATTTTTTAACCAAACTGGGTTTAATTTTTGGGGGTGTATTTTTAATACATGCATGCTCCACGGATGAAGTAGGAATCCATACGGGAAGTGATGAATCCGCTAATGTTGAAATAAGAGTTCAGCCAGATATTGATAATTTAGGGAATATTGACCCGGGTACGGAAATCAATTTCCGAGTTGCTATTAGACAGGGAATTGAAAATACAGGAAAGGAATTTAAAGTGATGCGTGAGGTGACTTCTGAAGGTGTTCTCGTTAATGAGAATGAGGATCTCGAGGAATATGGACGTGTTTTGGATGATTCTCTGGAGGTTGAATTTGAATTATCTTATATGGTAGATGATGAGGAGAGTGAAAATGATAAACAAATAGACTTGGAGTTTATAGTCATTCAAGGAGATGGCAGTATTGTATCCCAGGAGATTTCTATAACTGTAAAAGGGAAGGGGGCGAATCAAGGAAAATGGAATCGTGAAGAAATTAATGATATTAGCCACTATAACGATATTTTATTAGGAGGGCAGGACAATTCAAATTTAGGAGGATTTATAGATATTGAAGGTGCCGAAAACCACACACTTTCAGAATCTGCTAATTATCAAGACGTTATCGATTTTGTCTTTTTAATAGGAGCCTCTACTGGATTGAATATCCTTGTTCCGAATAGCTCGGGCTTTAATTATTTTGGATCGACGGTTAAGGATGTGGTAGCTGACGGTTGGGATGTCCGAAATGATGGTAAAATTGTAAATATAGGTAATTCAGAAAAAAGTTTGGAAATCTTTGAAAATTTGCAGAATGGTGACCAGATTCGTGAGGCTTATAATACTGCTATGACTACGGTGGAAGATATGCCGGATTATGATGAACAATTAAATGGACCCGGAGACCGGATAAGAAAAATTAATGAAGGTGATATCATTTTCATAAAAACTGAGGCTGAACTAGTGGTGGTAGTTAAGATATCTTTATTGGATTCTTCTCTGGATACCGATAGTGAATTTCAAATTGAAATCAAGACTCCAAATAATCCTCTGCAAGACGATGATCAATCGGAGGTTGAACTTAAGGAGTTTTCAGATATTTCTTTAGGGGGGCAGGAGAATACAGATATAGGAGGTTTCTATAGCCTTGAGAACGAAGAGTCCTATGATATTAATGAAGCCACGAATAATCAAGAGAAAGTTGATTTTGTTCTTTTGATGGGAAAGAGTACGGGAGCAAATTTATTAGTGCCCTCAAGCAGTGGTTTCAAGTATTTTGGTTCAGATATTGAAGCTATTGTCTATGATGGATGGAAGACCAAAAACACGGGGGTTATTTTAAACCTAAGAAATTATAAGCCAGAGGGTATTTTTGATGATATATCAACAACTGAGGAATTAAGAAGTTTGTTTGATAAATCATTTAAGGAGATTGCAAACATATCAGACTATGATGAACAAATAAATGGGCCAGGAGATCGGATACGAAAAATTGAAGAGGGGGATATTATAATGATTAAAAATAATCAGAGAAAAATAAGTATTTTGAAGATTAAGCAGATTACAGACGGAAACTCTGGTGTTATGACTTTTGATATGAAGACCGAATAGAGGGATATACCAGTTAACCATAATTATTTTATTTGGAATATTGAAAATATGATTCAAGGTGAATTATTATGCTTTCCCAATTCTTTTTAAGAAGATATAGGGAGACTAACCCATGTTCATCCCCAAAAGAGAGTAGAATGTTATGAAATTAATAACAACCATGAAATTAAAAGCAATTAAACTTTGGAATGCCTTCTTTGTTATAATTTGTATTTTCCTATTGACTGCTTGTCAGAAATCTAAAGTAGAAAGTGCTCAGCAGGGATCGAATTTTAACAACTACGATTATGTTTCGTCGAAGTATCTTCAGCCCTCAAAAGCTGGAGTCGCAAGCGCGCATCCTTTAGCAAGTGAGGTGGGGTTAAGAGTATTGAAAGAAGGTGGTAATGCTATTGATGCGAATATAGCAATGCAATGGGCGTTAGCTGTGGTTTATCCCGAAGCTGGAAATATTGGAGGAGGAGGGTTTACCGTCATCCATCTTGCCAATGGTGAAAACACGACGATGAATTATAGGGAAAAGGCCCCTGGTAGTGCCCATAAAAATATGTTCTTGAATGAAAATGGAGAGGTTATCTCTAGAGCAAGTAGAGATGGCGGCTTGGCTGTTGGAGTTCCTGGGACTGTAGCCGGCATCTTTGCTATTCATGATCGATATGGGAGTTTACCTATGAAAGATCTCATTCAGCCGGCTATAGAAATTGCAAAATCAGGGTATTCCATTACTGAAAAAGCCGCAGCAGTGCTTAATGTTCATCAGCGTTTATTGAAGAAATATAACCCAGAGGGTAATGCTTTTATACGGGATCGTAAGTGGAAAAAAGGAGATACCCTGATTCAAAAAGATTTGGCACATACCTTAGAGCTTATCAGGGATGAAGGAAAGATGGGTTTTTATGATGGTGAAACCGCTCAACGTATTGTCGAGGAAATGGAGGCGCATTCTGGTTTGATATCTTTAAAAGATTTAAAAAATTATGAAGCAGAGGAACGAGCACCATTGGATTTTAACTACAAAGGGTATAGAGTGATAACGATGCCTCCACCATCCAGTGGAGGGGTTGCGTTACAACAAATGTTGGGTATGATAGAGAATTATCCGATTGAAGAATATGGGTTTGGATCCATAGAAGCTGTTCAACTCATGATTGAGATTGAGCGCAGGGCTTTTGCTGACAGGGCAAGCTATTTAGGAGATCCGAACTTTGTAGATGTTCCATTGGAATCTTTATCGGATAACTCCTATTTAGAGAATAGAATGAAGGATTATGATCCTGAAGGTCCAACTCCTAGCGATGAGATTGGAGCTGGAATACTTATAAAGGAATCTAAAGAAACTACCCACCTTGTAGTACTGGATAGTATAGGAAATGCGGTCTCAACGACCTACACTTTAAATGGTAATTTTGGCAGTCATGTTGTTGTCCATGGAGCTGGCTTCGTTCTTAATAATGAAATGGACGATTTTAGTGCAAAGAAAGGAGCTCCTAATAAAAATGGTTTGATTTTGAAAACAGACGCTAATGCCATTGAACCTAATAAAAGAATGTTAAGTTCTATGACGCCAACTATTGTGTTGAAGAATGGATCTCCTTTTTTGATTTTGGGGTCGATTGGAAGTGCTACTATCATTACTTCTGTTTTTCAATCTATAGTGAATATAATAGATTTTAAATTGAGTTTACAGGAGGCTGTGAATAAACCTAAGTTCCATATGCAATGGATGCCAGATGTTGTAGAAATAGAGAAGGGCTTCCCTGATAGTCTTACCTCAAAATTGAAAGAAATGGGGTATAATATAAAAATCAAACGTTCGATAGGTAGAACGGAGATTATTAAACAAGAAAACGATTCTATTGAGATTGTTGCTGATAGAAGAGGAGACGATAGCGCGGCTGGTTATTGAATAGATACCTACTTATTTAAATTTGAGTAGCTAATTAGCGATCTATCCTAAACTTGTTTTTTTATAAAGCGATGAGAAGAGCGTAACATGTCTTTTTTTTATGTGACCACTATCCGTGCTTTTTAGTTAGATTAACCTACCAACAATTCTTTAGTTTTAATCATACACATACAGAATGATATACTTGGCTCACATTGTCTTTAATTTTTTGACTTTTTCTGATAAAGTACTTATAGAATTACATAGCAAGGGGTAAGAAGAGTCATAGTTTAGGTATTTGTTCAGATTAATAACACTAATATAATATATGAAAGATAATAAAAAACGTGTTCTTGTTGTAGGTGCGGGGATTTCCGGTTTAGCTGTAGCCT
>CAZBXQ010000076.1:0-14613 GCA_964495935.1 uncultured Flavobacteriaceae bacterium
TCCGACGGAGGAGGAATCTTTTACCTCCTCATGGCTTAAGCTCTCTCACTACGCTCGAGGATGCCATTTTTGGGATACTGCCAACGCAAACTATGTCACGATTTTTTCTGAATCATAAATTACTGATTATCAGCTATTTATAATAGCGGTTAGATAAGATATAATCCTTTAGGGGAAATCAACCTATCATTCATTTTCTTTATTTTTAATTTTATTTGGCTACTTTCGTTCATGTTTATAACAAACCCTCAATTCGTAATGATTGACAAAAACAAGCCGGATATCATTATAAAAGCCTTAAAGAAAGGAAACAAAAAGGCTTTTGACGAGGTTTATAAAACCTATTACGAAAGACTCTGTCAATACCTTCTCAGCTATACGAAAGACCAAGCAAAAATTGAAGATATCGTTCAAGAAACCTTTATCACGTTATGGGACAAGCGCAAGGACTTAAACATCAAAAAATCACCGGAAAGTTATTTATTCAGAACGGCTCATAATAAGTTTATCGACACCTATCGCAAAAAAGAGCGAACGAATTCTTTTTTATTGGACTACTATCACACGGCTATCCTACGAGCAGAAAAAAAAGATCAAAGCTATAAAAAGCGATTGCTAAAAAAACTGAAGAATTGCATTAACGCTCTACCTAATCGCTGCCAAAAAGTATTCAAAGCCTGTAAACTCACATACAAAACCAATCAAGAGGTTGCCGATGAATTGGATATTTCCATCAAAACCGTGGAAAAACATGTTTCCAAGGGATATCGATTGATACGGAAATGTGTAGAAGAAAAGCAGGAATAAGATACTGAATCAAGCCGTGCCTCTCGGCAGGCAGGTCCAGCAGAACCAGTTTTTGGATTATTCCGTCTTTAGTTTTGAGCATACCCTGCTCTACTCTCCCAGTTCAGGAATAATATCATTTTCTTCCGTCTCATAAGGTACGCCGGTAATCTTTTCTTGCAACCATTGGAAGAACATATACAACGTGGGGATCACAAAAACACCAAATACGGTTCCTATTAACAATCCAAATACAGCTCCCGTTCCAATGGATCGGTTTCCGATAGCCCCCACTCCCTGAGCCGTTACAAGTGGCATCAGTCCAAAAATAAAAGCAAAAGAAGTCATCAAAATCGGTCGTAAACGGGCCTTTGCTCCATCAATAGCCGAGTCCATAATGCTTTCTCCGCGACGCCTTCGCTGAACTGCAAATTCGACTATCAAAATGGCATTCTTGGCCAAGAGTCCAATCAACATGATTAATCCAATCTGAAAATAAATATTGTCCTCCAATCCGAAAAGCCAGGTAAAGAAATAGGCCCCAAATACCCCCAACGGGATGGATAGTAAAATGGAAAACGGAAGGAGATAACTCTTATACTGAGCCGATAACAGAAAGTACACAAAAACCACTACCAATAACACGATAAAAGCCGTTTGCCCGGAAGCCTTTTCTTCTTCCCGGGTCAAGCCCGAAAACCCGATATCATAATTTGTGGGCAGCTCACTCGCCACTTCTTTAACCGCTGCCAAAGCATCTCCCGAGCTATATCCCGGATTGGGGGCCCCGGTTATCTTAGTTGAATTAAACATGTCAAATCGCGTCACCGACTGCGGCCCATATATACGAGTCAGGCTGATGAATTGAGTGATCGGGGCCATTTCCCCGCTGCTTGTTTTAACGTAGATATTACTTACATCATCAACCGTCATGCGATCCTCGGGTAACGCCTGGATATAAATTCGATATTGTTTCCCAAATCGGGAGAAGTCAGCCGCATAAATGCCTCCGATATAGCCTTGCAACGTACGAAATATAGAATTTATATCGACTCCGGATTCCATGGCTCGGGGAACATTGATATCCAGTCTGTACTGTGGAAAATCGGTATTAAAAGACGACTGTGCGTATTGAATTTCAGGACGTTCATTTAATCTTCGTACAAATTCTTTGTTCTGATTGCTTAATTCTAAAAAGCTCCCCCCGGATTTGTCCAGCAAATTCACTTCAAAACCTCCCGAAGCACTGTATCCCGGGACACTTGACGGAGAGAAAAAGGTGATCTCTGCGCCGGGAATCGCTTCGACTGCCTTAAAAAGCTTATTTCGGATTGATTCTATCGATAAATCTTCCGTTTTTCGTTTACTCCAATCCTCCAGCTTAATGGTTCCCAATCCATGATTGCTTCCTTGTCCGCTAATTCTACTCCATCCGGCCACCAATGAATAATTCCGAATCCCCGGGATATCCGCTATCTCTTCCCGAATCTGATCGTTAACGGCTTCTGTACTCTCAATAGAGGATCCTTCGGGCAACTCCGTATTCACCATTATCACACCGCGATCTTCTTCGGGAACAAAACCCTTTGACATATGATTGGACAACCACCAGATTCCGGCACCGGCAAGAATGATGACAACCGGGGTAATCCATTTATGACGGGTAATAAAATGCAAGGATTGACCATACCGGTTGACAGTAGCTTCAAAAGCGGTATTAAATCCCTTGTAAAATCGCTGTACTATATTTTTATTTTGGCGTTCTTCAGCGGGTTTCAGAAAAAGAGCGCATAACGCGGGGCTCAGCGTCAGGGCGTTAACGGCCGAGATCATAATCGCCGTCATTAAAGTCACTCCAAATTGCTTAAAAAAGACTCCCGGAGGCCCCGGCACGAAAGTCAATGGAATAAACACAGCCGCCATCACCAACGTGATAGAGATAATAGCTCCGGCAATTTCATCCATGGCCCGAATCGTCGCTCTTTTAACATCTCTGGCCCCTTTATCAATTTCAGCATGTACCACCTCTACCACTACAATGGCATCATCAACCACGATTCCAATCGCCAGTACCATGGCAAACAGCGTCAATAAATTAATGGAATAGCCAAATAGATTCAGGAAAAAGAAAGTTCCAATAATCGATACCGGAACCGCAATGGCCGGAATCAAAGTAGATCGAAAATCCTGTAAGAAAATAAAGACCACAATAAACACTAAAATAAAGGCCTCGATGAGGGTTCGCACCACCTTGTTAATCGAGGCATTTAAAAATTCATTGGTATCATAATTAATAAGGATATGTATCCCTTCGGGGAGTTCCTTCTCCAATTGATCCAGATAAATTTTAATTTCATCGATAATCTCCCTTGCATTAGATCCTTTCACCTGGCTGATAAACAAGGGTACGCTGGGGTAATTAGCAACATGTGAAGCCGAGGCATAGCTCTGTCTGCCCAGCTCTACTTCGGCAACATCCTTAAGCCGGAGATATTCTCCATTTCCCAACGCCTTGATTACAACATTCTCATATTGCTTTGCGTTCTCATAGCGTCCGGAGTATCGAATGGTGTATGAAAAAGTTTCGCCGCTACTCTCTCCCAAAACCCCGGCAGTAGCCTCCTGACTCTGGGAGTTAATGGCCTCAAAAATATCCTGAGGTTCCAGCCCGTAAGAAACCATTTTACTGGGGTCAATCCAAATCCGCATGGCATACGTCTGGGAACTATAGGTTCCCACATTCCCCACTCCTTCAATTCGCTGTATAACCGGAATTACATTGATGTTCAAATAATTGGACATAAATTCGGCATCATATTCCGGATTGGTGCTGTAAAAGTCCATAAACATCAGGGAGCTCGTCTGTTGTTTTCTTGTCGAGATCCCACTTTGCACTACTTCCTGCGGCAAAGATCGATTGGCCAATGCCACCCGATTCTGGACATTTACTGCCGCAATATCGGGGTCATATTCCTGATCAAAATAAACGGTAATTCTTCCCCCTCCGTTATTCGAAGCACTGGAGGTCATATAGGTCATTCCTTCGACCCCATTAATCTGTTCTTCCAAAGGAATAATAACGCTGTTTAACACCGTTTCGGCATTGGCACCGGGAAAAGAAGTACTAACTCGAACTGTGGGTGGGGCAATATCCGGATACTGGGTAATAGGAAGACTGATAATTCCCAAAATCCCGAGAATTACAAGTAGAATAGAGATAACCGTGGACAATACGGGATCCTCAATAAACCGTTTAAGCATTGGGTGAACTTATTTGTAAAAAATTGAACTTCTATTTTAACCGAAAAGAATAGAAGAGATAGTTAGCAAAGCATCGCACCTATCGTTTTTTGCCATTAATCATTCCCTGAAGTCAAGCCCCGTATATACTGTCCTTCTGTGTTTTATTTAAAAATCTGGAGAATTAATCTTCAAAAGTCTAATTATATAGTAGTTTAAACTTTAGTTCGATGCCCTTCAAAGATACCATATTAAAGCTATAAAGAAATCAAATATCTGTAGATTTTGAAGTAATTATGTATATTTTAAGGTTTATAGATTTTTATTCGTTAAAGACTTTAACTTAGCAATATGTTGTCCATACGACATCTTGATATATCGTATGGATAATTCCGAAAAGTCGGATACCCCAGGAGCGATTTGTTATTTTCCGCTCTTTAATAATGTTGGAGAGGGACCTAACAACAAAAGTAAAGCAGCCTATATATTAACAAAAGTTGCGGAGTTAATACTTCAGGTATCCATTTATGCTTATGGTTCCGAAATCGACACCCCACCCTGCGGAGTGTTCCCGATGAATTGAATCCATTTACTGTTTTTGTAACCTGCTAAAAACCCATATCATGGAAGTTGACTCCAATAAACCGTGTTGAATTTGGTACATCAGAACGTCTTCGAAACTTCAGTATATTAATATAGGGCTGCTGAATTTAATACCTAAAGCTAAAATCCAACGGAATGTTGTCTATTCGTATTTTTTATAGCGAAGCGTAGCGTGATATAAAAACATATCAAGGGTTTTAACGATATAAAGAGGTCTCGATACTCCCGAAAGCTTTCGGGATCTCATACCTCGAAAAACACATGACATCTTCCTCCGGCTCAAAACTTGAGTCTAACCTGCATTCCAAATAGTGCTTTATCATCGCTAACAAAAAAGAGCTAACTGTATAGAGCGACTGTAAAGCCTATGAATATAATGGGGAGTGTGATCCCTGCCTGTATTCGGGTAGGTAGTGGGCTTATAATCTAATTTGTGGAGTTATTTGTCATCCAACACACCGTGAGGAATCTTTATATCCGTAGATTTAACGAAAAAAGAGAGCCATCGCTGCGTTCTGGATGACAGGAAACGTCAAAGATTATTATAGAGCGACATGTCATTCAGGAAAATTGCGAGGAACGTGCAATTTATTCAAAATCTTATTCCTGAGTGTAGAAGCCGAACATCGCTTGATTTGTTTTCAAGCTCAAGTTCAAGTTCAAGTTCAAATTCAAGTTCAATTTCTCCCCACTCCCCACCATCCTCGCTTTATTAACCGCAGAGTTCACAGAGTATCCGCAGAGTTCGCGGAGTTTATTATAAAAATCCTCCCAACTAACAAGCCAACAAGCCACAATTTTTGATTTCAAATTTCAAAGGGCAAATTTCAACTACTTACTTATTATTCAAAATCTTCCTTTTCGAGTTCAATTTCAAGTTCAATTTCTCCCCACTCCCCACCATCCTCGCTTTATTAACCGCAGAGTTCACAGAGTATCCGCAGAGTTCGCGGAGTTTATTATATAGTTTTATCCCCGAATAACGATTAACGATTGGAGATTTTTGATTTCAAATTTCAAAAGGCAAATTTCAACTACTTACTTATTACTCAAAATCTTCCTTTTCGAGTTCAAGTTCAAATCAAGTTCAAGTTCGAATTCTCTCCCCACTCCTCATTAATCACTGCCTCCGCTTTTTTAACCGCAGAGCTCACATTGGAGGTCCTGTTGAGTTTATCAAAATGTTTTAAAATAAAAATGAGAAGGATATTTTGTATATTTGTATGTACGATTTTGAAATAGTGTTTATTATGAAAGCTCAAAACACATATATAGTCCACCCCGTGACCGAAGCACAAGCTTCTGCTCTTAAAGCTTTTATGGAAGCACATAAGATAAGATTTGAAGAATCTAAAGAAAATAACGGTCAACCTGAGTTTGTTGCTAAGGCTCCAAAAAGTGAGAAACAATACAACGATGATTTTGTCAGTATTGAAGAAAAGGGTGTTTTTGATCTCTCAGAGACGCAGAAAAAAATGTTGGATGGAAGACTGAAGGCAAATAAAGAGGATTTTATTCCCGCAAAAAAAGCCTTAAACAGACTTCGGCAAAAATATGAGTTATAATCTTGTTATCTTAGATCAAGCACAAGAGGAAATACGCCGAGCCTATGAATATTATGCGGAGATTTCTATTCCTGTTCTCAGGTCTTTTGATGATCAACTGGGAGAAGCCTATAAAAGCTTAGAAACAAGCCCATTCTATCAGTTCCGATATAAAAGTTTACGGGCTTTACCTTTTAAATCCTTTCCCTATATGATTTTCTTTTCTATTGACGAACAAGAAAAAACAGTCTATATCTATTCTGTTTTTAACACGCATCAAAACCCGGATAAATACCCGAATTTGTATAAATTCAAGGAATCCTTTCAGAGATTATAGACTATGAAATAAATTTAATCCTCGCTTTTTTAACCGCGGAGTTTATTATAAAATCTCCAATATCTATTGTCATTCTGGAAAATTGCGAGGAACGCGCAATTTATTCAGAATCTTATTCCTGACTGTAGAAGCCGAACATCGCTTGATTTGTTTTCAAGTTCAAATTCAAGTTCAATTTCTCCCCACTCCTCACCATCCTCGCTTTATTAACCGCAGAGTTCACAGAGTATCCGCAGAGTTCGCGGAGTTTATTATAAAATCTCCAATATCTATTGTCATCCCGACGAAGGAGGAATCTTTTTCCGGTTCATGGATTAAGATCTCTCACTGCATTCGAAATACCATTTTTAGGAGAATACCCATCCAAATTATATCCGATCTTTAAAAATCACAACCAACTAATTATCAGTTGATTATGCAAGTGGTTAGATAAGATCATTCACCAATTCATAAATGCGTAAAACAGAATTCGTGCTATTTTATTCATTATAAACATGTTAGAATGGAAAATAGTAACAGAGGTTATTTAAACTTTCAAAAATTGGCTGCAAAATGACCTTATTGCCCCAGATTTAGTCTTTTTTTCGACCGTAGCTATGGCTATGCTCTACAAAAAAGCCGTCATCTGGAACAATAATCTCTATTTTTCGCTTCAATCCCAAAAGTTTAAACCACCTCACAAAATACTATGTTTATTGCGAAATTGTATTCCGGTTTAATTTTGGGCGCTTCTGCGTTGCGGAATCCTTGAAATAACCCACTATTCCTGCGGATCCTGACGCACTTCGGCGGAGCTCAGCATATCACCATAAATCTCCACAAAATTAAATTCATGAATTAAGCAGGCTAAGAGAGTCAACTATTTATTCTTAGGCACAATATGAAGTAATTAATATTTATCTCTGTTTTCAAAATAAATTTTTGAAAGGCTTACTTTTATATTGCAATCGGTCATTTTCCTTAGCGCCATCCTCCTCCCAAAGCACGATACAATTCTACCATACTGGTAAGTTGGGCAACATGTTCATCAATCACCGCTAAACTGGCATTTAATACGCTTTCCTGAGCCGTCAAAACTTCAAGATAGCTGAAATTATTATACCCGGCTTCAAGGAGTGCTTGTGAATCCTCAACTGCATTTTGCAATAATTCACGCTGATTTCGGCGAATCTCCACTTTATCGGTAGCTGCCTGATAGTCGTAAAGGGCGTCGGAAACTTCCTTACTGGCCCGGATAAGCGCATCTCGGTAATTCAATCGCGCTTGTTCTTGTTCCAACCGGGACACTTCATAATTTGTTTTCAATGCCCTCCCATTAAAAATAGGAGCCGTAATTCCGGCCAGCAAGCTGCCCGTCAAGGACTGCCCGTCAAACAGTTTTTTGAGTCGTATGGACTCCAAACCGCCACTTAATCCAATAGTAAAAGCGGGGTATAATTGAGCTTTGGCCACATTAGTGAGTTCAAAGGCCTGTCGGTAGCCGGCTTCAGCTGCCAAGACATCGGGACGATTTTGTAACAATTGCAGGGGCACTCCCAATCGATACTCGGTCGTAATCTCCTGATCCCGCAAATCTGATCGCTCAATACGGTGGGGTTCATCCCCCATGAGAATACTCATTGTATTTTCCAAAATCCGAGATTGTGTTTGCAAATCAATCAGGATGGCCTTTGCATCGAGGTATTGCGCCTCGGTTTGCTGGACAGCCGTAGAGGTGATTGTCCCGGTACCGGCTTCTTTTAGTGCCTGAGTAGTTTCCATACTCCGTTTCCGGATCTCCATCGTTTCCCGGGTTACGTCAATCTGTTCATCCAAGGCCATCAACTGATAATAAGCGGTTGCGATCCTCGCAATCAATTCCGTTTTAACGGCCTGATGGGCGGCAACCGTTTGCAAGTAAGAAGCGTCAAAAGCGCGCTTCTGGCTTCTGATTTTTCCCCATATATCAGCCTCCCACGAAAGGTTGGCTCCCAGTTGATAAATATTAATATGGTCTCCTTTCATCGTCATTCCCTGCGTTCCGTTCTTTGAAGGATAGTTCCGAGTCGCACTGGCATCGGCGTTCAGCACGGGAAGAAACCCGGCTTTTCCTTGCTTGACAAAAGCCTCCGCCGCGGCTATTTGCTGTACCGCCTTCCGGATATCGATGTTATTCGTCAGGGCCTTTTCTATATAGCCTTGTAATAAAGAATCGGTAAATAACTCTCGCCAGGACCAGTCGGCCATTGATAGGCTGTCGGTAGGAATCTGATCCGTTCGGAAATGATCCTCCTGAACAATATCTTCGGGTGCCTCATAGTCTTTCGCCACAAAACACGATTGTAAAAACAAGGCCATTAAGGCTACACTTACTAATTTTAAACTGTTTTTCATAACCTTTTTATTCATCAATTTTAGCATTGTTTTCAACCTCATCAGGATCAAAAGGCAGACCGGTAATCTTCTCTTGAACCCATTGGAAGAAAATATACAGTGTCGGGATTATAAAGACTCCCAAGAGTGTTCCGATGAGCAATCCTCCAACCGCTCCCGTACCAATAGCACGGTTTCCAACCGCTCCCACTCCGGTCGCCACAACGAGTGGCATCAATCCAAAAATAAAGGCAAAAGCCGTCATCAAGATTGGCCGGAGCCGCACTTTGGCCCCATCAATTGCCGAATCGAAGATACTTTCCCCCATCCGCCGCCGCTGAATGGCAAATTCCACAATCAAAATCGCATTTTTGGCCAGCAATCCTATCAACATAATCAAAGCAATCTGGAAGTAGATGCTGTTCTCGACCCCCAGCAACATAGCACTGAGATAAGCTCCGAAAATACCCAAAGGAACGGAGAAAAGAATCGAGAAAGGCAACAAGTAGCTCTCGTATTGAGCCGCCAAGAAAAAGTAAACAAACACCACCACCAAGAGGAAAACGATTCCCGTTTGGCCCGCGGCCTTCACCTCTTCCCGGGTTAACCCGGAATAGTCAATATCAAAATTGGCCGGGAAATCTGCAGCCACTTCCTGAATGGCACGAATGGCATCACCCGAGCTATAACCGGCATTAGCCGCCCCCGTTATCTTAGTCGAGTTAAACAGGTTAAATCGATCTACCGATTGGGGTCCGGTAGTTTCCCTCAAGGTCACAAATTGCGATACCGGTGCCATTTCCCCGGTATTGGTTTTAACATACATCCTATTCAAATCATCCTGATTCACACGATCCTCAGGTTTGGCTTGAACATATACTTTATTCTGTTTTCCAAACAGTGAGAAATCGGCCGTATAAATGCCCCCTATATACCCTTGTAAAGTCCGAAAAATAGAATTAATACTAACCCCGGCTTCTTTGGCTACCGGAACGTTTATATCCATTTGAAATTGAGGGTATTCCGTACTAAAGGTAGAAGAAGCATATTGAATCTCCGGACGTTGATTCAGGGCTCTCAAAAAGTTTTTGTTCTGCTCGTCCAAATCGGCAAAACTCCCTCCGGATCGATCTTGCAGGTTTACTTCAAAACCTCCCGAGGCTCCATAGCCCGGGATACTGGGAGGGGCAAAAAAGAGGATATTGGCTCCTCCGGGAACTGTCGCGGCCACTCCAAAAAGTTTTTTGGTAATTGCATCTGCCGATAAGGAATCGGCTTTTCGTTCTGACCAATCGTCCAATTTTACAAATCCCAATCCAAAATTACTTCCTTGGCCGCCGATCAAACTAAATCCGGCTACAGTAGAAATATCGCTAACTCCGGGGACTTGTATCGCTCGATCGTAAATATCCTTTTGCACCTGTGCGGTACGGTCCAGAGAAGCTCCCACCGGCAATTGAACATCCATAAATAAAATTGCTCGATCTTCATCGGGAATAAATCCGGAAGCCACATTATTTGAAGCCCACCAAATTCCTAATCCGGACAATACAATGACCAAAGGGGTAATCCATTTATGTTTAAAGATAAAGTGTAAAGAATCTCCATATTTCCGAACCGTAGCTTTAAAAGCGGTATTAAACCCGGTATGGAAACGCTGTATCAGATTTCTCTTTTTATTAGGATCTTGAGCCTTATGAGGCTTCAGGAAAACCGCACATAAAGCGGGGCTGAGAGTCAAGGCGTTAACCGCCGAAATAAAGATGGCAATCATCAAGGTAATCCCAAACTGTTTATAGAATACCCCCGTCGGCCCGGAAATAAAGGTAACCGGAATAAACACAGCTCCCATAACCAGTGTAATCGAAACAATGGCTCCGGCAATCTCGTGCATGGCTTCTTTGGTTCCTTTCATGACATCCTGCTCCCCGGCATCGAGTTTGGCATGTACTGCCTCAACAACCACAATCGCATCATCCACCACAATACCAATAGCCAGCACAAGGGCAAAAAGGGTGAGCAAGTTAATCGAGAATCCAAAAACGTTTAGGAAAAAGAAGGTTCCAATAATCGACACCGGAACCGCTATGGCCGGAATCAAGGTGGAACGTAAATCCTGCAAGAAAATAAAGACGACGATAAAAACCAGAATAAAAGCCTCTACAAGGGTATGCACGACCTTGTCAATAGAAGCCTCCAGGAATTCGTTGGTATCAAAAGGAACAAAGAAATGCATGCCCTCCGGCATTGCTTCCTGGAATTCATCTATACGATCATAAATCTCATGAATAATATCCTGTGCATTGGATCCTTTGGTTTGATAAATAGCCATGGCTACACTGGGGTATCCCTTCGTTCGGGAGGTAACTCCATAATTCTCGGCCCCCAGATCAATATCCGCAACATCCTTCAGGCGTAAATATTCACCATCCCCCAGTGCTTTAATAATAATATTTCCATATTCTTCGGCTTCATCAAAACGTCCCGAATACCGGATATTATAGGAAAAACTCTCCCCGCTATTCTCACCCAAGGTTCCCGCCGCAGCTTCCTGGCTTTGTTCGTTGATCGCATTGACTACATCCGAGGGTTCTAATCCATAGGAAACCATCTTATCAGGTTTCATCCAGACCCGCATCGAGTAGGTCTTGGAGCTAAATACCTGAGCTTCTCCCACCCCGTTTACCCGCTTTAACTCGGGAACCACATTAATGTTCAAATAATTGGCAATATAGGTTTCATCATACTCGGGATTGGAACTATAAACCGTGGCAAACATCAGCGCACTGGTTTGCTGTTTCTGCGTGTTCACCCCCGTTTGAATAACCTCTTGGGGTAAGACTGCATTGGCCAGTGCCACCCGATTTTGAACGTTGACCGCAGCAATGTCTTCGTCATATCCCTGATCAAAATAAACTGTGATTTGTGCCCGGCCACTATTTGAGGCTGTTGAGGTAATATAAGACATTCCCTCCACCCCGTTAATCTGCTCCTCAATCGGGATGATCACACTATTCAGTACGGTCTCGGCATCGGCACCCGGATACATCGCCTGTACCCTCACCGTGGGCGGGGCAATATCGGGATACTGAGTAACCGGAAGCGTGGTAATTCCCAAAACCCCGAGGATAACCAGAATAATCGATATAACGGTCGAGAGGACCGGGCGTTCAATAAACTTATCTAACATGCTTTTTCTTCTTTTCTTTACACGAATTTCCTATCCTTCTTGTGTTAATCCCGGAATACCGGTTCCAAAGGCTTGGCAATACTATCAAAAGGCATTTCATGAGGCTCAACCGGCGTTCCGCTCCGCAACTTGTCCACCCCTTCGGCTACAATTTCATCGCCTTCTTCAACACCGGAACTCACAACATACAGTTCCTTTGTTCGATCTTTAATCTTAATCTGCTGAAGATGAGCGACCGTAGCAGAATCTGTTCTTACAATTTTACCAATATAGGTTCGTCCCTGACGTTCAAAAGTGGATTTTTGAGGTACAATGGGCACTCCTTCATTAAGGGTAGGAATACTGATCTTTCCGGTACTTCCATTGGTCAACATTCCTTCCGGGTTATCAAATACCGCCCGGAAAGATACACTCCCGCTCTTCTTGCCAATTTGAGAGTTGATGGTCTGAATCGTTCCTTTATGCGGATATTCATCTCCATTGGCCAAGGTAAGTGTGATTTCAGGCATATTTTTTATTTTTTCTGCCTTGGTTTCCCCTTTGGAAGTCTTTAAGAAATTAAGATAGTCCTTTTCGTTCATCGAGAAATAAGCATACACCTGACTAATATCGGAGATGGTAGTAAGCGGCTGTGAATCGCCGGGACTTACCAGATTTCCACGTCGAATCCGAATGGTTCCAACCCATCCGTCAACCGGGCTCTTTACCGTCGCATAGCCGATATTGGCCATAATACTTTGGTAAGAAGCTTGGGCTTGACTGAGCTTGGCCTCTGCGGTAGCCAGTTGATTCGGGCTTACAATATCTTTTTCCACCAAGGGTTTTAATTGATCCACCTGCACTTGAGCCGCATTTATATTGGCTTTTGCGGCGTCGGCCTCTTCAGTCAAGGAAGCGGTTTCCAAACGAAATAAAACCTGCCCTCGCCGAACGCGCTGCCCCTCATCCACTAATACATCGGTTATATAGCCTGAAATCTTAGGCCGCGCATCACTGTTAATAATCCCCTCTATACTGGTCGGAAAATCCTTATAAGTCGTGACATCCCGAGCCGGAATTTTTATAGTTGTTACAGGAGTGGGGCCCTGTTGTTGCGGCTGCGCCTGCCCTCCTTCTGGCTTGTTTCCACAGGAAACCAGCGTGAATATGGAAATAATAATTCCAAAGGAATAATAGAACTTTTTCATAGTACAACGTCTATACTGTTTTTTCTAATTGATTCATTTTAGTAATGGTGGTCTCCAGATTGGTATAATGCATTTCTAAATAGTCTTTATACAAGCTCCCAAAGACTCTGTGCTTCTCATATTTCTCCTTGTTATACTCAATATTAAAAGCATCGATCTTTCGGGCGATTTGTAAATCCTTGGATACCCGATCTCTGTCTTTCTTGAGTTTCACTTTTAAATAATTTTTACTTAATCTAAAGAACCGCTTTCGCTCGCCGGTTTTTGTGAAATATTCAATACTTCCATTGCTCAACAATAAATTAACATTGGTCGAGACCGAGCTCTTGCTCGCTTTTGATAATTCTACAATTTCATCAAAAGAATGACCGGCTCGAGGACACAACATTAACAGTGCGTAGATTCTTGCCGCTAAAGGTGGAATCTGACTGGTCCGTTCAAAATGAACTCCGATTTCCTCAATTAATTTCTCTTTCAATTCTATTTCTTCCAACACAAGCAGTTCAAAAAATTAACAGCGGCAAAGATATACTTAGTTCGGAACATTGCGAACCAAACAAACTTAAATTTTGTTAAACTTTATCAATAAAAAAATCGGCGGTTCGCCGATTTTCTTTTAGAATATTCTTCTATTGTCCAGCTCGTTATTCGTCGTCGCTGTTCAATTCTTTTAAAACTTGATGAGTAATATCCTTATTATCATCTCCATATAAAAGATTGAAGTCTTTATTCATCCCAAAGACATAGGTGTAATTTTTCCGCTTGGCAATTTCCTTGACTTTCTTTTTTATGACTCGTTCCAAAGAATCCTGTGCGGCACTCATTTTATCGGCCAGATTGGATTGTTCTTGACGCATGGCATTCTGCAATCGTTGTTGCTCCTGAATCAGTTCCGTTTGCCGTTTCTGCGCCTGAGCCTCTCCCATACTCTTGGATTTTTCCTGAAACTCCTCAACTTTCTTTTGAAATTCCTGTCCCTGTTCCTGAACTTTAGCATCCAGTTTTTGACGTTCCTTAGTAAAACGTTCGGTTACCTTTTTTAAGGATTCAAAATTATCCTGTAAGGTCTCATTATTGACATAAGCCGTTTTTTCCTGCTGACAGGACAATAGCAATATCCCCCCAAAAAATAAAATTAAAATCTTTTTCATAATCCTTTACCTATTTATTAACGGCGGCAAAAATATAAAAGTTCGGTAATCTATCCCAAGCTTCTCTCTTTTTTATTTTATGATGCCTATCAAAAATTTTTAACGCCAATTCAAATGAGGTATAATCGCGAGAGAACTGGATCGCAAGAAAAAGTTATTAATCCATATTAAGCTATTTATTCACCGATAAAACTTAGGTTTGTCAGAATTAAAAATCAATACC
>CAZBXQ010000077.1:0-10718 GCA_964495935.1 uncultured Flavobacteriaceae bacterium
ATAAACTTTAACATTTACCCCTTGTTTTAATCATAGAATACGGGATCATAAATTTTAAAAATATTCCCCTATGAAATCATTCATTATAAGTAGATTAGAACAGAGTAGAATGGTAAAACACTATATTAAACTTGAAAGAGAATTTTGATTTAATTTTAGGAGCTTCTGCGTTGCAAAATCCTTGAAATAGCCCACTACCCCTGCGGATCCCGACGCCTTGAATCTCCACGAAATTAAATTCATGAATTAGGCAGGCTAAATATGGGGCAATAAGATCATTTTACAGCCCATTTTTAAAAGTATGAATAACCTCAATACATAACTCAATCGTTTCCTTGCAGTTCTCAGGAGATTTATAAATCCTCCAATTTCTTCCCGTTCCCAACAAGTTGTTTATTTTTGTATCGTTTCTTAACTCGGGCTTAGCCGAGGTTCAAAACATCTAATTTCATTTATAACAACATGACTACAAACATAGCCATCATTTTAGCCGGAGGGAAAGGCAGTCGATTAGGCGGTGATATCCCAAAGCAATTGTTAAAAATAGCCGGTAAAAAGGTCATTGAACACACGCTGGAAGTCTTTGAAAGTCATTTGGAAATTCATGAAATCGCCATTGTTTCCAACCCCGATTACATCCGTGATGTCGAGAAAATCCTGATGGATCGCGATTTTAAAAAGGTAAAAAAGATTCTGGCGGGCGGTGCCGAACGCTATGATTCCAGTTTAGTCGCCATAAGAGCCTATGAAGACGAAGATGTAAACCTAATCTTTCACGATGCCGTGCGTCCTTTGGTCAGCACCCGTATCATCTCCGATTGCATCCATGCCCTGAACACCTATAATGCGGTGGATGTGGCCGTAAAAACAACCGATACGATTATATCGGTAAAAGAGGATTTGATAGAGCACATCCCGAATCGGGCACACCTCTACAACGGGCAAACCCCCCAGGCCTTTACATGGAAGACCATTCATGCAGCCTATGAAAAAGCTCTACAAGACCCCGATTTCAGAGCTACAGACGACTGCGGAGTAGTCAAAAAATACCTCCCCGAGGAACCTGTCTATGTGGTTCAAGGAGAGGGCTACAATATGAAGCTCACTTATCCCGAAGATATTTTTTTATTGGATAAACTGTTCCAATTAAAATCCGTCTCCGATATCAGTCAACAACTAACGGCAAAGAGCCAAGCTAATTTAAAGCATAAGGTCGTCGTTATTTTCGGTGGAAGCTATGGGATCGGGAAAGACGTGGGAACCCTATGCACGCAGCAGGGAGCCCGGGTATATGCGTTTAGCCGGAGCAGTACTAATACCAATATTGCCGATGTAAAAGCTATAAAAAAAGCATTGGCAGATGTGTACCGCAAAGAAAATCGAATAGATTTTGTTGTCAATACGGCCGGAATATTAGAAATTCAGGCTCTGCACAACATGAGCTATGAAACCATCCATAAAAACATTCAGGTTAATTATTTTGGATCGATAGCGGTTGCCAAAGAGAGTTTCCCCTATCTGAAAAAGACCGGAGGAATGCTCCTTTTATACACTTCCAGCTCCTATACCCGAGGCCGGGGCCTATACAGCCTCTATTCGTCTTCCAAAGCTGCTCTGGTCAATCTCACTCAGGCCCTAAGCCAAGAATGGGAATCGGTGAAAATTAATTGTATTAATCCCGAGCGGACAAACACCCCGATGCGTACCAAAAATTTTGGTAAAGAACCCAAAAACACATTACTAAGCTCTGAAGAAGTAGCCATCGCCTCGATCAACACTTTATTCTCTGATTTTTCGGGGCAGGTAATTGATGTAAAAAGAAAAAGTTGAAGCCAATCGGGAAGGGGATATTCCTTATAGGTCGATCGATATATTTCTTTCTCACCACCTATATTTTACAATCTTTATCCTGCATAATTCACCAATTCATAAATTTAAAAAGTACACCCATGTTTAAATCACCCATTATAAGTTTATTATAATAAAGAAGAATAAAAAAATACTATATTTAGCATTGATGTGAATTTTGATTTAACTTTGGGAGTTTCCACATTGCAAAACCCTTGAAATAGTCTCCTATTCCTACGGATTTCGACGCACTTCGGCGGAGCTCAGCATATCACCTTGAATCTCCTCAAAATTAAATTCATGAATTAAGCAGGTTATATCTTTATCAGAAAATTCCCTCAACCTTTAATCTATGCAACATAAAATACTCAAGGACTTAGTCGATAGCTGGCACGAAAGCGGCTTGGAAAATGGGGATGTGGTACTTTTACATTCCTCTTTAAGCATGTTGCTGAGAAAATTAAATAAAAACTTCAACACCCGTATTTCTCCTGCCGAGGTTCTACATTCAATAAGAGCAGCTATCGGTAAAGAAGGGACGCTTGTTGTACCGCTATTTAACTTTAAAGCCTATCCCGAACACGGTTTTTTTGATATTCGCCATACCCCCAGCCATATGGGGATTCTTACAGAAACCGTTCGGAAATTACCGGATGCTGTTCGAACCGGACATCCTATTTACTCTTTTTGCGCTATCGGAAAACGGGCTGAAGAATTTAAAAATATTGACAATAATAGCGGTTACGGTCCTGATTCCCCTTTTGCCAAAATCAAGGAATTGGGAGGTAAAATCGCTATTATCGGATTAACCGACCAAAATTCGATGACCTCCTACCATTTTGTTGAGGAGCAAAACGAGGTTGATTACCGGTATCATAAAAATTTTACCGGAACATATATCAATCAAAAAGGGGAGAAAACACGGCGGACATATTCTTTATTTGTAAGGAATTTAAAACGAGGGATCCAAACGGATGTCAACCGCATGATGGATTACTTATGGAAGATTGGAGCCTACAAAGGCAATAAACCAACCACGGGCTATGGCATGAGGACTATCGATTTTAATTGTTTCTATGAAGTAGTGGACACAAAAATCAAACAAGGAAAAGCCCGTAATTTCTTATATTCGATAAAAAAAGAAGCATGAAGCCCACGCTTAATTCCACTTTTGAAATCAAAAAAACCTTTACAAAAGAGGAGATCCAACTCTTTTCAGAAATCTCGGGAGATTCCAATCCGCTGCATACCGACGAAGAATTTGCACAACGCACCATTTTCAAAAACACCATCGTACACGGGGTGCTACTAACAGGATTATTCTCCCGAATATTCGGAACCCTGTATCCGGGTCCGGGCACCGCTTATCTTTCTCAGGAAACAAAGTTTTTAAGACCTGCCTTTATCGACGAAGAAATCACCGCTCGTGTTGAACTCACAGCTTATGACGATAAACGGAAAAGAGGAACGTTTACAGGTAAAATATTCAATTCCAAACAGGAACTTATCATTACCGGAAATGCAGTCTTGGTATTCCCGGATAAAATAAGGATGAAATGAAAAAACAACTGGAATCCTATTTTGATCGGCTGTGGCCGCTTACCCGCAGCCTTACCGGAAACGGGAACCGAAAGACCTTACAGATACTTTCTGAAATCATAGATTTTAAAATTCTTGAAATTCCCAGTGGCACCCCCTGTTTAGACTGGAATGTTCCTCCAGAATGGAATATCAATTCTGCCTGGATTAAAGATTCTAAGGGGAATACTATCGTTGACATTAAAAATAACAACCTCCATATTCTGGGCTATTCGGAACCTTTCGAAGGAAGTCTAAGTTTTGATGCGCTACGACCTCATCTCTACACCCAGCCCGATCAACCGGAAGTCATTCCATACGTTACCTCCTATTATCAAAAACAATGGGGCTTTTGCATGAGTCATCGACAATTCCTAAACTTGGATCCAAAAGAAGTTTACGATGTTCACATCGACTCCAAATTCGATCAAAATGGTGCTATGACCGTGGGTGAAGCGGTTCTTCCGGGACCATGCACAGACGAAATCTTATTCTCCACCTATATCTGCCATCCTTCGATGGCTAATAATGAGCTCTCGGGTCCCTTGGTGACTGCATTTTTATATCAACACCTCAAAAAGAAAAAAAATCTCAACTATACGTATCGGTTTCTATTTGCTCCGGAAACCATCGGTGCGCTGTATAACCTCTCTCAGAAAGGAGCATATTGGAAAGAACATTTAAAAGCCGGTTATGTGATCAACTGCATCGGCGATCCGGGAAACTTTACTTATAAAAGGAGCCGGCAAGGGGATAGTGTAGCCGATCGCGCTGCAGAATTGGTCTTACAACAAACCGAGGGCAACTATAAACTCATGGATTTTATCCCTCGCGGGAGTGATGAACGCCAATATTGTTCTCCCGGATTCAACTTGCCGGTAGGATCACTGATGCGCAGCAAACACGGAGATTATCCGGAATATCACACCTCGGCTGACAATAAGGAATTTATCAGTTTTGAAGCTCTGGAAGCTTCCATTCAAAAATATCTGGATATCGTGGAGGTTCTGGAATGGAATGAAAACTATGTCAATACGCTCCCGTATGGCGAACCCCAACTCGGGAAGCGAGGATTATATCCCAACCTTTCGCAAAAAGGAGTATATCACAACACTGATGCCCTCATGTGGGTCTTAAACTACTCCGACGGAGAACACGACCTCATTGACATTGCTAAAAAAAGCGATATCCCGGTAAAAGAGTTGATTGCTGCAATCAAGGTACTGCTGAAAAAAGGAATAGTGAAGGGTGGGGAGTGAGAAGTCATTAGTGGGGAGTGATTAGCTTTTAGTTTATTTTTTGTGGGATAGCTCCTAATCCTTTTATTTAACCGGTTAATGGTTTATTCCGACGGAGGAGGAACCTCTATATCCGTAGATTCAACGAAGAAAGAGATCCTTCGCTGTGCTCTGGATAGACAAGAAACCTCAAAGCTTATTATAGAAAGAATGCCATCCCGATACACATACACCGTGAGGAATCTCTATATCTGTAAATTCAACGAAGAAAGAGATCCCTCGCTGTGCTCTGGATGACAGGAAACATCAAAGTTTGTTTCTAAGCACAGTTCATTCCGACACGCAGTGAGGAATCTCTATATCCGTAGATTCAATGAAGAAAAAGATCCCTCGCTGCGCTCTGGATGACAGGAAACATCAAAGTTTGTTATAGAAAGAATGTCCATTCCGACACACCGTGAGGAATCTCTATATCCGTAGATTCAATGAAAAAAGAGATCCTTCGCTGCGCTCTGGATGACAGGAGGCATCAAAGTTTGTTATAGAAAGAATGCTATTCCGACGGAGGAGGAGTCTCTATATCTGTAGATTCAACGAAGAAAGAGATCCCTCGCTGTGCTCTGGATGGACAGGAAACACCAAAGCTTGGTATAGAAAGAATGTCCATTCCGATACACCGTGAGGAATCCCTATATCCGTAGATTCAATGAAGAAAGAGATCCTTCGCTGTGCTCTGGATGGACAAGAAACACCAAAGCTTGGTATAGAATGAATGTCATTCCGATACGCAGTGAGGAATCTCACATTTGTAGTTTCAGAAGAGAAAAAAAGACTTCGCTGCGTTCTGGATGGACAAGAAACACCAAAGTTTATTATAGAAAGAATGTCCATTCCGACACACCGTGAGGAATCTTTATATCCGTAGATTCAACGAAGAAAAAGATCCCTCGCTGCGCTCTGGAGGGGCAAGAAACCTTAAAGTTTGTTATAGAAAGAATGTCCATTCTGACACACCGTGAGGAATCTCTATATCTGTAGATTCAATGACAAAAGAGATCCTTCGCTGCGCTCTGGATGACAGGAGACATCAAAGTTTGTTATAGAAAGAATGCCATTCCGATACGCAGTGAGGAATCTCACATTTGTAGTTTCAGAAGAGAAAAAAGACTTCGCTGCGTTCTGGAGGGACAAGAAACCTCAAAGTTTGGTATAGAATGAAGAAATCTTCATTATTTCAACCTGACCGGTTTTCTTTGAATAAAAACGAAACCGGTAAAATCAAAATAAAATTCTAAAAAAGGATGAAGGTTTATTGAAAACTGCTTCCATACCCGATTTTTATTAGTAATATTGAAAAATACGATATAAAAAACGATGGTCTGAATAGTTACCTCAAAACCAAATAATTTATAATTTTCGATTACTCCGGACCTGAAGGAGCAAAATCATTATTAACCGAGAAATGGTCTGTTTTTTCAGGATTGGGATGAAACTTTTTTCGAAGCCCTTAAGGGAAGACATTTACCGGAGGTAATAAAAACGGATAATCCTATAAACAAATATTATATGGCGCATACCTACGTAATTGGCGAAATTGGTCAAAATCACAACGGTTCGGTAGATTTGGCAAAAAAGATTATTGATGCGGCCCTGACCACAGAGGCTGCAGCCAAATTGGGATACAGCCCTAAGCCCGTCGATGCAATCAAGCTGACCAAACGCGACCTCAACGAGGAATTAACAACTTCCCAAATGCAACAACCCTACAACTCCCCTAATTCTTTTGGGGAAACGTATGGGGAGCATCGTGCTTTTTTGGAGCTTGACGATGAAGAACACTATGAATTATATAAATATGCCAAATCTAAAAATCTGGATTTTGTAGAGACTCTTTGTGCTCCGGGTTGCTTGAGTTTACTTCGGCTTTTCGAACCCGATCGTTTAAAAGTAGCCTCTCGGGATTTAACCAACCTCCCTTTGTTGGCCGCGATGGCAGAAACCAAAATCCCCATCATTCTTTCCACAGGAATGGGAGGCATCGAAGAACTGGATCAGGCACTACAAACGATTACCCGGTATCATAACGACATTCGCATCTTGCACTGCCTCTCTCAATATCCGGCCGAATACAAAAACATCAATCTCAATACCATTCCATTTCTACAAAAGCGATACCCCAATTACAGCATCGGGTATTCGGATCATTCCATCGGGATTATGATTCCGGTAGCAGCTGTAGCTCTGGGGGCTCGAGTTATCGAAAAACATATCACGCTGGACCGTAGCCTCAAGGGAACCGACCAGAAAGGGTCACTCGCCCCCGAGGGTATTTTCAGAATGATGCGGGATCTTCGAAATTTAGAAAAAGCGATGGGGCGGGAAGCCCTGTTTGTCAATGAGGCGGTAAAAGAAACCCGGGAAAAATTGGAACGTTCTCTGGCTACCAAAAAGAAACTTCCACAGGGACATATCATCACCGAGGACGACTTGCATTTATTGAGTCCGGGAACAGGCTTTAAATGGAGTGAGAAAGACCGGGTTATCGGCAAAAAAGTATTACGCACTATTCCTAAAAATGAGTTGATTGACGATGATAAAATTGGGTAACCATCAGATTCAAGTAGTCTTTACCGACATCGACGGGGTATGGACCGATGGCGGTATGTTTTATGGAGAAAACGGAGAGGCTTTTAAGAAGTTCAACACTTCCGATAGTGCCGGCGTTTTATTCCTACGCAAACTGGAAATCCCGCTGGTCGTACTAACCGGGGAAGATTCTCCTTCGGTTAAAAAAAGGATGGAGAAGTTAAAAATAGAATATGCCTACCACGGGGTTCGCAATAAGCTCCGGATTGCTCAAGAATTTTGTACTCCTCGAGGTATTGATCTGGCCACCGAAACCGCCTTCATCGGAAACGACATCAACGATTGGAGCCTCTTACAAAACGTCGCTCACAGTGCAGTTCCCTCTGATGCACCCGAATATATAAAAAAACAGGCTCAGCTGGTCTTACATAAAAAAGGTGGAGAAGGCGTCTTTCGGGAGTATATTGAGTATATCATCAAGGAAAACCGAGATTTAACAGCGTTTATAAAAACTTGTCTTTGAAGGTAAAACAACCGGTATTTATATTCCTAACCCCTGCTCATTGAAAATCAGTTCCTTAATTTCCAGAAGTCATTCCCATGAAAGTCTCCGTTATTGTTCCTATTTACAATGCTGAGAAATATTTAAAAAAGTGTTTGGATAGTCTTGTCAGACAGCTGTTTGAAGGGCTGGAAATAGTATTGATAAATGATGGCTCCACCGATTCAAGCCTTTCAATATGCCAAAACTATGCTGAGGAACATCCTCATATCCATGTATATACTACCCCTAATCGAGGCGTAAGTAATGCCCGAAACACCGGTATGGAACTTGCTCGGGGCACATGGATTACATTTTTGGATAGTGATGATTGGATTAGTGAAAATTACTTTAAGGTTCTCCATCAAGATCCAAAAGAAGATCTTATTTTCCAAAATCTAAGACATCTGTTTAAAGATCGGGAAAAACAATTCACGCACTTTGAAAATCAAGTTTTCAACCAGGAAGATTTTTTAAAGAAATTTACTCTTCACCCTCATTATTTTGGGCCCACCGCCAAATTTTACAGAAATTCCATCATCTGCGATTACCGCTTAAAATTCGACTTAAAACTCCACTACGGGGAAGATTCCGTATTCAATATCCAATACCTTCAACATTGCCAAACCGTGCGTACCTCGGCTTACGGGATGTATTTCTACAGAAGAGGGATAGCCGGTAGTTTAAGCCAAAAACAAGTCTATTACAAAGATGATCTTTATTTTTTCCACCGTCTGCAAGAAGAGTTAAAAAAGATCCCTACAGACAACTATCAGAGAAACATCAGACAAGCCACAAAGTATATCTTATATTCTTTATACCAAACTCCCGGCTTGGACTCCGGATATAGAAAAGAGCAGCTCAGACTACTTATAGAAAAAGAATATAAAGTTGTCTCTTACCATCTTAAAACACGTCGGCTAAAGCTATTATTAAAATTCTCCAAATTCTTTAATTCGTACGCCCTTCTTCATTCTTATGCTTCCTCATATTTTAAAAACTTATATTAGATCAGGTCTCCCTATTATACCACCGGCACTATTAACTCGTCATTCGGCTGACTCCTCACACCTCTACCAAAAGCCTAAGGAACTACTATAGGAAATCAATGTATCGAGGTCATAAATAAAAAAATCAGTTTCTATTTTTGCTTCAAAAGGATTAGATTTGAACGCAATATCAAATTCCGAGTACTGCCGGCCGGCCAAAAACCAGAATAGAAACATGGAAAATGTATATTTCTATACCCGTAAATACGGTTGGGAGAATCCCGTAATCAAATATTTTAAGGAAAAGGGATTATGGGACAAAGTATTCCTCAGTAAACGCTTTATAGAAGATGAGGAATTTTATAAGCCGATGCATATTCATGAACATACCCCACAGTCTCTTTTTGATACGATTTTCTCCTACCTCCCGCAATTTATTGATATGCAGAGCCGCACCGCGGAGTTGAGTGCTTTTGATTACCGGGAATATAATTATCACGATTATCTTAACCTTTTTTCCCTCTATGGCGACGCCTATTATAATTTTTACAAACAACAACATATCAGTCTATTAGTAATGAACCGAGCCCCGCATCTCGGATTCGATTTAATGGCTGTGGTAATGGCAGAAGCACTCGGTATCAAAACCTTGTTTCTGGAACAATCTCACTTCCCCAATCGGTTTTTCATGTATTCTAAGCATACCGATTATGGGGATTTTAATACTTCTAAAAAAGTGGCACCTTTCAAGTCCATTCAAATCGAAAACAGGTTTGAAAAAGATCTCTTTTACATGAAAAAAAAGGAATTAAAAGGAGTCCAAAAATGGAAGTATTTCTATGGCAATAATCCACTTATCCGAATGCTCTCGCAGCTTACCCATAAAAAATATCGCGGGCAGGCCCTCTACCGATACGATTTAAAAAAAGCTTTTAAAAAAAGAAAAGAACAACATGTCCGGGAAATAGATCTTCAGGAAAAATTTGTGTATTTCGGACTCCATCTCCAACCCGAAAAGACCACTTCGGCATGGGGTGGAAAATATGTCGATCAGCTTTTGGCAATCGAACGCTTATCAGAATTCCTTCCGGAAGAGGTAAAAATATATGTCAAGGAAAACCCCAAGCAAACCTATATGATGCGGGGCAAATTCTTCTATAAACGACTAAAAAGAATCAAAAAAGTAGTTCTCGTACCTCATAAAACCAATACTTATGATCTCATCAAAAATGCATTATTTGTAAGTACGATCAGTGGGACTTTAGGCTGGGAAGCTATCACCGGCGGAAAAAAAGTACTGGTATTTGGATGGGGCACGTGGTATAAAACCTTACCGGGCGTATTTTATTTTGAGGACCATCCCTCCTACAAGGAAATTATCGACTATACGTTTGACCATTCTTTCTTAGTCCGTAAAACCAACGAGCTGGTAAGTAAAACCGGGAAAGGGGTGATTTTTCCCATCGATTACTACTTTCATTTAGTCCCCGACTTTGATAAAAACGAAAATGCAAAAAATGTAATTTCTTCGATTGAGAATTTTTTGTATTCCGGGAACCGAGCCTCAAGTTATTCCTATTAAAATTTGTCGCACCTCTCCATCCCGATCCGATAATTCTACGCTTACGGTTGTAATTCCTTCATCAGATCGGAAGTCCTTAAAAACTCCACATCCGGCCATCGTTTTATTATTTCCCGAAGGACCTCATCTAAAATCGCCAGGGTTCGGGAGCGATTTTCTTCCTTCAAGCTCCCAACAAAATTCAAACGATGGGTACAGATAACAGCAGGATGATGATTGTCAAAAGCTCGTTTTATCGCGCTTAAAGTCTCTCCTACCCAATCTATAGAATGCGAGGTACAAGGTTCAAAATTTATATTACGAACCAGATATACCTGTTGATGGCTGTTTCGCTCGCCTGAAAAGTGGTATTTTCG
>CAZBXQ010000077.1:10818-14328 GCA_964495935.1 uncultured Flavobacteriaceae bacterium
CCCTGCTTCCAAATCGCCAAATTCCGGTTGGGATATCGCTTCATCGTCTCTGTAAATAATTCGAAGTAGTATTTTTCGAATTGAGACTCCCTAATTTTGTCAAAATCGGGATTGCCCATAACCACATTAATCGTTAAGGAAGGATGCCTCCCAAAAGTATCTTCATGCCTTTGCAAAACCTCATAAAGAGCTTCAAAGTCTTCCTCTGAAGCCAGAGTATCATAATGGGCAAATAAATCCTTATCAATGGGAATGCCGGCTCTCAGGCAGGCCTTAAAAACAGACTTATCGGGCATTCGGATACTGCCCCAATCATCAGAATCAAAGACTATAATTTTGCGCTTTGTGGTGCAGGTTCTCTTATCATTCAGGTAGCTTAAAACGTTTCTCCGGTAATTTTGATATAAAATCCTCCCTCTATATTTTATACTCTTTAAATATCGCATTTCCAATAGAATACGAGAATCCTTTACGATTCCGATTAATCTCCAAAATTAAATTTCCCAAACCTGTTGTGCATATCCCAATCGCTATCGGCCGGACTCACCATAAAATGATCATGAGGTTTTTCACTTTCTTCATGACGGAAGGGATATGAAGTAACTACTTTACGACGTCGATAGGCCCTAAATCCCTTTTTCTCCAAGACAAGATGAGTAGATCTCAACGAGGAAGGAATAAGAATCCCGGGGAAATCCAATTGCTTTCTCAACTTTTCCAAAATCCGTAAAAAGCACTCAAAATCAGCATTGTGACGAAGACTGTATCGATAATCAACAACTTGTAGCCAATACCGGTTTAAATGGACAGTAGGACGCACTACAAAATAAGGAGAATTTTCGTCGTTGCTCCGGTTTTTTGCATACATAAAATACCGATCAGGCTTATAAAAGAAACGCCAGTCGATAAATTTTTTATCTCTCAGGGTCTCAATAATCTCCGGGTTCCAACCGATGTTGGGTACGTTTAATTCCGCTCCAGAGGTTATTCTTTTAAAGTTTTCAACTTCCTGAGGAAACTCGTAGCACTTTGGTTTGAGTTCTCTTGCATTCGATAGTCGTCGGTTCATTGCATATTTTAATTGTTTGAACCTACTCCCCCATTTCCAATAAAAATCAATATGTGTTATAGCCCTGAGTCCTGCTGATTGATGTAAATTTTTAGACTTCGAAGTAATTCCATAAGCCATATAAAATTCTTTCCCGACACTCAGCTCAATTAATTTTTTACCGATTCCCCGTTTCCTGAATTTATCTTGAACAAAATAATTCTGCCCCCAGTAAATATCGATTTTCTGATTATTGACAGTAATTCCGGCAGGCATTGTCAACATTTGCCCCACGTACTTCTCTCCTGAAATGGCAACATATAAAAAATCTTTTTGATCGCCGGCAAACGGATTATTGGCAAACCGGTACCGATCATAAGCCTCATTAGGCTTACGATGGGGATAGACTTCATCATTAAAGCGGGTCACATCTGCAAGGGTATAATCAGGACGTTCAGAAAGTGCAAAATATCGTATCATCAAATTCAAGCAGTTTTAAACAGCCTTACAAAGAAATAGAAAAATTCTATAAACTTAGGGAAGTTCTTGCAGTATATAACAGCATGACAGACAATTTATTTTAGATTTTATTCATTATTTCGGGTATTTTCAATTAATATTGAATCCTGATTTTTTTTAAGTTCAATTCTCGATTATGGTCAAAAAAGTTTTTTTATTGACTAAGCGATTCCCTTATGATCCTCCCATGGAAGCTCCGCTGGCAGAGGAATTAGAATACTGGGCCAAGGAATATCCGGGGCGGCTCTTTCTCGTTCCCAAGCGTCAAAAAAAGCAGGGAGAATGGGAAATCCCCAAAAATATCAAAACAATCGTCCTTCCTAAAGAGTGGAAACAACCGGGAAAAATGATCCGTATAGCAGAGACGCTGTTCTCGCCCCTGTTTTTAAAAGAATGCATCTATCTCCTATTGGGCCGAAAAACAATAAACCCCGGACTCTACAAGGCTGCCTTCACGGCTACCTATGAAGCCTTTATATATAAGCGACGTCTGGCCGTCTTAATCGACCAACAGGAAGGCTCCGTTTTAATATATTCGTATTGGTTTAATCAGATTGCCTATTCGGCAGCCTTGCTTAAAAAGAAAAGACCGAACCTCAAAGTTGTGGCTCGGGCCGTTAGTAGAGATTTATATGAATTCAGAAGTCCCCGTCGATACCTTCCCATAAAACGCCAATTTAAAGGGAAATTGGACTGTATTTATACGATTTCGCAAGAAGGTCTAAAATATTTAAAAGAAAACTATCAATTTCCGGATCGGGATTTGGCCATAAGCCGGAAGGGGATTCATGTAGGATCGGAAATCACTTCGCCATCAGGAACAAATCAACTCGTTCTTCTCTCTATTGCCGTGTTTAAACCTCTAAAACGAATCGATAAAATCATAAAAGCAATCGCTTTGTTTGCCGAGTGTAATCCCGAGGTAGAAATTTTCTGGCATCACCTGGGAGGAGCGATCATTGACCGGATGTCCAAGGAAGAGAAAAAGCTTCATGAATTAGCTAAAAACTCTTTTTCTAAAAAAAACGTTGACTATAATTTTCATGGAACCCTACCCCATTCAGAAATTTTGAAATTTCTAAAAAGTCGGGATATCGATGTTCTCATTAATGCCAGTGAAACAGAAGGAGTTCCGCTCTCGATTATGGAGGCCATGGCGCACGGAGTCCCGGCCATTGCCCCCCATGTTGGCGGGATCTCAGAATTAATAACGCCTCAACACGGTATTTTAATGAGTGAGAATCCCGACATCCGTGAAATTTCCCATGCTCTTTCACAATATGAATTTTATAAAAGCAGTGAAGTACGGGAAAAGGCAAAACAGTTTATTTCCAAAAACTTTAATGTTGCCAAGAACTACCCAAAGTTGATAAAAGAACTTACCGAAATATAGCGTATCTCTCCATTTATCCCCTTATAAAATTGAGCCAAATGATTAAATTTTCCTTTTGGGGCTTTAGGTATTCTCCTAAGTAAGTTCGTAATAATTTAAATTGTGCTCTGCGCGAAAACCCCTGGCGATTGAGGTTATGGGCATATCTTTTTAACGAGCGACGTTGATTTTTTTTAATAGATTCTTTGTATTGATTATGAGTCAATCTATTGAAATAATCAAAAAACTCGTTTTTATCCTGTATATATTTTAAAATCTCATTAATATCGCTATTCCTGGAACTCCAAGCATGAGGGGTAGATTCTCGGTTATAAACTGACATTATTTCGGGCAAATATCCAATTCTCCCATGATGTCCGGAAATCATAAAAATAGCAAAATCATCGATATTGACAGCCTGTTTAAACCACTCTTCAAATTCTGCGACCAGAGCGGTCTTGAATATCATGGTATTGGTCCACACCCGAAATCCATTCCCTTCCAAAAAATCGCGAAGAGTACACAACGAAACTTTGCGAACCATCTGTTTAATACGATCGGGGCGATTATC
>CAZBXQ010000078.1:0-13572 GCA_964495935.1 uncultured Flavobacteriaceae bacterium
ATAGCACGAGTTTTGTTTTACACATTTATGAATTGGTGAATTATGCAGGCTAAATATAGCAGAAGACGGTTATTGTGATTACTCCATTTTAATAAATTGCAATATGATTCTTTTCAACTATTTTAGGCTTATATCCGACAAAATTTATACTTATGCGATGGTATAAAGGCTCCAAACCCTTTTTAGAAAGAATTGTCGATTTTGATTTTGAAAAACGATATATAGGGTGGGTCAAGATTTGGGCACATACGGCTCTTTGGGCGGTTTATAGTCTTATTTATTCTTCATTTCTCCATTTTGGTGAAGGTTATACCTTTGATGAATCTATTTTGATGACGGTGCGTGTAACCCTCTTGAATATGACCGCCTTTTACATTTTCTTTTATGTCTTGATCCCTTATCTCTTTAACCGGAACTATTTGATTCTATTTGTTATTTCAACTTTTGCTTTAATTGAACTTTATCTGATCTTAAACAGAGTTTTTTATGGCTTGATTTTGGAATTTGGCTTCCCCATTGAGAGCACGCCAATGGAGAATTTGATGGATAGAGTAGAACAAAGTACGGTTTGGGATGCTTTTGCGTTAAATCGTTTGTTTGTCAGAACTACGGATTTAATTTTTACTTTATCCCCCCTTCTTTTTATTAAAATTACTTTTGACCTAACACGAACCTATGCCAAATCTGTTCGGTCCAATAGGAGAGTGGAAACGCTAAAAAGAGAAAAGCTGAAAATGGAAAACAAATTTTTGAATGCCCAGCTCAATCCGCATTTTCTCTTTAATACGCTGAACAACTTGTACGGATTGGCCTTAAAAAAAGATGACCTGACCCCGGAATTGATTTTGCGATTATCCGATATCATGCGTTATACCTCTTACGAGGCGAGTGCCGATTATATTCCCTTGGAAAAGGAAATTCGTTTTATCGAGGATTATGTGGAACTGGAAAAAATGCGATTTGACGGGGAAGTACTTTTACATGTAGATGCCCCGAATGAAGCTATAAAAGACTTACGAATTGCCCCTTTATTACCTTTTGTCTTTGTGGAAAATGCCTTTAAATATGGCTTAAAATCCGATACTCCCTTTTTGGAGATCGGCCTTACGATGGAGGGTGATATCTTTTATTTTCGGGTGGAGAACGATTACACTCCGACTCGTATAAAAAGCGAAAAGCACCGGGGCATAGGTTTAAAAAATGCCCGAAAAAGATTGAATTTATTATATCCCGGAAGACATGAATTAAAGATAACCACACCGGAAAACCGGTATTGCGTCAATTTGACCATTCATTTGACAAAGGGAAACCAATAAGTCTTAAATAATTTTGTATAAACCACTTGTAACTCTGTTTTTATTGGTATTTAAAATCGTTTTAACAATTGTAGGGACCATCTGGTCCCAAGGTCTCGACTGCGTCTGCCTACCGGCAAGGCAGGCTCGACCTGACCTTTAACATGGATAATAAAATATATAGGTCTCTTCGAGCGCAGTCGAGAAGTCCGTGAATTGGTCTTGGATACTTGTAATGAAAAATATATAACGCAGGGCAGACAAAAATTTTGTAAACTATATTTTGACCCTAAAAATAAAATGAACCCACCGACTAACACTTTTTAAATGAATATAAAAACCCGGAAGCCATCCCGCACCTTTTTGGATCGGATAGTCGATTTTGATTTTGATAAACGCTATACGATGACAGTTAGAATGGTAGCTCATTTTGCTGTATGGACGATTTATTTACTACTATTTTTCTTGGCAAATCGTGTTGGATATAATTATACTTTTCCGGAATCTATAATGATGGCCTTTAGAGGGACGATGCTCAATGTAATCGTATTTTATATCTTCTTTTATATCGTTATCCCCCATTTATTTGACAGAAATTATATATTTCTAACGGGGATCTCAATTTTCTTGTTGATAGAGCTATTTCTCTTTTTAAATATCATTTTTTATAAACTCATTATTTTAATTGAGTTTCCGATTGAAAGCGATTATCTCGTTGATTTAATGGAAAGAGCCAAGAGCGCATCAGTTTGGAAGGCCTTTTCTCCACAATTAATTTTTGGACGTTCATTTGAAGTAATAATAGGTTTATCTCCACTTCTTTTTATCAAAATTACTTTTGACCTGACTCGTACCTATGCGCGATCAGTCCGGGCCAATCGGAGAGTGGAAACGCTAAAAAGAGAAAAGCTAAAAATGGAAAACAAATTTTTGAATGCCCAGCTCAATCCGCATTTTCTCTTTAATACGCTTAACAATCTGTATGGACTCACCCTTAAGAAAGACGATCTGGCACCGGAATTGGTGATGAAGTTTTCAGATGCGATGCGTTACACCCTTTATGAAGCCAATACCGATTTTATTCCTTTAAAAAAAGAGCTCGACTTTATCGGGGGTTATGTGGAATTAGAACAGATGCGCACCGATCAACCCATAACGTTAAAGAAAAACATCCTCGACCCGGATACCTCCCGGCTTCAGATCGCACCGCTTCTCCCTTTTGTGTTTATAGAAAATGCTTTTAAATATGGTTTGAAATCCGATACTCCTTTTCTCAATATTACAATACGGGTAAAAGACCAAATTTTTTATTTTGAAATTGAGAATGATTATCTTTCGAAGAAAGCGGGAAATCAGGAAATAGGAGGAATTGGAATCAAAAATGTAAAACGAAGGTTAGCTCTTTTGTATCCCGAAAAACATGATTTGGAAATTATTTCCAATGAAAATTCCTATCGGGTTCGGTTAACCGTAAATTTATCGGATGATGTCGAATAAGATATGCTGTATCGTGGTGGAAGACGAACCTATAGGTCGGGAAATTATTGAGACCTATGTCCACAAAACTCCTTTTTTAGAACTCTTGGGATCTTTTTCCAAACCTATCAAAGCACTTGATTTTTTACAGGAACATCCCCTTGACCTGCTATTAACCGATGTCGAAATGCCTGAACTCAATGGCCTAGAACTCATGGAAACGCTGGATGATAAGCCGGCGGTGATTTTGATTACCGCCTATACGCAGTACGCCATAGAAGGCTTTGAAGAAGGCGTGGCCGATTATCTGGTCAAACCGGTTTCCTACGATCGTTTTTTAAAGGCCGTACTCCGGGTAAAAAAGACCCTGGATAAAAAGATCGGGCAGGAAACTCAATCCATGGAGGAAGATCGGATCTTTATCAAAGTGGACGGGGAATTTGTAAAAATTATATTAAGTGATATTATTTATATCGAGGCTTTAAAAGATTATATCCGTATCCATTTATCGGGGAAGGAACGCTATGTGACGCATTCCACCATGAAGGCGATGGAAGAGCAACTTCCCGATTATTTTTATCGGGTTCAGCGCTCTTATATCGTGAATACAAGGCGTATCCAATCGTTGTATGGAAACACACTTACGTTAAGTACAGGAAAAACCCTGCCTGTTGCCGCTGCCCGGAAAGAAAAGCTCTACGAGAGACTGGGGTTGGAGAATGCTTAGCCGGTCGAAATAAGGAGTTTTCTAAGAGACAATTACACCTGAAAATAAAGTTATGACCAAAGATCAAAACACTTTAAAAACGGTTTCACGGGAAGAGCTTTTAAAAAGGCTGAGGAATATGAAGGGGTTTTATATTATCGAGTTATACGTTTATTTGCCTTATTTAACGTGCTGATTCATAGTAATATATAAATATTTTTTCTCTTTAACTATCAATCTTTTTGAAAAGGATTGTGTAATTGAAACGGCCTATCTAAAAAAATATTGAAAATCAAGGAAGCAGCGTTGGCCTGAGGATTAAAATCTGTTCGAAGTCGACGTCAGGAGACAAGTTCTTTTAATCCGGTGGCTGGTGGTTCCGTAGTATTTTCTTATGTTTTTTTAGTAAGCCTAGCGTTTTTTGGTTCTTTTTTGGGCAATGCAAAAAAGAACAGAGAGTATATGAATAACTCGATTATATTATTCTCATAGTGGCTACGGGCATTTTGGCCGGGATGTTCTTTTATGACCAGTTTATTGAAAACGAAGCCTTCGATGTCCTGGTGTTTATTATTTTAATCTGTTCGTTTGGAGGAGTAATCAGTATTCGCGCGAACCGGAAAAAGATGAAACGAGAGTTGAAAAGCAGGGAGTTGACAAAAAATGCGGGAACGAGACCCGATTTCAAATCGTAAAAAAAAGTGCTTGTCGAAAATACGGATGAGTTCATCTAAAGATACCTGCTGTTCATCTAAAAAGATTTTCTTCAGGGCTTGTCTTCCATACATTTAGGATGTAGTAAGCTTATGCAGCTTATAAATATTCATTTTAAATGCACTATTATGGAAGCAAGAAATTTGGCTATTGACTGGCAGGATCCCGGGGTATTAATGCAGATTGTAGAGGAAATAAAGCATCCGCTGGAGGCGATCATGGAAACTACAAGAAGCAGAGTAGGCGAAGGCGATTATAGAGATCAGGCTATTTTTTCAAATACGCAGCAGATCCATCGCGTAATCCGGCAGATCGCCAGGGAAACAGCGGAAAAATCGGTAAGTATCCGCATTCAGGAGAATCCTGATATTTTTAAGATTTATGCCGAGAATAAAAGGATACAGAAGGTTTGCAATCACAAGATCGACCCGGATAAAGTCTGTGATCCCGATAAAAAATGGCTGTTCCGGTTGGAAAAGGAGATTTACGAGACAATCGAACAAAAAAATAGTATTCTTTCTGATTTGGCCTATAAAATGGCGGTGAGCGAGCGTCAGTTGTATCGGGAAACTACCCGTTTGGCCGGGTTGACCCCTAATACCTATATCCGGATTCTACGGTTGTACCGGGCAAAAGAGATGATTCAGGGGTATGTACAGCATTCCGTTTCCCAACTTGCCTATGCCGTAGGATATAACGATTCTTATTACTTTTCCGAATTGTTTGCCAAGCAATATGGAATGACCCCCAAAACCATGATTGAATCACTGAATTAAGACTTCTGATTTAGGTTACAAAGGTTGTGATTTTTAGTCAGAAGTTATCTTTGTGACAAACTCTCCCAAAGGACGAACAAAATTTCATTTGCACGGTGAGAAAAGTGTTTAAAAACTTGCTTGAACTATGGAGTTGAGTTTGCCATTGTGGCGGCTGGAGTTTTTCTGGGTTTTCACTTAAACAATTTAAATGAACTGCAAAAACTGTAACACCGAAATAAATTCAAAATTTTGTCCCGAATGTGGGCAACCGGCACGTCTTAAAAGAATTGACGGAAAATACATTATTCACGAAATTGTAAACGTATTTTATTTCGAACGCGGATTGCTATACACCATAAGAAAACTTATTACAAGCCCCGGACAGGCTGTACGAAATTACCTTACTGAAAATAGAAGCCGGCTTGTGAAGCCGATAATTTTCATACTCCTAACTTCTCTAATCTATACATTAACCATTCGCATGTTCAGTATTGAAGATGGATACTTGGTGCTTGAAGGAGATGGACCAAACAGTGCATTATCCAAAATTACCGAATGGATACAAAACCATTACGGATATGCTAAATTGATCATGGGAATATTTATTGCCTTTTGGGTAAAGTTATTTTTCAAAAAATATAGATTCAATATTTTCGAAATTTTAATCATGTTGTGTTTCGTAATGGGCATTGAAATGTTGATTTTTTCAGTTTTTGGTATTCTACTTGGTCTGACCAATCTAAACATAATGAGCATTGGTGGAATGGTCGGTTTAGGTTATAGTACCTGGGCAATAGGAAACTTTTTTGGAAAGACACCAATAGCAAATTATATAAAGACCTTCATTGCTCTTACTTTAGGCATGATCACATTTGTCTTTTTAGCTGCTACAGTGGGTGTTTTAATTGACCTTATAAAAGGATAATAAAGCAGGAAAATAGATTTGGGTTCAATTGACATTTTGTGATCTTTGCTTTTCTAATAGAACCTGCATTGTTCCGTTATCGACTTCATCCCGACAACGAGATGAGATCAGCTTCCTCTCGATAATCATCGGGATCGACTTCGAGTTGACGAATAAGCGTTAAATAATTAACCGATTAACGATTGGAGGTTTTTGATTTCAAATTTCAGACTGCAAATTTTAAATTTTTCAATTTCAAGGTTTATCTCATTTCAAATGCAGATTTACTCTGCGCCCTCTGCGGATTCTCTGCGTTCTTTGCGGTTAACCTTTTCACATGAAGCTATTTTTCATAGGACACCTTTTTTAACCACAGAGTTCGCGTAGGAATAGTATAGAGTGCAATTTTAAATTTCAAGGTGCAAATATATTTTCCTCTTCCTGTTTTTCAATTTTATCTCGATTACCGCCGAGATCAAGTTCAATTCAGTTCCCTACCACCTAAAACCTACTACCTACAATCTACCGCCTATCCTCCTTTCTTCCCCGGTGAACTTTCCAGAATTTCCTGTTTAATTACCTTGGTAACCCGACGTTTTTCAAAACCCCGCGGACTGGTCAGAGAGATCATTTGAGAAGGGACGGGATTGACGATTTTTCGTACGAGCTTCAGTCTTCTCGCTCCCATATAGAGTGTGGACAACTCGGGAAGTAGGGTGATTCCGCCATTTCGATCGATAATTTTTCGGATGGTTTCTAAAGAGCCATTCTGATAGTTGGTATTTCGGAGCGCATCAGAATTTCCCGACTTCAAGAATTCTCCGGATCTCAAGAGATGAGTTCTAAAGGTTTCGTGAAGGATAAGTTCTCCAGAGGGAATGGAGTTCCATTCGACCTCTTCTTTTTCTAAAAGGAAATTGTTCTCGTTGAGGTATAAAACGAAGTCCTCCTTAAAAAGCGGATTTTCATAAAATCCCGATTTGATAAAAGGAGCGATGATGATCGCACTGTCCAACTGTTCATTTTCAAAGCGTCGGAGCATTCCTTTTTGTGATAATTCCAAGATTTCAATATTGAGGTCTTTGTATTTTTTGGAGAGGTTGGTAATAAAAAGGGGTAGAAGGTAGGGAGCCAGAAGATTCTGAATTCCCAGCCGGAATTCTCCTGAAGGGAGGTTTTCCGTCTTTTTGGCAATCTCGATAAAGTGCTGCTGATTCTCCAGAATAATCTTGGCTTGTTCGATCAAATCTGCTCCTTTCATCGTGGGGATGACCGGTTGCCGGGTACGGTCAAAAATAATAATGGAGAACTCCTTTTCCAGACGTTGAATTTCCTTACTTAAAGTCGATTGAGCAACGCCACAAGATTCTGCGGCCCGAGAAAAATTACGAGCTTGTTCAACGGCAACAATATATTTTAACTGGCTAAAATTCACTCCTTCTTTTCCTGTAAAAGTATAAAAATTAATGGTCTTGTGAGAGATGGCCGCTCTTCATCCGATATTTTTGGATTTTAGAGGTATTGTTTTTACCTGCTTAATTCATGAATTTAATTTCGTGGAGATTCAAGGCGTCGGGATCCGCAGGAATAGTGGGCTATTTCAAGGATTTCGCAACGCAGAAGCTCCCAAAATTAAATCAAAATTCTCTTTCAAGTTTAATATAGTGTTTTACCATTCTACTCTGTTCTAATCTACTTATCATGAATGATTTCATAGGGGAGTATTTTTAAAATTTATGAATTGGTGAATTATGCAGGTTTAAAAGATGCCAGATAGTTGATTAAATTCCCTTAGGCCGGTTATAAAAGAGGGCTTCCACGTTTTTTGAATTTTTCATGGCATTGATAACGTTGCGTACGGGCTCCGTAAAAACATTGGGATAATCGACTTCGCCTTTGGCCGGATCTATCGGATAGGCCAGTTTCTCCTGCTCCATCGAAAATTCAGAATAAATCCCGGGTTTGTTGCCTCGGGGATCAACCCGAAACCATCCTATGTCTTTAAAATAGACAGCGTTTAGACCGTGAAGAACGTAACCCGCTTTAGGGTTGTTTTTGAGTTGATAACAAAACCCCGTAGGAATTCCCATCCCTCGTAATAAAGAGGCCAGAAGATGGGCTTTGGCAAAGCAGATTCCTTCTTTTTGCTGTATAGCTTCTTCGGCAGAGATAGTGACCCGGGTACAGGAATTGTCATCAAAAGAATGTTGGATCTCATCTCTTGCAAATTCAAAAGCAATTTTTGCCCGCTTTTTGGGATCATCCGTTTGATTTTTAATCTCTTCGATTTTGGTTTTGATCAGCGGAGTATTAAACTGAATGACCGGGGGAATTTCTTTAAGGTAATCATTTAGGTTATCGGATTCTATACTAAGTTTCATAAGGATGGTGTTTAAAAAGGAGAATCAATTTACAAAAATAAACCGAGGTCAAGGTGCAATTAACAACCTGTTAATGTAGGCGGATCATGGAGAAATGCGACTAAAGTCGAATTGAATGAGACCATTTTCCCATCGGTTAAAACCGATGGCTATTGATTCTTTATGGGTAGCAGCACGGTTTATGTAGTTTTCAATCTATTGATAGCCCATGGCTTTAGCCTTGGGAAATGAGGTCGATGCAGCACGGTTTTGTTATGGACTTTTAAGAGATCAGATTTGCTTTGTTGAAAATACGACCATGTGGTACGCCATCCCCAACGGATTTGGTTATTAAAGGTGATAGGTTTTAAGAGGTAGGTAGTAGGAGGTAAATTTTTCATAGGAAATACGACGACAAGACTACTCGACTACCTAACTACCAAACTTCTCGTCTCACGAACTCAAAAACTAAATGGAAGAGGAGGTAGATTTAGGTGGTAGGTCATAGGGAGTAGGAGTTAGACTTTCCGTAAGAAATACGACTATAAGACTACCCGGCTACCTAACTACAGAACGCCCCAACTCACCCCAACGCCGGTTTTTCAACAGATATTTTGTAAGGAACTCCCGATTTGAGTACCTACAGGATAAAAAATTATCGAGTTATACGCTTATTTTCTTTATTTAAATGGCTTATAAAACAGTAATTCGTAAATATTTCTTCTCTTTTACTGGTAATCTTTTTGAAAAGAATCGTGTAATGGAAACGGCCTATCTAAAAAAATATTGAAAATCAAGGAAGCAGCGTTGGCCTGAGGATTAAAATCTGTTCGAAGTCGACGTCAGGAGACAAGTTCTTTTAATCCGGTGGCTGGTGGTTCCGTAGTATTTTCTTATGTTTTTTTAGTAAGCCTAGCGTTTTTTGGTTCTTTTTTGGGCAATGCAAAAAAGAACAGAGAGTATATGAATAACTCGAAAAAATTAAACCCCCAGATTTGTGACCAAACCTGAGGGTTTATTTGCTCTGATGCCGACTTATAGCCTTACACTTGCAATCAATTCAAATTCGGATTGACCGTTTCGTTTCTAAAGACGATATGATCATTAAAACTATCGAGCAGAATCACCGCATCTTTGGAGATCTTTCCCGCTAAAAGCTCTTTTGAGAGTCCGTTGAGCACTTCTTTTTGGATGGTCCGTTTTACCGGGCGCGCTCCATATTGCGGATCGTAACCCCGTTGGGCCAGAAAGTCTATAGCTTGTTTGCTGGCATTGATGGTGATCCCTTGTTTATGCAACATCTTTTGAACATCGTTCAACTGCAACTCGACAATCTCCCGAATGTTTTCTTGGGTGAGCGGGGTAAACATCAGGATATCATCGATTCGGTTTAAAAATTCGGGACGCACTGATTTTTTTAATAACCCCAAGACCTCTGCTTTAGAGGATTCGATGGCGGCGTCCAACGTGTCGAGATTTTCAAATCGTTCCATGATAATTTGGCTTCCAATATTGGAGGTCATAATGATGATACAGTTTTTAAAATCTGCCAATCGCCCTTTGTTATCGGTTAGCCGCCCTTCATCCAAGACCTGTAATAAGATATTGAAAGTATCGGGGTGCGCTTTCTCAATTTCGTCCAGTAGGACCACCGAATACGGTTTATGACGAACGGCTTCCGTTAGCTGACCGCCTTCTTCATAGCCTACATATCCCGGAGGTGCCCCAATCAACCGACTGACCGAATGACGCTCCTGATATTCACTCATATCAATTCGGGTAATCATGTTTTCATCATCAAAGAGATAAGCTGCCAGAGTTTTGGCCAGTTCGGTTTTACCGACTCCGGTCGTTCCCAGAAATAGAAAGCTGCCTATGGGCTTTTGCTCGTCCTGCAATCCGGCTCGACTTCTTCGAATCGCATCGCTGACTGCTTCGATAGCTTCGTCCTGACCAATTACCCGTTTGTGCAACTCATCTTCAAGATGAAGCAATTTTTCGCGCTCACTTTGTAGCATCTTGGTTACGGGAATCCCGGTCCACTTCGCTACGACCTCGGCAATATCTTCGGCAGTTACCTCCTCCTTTATCAAGGATTTTCCTTTTTTATTTTCCTCGATCTGGGCCTGGTATTTCTCCAATTTGGATTGCGCTTCTTTAATTTTTCCATAGCGTAACTCGGCTACCTTTTCATAGTCTCCTTCCCGCTCTGCCCGCTGGGCTTCATGTTTAAAGTTTTCGATGTCCTTTTTGGCCTGTTGGACTTTATCGACGACTTCTTTTTCGCTTTTCCATTGAGCACTCAGGCCGGAACGTTCTTCTTTAAGTTCGGCCAAATCGGCTTGCAGTGCTTGTAATTTGTCGTCATCGTTTTCCCGTTTGATGGCTTGAATTTCAATTTCCAATTGTAGAATCTTTCGATCCAGAACATCGAGCTCTTCGGGTTTGGAATTGATTTCCAATCGCATTTTGGCAGCGGCTTCATCCATTAAATCAATAGCTTTATCGGGTAAAAAACGGTTTGGAATATAACGCTGGGAGAGCTCTACCGCCGAAATAATAGCCTCATCTTTGATTCGCACTTTGTGATGGGTTTCATATTTTTCTTTAATTCCCCGTAGGATGGAGATGGCACTTTCGGTATCGGGCTCATCGACTATTACTTTCTGGAAACGTCGTTCTAAGGCTTTGTCTTTCTCAAAGTATTTTTGGTATTCATCGAGGGTGGTGGCTCCGATAGCACGTAATTCTCCTCGTGCCAGTGCCGGTTTCAGGATGTTGGCGGCATCCATAGCACCTTGTCCGCCACCGGCACCCACCAAGGTGTGGATCTCATCGATAAAAAGGATGATTTTTCCGGCGGCCGATTGGACTTCTTTAATCACTGCTTTTAGGCGCTCTTCAAACTCTCCCTTAAATTTGGCACCGGCAATCAGGGCTCCCATATCCAACGCATAAATGCGTTTGTCCTTGAGGTTATCGGGAATATCTCCCCCTAAGATTCGATGGGCCAAACCTTCGGCGATGGCGGTTTTTCCCGTTCCGGGTTCACCTACTAAAATCGGATTGTTCTTTGTTCGTCGCGATAAGATTTGCAGGATTCGTCGAATCTCATCGTCCCGACCGATAATCGGGTCTAATTTCCCTTCTTCGGCCATTTTATTAAGGTTATTGGCATATTTGTCCAGCGCATTATAGGTTTCTTCTGCACTTTGTGAAGTAACCCGATCTCCTTGACGTAGCTCTTTGATGGCTGTTTCCAATCCCTTTTCGGTAACCCCTTGATCCTTGAGCATCTGCGAAACTTTATTTTTCGTCTTAAAGATGGCCAGAACCAAATGTTCGACAGAAACGTATTCGTCTTTCATTTTTGTCGCCAGACTAACAGCTTCATTGAGGGTGGTTCCGGCGGCTCTCGACATCATAATATCGCCGCCGCTTACTTTAGGATAGCTTTCCAAAGATTTGTCCAAAACCTGAGTAAACAGGTTGATATTTACACCTAATTTTTTGAGGATAAAAGGAGTGGCATTTTCATCGACGATAAGAATGGCCTTAAAGAGATGCTCATTCTCAATCTGTTGATTCTTATAGTCATAAGCCAGCTGTTGCGCTTGCTGAATGACTTCCTGTGTTTTTATGGTAAAATTATTAAAGTTCATAATCTTGTTTTTATTCTTGGTTTCGTTCTTATTTTGGCAATAAATATACCTAATTCCGTTTCTGACAGAATGACATCTTGAATCGATGATTAACTGACTAATTTTCAGTTGTCTTTATGGACTCTTCATGATCAGAAGGGTTGTATTGTTGTAAATGTAAGTTCAAACTCCTTTTTTAAGAGTTTAAAAATGTATCTTTCAATTTATTAAATAAATGTTTTAATAATGCGTCTTTTACGATTATTTAAAAATAAAAAAGAGAGAAAAATAGAAGATCCTTTGCCTTGGGAGGTTCTGAGCAAGATGGAGCAGCTGGATGAAATTGAGATTACATCACAAAATGAGCTGGTCGCTATTTTTAAACACTCTACTCGTTGCCCCGTAAGTCGGATGGCATATTCCATGTTTCAGAAGGATTTTAACCGGGAATGGGATGATAAAGTAGCGGTTTATGTGTTGGATCTATTGCGTTACCGAACGATTTCTGAGGAGGTGGCTGCCCGTTTTCAGGTTTGGCATGAATCGCCCCAATTGCTCCTGATAAAAGAGGGTAAAACCATTTATCATGCTTCGCATCATGCGATAACGGCGGCTCAAATCGGAGAATTCTTGGAATAGAGGACGATGATTTACCGGAAAACGGATGTTCTTCGGTGGATTAATTTTTATTGAAAAATTCTACTGCATAGCTTACGGCTTTAGGCCAGTCTTCGGGATCATTGCCAAAACCATGATCCGTGTCCATCTCTTGGTACGCACTGTTTGTGCCGTATGACTTTAATTCCTTGTGGTATTTTTGGGCGTCTTTTAGGGTTTGGAAATAGGGTTCGATGTGTAGATCCTGATCATTGGATTTGGCCATTACCGTTATATTCGGTTTTCCGGGTTTATTTTCATTGGAGACCCAATTGGGAGAAATGGCCATTAGTGACAAGGCGGTTTCAGGAGAAACTTCGGATCCGCTGAATCGATAGAGTGCTTCCTTTACGATTGGCCAGTATTCGTTTTGATAGGGATCGTTATAGATTTCCTCGGTAAGGGTCATATTGGTCAGCCCTGCAAAATTCCCCGAAGCTCTTACGTTTTTGTTTTTCGTGCCCTGTACATAGAGCATAGCCAGTGTGCCGCCTGCACTATGTCCGGCCATATACATTTTGGAATTGCTGAGGCCGTAGGATTTAGATAGGGATTCAAATTTTTTCACGGCCTCGGCCATATCCTCCACTTGATCTCTCACCTTGACTTCAGAAGTCTGATGTACCGGAGGTTCCTGATTCATCCCTTCAGATTCCACCAGCCGATGATTGAGGTTGACCGCGACAAAACCATGAGTGACAAATAACTTCGCTACCTTGGCGAAGTCGTCTTTGGTTCCCGCCATAAAACCGCCGCCGTGGATCAGAAAAACAACGGGTGTATTTTTGTCGTAATCCTCCGGGAAGAGGATATCCATATTCTGTAGGGGATGATCGCCATAGGAGACATCGAGTTCCTCTTTTACAAGTTCATGTGTTTTTGCGGGCGTATCATCATCCGTCGAACAACCCACAAGAGAAGCCATAACCGATAGAAACAACGAGAAGATTATTTTTTTCATTTTTCTTATTTTAAAAAGGCTATGTATACCGCTGAACAATTTGTGTTTTTATGATAGTACTAAGTGCATCAAATTTCTTGAATATCAAGTTCTTCTTATT
>CAZBXQ010000079.1:0-13495 GCA_964495935.1 uncultured Flavobacteriaceae bacterium
GTAGGCGGGGTGTTTCTGATGGATTGGAATCCATTTACTGTTTTTGTAACCTGCTAAAAACCCATATCATGGAAGTTGACTCCAATAAACCGTGTTGAATTTGGCACATCAAAACGTCTCCGAAACTTTAGTGAAGAATAGTTGACTTCTGTCACTTATTTGCCTTTTCGATATATTTTTCAAGTGCCATGGTCATGGAAGGGGTTTCCGGACTTGGAGCCTTGATGTTTACCTTGAGGCCATACTTTTCGGCTGCTTTATTGGTAGAATTTCCAAAAACAGCAATTCGGGTATTGTTTTGCTCAAAATTGGGAAAATTCTCAAAGAGTGATTTAATTCCGCTCGGGCTGAAGAACACCACAATGTCATAAAAAACGTGTTCTAAATGCGATAAATCGCTCACTACAGTCTTGTAAAATACAGAAGGAGTCCAGTCGATATCGGCTTTATCCAGCTGCTTACGAATGGAGGGCTTTAAGGTATTTGAAGTGGGAAGTAATATTTTTTCGTCTTTGTATTTCTTTAATTTTGGAATCAGATCTTTAATGGTTCTCCGACCGACATAAATTTTTCGTTTTCGATATACCACATACTTTTGAAGATAATAAGCAACGGCTTCACTGGTACAGAAATACTTCAATGAAGTCGGTACATCATAGCGCATTTCCTCTGCAATTCTAAAAAAATTGTCCACCGCATTCCGACTGGTCATGATGATTGCTGTGTAATCGGCCAGGTTTATTTTTTGTTTCCGAACCTCTCTGACATCGGCACCTTCTACGTGAATAAAAGGCACAAAGTCCACTTTTACCCGTTGTCTTTTTTCGAGATCGGTGTACGGGGAGTTCTCGGTTTTTGCCGGTTCAGGCTGGGAAACCAAAATTGTTTTCACTTTCATAGCGCTCTAATTTAGTGTCAGTAATCAGGTTTATACAATCACTTTATAGATAATGAAATAGGGTGCTATTTCGAAGGTGCAAAGGTACAAAATAATATAATACCAATTTGATATATTTATAATCCTTGTTTTTTCATAAAAAAGACCCAGAGAAAAGAGATTAAGAAGGATGAAAATGGCCAATAAAACCATCATTATTTCTGGGTTGATAAAGGAAGTATAGGCCAGAATGATGAGCACAGGAAGAAAGATTAAAGCGATAAAATTCTTTAACGTAATCTTGAAATGTATATATCGGTTAATCTGATCTTCCAGCGAAAAAACCGTACCCAAAATTTTTTCGACGAGGTATTTGCCCACGGTAAAAACCACATATAGTAAAAATATTTTTAAGTAGGAAATAGCAGGGTCTTCTGCAAATACGGGAAATTGGGAATTTAGAAAATAAAGACCGAGGGAGAGGATTAGTGAATTGGCCAGAAATAGAATAGAATGAAAGGGGGCATCCCCATGGATGGGCTCATCGAATAAATAATTGTTGAGGATGAAAACCTTACTGAAACGCCTGAAATTATAGGTGTAAACGTATTTTACAAAACAAATCAAGCTAAGCGTGATAATGAGAACGAGGGTCATCCAGTCCTTGCTTTCCCAGGAACGGGGCAGAGCCCCTGCATAAACCGACAAGATTGTAATCAAGACTCCTCCTTTTTCTGTTTTTCCTTTTTTTGATAATTCCCTTGGGGAATAGATTTTTGCGGGGTGTAATGCCGGGCTTTAAAAAAAGCAGCGCGACTCAACGGTTCATATTCTTCGGTTTCACCCAACATGACAAGATCGGGATTGGTTGATTTTCGAAAACTATAATGTGCCAGATTCCCGGTGCGCGTGCAAATGGCGTGAACTTTGGTCACATATTCTGCCGTAGCCATTAGATTGGGCATGGGACCAAAAGGGCGGCCTTGAAAATCCATGTCCAGCCCGGCCACCACCACCCGGATTCCGGTATTTGCTAAATCGTTGCAGACGTGAACAATCTCATCGTCAAAAAACTGAGCTTCGTCAATTCCTACCACATCGCAATCATCGGCCAGAAGTCGAATATTTGCCGCTGCCGGAACCGGCGTAGAGCGAATTTCGTTTTCATCATGAGAGACGACCAGTTCTTCATCATATCGCGTGTCGATACGGGGTTTAAAAATCTCTACTTTCTGTTTGGCGAATTGAGCCCGTTTCAGCCGCCGGATGAGTTCTTCGGTTTTTCCGGAAAACATACTCCCGCAGATCACTTCGATCCATCCGAATTGTTCTTCTTGATTGACGGTGTTTTCGAGAAACATTTTGTATTTTTATCGCATTGAGGAAAAGCCCTTTTCGAAGGCCAAAATTACTAAATATTTTGGCCCGATTAATATAAAAGAGAAACGATATGGAAAAAAAGCTGGAAGCGGAATTGATGAGTCTTGCCCATCGTATTTTACAACTTCGGGGTCGTGATAATATAAAAGGCTTACGGGAGCAGGCTCGGGAGCTCTATGAAAAATTGACGGTATTATCCTTTGTCGATGAGCATTTCTCAACCCCTCAACCCACTATCGGCAGGTCAGAAGCCATGAACGTGTTGGAATCGGGTTTTGCCAATCCCTCTTCTCCAAAAAGGGAGTCTTCCCCGGAGACGGACGTATCGACACCCGCTCAAGCTGGGAATCGAGAGGCGGTACCCGAAAAAAATAAAACGCCTGAAGAGGCACGGCAACATGATAATTGGGAAGAAGGATGGACCCCGGCTCTTGAGGATTTTCCGAAGGGAAAAGTACAGAACGAAAAGAAGAGCTCGATGGAGGGTGAAGAATTGCCGGCCAAGGAGGAACCATCAGTCAAAAAAGAGCCGGAGCATATGACGCATGCAAGGCCGACAGAAAAAAAGGAAGAGATAAAGACAAGAGAAGAAGATGCCGAAAATGAAAAAGAGTTTGAGATTCCGGAGGATAATTTAGATGATATTTCAGTACATCTTGATGATTTACCGGAATTTGAACCTGTTTTTTCAGATGGGGATCGAGCATCTCGATCCGAAGTCGGATCTAATGAGAAAGACACGGAAAACCAACCGGAGACAAGAAATAAAAAACCGGCTTCGAAGGAAAGAGACCAGCCCGTACTCCATCTTTTTTCGGAGGTGGAAAACCCGAAAACCCGAAATGATATTACAGAACACCGCCGCAATTTAAATGAGAAGTTTCAACATGGATTAAAATTCGGATTGAATGATCGGTTGGCATTTACACAACATCTTTTTGATGGGAATGCGGCAGATTTTAATCGCATTGTTTCGCAGCTCAATACGATTGGCAACTATTCGGAAGCCAAAAAATTTATTGAGGAACAAGTAAAACCGGACTATGATTGGTCGGATCAGGAAGGTTATGAAAAACGGTTTTTAAAGGCTTTGGAACATAAAATGAATTAGGAATCCCGGAGTAGCAATTTCATAAATAAGACAAATCCGATCTTTTCTGATCTTTAGGATAACGGCTTCGTTTTAAGAAATTTATGCAATAGGCAACGATATCGGGATAAATTACTTAATTTTGCTGCGTTAAACCCACTGAGAGTAGCTCATTATGAAAGGCCCGTCGTTCTATTCTAAAATTTTATTGTTTGGTGAATACGGTATTATAAAAGACTCCAAGGGATTATCCATCCCTTATAACTTCTATAATGGAGCCCTTAAAACCACCGATCGGCCCAACGCAATACAGGAACGTTCGAACCGGCATTTAAAGAGGTTTGCCCGATATCTTACCGAATTAGAGAGCCCGCTGATTAAAGAGACCGACTTCGATATCGATACTTTTCAGGCCGATATCGAAGAGGGATTGTATTTTGACAGTAGTATTCCGCAGGGCTATGGTATTGGCAGTAGTGGGGCCTTGGTGGCTGCTGTGTACGATCAATATGCCCGCCATAAAATCACGGTTTTGGAAAATTTGACCCGGGAGAAACTGGTAGCCTTAAAGAGTGTTTTTTCTGAAATGGAATCTTTTTTCCATGGAAAATCATCGGGGCTTGATCCCTTAAACAGTTATTTGAGCATTCCGCTTTTGATTAATTCGCAGGAAAATATTGAAATGGCGGGATTACCGTCTCAAAATGAAAATGGAAAAGGGGCTGTTTTTCTGTTGGATAGCGGATCGGTGGGAGAAACCGCTCCTTTAGTAAATATCTTTATGGAGAACCTGAAAAATGAAGGGTTCCGTAAAATGCTGAAAAACAAGTTTATCAAACATACGGATGCCTGTATTGAAGACTTTTTAAAAGGGGATGTCAAATCTCTTTTTGGAAACGTTAAAAAGCTATCTGATATTGTTTTGCATAATTTTAAACCGATGATTCCCAAGCCTTTTGTAAAACTTTGGAAAAAAGGTATCGAATCCAACGAATATTATCTAAAACTCTGTGGTTCCGGGGGAGGCGGTTATATTCTGGGGTTTGCTCCCGATTTTGAAAGAGCGCAGCAAGCCTTAAAAAATTATAAACTTGAGGTTGTCTATAATTTCTAAGCTATCTTTACCGGAGTAGCAAAGAGCAAGGCCAAGGAGGGTAAAATCCGGGCTGAAGCTCTTGTAAACGATACCTTTCAAAATCCGGTTATCAGGTGAATCTCTCCAGTAAAAACAGATCGCGCGTATTAAAACTGGCCAGTTTGTTTTCTGTGGTCCGCGGCTATAATATTGCCGTTGTTGTTCTTGCCCAATACTTGGCGTCGATTTATATTTTTGCACCCGAGAAGCGGATCCGCGAAGTGCTTTTCGATCCCTATTTATTTATTTTGGTGCTGGCTTCGAGTTTGTCGATTGCCTCGGGCTACATCATCAACAACTTTTATGATGCCGATAAAGACGTTATCAACCGGCCGCATAAAACGTTGCTGGATAATTATGTCAGACAGCAGACCAAGCTATCGGTTTATTTTATCCTCAATTTGGCGGTGGTTATATTGGCCAGTGCCGTTTCCTTTCGGGCAGTCGCTTTTTTCTCGGTCTATATTTTCTTTCTTTGGTTCTATTCCCATAAGCTAAAGAAATATCCTCTGGTGGGGAATATAACGGCTACGATTCTGGCGATCATTCCCTTTTTTGCGGTTTTTATTTACTATAAAAATTTTGAAACGATCATTTTTGTCCATGCCACCTATTTGTTTTTGGTATTGTTTATGCGCGAACTAACCAAGGATCTGGAGAACATTAGAGGGGATTTTGCGCAGAATTATCGAACAATTCCCGTGGAGTATGGAGCACAAGTGACGAAATTAATAATCAGCTTCACCTTTATTTTGACTTTTGTACCCATTTACTTTTTATTAAAAGATGAAAATGAAATTGGATATATGTCCTATTATTTTGTAATCAGCGGTATTTTGCTGTTTCTGTTTACCATTTTTCTCTGGTGGGCTCAGACGAAGTTTCAATATACCCTTCTTCATCTTTCTCTTAAATTCATTCTTATTTTAGGCGTATTCAGTATTTTATTTATCGATATGGAATCCTTGTTGCACCGTGTTTTGTAAAAATTGCGGCTATTCGGAATAGAAGAAGGTGATAATATTGCGATTTTAAAACTCAAAAAAGTCGTTCCGGCAGGGAACGACTTTTTAAGATAAAAGAGGGAATGTTTTCCTTATTTAAACGCTCCGATTCCTGTAATATCCTGTCCGGTAATCAGCAGATGGATATCATGCGTACCTTCATAGGTAATCACGCTTTCGAGGTTCATCATGTGTCGCATAATGCTGTATTCTCCGGTAATTCCCATTCCTCCGAGTATTTGGCGGGCATCGCTGGCGATTTTCTTGGCCATGGCGACATTGTTTCGCTTGGCCATGGAGATCTGTGCTCCGGTAGCTCGATCATCATTTCGCAATTGCCCCAATCGGAAAGTTAGAAACTGTGCTTTGGTGATTTCGGTAATCATTTCGGCCAATTTCTTTTGCTGCAATTGGAAGCCGGCAATGGGTTTGCCGAATTGGATACGCTCTTGGGCATAGTTCAGCGCGGTATGGTAACAATCCATGGCGGCTCCAATAGCCCCCCAGGCAATGCCGTAACGAGCAGAATCCAGACAGGTTAATGGGGCTCCCAATCCGTCTTTGCCCGGCAGTATATGGTCTTTTGGCACCTTCACGTTGTTAAAGATTAACTCGCCGGTGGCCGAAGCTCGTAAAGACCATTTATTATGGGTTTCGGGAGTGGTAAAACCTTCCATCCCGCGTTCTACAATCAGACCCTTAATGCGGCCTTTTTCATTTTTAGCCCAAACCACGGCCATATCGGCAAAAGGAGCATTGGAAATCCACATTTTGGCCCCGTTTAGAAGGAGATGATCTCCTTTGTCCTCATAATGAGTCAGCATTCCACTGGGGTTGGAGCCGTGATCCGGCTCCGTTAATCCAAAACATCCCATCCATTCTCCGGAAGCCAGTTTAGGCAGGTATTTTTTTCGTTGTTCCTCCGTTCCAAATTTATAAATGGGATACATGACCAAAGAAGATTGTACGGAAGCCGTAGATCGTACTCCCGAGTCTCCCCGCTCGATTTCCTGCATAATCAGGCCGTAAGAAATCTGATCCAAACCGGCTCCGCCATACTCGGTAGGAATATAAGGGCCAAAGGCACCAATTTCGGCTAACCCTCGTATTATGGATTTTGGGAATTCCGCTTGTTGAGCGGCTTCCTCAATAATTGGTGAGACTTCTCGTTTTACCCAATCCCGGGCGGCCTGACGAACCATTTTGTGTTCCTCGGTTAATATATCGTCTAAACCATAATAATCAGGAGATTGGAAATTATCCGTTTTCATAATATTATTTTTATCGCGATCAAAAGTACAGAATAAACATCTATTCTTGGAGATTTTCAGCCCTATTTTTGAGGCTTATTACGGTTAACGCCGGTTGGCCATTAAAATCCAGTAAACCAGCATGGCAAGTGAGCCCAAAGCGGCTACGACATAGGTTCGCGCAGCCCATTTTAAAGCGTCTTTGGCCCCATCGTATTCCCGAGGCTCAATAACCTGATTGGTTTTAAGCCAAGCCAGTGCCCGGCGGCTGGCATCATATTCTACCGGTAAGGTAATAAAACTGAATACTGTACCGGCTCCAAAGAAAGCAATACCGATCCATAAAATGATTTGCCCAAAACCAACCAGATGCATTCCCATCAGGATGATTCCGGCAAAAATAATCCACTGGCTGAATCGGGAGGAAACACTTACAAAGGGAACCAGTGTACTTCGCAGGCTGAGCCATTTATAGGCCTGCGCATGTTGAACCGCATGTCCACACTCATGTGCAGCTACTGCGGCGGCGGCCGCACTGCGTTCCTGAAAAACCGGTTCACTTAAATTGACGGTTTTATCGGCAGGGTTATAATGATCGGTTAATTGACCGGGGGTAGAGATTACCTTAACGTCTGTAATTCCGTTATCGGCCAGCATTCTCTTTGCAATTTCGGCTCCGCTTAGTCCGTTGGAAAGATGGACTTGAGCATACTTTTTAAATTTTGCCTTAAGCTTAGATTGAATAAGCCAGCTAAAAAGCATGATGGCCCCAATTAATATATAATAGCCTATCATAATCGATTTCTTGTTTAGGGTTTGAAGATAGTGAAATTTGAAATTGAAGAGTGCAGAACCAGGGTAGTTATAACCTATCTTTAAGAGTTTGAACAGGATCGCCAGCGATTCGGATTTGGGGTACTTTTTAGGAATAGTTTTTGGAGTTAAGCTACAATTCGGTAATTTTGATTGATGAGGTGGTTTAGACTTTTGGGGTTGAAGCGAAAAATAGAGATTATTGTTCCGGATGATGGCTTTTTTTGTAGAGCATAGCCATAGCTACGGTCGAAAAAAAGACTAAATCTGGGGTAATAAGGTCATTTTGCAGCCCATTTTTGAAAGTTTAAATGACCTCGATACGTTCCAATTATTTAAAAATTTGTTTTGATGAAAAATTTAGTGTTGATTGTATTTTGCTTTTTCCTTGGGGGTGTGGCCATGGCACAAGTTGAAAAGGAACTCGGCGACTTCTCAGACCTCCGGGTTTCGGATCGCATTGTGTTAGAATTGGTTCAATCGGATAAAAACCAAATAGAGATATTTGGAGATAATGCCGGACATGTTGTTGTTAAAAATAAGAGCGGTAAATTGGTGATCCGGATGGAGATTTCAAAGTTTATGCAGGGTGAAGATGTAAAAGCCACCTTGTATTTTAAAAAATTTGGATGAGATTAAGGCGGCTAACGGAGCAACTGTCGAAAATTCGGAGGCGATGAGTTTTAAATCGCTATCCATTATCGCCAATAAAGGAGGGACCATCGCACTTTCATTAAAATTAGATAAACTCGACGCCAAAGCAAGCTCGGGTGCGCAAATTGCTTTAATGGGAGAAACCAACCATTTTAAAGCCCGGATTAATAGTGGAGGGTCTATTGATGCAGAGGATTTTAGTTCTAAAACTGCCGATTTGGGCGTCACTGCAGGGGGAAGCCTAAAAGCGCACGTAACAGAAACGGCCGATGCGCAGGTGAGTATGGGAGGCGATATCTATATTTATGGTCATCCGGAAATATCCGAGAAGATTTCGGCGGGAGGTGAAGTTCACGCGATGGATTAACTCCGTCTTTACAATGATTATCCGTAAATAGGGCGGTAAGGAAAGATAGACGATCGAACCCGTTATAAAGCCGGTATGATGATTCCCCATGAAACAGAGCGCATAAAGACCGGGGAAGAGTTCTCGGTTTGTAAGCCTTGACCGTACTTCAAGATAGATATAAAAAGGATATCGGGAAGCACGACATCTCCATGTTGAGGAACCATCCCTATGTGGTGAAGTTCTAATCCTTCCAAAGTTTTTATGTAAATTTACGCGCCACAAAATCACATTCTATGAAAAACAGCATCGTCTTTATATTGATATTTTTAATGATGGGAACGTTATTTGCACAAAACACCATGAAACCCGAAAACCTATGGGAGGTTCAGGATGTGAGCTTCAGTGGCTTGACTCCCGACGGGCAATATTTCTTTTACACCGTAAAAACGCCGAATATGGAGGAGAACAAGTTTGAAACGGCTATTTATAAAATGTCGGTTGAGGGAGGAGAAGCCGTAAAAGTTTCTAAAGAGCAACTTGAAAAGGAAAAGAAAGATAAAAATAAATCTCCTCATGGTGATTTCAAGCTCTTTCATAAGAAAGTTCACATTCAAGATGTAAAAGCCAAAGATAAATATCAGGATTTGCCTAAAACCGATGGCTATATTTTTACGCAACTCGATTATCGGCATTGGGATCATTATAATGACGGTTCTTATAATCATGTTTTTTATAAGGATTTAAAAACGGATGCGGAAACCGATATCATGCCCGGTGAACCATACTATTCTCCACAAGCTCCGTTTGGAGGAGATGAGGATTATGTTTGGGGCCCTGAGGGGAAAAAGATTTATTATGTTTCTAAAAAAGAAGTGGGAACGGCCTATGCAACGAGTACTAATACCGATATTTATGAATATGATCTCGAAACGAAGGAGACCCGGAATCTGACTTCCGAGAATAAAGGCTATGATACCCAACCTCAATTTTCTAAAAATGGAGCCCTCGGGTATTTACAGATGAAAACGCCGGGTTATGAAGCCGATAAAAATGATATTGTCGTATTGCAAAATGGAATTCGTCAAAATTTAACGGCCGACTGGGATGGAACGGTAAACCGCTTTTTGTGGGGTGATGATGCCCAAACGATTTATTTTACAGCTCCTGTTGACGGGACCATCCAGCTTTTTAAGGTGAATTACCCGGGGAAATCCCGTATCCGACCGGTGGTTGAGCAGATATCGGAAGGGCCGTTTGACGTGACCGGACTCTTTGCACAAGTAGGCGACCGGTTATTGGTTACCCGAACGGATATGAATACTGCTGCTGAGGTATATACCTATCATTTGAAAACAGATACGTTTACTACATTAACTTCGGTCAATGATGATTTGTATGCTCGGTTTGACTTGCCGAAGATCGAAAAACGATATGTAGAGACTAAAGATGGCCATAAGATGCTGGTTTGGGTGATCTTGCCTCCTCATTTTGATCACACTAAAAAATACCCCACTCTGCTGTATGCGCAAGGCGGACCGCAATCTCCGCTATCGCAATTTTATTCTCGGCGATGGAATTTTCAGCTCATGGCCTCGCAGGGATATATTGTAGTGGCTCCTAACCGAAGAGGGATGCCGGGACACGGGGTAAAGTGGAATGAAATCATTAGTAAAGACTGGGGGGGTGGAGCTATGCAGGATTATTTAGACGCTATTGATGAGGTGGCACAAGAACCCTATGTAGATCGTGATCGTCTGGGGGCAGTGGGAGCCAGTTTTGGAGGATATTCGGTGTTCTGGCTGGCCGGTCACCACGAGGGCCGGTTTAAGACTTTTATTGCTCATGACGGAGTTTTTGATACCCGTGCCATGTATGGAACGACCGAAGAATTGTTTTTTGTCAATCACGATATCGGGGGACCGTATTGGGAGAATGATGAAGTGACACAAAAAGGATACCATGAATTTAATCCTGTAAATGAGGTGCAGAATTGGGACACCCCGATTATGATTATTCAGGGTGGAAAAGATTATCGAGTACCCATCGAGCAGGGGCTGGGAGCTTTTCAGGCGGCCCAGCTGCAGGGTATTAAAAGTAAGCTGCTGTATTTTCCCAGTGAAAACCATTGGGTTCTGAAACCTCAAAATGCAATGGTGTGGCAACGCGAGTTCTTTGACTGGTTGAAAGAAACTTTGTAAAAGGTTTAGACCGAGCCATACAATATTGAAGACGGGATTTGAGTTATCGTACAGGCAATGTGTAGTTGATCCTTATTAGGGCTACTGATTTATTTTTGCGGCACAAGGAAGACTGTTCTGCTTTGCCGGAGGTTCTTAAAATGGTAAATTATGGATTCAATCAAAAGAATGCCGCTGCATCAGCTGGGATTTAATTTTATCGAACCCCCTTATATTCCGGAAGGTGAGGATGAATATATTTTTCGTCATCAACAACACGATGAGGTTTTGGGAGGGAGTCGGGCATATCGGCCGTTAAAGCCGGAGGAGATTGCGATTTTAGAAGAGAAGAGCAATTTTGCCGATGATTGGGGAAATATACAGGTGGCCGAAGGGTTCGACCCGAACCTGGTGCAAAACTGCTATTTTTACGGTTGGATACGCATTGGCAGTCTGGAAAGTAGTTTTGTGTCTTTTCGTAATTTGAGAATTCCCGTTGGACTCTATGACAGCACCTTTTGTTCCTGTGATTTGGGAAACAATGTGGTGATTAAAAATGTCAATTTTATGGCGCATCATATTGTGGGAGATGAGGTGGTGATACTCGACGTAGATGAATTGTCGATTACGGCTGAAGCTAAATTTGGGAATGGAATTCTGAAGGAAGATGAATCTGAGAATACGCGTATTTGGCTTGAAATCTGTAATGAAAACGGAGGGCGAAGAGTGTTGCCTTTTGAAGGGATGCTGGCCGGAGATGCGTATTTGTGGAGTAAATACAGAAATGATGAGGTGTTGATGCAACGTTTTATCGAGATGACCCAGAAGCAATTTGATGCGCTTCGGGGCCGTTACGGAAAAATCGGAAAAGGGACGGTAATTAAATACTGCAAAACGATAAAGGATGTTCAAATAGGGGAATATGCTTATATTAAAGGGGCCAATAAATTAAAAAACCTGACGATTAACAGTTCGCAAGCCGAAAAAACCCAGATTGGGGAAGGCTGCGAATTGGTCAATGGGATTATCGGCTATGGCTGCCGTATATTTTATGGAGTTAAAGCGGTTCGTTTTATCATGTCTCCGCACTCTAATTTGAAATATGGAGCGCGATTGATTAATTCCTTTTTGGGAAGTAATGCTACGATTTCCTGTTGTGAAGTGTTAAACTCTCTGATTTTTTCATCTCACGAGCAGCATCATAATAATTCTTTCTTATGTGCAGCTTTGGTGATGGGGCAGTCCAATCTTGCTGCGGGAGCCACTATTGGATCTAATCACAACTCCCGATCGGCCGATGGAGAGCTTATTGCAAAACGTGGATTTTGGCCGGGTCTCTCGGTAAGCTTAAAACACAATTCCCAATTTGGTTCGTTTTCATTGATTACCAAGGGAGATTATCCCTATGAGATTAATCTTCCCTTTCCTTTTACGCTGCTGATTCATGATTTTAGTAAGGACAAACTGGTCGTCATGCCGGGTTATTGGTTTATGTATAATATGTATGCTTTAGCCCGAAATGTGTGGAAGTTTCCACACCGAGATGAGCGAAACGAAAAAATCCATCATATCGAATATGATTATTTGGCACCGGATACCGTTGAGGAAATGTTTGGGGCGTTATGGGAATTTGAGAGATGTGTAGGGCGGGCAGCACTAAAAGAAGAAGGACGGGAACAGGTTCTGAAAGAGGAAGAAGTTGAAACCGGTCGAGAACTATTACAAAATGAACCCCAAAAAGTGGCTGCGTTAAAGGTTTATATGGAAGGCGTTGAAAATTCGAAGCGAAAAGTGGAGTTTATCAAACTCAATACCGCCTATCCTATATTTGTTCGTATGATTGCGTTTTATGGGATTCGAGAAGTTTTGCGGGGATTTAATACCGGAAAACTTCGTTCTTTTGATGACTTACAAGAGCGTATCGGAAAAGCCGGTGTGGGAGGATGGATTAACTTAGGCGGGCAGTTGGTGACGGAAAATGAAGTTGAAAGGCTCAAATCGGATGTGAAAGAGGGCGTTTTAAACCGTTGGACAGCCGTTCATAATCGCTATATCGAGTGGGGTCAAAATTATGAGGACCATAAATTGAACCATGCGCTGGGGGCACTTTTAAAAATTAAAGATTGTAAGCCGGAAAGATTGACGCTTGAACGTTTTACCTCTTGGTTGGAGGATTTTAAAAGGACTTCAGATTGGATTTTGCGGCAGATTAAAGAATCACGAGTAAAGGATTATCAGAATCCGTTTCGAAAAATGACCTTTAACAATGCGGCGGAAATGGAAGCCGTAATCGGTAAATTTTCAGATGATCGTTTTATTGCAGTGGCAGGAGAACAGAATCGAGCTGAAAAAGAACTGGTGACCGGTTTCTTAACCTCTATGGTAATCTAACCTGCATTCCAAATAGTGCGCTATCAGCACTAACTTTATAGATCGATCGAGAAATCTATGAATATAATGGGGAGTGTGATCCCTGACTGAAAAGTAGTCTTTCCATTATTTTTTTCGGAGTGGTTCATTCCGATACGCAGTGAGGAATCTCACATTTGTAGTTTCAGAAGAGAAAAAAAGATCCTTCGCTACACTCTGGATGGACAAAAAACATCAAAGTTTGTTATAGAAAGAATGTCATTCGACGACGAAGGAATCTTTTACCTCTTCATGAGTTGAGATCTCTCACTACGTTCGAGATGCCATTTTTAGGATATTATTAATCCAAATTATAATTGATCTTCAAAAATAACAACTAACAAATTATCAGTTACT
>CAZBXQ010000080.1:0-9787 GCA_964495935.1 uncultured Flavobacteriaceae bacterium
TCTCTATTTTTCGCTTCAATCCCAAAAGTCTAAATCACCTCAAGATGAATGAAATTATTTAGAAATAAATGATCTCAATATAAAAAAGAAATATTGGGTTGTAAATACAAAATTAATAAGAGATGCAATGGTCTCCTAATTTTATGCAAGAATAGGCTAAGATCTCCAATACTTTCAAGGGTGAAAGACTAAATAGGGCTAATTGTCGGCGATTCATGGCAGTTCATAAATGGAGATTTTCAAAGCTCCATAGAGAGATTTAAAGGTTTAGATGTCCTCCTTGCATAATTCATCTGAGGTAAACCATGCGGGCTCATCAATGTCTAAAACAAATTTGGCTCTATGTATTCATTATAGAGGCGCAATAAGAACAGGGCGATAAAACATTATATTTATCGATAGAGAGAATTTTGATTTAAGCAGGATAGAAGTCTTATTTTATTATTAAAATTTAGAATGATTCTAAATAAAATCGTATCTTTATAAGAGTTAATCAAAAACAAGGAGTCATGGCTGTGCAAGAAAACGAACTGCAATTAAAATTACTGGGGGATAGTGGAGAATTAAAGTTATTTCAAGCCACCTCCCGGTCGGAATCCATTTTGTCAAACCATATTAGCACCGGAGATGCCGTAATTATTGTGGAAGAAGGTAGCGCGGTGTTGGTAATGGATGGAAATGAGCAAGTATTGAAAAAAGGAGATTTTGCTATTGTCCGGAAGAATAAGGAGCATTCATTAAAAGCTCAACCGGATTTTCGGGCTAAAATAGCGATGTCCAACAATGCAGAAATCGAACCCAAATAAAAGAATATACGCATTATCCCCGTCGTATTCATCGGGTTTTGTTGGTGATAGGTATTAAGGGTTGAGCCGCAGAGCAAAGTATTTTGTTTTGCGGCTTCTGTTTTGGGATCGGGAGGAGCGATAAAACTTATCCGGAAGTGAATATTCTGAAGGAACTCCGCAATCTGCATATTATATTTTGTGTATTTTTGAGCCTCATTAAAGACTGCAACTATGCGCATTCATTTCATATCTGTTGGCGGAAACGCGATGCACGGTTTAGCCATTGAATTACAGGAACAAGGTCATAGCATTACCGGAAGTGATGATACCATTTATGATCCTTCCCGGAGCCGGTTGGAAGCAGCCGGAATTTTACCTGCCGAAATGGGCTGGTTCCCGGAGCGGATAACAAATGAATTGGATGCGGTGATACTGGGGATGCACGCTCAAAAAGATAACCCCGAGTTGCATAAAGCGAAAGAATTGGGAATCAAAATATACTCGTATCCTGAATTTTTATATGAACACAGTAAAGATAAAATCAGGGTAGTCATCGGGGGGTCCCATGGAAAAACAACCATAACCTCCATGATTTTGCATGTGGTGCGTCGCTGCGGAATTGAAGTGGATTTTATGGTGGGAGGAGAGATTGAAGGATTTGACCGGATGGTACACCTTACCGATAAGAATAAGTTTATCGTATTAGAGGGAGATGAATACCTTACCTCGGCTATTGACCGGCGGCCTAAATTTCATTGGTATCGCCCTCATATTGCTTTATTAAGTGGCATTGCCTGGGATCATATCAATGTTTTCCCTACGTATGACAACTATGTGGAGCAATTCCGGGTTTTTGTCGATACGCTTCCCGAAAAGGCAGTTTTGATCTATAATGAGGAAGATCCGGAGGTTCAAATAATTTCAGAAAAAGCAGCCGAATCGATTCATAAAATTCCTTATACAACACCAGAATATGAGGTACAGAAAGGAAAAACGGTATTGAAAACCGAAATGGGTGATTATGAATTAAATGTTTTTGGTCGTCATAATCTGAGTAATTTGATGGGAGCCCTTGAGGTCTGCCAACAAATGGGTATAACGGAAAAGGACTTTTATGAAGCTATTGTCGATTTTAAAGGGGCTGCCAAGCGTTTGGAGAAAATAGCCGAGAATGCAGATACCGTGATTTTTAAGGATTATGCACACAGCCCGTCAAAAGTAAAGGCAACCACAGAAGCGGTAAAACAACAATACCCGGACAAAAAACTTTTGGCGTGTATCGAGTTGCACACCTACAGCAGTTTAAATGCAAACTTTTTAGACCATTATCGGGGAACCTTAAACGCAGCTGATGAAGCCCTCGTTTTCTATTCTCCAAAAGCCGTTCAGATCAAGCGGTTACAGGCCATTGATGCCAGTGATATTGAAGCCGCCTTTGCCTATGAAAATTTGAAGGTATTAACCACCCCTAAAGCGTTTAAAGAAGAACTGCAAAAAAGAGATTTAAAAGGCACGGCTTTACTCTTAATGAGCAGCGGAACCTATGGAGGGTTGGATTTTGAAGAGGTAAGTCATTGGATTTGATTATCTTAGTAGGGTGGTAACCCCCTAAATAATCATTTCGATGGAAAATAATACTTCTTTTTCTATAAAATCTTGGGCTGAGGGTGATCGACCTCGGGAGAAGTTGATGCGCAAAGGAAAGGTGGCGTTGAGTGATGCCGAGCTAATTGCTATTCTTATTGGTTCCGGAAATCGGGAAGAAAGTGCTGTTGAATTGGCCAAACGCATTATGGCAGATGCAGGAAACAAACTAAGCGAACTCGGACGTTTATCGGTGGGGCACCTTATAAAAAACTATAAGGGAATAGGTGAAGCCAAAGCGATTTCGATTGTAGCCGCCATGGAATTGGGACGTCGTCGTCGCGGGGAAGAAGCGTTAAAACGAAAGCAAATTACCTCCAGTAAAGCTGTGTTTGAGATTTTACAACCGATTATTGGAGATTTGAATCATGAAGAATTTTGGATTTTGTATCTTAATAATGCCAATAAAGTACTTCGAACGATGCAACTGAGTAAGGGAAGCATTACCGGAACACTGGTCGATGTGCGATTGACCTATAAAAATGCGCTGGAATTAGGAGCTACTTCAATTATCCTGGGGCACAATCACCCTTCCGGAGTGCTAAAGCCCAGTCAGCCGGATATCCGATTAACCAAAAAAATGAAAGTGGCCGGAGAGAGTCTGGATATCCAAGTTTTGGACCATTTGATCGTGACGCAGAATGCCTATTTTAGTTTTGCTGATAAAGGATATTTGTAGAACAAAGCTGTTGAGGTATCGGATGTTGGGAGTTTGCAACGGAGAGGGGGGCGAAATCAATCCAAAATCTTCTTTGAGAAATAAAAAAATTGGTTTAACAAATTATACATGAGCCGGTGACCGGGGCAAATAATATGAAAAACCGTTTTGCAATACATATCAGGACAACATTTCCGTATTTACAGAAAAGTAAGCTATTGATTGCGGTTAGCGGGGGAGTAGATAGTGTGGTATTGGCCTATCTTTGCAATGAACTGGGATTGAAAACAGCACTGGCCCATTGTAATTTTCAACTCCGTGGAGCAGAGAGTGATGAAGACGAAGCTTTTGTCAGGAATTTAGGCAAGCAATTCAAGATTTCGGTTTTTGTAAAACATTTCAATACCCGGGAATTGGCGGGAGAGGAAAATTCGATTCAACTTGTGGCTCGCGATCTTCGTTATCATTGGTTTCAGACCTTAAGGGAACAAGAAGGATTTGATTATGTATTGACGGCTCATCATCTGAATGACGATATAGAGACCTTTTTTATTAATTTGATGCGCGGTACAGGGATTGAGGGGGTATCGGGTATTCCTCAAAAGAATGGGAGATGTATTCGACCGCTTCTTAATTTTTCCCGACGTGAAATTATGAATTTTGCCTTACAAAGGAATTTACAGTGGCGGGAAGATCGCAGCAACGCTTCTGACGCCTATTTGCGAAATCGGATTCGACATAAGATCATTCCTCTTTTTAGGGATGAAGACCCGCAATTTTTGAAGCAATTTAAGATGTCGCGGGATTACCTTAGACAAGCGGCTCATCTTTTAGATGACTATACCGAAGAGTTGGAGCGTGATATTCGCTGCAAAAGGAAAGGAATGTACTATTACGACATCTCAAAAATTAGATCCAAAAAACACCCTCGGGCAGTTCTTTATCGGCTTTTTCAGTCCTATGGATTTAATGCTTGGGATGATATTTTTGATCTTCTGACGGCACAATCCGGTAAAGTCGTTTTTTCCTCTACACATCGTCTGTTAAAAGATCGGGAGTACTTGATTCTGGATCAAAAAAGAACAGTAGCATTAACTTGCCGTGAATTAAGAGAAAACCAAAAAAGACTTCAATTTGAAGGCGGATTTTTAATTTGTGAAAACGTTATTAAAGTTACAGAAACAGCCAAGAATATAGCGTACCTTGCAGCCGAAAAATTGGTGTTCCCATTAACGTTGCGACGCTGGAAATCCGGAGATTCTTTTCGACCCCTCGGAATGTTGGGGAGGAAGAAAATAAGTGATTTTTTACGGGATGAAAAAGTATCGCTTTTTGAGAAAGAGCAGATTTGGGTCTTAATGTCCGGCAGTGCCATCGTTTGGGTTGTAGGACATCGTATTGATGATCGCTTCAAGATACAGGAGGATACGAAGCAGATTTTAAAAATTGAATGGTTAGTTTAGTATGAAACGATTACTCTTTTTAGGGATATGGCTATTGGGAACGGTTACTTCTTACGCCCAGTTCTCCGGGATGAACGATATGGAGAGCCCGGTTAAATGGGAGGGGAGTGTAGAAAAAACAGGAGATAATTCCTATGATTTAATATTTAATGCCAAAATTGATGAGGGTTGGCATATTTTTTCCCAACATACACCCGATGGAGGATCGATGCCCATGGAGATTGATTATATTGATGATGGGAGTGCCTACAAAACTAAAGGTGAAACCAAAGAAAGTCCCACAACCCGTCAATACAACGATATTTTTGAAGTGGATGAGGTAATTTGGGAAAACACGGCAACCCTTACCCAATCCATAACAGATGCAAGTACCCGCTATATAAAAGCGGAGCTGGTTTATCAGGTATGTAAGGAAGTTTGTATAAATGAGGAATATTATTTCATCTTCGATCTCGAGAAGGGAACGGCAAAGATTTATGACAACTATGACGATTTTGATAATTTTGATACCCGCGTACCGTTAGCCGGAAAGCATAAAAAACAAGTATCCGATCGGGTTACATCTCCTAAAGAAGTAACCGAATCGCAAGGTGCTGACCTCAAAGATCCACTGGCAGAAAGTGGTGGTACAGAACTTTCTGCGTATGCCGCTGCCGGCATGAATTATGGTCGTTTAGAGGAAGATGGCCCGGTTGAATGGGAGGGAAGTATTAAGGAGGAATCAGATCATACCTTAGAACTGGTTTTCAATGCTAAAATTGATAAGGGCTGGCATATCTTCTCTCAACACACTCCGAAAGGAGGATCCATGCCGATGGAGATTACTTACTTAAACAGCAAGGATGATTATGAACTCGATGGAGAGACCCAAGAAAGTCCGACAATAACACGGTTTAACGATATCTTCGGCGTCGATGAAATCATTTGGGAAGAGCACGCAACACTGACGCAAAAAATTCAATTGAAAAATCCTGATACTCGTTATATAAAGGCCGAAATAGCCTATCAGGTATGCGCGGAAATGTGTATTAACGAGGAATATTATTTTGTTTTTGACCGGAAGGATAAGGATGTTCAGGTATATAGTAATTATGACGAGTTTCAGGCGGTAGGCGATGAAGATTGGTCCTCTTCGGAGCACCAAAAAAGTATTGCACAAGCTTCCTCAGAAGGCGAAACCTCGACAGGTTCCAATACCGGACTTTGGCTTATTTTCGGTTCTGCTTTTTTGTGGGGATTTGCGGCCTTACTTACTCCTTGTGTTTTTCCGATGATCCCGATGACTGTAAGCTTTTTTACCAAACAAAGTAAGACCTCGGCTGTCGGGAAGCGGAATGCAATTTTATATGCCCTTTCCATCGTCGTTATTTACGTTCTGTTGGGCTCCCTTATTGTTGGAATATTCGGTGCTTCTTCACTGAATGAATTGTCCACCAATGTGACTTTTAATATTATATTTTTTCTGGTCTTGGCCTTATTTGGAATCTCTTTCCTCGGGGCATTCGAGATGGTATTACCCAGTTCTTGGGCGAATGCAGTAGATAAGATGTCGAATCGTGGTGGGCTGGTAGGAATCTTCTTTATGGCACTCGCCCTGGCCATTGTATCCTTTAGTTGTACCGGTCCCATTATCGGGACGTTGTTGGTACAAGCCGCATCTCGGGGAGGGATTGCTCCCATTGTGGGAATGTTGGGCTTCTCCTTGGCCATCGCTGTTCCATTTGGACTATTTGCACTCTTCCCCGGGTGGATGAACTCTTTGCCTAAATCGGGCGGGTGGCTCAATTCTGTGAAAGTGGTTTTGGGACTGTTGGAACTGGCTTTGGCCTTTAAGTTTCTGTCTAATGCCGATCTGGTGATCAATATGGGATCCGGACAGGTGGGCTTTCTTTCCCGTGAAATCTTCCTGTCTATTTGGATTGCGATTTTTGGAATGATGGCCTTTTATCTTTTTGGGAAGATTCAGTTACCCAATGATTCCCAACCGCAGCATATTTCGGTAGGACGGTTTATGATGGGATTATTGGCATTGAGCTTTACGATTTATCTAATTCCCGGAATCTGGGGGGCACCCCTCAAAATGTTAAGTGGATATTTGCCGCCGGAGCAATACAGTGAGTCTCCTTTTGGCGTAGGCTATACAAATACCGATATCCGCTCTTCAACGGCAGATTATAAGGAGCACATCAATAAACCTAAAAATGCAGTTCCGGGACCTCAGAATATTCTGGCATTTCGAGATTATGATGAAGGAATAGCCTATGCCCGACAAGTAGGAAAGCCGGTGATGCTGGATTTTACCGGGGCAGCCTGTGTGAACTGCCGAAAGATGGAAGATTGGGTTTGGAGTGATAATCGGGTTAAGTCCATTCTGAAAAATGATGTGGTTTTAATTTCCCTTTATGTAGATATTAACGATAAGTTGCCGGAAGAAGAGCAATATACCAGCGAAGTAAGTGGCCGAAGGATTCGAACCGTGGGTAACAAGTGGACGGACTTCCAGATCAAAAATTACCAGGTCAATGCACAACCTTATTATGTGTTGCTGGATCCCCATAATGAAGAAAGCTTAAATAAACCGGTAGGATATGTGCCTGACGTTGAAAAATATTCCAATTGGTTGAAAGATGGAATCGGGGTTTATAAAGTAGCTCAATCAGAAAAAGAAAAAGATTATTCGCAGTCGGTTACCCATAACGAGTGAAGACGAAAATGAATGATTGATTGGAGAGGTTTTTTCCTTCGTAAAGGAGAAATGCCTTTTAGAAAAGGGGGTATATATTGTCAGTTGCGAAGTATGGGTTAAGAAAAGAGAATAATTAAAAAGAAGAAGCTAACGCCGCCATAGGATAAGATTGTAGCTTATAGTCAAAGGCTCATACGTTCCATCCACCCAAAAATCCCATCATAATCCTGCTCAAAAAGCAGGGAAAGTTATTTATAGAAGAATCATGTTAAAATTAGGAGAATATCAGGAGTTAACAGTAGAGCGGGAGGCCCCTCCGGGGGTATATTTGACAGATGGTGAAGGAAATGAAGTTTTGTTGCCCAATAAATACGTTCCTGAAAATCGTGAAAAGGGAGAGAAAATTCGGGTTTTTGTCTATTTGGATCACGAAGAGCGTCCCGTTACAACGACTTTAAAACCCTATATCACCCGTGGTGATTTTGCATATTTAAGGTGCGTTGAAACGACCGATTTTGGAGCCTTTTTGGATTGGGGGCTCGAGAAGCATTTGTTTGTCCCCTTTAAAGAACAACCTTATCCCATGAAGAAGGGAATGTGGTTTTTGGTGTATTGCTATCTCGATAAGGAAACCAATCGGCTTACCGCTTCGGCAAAGGTCAATCATTTCGTCAATAATGATGAGATTGCTGTTGAACCCTTTGAAAAGGTGGATGTGATCGTTTCTAATAAAACGGAGTTGGGGTTTAATGTACTCGTCAATAAAAAGCACTTGGGACTGATTTATCATTCAGAGGTTTTTCAGGATCTGCAAACCGGAGATCGATTAACCGGCTGGATTAAGAAGATCAGAAAAGATCATAAAATAGATGTGGTTTTACAACGTCCGGGATATCGGAGTATAGCTCCTAATGCCGACCGGATTATGGAGGAATTAGAAGCCGTTAACGGGTTTCTCCCTTTACATGACAAATCGTCACCGGAAGAGATTGAGAAGATCTTAAAAATGAGTAAAAAAAGTTTTAAACGAGCCATTGGGAAACTCTATAAAAAGAAACGGATTAAGATTGTTCCCCGAGAAGGGATTTATCTCCAATAATATCTGGGATAACGATAACCATAAGGGGAGTAGCCCCGCCGACCATAATAATCGTAATAAGGAGTCATAAAAGGTTGGCGAATATCCCGTAGGGCTTCATTTCGTATTCCGCCATCCGGGGTTCGTTTGTCGTAATTAAGGTCATTGTTGGCTCGGTTATAAATATCTCGATTTCTTTGATCCTGATTCAGAAAGACGCGAACTTGTGCTTTGATTTGATCGAGTTGCCGGGATGTATTGACCGACCGTATTTGGGCCTTCCGTTTTTGCTCCTGGGTTCGCGAAATAGCTAAAATATCCAAATTCTCATTCCCGCTTTCGGAGGGATTGATATCCATAAGATTGATTGGAACGACAAAACGCTCCACGCTAAAAGGTCCGGGAGGAGTTCGATCAATGCTGAGAGGAAATAACTCTGCAGCAATTTCTTTTATCGATTGATGTTCCTTGGAGGGAATAGAACGGTTATCCTTCCGCAGCTCCTGACACATGAGACCAAGGGGAAAACCCAAACAGAATATGAAAATTAAAATCTTCTTCATAACGTCGATAAAATAACAAAAAGTATGCTAAACTCCATTTTATAACAGGGTTATTCTATGGGAATGGATTCTCCCAGAAATTTGGGCTTTTTATGGGTCAAAATATCCAGGAAGGATTTGGTTTTGGCAAATACTTCGCGCCAATAAACCTTTGACCAGTTTGCCGGATCCTGAGCATTAAAGCCAATGGCAGTAATTCCGTTCTTCTCGGCGATGTATAAGGCTCGTTCGTTATGGAATTTTTGAGAAATAATGGTGAGACTATCCTGATTGAAAACCAGATGCGCCCGGATTACAGAATCCAGGGTGCGAAATCCGGCAAAATCCAAAACAATTTTATCCTTGGGGATGCCTCTTTTAAGAAGCGCATTTTTAAGATCTCGGGGTTCGTTATAACTCACATGCCGGTTATCCCCGCTAACCAGTATATATTCTATTTTTCCACTTTTAAACAGCGTTTCGGCTGCATCAACTCGATTTTTAAAGAAAGGATTGATCCCCCCGCTCTTTAAGTAGTGTGAGGTTCCCAATAGTAAACCCACTTTATTTTTAGGAATCTCATCGGGTGAGGAGTATAGTTTTCCACGGGCCGATAATTGCACGTACCAATTTGTAAACCCAATAAACAAGATGATTAGAAAGAAAAGGGCCAATACGCTATACAAAGCTTTTTTCATGGGGTCGTCCGGTCCTGATGATCGGCTCCAAATGTAGGTATAAAACCTTTTAGAACGATGGTTTTTGCAAAACTATAAAACGAAGTTCGTTAAACACGTTGAAAAGGAGCTGTACCTTACAAGTAATAAAGAGGCTTTATCTTCGGCTTTACAACGGGCGGATTTTGTCTCTTTTTGACCGTAGTCATAATAAATCTTGGAGCAAAAAAATCTATGTTGCAGCTGTTTTT
>CAZBXQ010000080.1:9887-13169 GCA_964495935.1 uncultured Flavobacteriaceae bacterium
ATCCTTATCAAAAGTGTTGAGAATACTCCTTTTTTGAAAAAAATGACTTTCTCAAAAAATTTAAACGACCTTGAGGCAAAAGAAGAATTATGACTTTCCGCTGTAGAATTGAAAAGTCTTGCTATCTTTCTGAAATTGAACGATTCTCCCGGGGAATAAGTCTTCAAAATTCTTGGCCTTAATCAATTCTTTAGGAGTATCCAGAAGTACTTTCTCGTCATGGATCAGCATAATTTTATCGCAGATTTGCAAGGCCAAATTGAGTTCGTGAGTGGCCACAAGGATAGATTTATTTTGTTGTTTGGCAATGTCTTTTAAAAGTTTAAATACCCGAAATTTAAAATAAAGATCCAAATGATTAGTAGGCTCATCCAAGAGGATAACTCCGGTGTTTTGAGCCAGCGCACGGGCAATAAAAACCTTTTGGAGCTGGCCGTCACTTAATGCGGTACATTTTTTATGGATCAGTGGAGTCAACGTCATTTGTTCAATGACCTTGTTGATTTGCTGATGATCTTTATAAGTCAGCTTTCCCAACCAATTATTATATGGAAAACGCCCCAATGCGATGAGTTCCTTAACGGTTAGGTTTTGTGAAAACACGGGACGTGTCAAAACTACGCTTAGATGCTTGGCAAAGGCCTTGTAAGTAAAAGATTGAAGGGGGGAACCGGCAAGCAGGATACGGCCTTGTACAGGGATGATTTCTCGGGATAAGGTCTTTAAAAAAGTAGATTTCCCCGAACCGTTTACGCCAAATATAGCAACCAACTCACCGCGGTAAAACGATAAATTTAAGTTTGAAATCAAGGGATTCCCGGAATACCCGATGGAGAGGTTTTGAGTTTGAAGAATAGCGGTACGGGATGCCGATTTTGACATTTTAAAAATTTAATTTTTTTCGTTTCAATAGGAGCCAAATGACGATCGGTGCGCCAAAAAAGGAAGTTACTGCATTAATGGGAAGAATATGCTGACTCCCCGGGAGTTGAGCGATACTGTCACAAATCAGCATTAGCAGGGCACCGCCAAGGAGTACCGCCGGAGCAAGAATAAGATGATTATTGGTGGAGAACAGTAACCGGATCAGGTGAGGGATCGCCAGTCCCACAAAGGCAATAGGACCGGCAAAGGCGGTGATGCTTCCGGTAATAAGGCTGGTGGAAAGGATAACCAACCAACGATTGCGAAGGATGTGTACCCCCATACTTTTGGCATACGTCTCTCCAAGCAGTAAAGCATTTAGATTTTTTAAACAGAAAATTCCTATTCCTATTCCGGCCAACCAAAATAAAGAAAGGACTCGGATCTCCGATTTTGAAAGATTCCCCAGACTACCGAAGGTCCAGAACACAAACCGTTGTAATAAGCGTGAAGAGCTAAAGTAGGACAGAACGGTCACGAGGGCTCCTGTCAGAGCGGCAAACATAATTCCAATGATAAGAATTTCCATAGTGCTTTTTACCCGAAAAGCTGCAATCACAAGAACCAGCATGACCACAATACTACCCAGGCTCGCAGCGATGGGAACTCCCCAATGGGAGAGCAGCAGGCCACTGGCAGAGGCTCCCAGTAATCCCCCTCCCATCACGAGAATCGCCACCCCCAGACTGGCACCACTGCTTAATCCGAGAACATAGGGTCCGGCCAATGGATTTTGAAATAGAGTTTGCATAAAGAGCCCGCTTAATCCCAAACCGGATCCCACCAATACGGCGACCCAGGCTTTGGGTAATCGATAATCCCGAATGATGTATTGCCAAGATTCATTTTCAGATGAATGCTGAAATATAATTTTAAAAGTTTCTGAAAAAGGGATGTTTACCGACCCCATATTGAGATTAACAAAAAAAATCACTCCCAGCACTATAACCCCCAAAATACCAAACCCTAATATTCTTTTGGAATTCATCGTAATGGCTGATAAAAAGCGGATTTGTAATGATCCGGTAGAAGCTCCGGATGAAAAATATGAATGAGATCTTTGAGGATCAAATCCGGGCGACTCGGTCCCTTTTCAAAATAGGTTATTCCTCCGGTTTCACCTTGGCGTCCGGCATAGGTGTATATCTTACCTTTTTTAAAAGCTTTGAATTCGGCATAGTGCTCAGAACTGTTCAGGAGTTGTTTAAATTTGGTATAATCTCCGGGATTGATCCAGTAATCCGCATTTTTTCCTTTATTAAAAACCGATTCAAAAGATAGCGACAGACTTCCGGTTTTGGGTACATCCTTATAAAGATAATCCCCGCCGGCGTCCTGTATAAATTGAGCCACCCAACTTTTGCCTCCGGGAACATACCAAACATCTTTAAATAAAGCCCCCGAAAGCACAGTAGGCCGTTTGATATCTTTAGGAATCGTCTCTTTAGCGGTATTGTATTCCTTTTCGATTGTATTGAAAATTTTTTCGGCTTTGTCGGTTTGATCATAGAGGGCTCCAAAAAATTTGATCCATTCAGCCTTTCCCAGTGGATTGTTTTCTTCCCAATCCATATTGTATAAGATCGGAATTCCAATGCGTGATAAAGTCGTGTAATTATCATCAGAACCAATCGAAAAACCGATTAAGGCATCCGGTTGCAGACTGATCAAAACCTCAAAGTTTAGGTTTTCATTTTCACCCAGTTCTGCTATTTTATGGGCTTCAATTCGCTTTCGGACTTCAGGGGAAGAAACAAAATCGAGATGAGGAAAACCTACGATCGTATTCTCTACATCCAAAGAAACCAGGGGCGGGAGGTGTGTAGTAGAGGTAACGACAACTTTTTTTAGCGGGGTTTTTATTTTGTAATCATACGCTATATTTCGCAGAGCTTTATGGCCGGTAAGAGAATCGGTAAGCAGATAGGTATAGGAAAGCGTTGTATCTTTGAGGGAATGAACCTTTAAAAGTTTAAAGTCTTTATATTTTTCGATAGAAAAACCCTTTGCATATTTGATGGCAACGGTATCGAGCGGGATAGCAGATGATCCCTTATGAGTAGGTTTACCCGTACAGGATAAGAGCAGTACTATTGTAATGCTAAAAAGATAATTTTTCACACCAACTTTTTTCCAAAAATAAAGTAAAACATAGGAATGCAGCAGATAAGATAACAATTATTCGGAATAGCGGGTTTGGACTCTTGTTTTTTAGAGTTGAAAAAGCTAGCAAAACTCCTTTCTCTATATTGAGGTCATTCATATTTTCAAAAATGGGCTGTAAAATGATCTTATTGCCCCAGATTTAGTCTTTTTTTCGACCGTAGCTATGGCTATGCGCTACAAAAAAGCCGTCAC
>CAZBXQ010000081.1:0-13136 GCA_964495935.1 uncultured Flavobacteriaceae bacterium
TGAACAGCCCTCCTTGTTATATTAAAAATCTTAGTACATAAGTGCCTAAGTCGATTGGTAAAATAAACCGTCGAATAAAAACAATTTTGAAATTCCCAGAAATTTATAAAAAAGGCCGATTTCCCCAAAACGAGAGTTTCAGCGATGGGGCATTACAGCATATTTTATTAAATAATCAATGAAAAAATAATTGTTACCGCATTTTGGGATAATCGTCATAATCCTAAGAAATTACATGAGTTGCTAAGCGAATAAAAACGACAGCTGACACAGTTTACCGCAAGGGCGGGCATCCATCTTCGACCGACAGATTATGGACACGGAAAATGACGTTTTAAGAAGAACCATTCCCGTAAAACCTCACTCATTACCAATATACACCGGCCGTTATGGGGCACCTTAAAAAAACATCTATAAACAACATTTCCCAATATGAGTAAATTAATAATTTTTGCAGGACTACCGGGAACGGGAAAGACAACATTGGCAAGAAAATTATCGAGTGAACTCCATTATTTTTATTTACGTGTTGACTGTATTGAAGCACCCTTTTCAACCTATTATCCAAAAGCAGGAGAAAACGGAGAAGGATATGACGCGTTGATAAATTTAGCCTATGAAAACCTTCTATTGGGGCACCACGTAATTATCGACACAGTAAACCCGCTTCATATTAGCCGGGAAATGTTTAATCAATTAAAGGAAAATACCAAATCAAGAACTGTCCAATTTGAACTAAAGATTAAAAACCAAACAATACACAAAACCCGTGTGGAAAAAAGGAAATCAGATGTAGAAGGACTTAAAATCCCAACTTGGGATGACGTAATTACTCGAGAATATGAAGAATGGAATCCGGCACTGGACGGAGACCGATTTGAGATTTGGACAGACGATATGGAAAATGCTTTTGAGAACTGTTTGAAAATTATTTCTGAAAAACTAAGCTGACAAACCAAGCGATGATGATAAAAAAGGCGACCATATAATATTATTAGCAACCATGTCAATGTTGCAGTTTTTAATAAAATATGTTATTTTTAAACTCAATTGTAACATATTTTGGCATGAAACTCGAAAGTCCGCCTAAAGTTGTAAAGTTAGATACAATAATCGAAGATTATTTTAGTCAGAAATATTCAGGCTTCTTAAAAAAAGTTGATGATAGGTATCTCTATTGGGATGAATTGAAACACAAGAACAATCTACCCTACGACGATGCGGTTAAAGCTTGGTCATTAGTTAAATTAAATAGACGTGGTCATTACAAAAAAATACGCTTCGGCGGAGAAGAATTTAATTTCTGCATAACAGAAAGTATTCAACAAAATCTACACGAATTCGACTTAAAATTAATAGGGGGCTTATATAAAAATCCGATCACCCCTTATCATAAAGCCGAATATCTCAAAAATTCAATATTAGCTGAAGCCATTGCCAGCTCACAAATTGAAGGGGCCGAAACGACTACAAAAGTGGCTCTTAAAATGCTAAAGTCCGGTAAGAAACCAAGGGATGAATCGGAACAAATGATATTTAACAATTTGAGAAGCATTCGTTTAATTGAAAGCGAAGTAAACCAACCGCTGAGTTTCGCTTTGATTATTGAATTGCACAAAACAATGATTGCCAATACAAGCGCAGAATATTGCGCAGGCGATTTTAGGGCGGAACAGATTTATGTGCAAGACCACATTGACGGAGAAATAGAACATATCCCGCCAGAACCCAGAAAGATAGAAAAATATATGGCCGATTTATGTGAGTTCGTAAATTCCGAAAAACCTTTTATTCATCCAATTATCAAGTCATCAATCATACATTTTATGTTAGGCTACATTCACCCTTTTATAGATGGTAATGGGCGGACGGCGAGAGCATTATTATACTGGTTTTTAATTAAAAAGGAGTATTCAATTATGAAAAATATATCTATTTCGAAATCCATATTAAAATCCCGGGTTCAATATGATAAGGCCTTTTTAAAAACGGAAAATGACGAAAACGATCTCACCTATTTCATAACTTATTCCATAAAAAGCTTAAGCCTTGCTTTTGAAAGTTTGCTAAGATATCGGGATAAAAAGCAAAAAGAAACCGAACAAGCCAATTTAGTGTCGTATAAATTGATAGACCAAGGGTTTAATAAAAGACAAGCCGATTTGATAGGCTATTTATATATGAAAAGGAATGCAAAGGTCAATATATCGGCTTATGCTAAAAAACACGATGTCGTTCGACAAACTGCGCGTAGAGATTTAAATGAGCTGGTTAATAACGGGATAATCAAAGAAGAAAAGGAAGGCAGAAATGTTATTTTTGAATTGGTTTCCAAAGAAAAAACCGAGAAATTAATAGAAGAATAATACTGTTGCAAATCAAGGTTTTATCAGTCATTTAATCGTGTTTCAATATCCATTCTTTCGTGTAAAACTCGGATTATTTCGATTATATTTTTTCTCCTGTTTATTTTATAGAAGATATAATGCGATTTAATGTGGGAACGGAAGTATCCTTTCCTTATCTGACTGTAATCTTTACCTAAAGTCGGGTTCTCGATTAGATGCTTAAATCGTGATGAAATTAGATTGATATAACGATCCGCTTGTTTTAAAGACCAATTTTCAAAGGTGTAAATCCAAATCTCTTCTAAGTCTTTTTTCGCTTCTCGACTTAATACATATTTCATTTTTCAGGTGAATGTTCTTGATGCATTCTATTAAGAAATACGTCAGAATCAAAATTGGCTACGAAACCGGAATTCTCGCCTTTTTTCAATTCTTTTATTAATCGGTCTTTTTTAGTTTCTTCATATTCAAATTGTCGCAAAGCCGCCCTTATAACTTCGCTTGCAGAAGAAAATTTACCCGACTCGATTTGTTGCTTTATAAAATTGTCGAAATAATCTCCTAATAATATGGATGTGTTTTTAGCCATAAACCAATCTTTTGTCAAAGATACCAAATTATGGTATTTTTTCCAAGACTTTAAATAATTACTTCTTTTTTTATACCAAAAGTATTTATGAATTCGTCCAAAGATTTATAGGATAAATTTTAAAGGTCAAGGCAAAAAACCCGCCAGAGGCCAACACGGCGCAGCCATAGCCAAGGCTATGGTGCCCCGAACCTTCGGGGTTAACGCAGAGACTTGAAATTTAGACCTAAATATCAGACTAACATGTGTTTTTGGTATTATGTCACCTATAAGATCCTTCAAATATAAAACTGATTGGTCTCTAAAATTTTTTGATAAAAATATTCCCATTTTGGGAACTTATTTTTATCTTTGTAAAAAAATAATTGAGAGTCATAGCAAAGCGGACATTACGAGAGTTTTGGGTAAAACATTCCGATTGTGAGCAACAACTCAAATCCTGATATAAAGAGGTAGACAAAGGATACTGGAAAAACTTAAATGACCTAAAAAGAACTTATCCCAGTTTGAGCATTTCAGAGAATGGCCGAGTTTGTTTCAACATCAAGGGGAATAGTTATCGGTTAATTGTCAGGATTAACTTTAACTATCAGATGATGTGGATCCGCTTTATCGGAACACATGCGGAGTATGACAAAATAGATGCCCATAAAATTTAGAAAAATGAAACTAAAACCCATAAAAACCGAAAAAGATTATCAAGAGGCATTGGAAAGATTTGAAATAATCTTTGACGCCCAACCCGGAACCAAAGAAGGAGATGAATTGGAGATTTTGGGAATCTTGATTGGAAAATTTGAAGACGAACACTTCCCCATTGAACTTCCCGATCCGATTGAGGCGATAAAATTCCGAATGGAACAACTCAATTATTCCCAAAGCGATTTGGCCAAAATAATTGGATTAAAAAGCCGGGCAAGCGAAATTTTGCACCGGAAAAGGAAATTATCACTTAATATGATTCGAAAACTGACCAGCGAACTTAATATTCCTTCAGAAGTGTTGATTCAAGCTTATTAAAATGGGTTTATATCATCCAACAATAAAATTTTTGATATATCGTGTTACTGAAGTAGATCTTTTCATTTTAAACAAACTTATAATTTCCAACTTCAAATTCTCAAAAACAAGAGCCTGATATCTCCCTGGAACTATCGTTCGAAACCGAACACAAAGTGTCCGATTTCGAACGGTTTAAAAATTAAACCCTGTCATAAACATCTGTAAATCAACTTCTTTATTAGGTGGCATGGGAATCGCATTTTGTATTCCAAAATAGGTAGATGAACAAGAAATTCTTTCAAGGTTATTTGTATGGGATTTTGTTTTTGGGTTCCATTTCTCTTTGCGGACAGACGTTATCGCTGGAGCAATGCATTGAAATCGCTTTGAAAAACAATCCGGAACTGCACCGTGCCGAACTGCAATACGAAGGGGATAAAATCGATAAACGTCAGGCTTGGCAGAATATGCTGCCGTCCATAGAAGGAAATGTGGGCCACAATTGGAGTCAGGGAAAAAACATCGATCCGACCACCAATCAATTTATCGAGCAGACCATTTCTTCGGGGAATGCTTCACTTGCTGCGGGAATGTATCTTTTTAACGGGTTTAAGGTTTTCCACAGCATCCGGCAAAAAGCCGCGGCCGAAAAAGCCGGAAATATGGAATATGAAGCCCAAAAAGAAAAGTTGATCTTAGACGTTATCGAAGCCTATGTCACGGTTTTAACCACCAAAGACCTTTTGTCACAGGCAAAAAATCAATTGGATTTGGCAAGAGAGCAATTTGAAAGAGCACAAACTTTAAACGAAGAAGGGGATATCGATCCGGGGGATTTTCACGATTTAAAAGGCGAATACAACGAAAACAAAAACATCGTGGCCACGGCGCAACAAAATCTTTTCCACAGCCGGGTGAGCCTTGCCGGACTGCTGCATCGGTCGGAAGCGAAACTCCCCAAACTACAAAGTCTGCCGATTGTGGAAACTTCTTCTTCCACGGCTTCAAACTTGTTTGAAATCGGAAAAGAACGACCTTTTTATGCGCTGTGGAAGTGGCGCATCAAAGAAGCTCAGCAAGGCATCCGGATTGCGCAGGCCGCTTATTATCCTTCGCTTTCCATCAGTGCCGGAATGGACACCCGCTATTCCAATTCCAATGAACTCGGATTTTGGGAGCAAAACAAAAATAACTTTGGGAAATACATTTCGCTCAATCTGAGCATTCCCATATTTAATGGTTTTACGATCAGAAATTCGGTCAAAAAAGCAAAAATCAATCTAAAAGATGTAAAATGGCAAAAGGAAATCGCTAAAAATGAGCTGCGGGAAGCCACATCAAATGCCGTATTTGATCTGGCCAATACCGGGAAAGTCCTTGAAAATCTGCGCATACAGGAAGAGAATTATCACGAAAGCTTTAGAATTGCCCAAGTAAAATTTGATCTGGGAGCCAGCAATTCCGTGCTGCTTCTCACGGCCAAAAACAAATGGGAAAACAGCAAAAACGAACTGGTGATCAAACAATACGAATGGATTTTACAAAAATATTTAAATGATTATTATGCGGGGGAATTGGAGTTTTGATACGCTATGAAGTGATTTAGACTCTTTATGTATGAAATGAATTGAATCAGTTAGTTATTTAATTATCGTTAATATAAACAGATAGGAAATGTGGCTAAAGCCTGAAATAGAAAGCCCTGTATCCGTCGTCTAAAGGCGACGGCAATGAATAAACTTTCGGCTAATTCAAGTGCATAAAAATTGCCCGCGACTTTAGTCGGGGGGGGAAGGATTCATAGAATCGGGCTTTAGCCCCTAAAAACGTATGAATTGTAAATTACACAACTTTTGCAAGTATCCGGAATTAGATTTCAAGCGAAGACCGGAATAAAGTAATAAGGTTTTCAAGACAAGTCCTGTCTCTCTTAATTAAGGTAATAAGGTTCAAGGGATTCTATATTAAACTTTATTACCTTAATAAAAAAACATGGCAAAAAGATTACCTTATTATCTTATTTGTTCGAATTAGGAAAAGGTAAATGGTAACTTGCAGGCAAGGGTATTTTTAACCGATTTAAATTACTATAAGTCATGATATTACGTAATAAACTCGAATATGCGAAAGTTCAGTAAATTCTTATACCTAAAGTAACATATTTTTATTTAATCGTTCAAATCCTTCTCGGAAATATGGATAGTGAAAAAAGAAATTTTCAAGGATATTTATAACTTCGCTTATCCCTGATTACAGAAAATGAACAAAAACTGTCATTGTGCAATTCCCCATTCAGCACTTCAATTGCCTTGTTTTGTTCCCTATTTTAAGGATATTTGGGTTTATTTTGTTCCGGGCAGATCATTAAACGCTTATGCACCATGAAAAATACGACTATACTCATTGTCGATGACGATAAAGACCTGCTGACCGCGGTGCAGATACTGTTGCGCCCCAAAGTGGGCAAAGTTTTGACCGAGCGCAATCCTGAAAACCTTCGGGCAGTTCTCGAACGCGAAAAAGTGGATGTTCTGCTCTTGGACATGAATTTTAAAAGCGCGCTCAATACCGGAAACGAAGGCTTGTTCTGGTTAAAAGAAATCAAATCCCGATTTCCGAAAATCATCATCGTCATGATCACCGCCTATGGCGCTATTGATCTGGCGGTAAAATCGGTCAAATTGGGTGCGGCGGATTTTATCGTAAAACCCTGGCAGAACGAACAATTGATCAATACCCTGTCGAAAGCTTTAAAGCAAAAAAAGACGACCGGCAAACGGGATTCCCAAACCCCAATCGGAAGGGCTCCCGAAAATCCCATTATCGGGAAATCGGCGATTATGGAAGACTTACAATATAAGATTTCAAAAATCGCTCCAACCGATGCCAATATCTTGATTCTCGGCGAAAACGGCACCGGAAAAAATTTGATTGCCGATGCCGTTCAGCAGCAATCCCGGCGAAAAAACAACGCTTATATCAAAGTGGATGTGGGTTCGCTGACCGAAACTTTATTTGAAAGTGAATTGTTCGGTTATAAAAAAGGGGCTTTTACCGGAGCCCGGGAAGACCGAAAAGGACGCTTTGAAGTTGCCGACAGCGGCACCCTGTTCTTGGATGAAATCGGAAACATCAGCTTGCGCCAACAGGCAAAATTATTGAGCGTCCTGCAAAACAGGGAAGTAATGCCCTTGGGATCTTCCGATTCCATTCCGATAGATATCCGGTTGTTGTCTGCCACCAATATTCCGCTGGCCCAACTGGCGGATGAATCGCGGTTTCGCAAAGATTTGATTTATCGGTTAAATACGGTGGAAATCAAAGTGCCGCCACTCCGCGAACGCCAAGATGATATTGCCTTGTTGGCCCGCTATTTTCTCAAAAAATATACGGCAAAATACCATAAGGAGATTTCCGGATTTGATGCGGCAAGTCTTCAAAAACTGGAAGCCTACCACTATCCCGGCAATGTAAGGGAATTGCAATACAGTATTGAGCGCGCAGCAATCATGGCCGAAGGCGATGCAATCAGGGAAAAGGATATTTTGTTTTCTCCTATCGAACAAAAAAATGAAAGGACGGCGTTTTCTCCCGATACTAAAAATTTGGAAACGATGGAACGCCGGGCCATCGCGGAAACCTTGCAGAAAAACCGGGGCAACATCAGCAAATCGGCTCGCGAACTCGGTTTGACCCGTGCCGCGCTATACCGACGAATCGAGAAATATGGACTTTAAAACGCTTTGGAATTCGATCATTTTATTGGCCTGCGCAATAGGAATCGCATATTTCCTTTTTGCCCGGGAATATTTGTATGCCGGGCTGCTTCTCCTTCCCGCCGTTTATTTTTTGGCCGTTCTTATCCGCCGTCAACATTTCCTTCAAAAACAATTTCGTGAATTTTCGGAAGCCGTAAAATACCGGGATTTTACGCGCCGCTATTCAACCTTGCACAAATCCCCATTTAAAAAAGAACTCTTTACGGCCTTTAACCAGATCAACCGGGTTTATAAAGAGATCAGTTCCGAAAAGGAAATCCAACACCAATATCTATCGGAAATCATCGATATGCTGGATGCGGCCATTCTTTTTTACCATGCGGATACGGGCAAGGTGGAACTGATCAACACCGCTTTTAAAAACCTTTTCCAAACCCCGCATTTGGGGAATATCAAGGGACTGAAAAAAAGAAATCCCGATCTCTATGAAAAAACCCTAAAACTGAAATTGGGCAGTCAGCAAATGGAGACTGCTTTTTCCAGCAAGGGGAAAATCAAATTGCTCATTCAACTATCGGAATTTGAAACCCAAAATACAGCTTACCGGATTGTCGTATATCAAAATATCAACAAGGCCGTGGATGAAACCGAAAACCAAGCCTGGCACAAACTTTTGCGCGTATTGACCCATGAGATCATGAATTCCATCGCCCCGATTTCTTCCTTGGCCGAAACCTTAAACGAGCGATTGGAGAAACACGAAGATGCCCGCGATCTCAAAGACGTGAAAACCGGAATTGCTACAATTAAAAACAGAAGTGAAGGCTTGTTGCAATTTGCCAAAAGTTACCGGCTCATCAACAAGGTGGACCAGCCTGATTTTAAAGAATTATCGGTGGCTCAGCTTTTTGAAAACGTATATCAACTTCTGGAGCCCAATCTGCTGCAAAAAGGAATCGCGCTGGACATTATCCTTAAAAACACCCGGTTGAAAGTGGTTGCTGACGAACACTTGTTGGAGCAGGTCTTGATCAACCTGGTTCTCAATGCGATGGATGCCGTCAAGGAAATAAATACTCCCCAAATCAAGCTCATCGGCCTTGAAAAAGACGAAGAAACCCGGATTCAGGTCACCGACAATGGAAAAGGAATGGACGCTGAGCTGCAGGAACAGATTTTTACGCCCTTCTTTACCACCAAAAAATCCGGCAGTGGAATCGGACTGACCTTAAGCAAGCAGATCATGTTGGTGCACAACGGAAATATGGCCGTTCATTCGAAATCGGGACAAGGAAGTATTTTTACACTGGAGTTCCCGACAAAAGGATAATCAGAATCTAAAGTCACAAATGGAAGTGGTTTAAACTCTATAAAGTTGGCCACAATTCCGTAATAAATACAATACATACATCCATACTTACCCGTTTCGCGGCAGGCAGATTTTTCGGTCATCCTAAAAATTTAAACGGCCTTATTAAAAAAATGGTCGTGAAGCCTTATAGACCATGCAAAATAATTCATCACTAAGAAATAAACAATTCCCGGATCGATACTACCAACTGGCAGAGCCGCATATCTATTGTTCAACTCGTGTTCGATAATTCCCTAAAATACAACTCAGGTTTAACCTATTTCGAAAAATTAATCATCTTCACCAAAGGTTCTTTGGCTTTATCAAAAATACCGGGATCTACCTCAATATCCGGAGTTTCGTTTAGTAAGCAACGATACAATTTTTCTAAGGTATTCATTTTCATAAAAGCACATTCGCTACAAGCACAGGTGTTATCTTCGTGGACGGGTAACGGAATTAGTTTTTTCTCGGGCACTCGTTTATCCAATTCATGCAAGAGCCCTACTTCAGTACCTACAATAAAAGAAGAAGCCGACGAATTCTCTATATAAGCGATCATCTTACTGGTAGAGCCCACAAAATTTGCTACATCCAAAACATGAGGCTCCGACTCCGGGTGAGCGACAATTTTAGCCTCGGGATGTTTAATTTTGAGTTTTAACAATTTATCAAATGAAAAAGCTTCGTGTACGATACAGGATCCATTCCATAAAACCATATCTCTACCGGTGGTTTTTATCAGGTATTTCCCCAGATTTTTATCCGGTGCAAAGATAAGTTTCTCTTTTTTGGGAAAAGAATTAACGATATCGGCAGCATTTGAAGAAGTACAAATAATATCGCTCATGGCTTTAATTTCTGCACTGCAATTTATATAAGAAATTACTTTATGATCGGGATGTGCTTCTATAAAAGATTTAAACCTATGGGGTGGACAAGAATCAGCCAACGAGCAACCGGCTTCCAAATCGGGAATGAGAACTTTCTTCGTCGGATTGAGTAATTTTGCAGTCTCTGCCATAAACAGAACACCAGCAAAAACAATGATATCAGCATCCGTTTTTGACGCTTGAATAGCAAGTCCTAAGCTGTCCCCTACATAATCTGCCACTTCCTGAATGGCACTCTCTTGATAATAATGAGCTAAAATAACTGCATTTTTATCCTCTTTCATGCGGGCAATCTCTTCGGATAATTTTAAATCACTTATAATCTGCATAGTAAAAACAACTTATATTTCCTTTTTTTATCGACCTCATTTTCTGTAAGAGACGATCGCGAATATATCGATTTTAATTTATAAATTTCAGGAAATCTTATATTGAATCTAACCGTGTAATTTTTGGCAACTACTTGCAAAATTTTGATCCAACTGTAAAAGACAGACCTATTTGTTTATTTTTATCGGAAAATATTAAGATATGAATGAAATCGAATTCGAAAAAGAGGTCCGGCACATAATCACCAACGCCATACGGGAAGATGTTGGCAAGGGAGATTATAGTTCGCTCTCCTGTATTCCCAAAAATGCTATGGGCAAAGCCCAACTCATTGCAAAAGAGAACGGAGTCATTGCCGGGATAGGGTTTGCTCAACGGGTTTTTGCCGCGGTGGATAAAGAATTAGAACTAACGGTTTTTAAAAGCGATGGAGACCTGATTCAAAAAGGTGATATTATCTTTCATATTTCAGGTAAAAGCCAATCGATTTTAAAATCCGAACGATTGATGCTAAACGGAATGCAGAGGATGAGTGGAATTGCCACTCAAACAAGCCGGTATGTAGCTGCCTTAAAAGGTACTTCCTGCACGATCTTGGATACACGAAAAACCACTCCGGGAATTCGTGTTCTCGAAAAATGGGCCGTACATATCGGAGGAGGTACAAATCATCGTTTCGGACTGTACGACATGACCATGCTCAAAGATAATCACATTGACTTTGCCGGAGGTGTTGTTCCGGCCATTGAAAAGACAAAAAAGTATTTAGAAAAGCATCATCTCAATCTAAAAATTATCGTAGAAGCCAGAAACCTGATGGAAGTCCGTGAAATCATAAACAATCAAGGCGTATATCGCATTTTAATCGATAATTTTTCATTCGAGGACACACGAAAGGCGGTAAAAATGATTGACGGTCAATTACCTGTAGAATCCAGTGGAGGAATCACCCTAAAAACCGTTCGCAAGTATGCCGATTGCGGAGTGGACTATATCTCCTGCGGGGCATTAACGCACTCCGTTTCTAATCTGGATTTGAGTTTAAAAGCTTTAAAGAATTAGAAATCTAATCTCTTCTAAAACGAAAACACCTAAAAACTTGAGAAAAACAATCAATTTTTTTAAGCATAAATAGAACTTAAGGGGGCTTAGCATACCATTCCCCCTTCTGGCAATGATCAAGAATAAAAGAGCTATTGGCAACTTACAAAATATCAGTATGCAATAACTCCTTATTCTTTTGAATCTTCTTTTGAATTTTACTCCACAATAATAAACTCACTACGGCGGTTCGCCTGATGTTGTTCTCTTGCACAGGGAACGCCATCTTTACATTCATTGGTCAATTCGCGTTCTCCCAATCCTTCCGAGCTTAACCGATCGGCATCAATACCGTGATCGATCAGCCAATCCATCGTCGCTTTGGCTCTTCGCTCGGATAATACATCATTGTATTCCATGCTTCCCCGGCTGTCGGTGTGCGATCGGATGTTGATCTTCACTTGAGGATATTGCTTTAACAGGTCATAGACTTTTCGAATGTCCCGCTCGGCATCCGGACGGATGTCCCATTTGTCAAAATCAAAATAGATATTCAGAATATCCAGGGCCTTGGCCAAATCCACTCCCGGAGTCAGGTCGATCTCCAGTTGTAAATCCACCTGTTTGTTCTCATCCTCCATCTGTACCGTCTTTTCATCCTTGTCTTTATAGCCTTCCTTTTCGGCCGTTACCACATATCGGGTATGGCGATTGACGGCAGTCGAGTAATAGCCTTCCTCGTCGGTGAGCTCATCTTGAATCCCGGCTTGCTCTTCCGGACCGGTTATGGCAACCGTCGCATTTGGAATGGCATCTCCTGAATCCGTATCCGTTACATAGCCTTCAAGTAAGATTTTTAAGGTCTCAATTAAGGGGCGGGTCTCTTTAAAAGAATAGATATTCGTATAAACTAAACTGTCTCCCGTAACCGTTCGGTCGGAGCTCACAAAACCATAGTGGGTCTCCGAATTAATCCCATAAGAAAAATCATCGGCATAGCTGTTGACCGGTTCTCCCACATTCACCACGTTGCCATAGCTGCCATCGTCTTTGAGCTTCACCGCAAACACGTCTAAGCCGCCTAAACCGAAATGACCATCGGAAGAGAAATACAGATAATGGTCTGCGGAGACAAACGGAAAGCTTTCCCGGCCGCCGGTGTTAATGGTATGCCCCAAGTTCTTGGGGGCTCCCAGCTTGCCCTCATCATCGATATCCACCACATATAAATCGGTCTCTCCATATCCGCCGTCTCGGTTTGAGGCAAAATACAGCTTATCTTCTTCCGGACTTAAAGCCGGATGAGCCGTTGAAAAGGTATCTCCGTTAATCGACAGATCTTCGGGTTGCCCCCATTTCTCGCCTTTCTTACGAACCCGGTAAATCTTTAAAAAAACATTCCCATTCGAATGCTCTTCACTCGAGAAGTTGCTTCTGGTAAAATAAGCGGTATTCCCGTCTTGGGTGATAACCGGGGAAGCCTCATGAAAACGCTTGGTGAGTTGCCGAAGCTTTTCGGGTTCGCCGATTACCTCATTCTTCTCATTAATGGGAACTTCGTATAAAGACAAATAGCTTAAATTATTCCACGGATCCCGGCGGTTTAAAAAACTCTTCGGCTTTTCTTCGGTGGTCGCATAGATCAATTTCCCGTCATGTACACTGTGCCCAAAACGGATTTCATCAACGTCATATAAGGGCGTTAAAGCCTGCATATCATACCGACCGGCATTGAGTTGCTGTAAAGCCTCCAAGTCCTCAAAAGAGAACGGGTTGTTTCCAGTAGTTTCTTTTTCAATAAAAGCTTTATAATAACGCTTGGCTTGGGTATGATTTCCTGTAGCCTGCAACGATTGAGCATAA
>CAZBXQ010000082.1:0-12936 GCA_964495935.1 uncultured Flavobacteriaceae bacterium
CATATCATGGAAGTTGACTCCAATAAACCGTGTTGAATTTGGCACATCAGAACGTCTCCGAAACTTCAGTTATTTAATTTCCATTTTCCATTCTGCCTTATTCGCCAATTTCATAAAAGACTTTCTTTAATAATGTGGTTCATGTTAGGATGCGATCATGAGCCCATATAACAGTTATTTTACGGCTGTACCTGCTTTTTTAGCATGTTTAGTCATTCGGTCTGACGAGGAATTTTATGCATCCCCGAAGTATCCTAAAATTTATTTCTTGCCGTCACCTTTAGGCAGCAGATCCGGGGCGGCAGGAGATACCCTCTGATACCAAACTACAATTTCAGGATATCCATCGCCTATATCCATTGCAGTTTGGTTTGAGCCAACTGCTTTTGAAAGGACTTCCATACGCCCATACCGTTCAAAACAATTGTCAAATAATTCCTCAAGGAGATTCGTTCCCTTTTAGACCGGAAAGAATTTTATGGTTTCAAAGGAAGTCCTTATTTTTGACTATGAGGTGGTTTAAACTTTTAGGATTGAAGCGAAAAATAGAGATTATTGTTCCAGATGACGGCTTTTTTGTAGAGCATAGCCATAGCTACGGTCGAAAAAAAGACTAAATCTGGGGCAATAAGATCATTTTGCAGCCCATTTTTGAAGGTTTAAATGACCTCTATTATCGATTGACGTTTTAAAAAATTATAAGGAGAGCAAAGAAAATGATTATCCGAAAAAGAAGCCTATAGAGCGTTTAACGATAGCGAAAATATCGTGTCGAAAGCAGTCGGGACATTCTTATATGATTTTTTAACTCTGTTTAAAACTGAAAATTACCTTTTTAGGTAGTAAAGACGGATACTAAATAAAATTATAATGCGAGGAAAGAATATTTTTTGGGGAATCGGAATCATATTAGTTATTGGAGTTGTAAGCTATGTTTTTGCAGGGCAATCCGATTCAAATAAGAGTGTTGACAAAACGACTCGAGCCATAACATTGGGTGCAGTACCCGAAGGTATGGTTTTAATTGAAGGCGGAGTCTTTGATATGGGAGGCGATGGCCCTCAGGCGGAAGCCAATGAATTGCCTAAGCACAAAGTTAAGGTCAGCTCTTTCTATATGGATGAAACGGCGGTAACGAATAGAGCGTTCCGACAGTTTGTGGAGGAGACCGGATATATAACGACTGCTGAAAAGAAACCGGATTGGGAAGAGCTTAAAAAAGGCCTGCCGGAAGGAACTCCAAAGCCGCCGGATGAGGTTTTGCAACCCGGTGCCTTGGTTTTTAAGATGACAGATGGTCCGGTAAGGCTCAATAATTACGGCAATTGGTGGGAATGGGTTGTAGGTGCCAATTGGAAGCACCCTGAAGGTCCGGATAGTAATATCGAAGGTAAAGACGATTATCCGGTTGTGCAAGTCAGTTATGAGGATGCCCAAGCTTATGCCCGATGGGCCGGGAAGGAATTGCCTACGGAAGCCCAATGGGAATATGCGGCTCGGGGTGGATTAGAAAATAATCTGTATGCCTGGGGAAATGAGCATCCGGAAGAAGGAGCGGCCAAAGCCAATACTTGGGAAGGCCATGAATTTCCGTATCACGCCGATTCCCAACACGACGGTCATATAGGATTGGCTCCGGTAAAGCAATATGAGCCCAACGGCTACGGTCTTTATGATATCTCGGGTAATGCGTGGGAATGGACTCGGGATTATTATGATGCGAATTATTATAAAAGGCTGCAGGGCGTTATTACTACAGATCCCATGGGGCCTGATAAGAGCTATGATCCCATGGAACCCGGAGCAGTCAAACGAACCGTTCGAGGCGGTAGTTTTATGTGTAATGATGCCTATTGTAGCGGCTACCGGGTGGCCCGTCGGATGCCGGCCGATCCCGATACCGGGTTGAACAACACGGGGTTTCGATGTGTTCAAAATAGAGATTAAGGCAATTCCCGTTTCCTGCACTGCAGCCTGTTTTTTGCTCGGTAAGATCGCCTGTTGTTACCCCCTTGTTTATTGATATTTACTTTCTATCTTCAAGCCCTTAATATATTGCAAAATCAATCCGTATGAAAAAGAGCATTTTATTTCCATTACTGTTTTCTCTGTGTACGCTTCTGTTTGTTCCTCTTTCTGCCCAAGAGACTACCTTGGGGCTGGTTCCCAAACCGGTTGAGGTGAAGCCCATGGATGCGACTTTTACACTTCCCGACACCATTCAGATCAGTATTCCGGACCAATCCGAATTGAGTTATGTGAGGTCCCTGTTAAAAGATAAGCTGTCCAAGCCTACCGGAAAAAAGGTTATCGTAAATTCCGGCTCCGATGCAGATCTTGTTTTGACATTAAATAAAAAGGAAGTCGATAAATGGGGTGATGAAGGATATCATTTAAGGGTTGATGAAAAAGGGGTGAAGATCGAAGCCAATCAACCGGCCGGTTTGTTTTATGGAACGCAGACGCTATTACAACTTCTGCCTCCGGAAATCGAAAAGGACAAATTGGTTACGGCTCCGATAGATTGGGAGATTCCTGCCGTTGAGATCACAGATTATCCCCGGGTTGCCTGGCGCGGATTGATGTTTGACGTGGTACGACACTTTTTTACTAAAGAGGAAGTCAAGCATTTTATCGATGATATGGTAAAGTATAAGTATAATTTATTGCATCTTCATCTCACCGATGATCAAGGTTGGCGGATCGAAATTAAAGGCTATCCGAAATTAACCGAAGAAGCCGCCTGGCGGGTGAATCGGATGGGGTATTTCGGCACCTTTTCGGCTCCCGGTGAGGATGAACCCCGAGATTATGGAGGGTTTTATACCCAGGAAGATATCAAGGAAATCGTACAATATGCCAAAGAGCGTTTTGTGGATGTGATGCCCGAAGTGGATGTGCCGGGACATAGTATGGCAGCCATTTCGGCCTATCCCGAATTGGCTTGTAATCCGGAGTTGGCCAGCCCGTACCCCGATATTGGCGAGCCCTTTATCGACTGGACCCAACACGCAACCCGAGTAGATAACAACCTGTGTCCGACAAAACCTGAAGTATATACGTTTTTAGACACGGTTATCGGACAGTTAGCGGAGTTATTTCCGTTTGAATATATTGACATGGGTGGCGACGAAACGATGTATAATTTTTGGGAAAAGAATGAGTCAATAAAAAAACTGATGAAGAAAGAAGGGTTGAAAAACCTTCCTGAGGTACAAGGATATTTTACCAATCGCGTAGAAAAGATGGTCAATGCCCATGGAAAACGTCTCGTGGGGTGGGATGAAATCCTGGAAGGGGGAGTCTCTCCCAGTGCCACGGTGATGAGTTGGCGCGGGATGGATGGCGGTATCAAGGCTGCCAAATTGGGCCATAAAGTGGTGATGAGCCCGACGACCTATGCATATCTGGATTATATGCAGGGGGATTCCATTGTAGAACCTCATGTTTACGGGCAGTTGAACCTTAAAAAATCATACGAGTTTAATCCTGTTCCCGAAGGGGTGGATCCGGAAGCGGTATTAGGGGGGCAGGCTAATTTATGGACCGAGCAGATTCAGAATTTTCGAACCGTTCAATATATGATCTGGCCGCGGGCATTAGCCGTTTCAGAAGCTTTGTGGACGCCTCAGGAAAAAAGAGAGTGGAATGATTTCTTTAATCGAGTGGAATATCAGTTTAAACGATTTGAAGCCTCCGATACTAAATATGCCCCCAGTGTTTATGATCCGGAATTCAGAATAAAGAAGGATAAAGATGGAAAGTTGTTGGTGAAATTGATTACCGAACCCCATACCATTGAACTCCATTACAGCTTTGATAATTCTTTCCCGGATCAGTATTATCCGAAATATAAAGAGCCCTTATCCATACCCAAGGAGGCCGTTCAGCTCAGGGTTGTGACCTATAAGGGGGATAAGAAGGTAGGCCGGATGATTACCATGCCGATCAAAGAATTAGAGCGTCGAGCCGGAAAGTAGACCTATTAATCGGTTCTGTGATAACTCGATTCGGCATTTCGAAAGATAGAATAATCCGAAAATTTGTCGTTCCGGGTTTGATGTCCGGATCTTAGCCGTTGCCGAAATAAACCCACTATCACGGGATGAGGTCGTAACCCTTTAAAGCACTTTAGATTGTAATCTGTCCCTTGGCGGTTTAAATGGATATGGGCTTATACTCGACGGATCATCAACCTAATTTATAAATAAAAAAGAATAAACAGAAATGGAGGGCTCCCTTAATTTGATATGGAGCCCTTATTTGTTATCGCTCGCATACCATTCTGCATAATTGGAATCGGTTTCATGTAAGCGGACTGAAAAGAGCTCAATATGCTCCGGGAGCCGCTTCCGGATCCCTTCGGCAAAATGGATGACCAGCATTTCACTGGTGGGTTGGAAATCCGCATAAACCACGTTATTTCCACGTGCTTCCAGCTCTTTTCCTAAATCTTTGTGTGGGGTGTTTTTGTTGATGACAAGGGCATGATCAAATATATTGATGATCTCTTCATTTACAATTTTTTTAAGATCTCCAAAATCCATGACCATCCCGTGCTTGACATGGGAAGGATTAGTAATCGGCTCACCGATGATGGTTACGTATAATTTATAGCCATGACCGTGTACATTTCGGCATTTTCCGTCATATCCGTAGAGGGCATGGCCGGTTTCCATCGTAAATCGTTTGGTAACTCTGATTTTTTCCATTTCAATATAGTGAGTAGGTGGAATCGGATTTATTACAACCGGTCTAAAATCTCTTTTATTGCGGTTTGTCCCTGGTCTTTGTTATACCACTTTTGCAAATCCTGTTCATAGGTTTCAAAATCAATGTTGTTTTTCCGGGCGTTTAAAAAGATATCCTGAGCCGGTTTTGGGCGGGGGCCCCAATCCCCTAATACAGTTTCGGATGCTGGATCGTATAGGATCATTTTGGGGATGGATTTTCCGCCATGGGTCAAAAAATCATTCATCAAGGCGGGGTTCTGCTCCCGCAAGACCACTTTTAAATCGATATTGTCATTGGCCGCTGCCAGTTTGTGGATGACCGGAAGACTATGTGCAGCATCACCACACCAACCTTCAGACAGAACCACCCAAATTTGCCTTTGAGTCACTTTTTGAATCGCTTCTTTTTGCTCTTTTGTTAGCTCCAATCGTTTATCCCAGCGCTGCATACGTTGTAGCCCCAGTTTGGAATACTGTACAAAATCTGCTCCCACACCTTCTGTAGTCGATTTTTCTTCGGCTAATAATCTTTTTACCAGAGCCTTGTAATCTTCATAAGAATAAGATTTTTTCAAGGCTTTTTCTATATGTTCAAGGGTATTACTCATACGTATCACTTTCCTACAAAATTGGGAAATACTTCTTATATTGAAGCCCTAAAACCATTAAATATATGTCAAAAAAACGCTGCGGCTGGTGCCAAGGGGATGAATTATATGAACGTTATCACGATAACGAATGGGGAATGCCCGTTCATGATGACGACCGCTTTTTTGAGTTTATTGTTTTGGAGAGCTTTCAGGCCGGATTGAGCTGGATTACAATCCTTCGAAAACGAGAGCATTTCAGAAAAGCTTTTGACAACTTCAATTATCATAAGATTGCTGAATATTCAGAGGAAAAACTGGAGGAACTTCGACAAAATAAGGGAATTATACGGAATCGACTTAAAATTAAGGCAGCCCGTACAAATGCACGATGTTTCTTGCGGATACAGGAAGAGTTTGGCAGTTTCGACCGGTATATCTGGAAATTTGTGAAGGGAAAGCCCATTCAGAATAAGGTGGACGATTACCGGACGCGACCTACAACGACCGATTTGAGCGATCGGGTGAGCAGGGACTTAAAGAAACGGGGCTTCAAGTTTGTGGGATCAACGATGATATATTCTTTTTTACAGGCGACCGGATTGATTAATGATCATGAGGAATCCTGTTTTAGAAACTTGGAAATCAAAATCTTAGGATAAATATTTTAAAAATTCCTTTCGCGGAATTGCTTCGGCTCCAAGACTTTTGAGATGTTGCGTATAAACCTGACAATCCACAAGTTGTAAGTGCTCATCCCGGAGTTTTTGAAGAAATTGAATAAACCCGTATTTGGAGGCATTGCTCACTTTGGAAAACATACTTTCACCACAGAATACTTTTTTGTCGCGGAGATAAATACCATACAACCCGCCCACTAATTTGTTGGCTTTCCAGACTTCCACCGATTTTGCATAGCCCATTTCGTGTAATCGAATATAGGCATTGATCATGTCTTCGGTAATCCAGGTCCCTTCTTGCCCCGGACGATAAATGGAAGCACAATGGTGAATCACCTGCGCAAAGTTTTCGTTATAGGTGACTTGAAATGCCTTTTTCCGAAGTAGTTGACGCATACTTTTAGAGACGTGCAGTTTTTCCGGAAACAACACAAATCGAGGATCGGGAGACCACCATAGAATGGGTTGAGAGTCATCAAACCACGGGAAGATCCCGGAAGAATAGGCCGCTAAGAGTCGATTTGGGCTTAAGTCACCCCCTGCCGCCAAAAGACCCCGAGAGTCGGCATTTTCTGGATCCGGAAAAGTGTATGGGGTTTCCAACACGTTTTTTAACTAAAAAGGAGTTGTCTCGCAACCCTCATTAGGGCGTGATTTGTCATTTCGTCCCGAGTATCGAGAAGGGAAAATTATTGGTTGTCGAAGAATCAAAACCTCCCAACTGCATTCAAAATGAACTTTTGAGACAACTACCGAGGTTCTTTCAATAGGTTTCTAAAAGGGCAAGTCATCTTCTTCATCGTCATTTCCAGCGTCAAAATTTGGACCGATAGGCTCAAAGTCTTCCGGCGGGGGAGTGCTTCCCGCAGGTTGTTGCGGGGCTTCAATATTCTCGATGCGCCAACCGTTGATATTGACAAAATATTTGGTCTCCCCCTGTGGATTAACCCATTCGCGCCCCCGAAGGTTAATACTTATTTTTACCCGCTGCCCTTTTTTAAAAGCATCTAATAACGAGGTTTTGTCCTGTACAAAATCAATAGCTAAAGGTTGTGGATATTGCTCTTCTGTAGTGAGCACCAGCTGGCGTTTTTGAAAACCATTGCTTCCGTATTCTTTCGTCTCAAAAATTTCTTTAATGCGGCCTTGAACTTCCATGTGTCTTTTTCTATGTGTTAAATTTATAATCTCATTCCTTGTCACGAATTACAAAAATAAGAATTCTAACAGGAATGAAAAAAGGATAAAGGAATGGGACTCTATAAAAAAATGTATATTTCGTTCATTAATTCAAAACTATGCTGGCGCTACAGAAGAGAAACTTGATTCGCCGTGGTATTTTCCTGGCCTTTTTGATCGTTCTGGGAATCTTTGTTTGGAGTGTTTTGGTTTTTTTTAAACAGTTAAAGCGAGAGGAGCTGGCAAAGATGGAAATCTGGGTGCAAGCACAAAGTGAATTATTAAAGATTGACAGTCAAAGTGCTATTAATCCCGTACTTCTGGCCATTTTGGAAAAAAATACGACGACCCCGATGATATTATTTTCTGTGCGGGATAGCCTCTATGAAGGGAAAAATTTAAAAGAAAAAAATTTTAGTCAGGAAAAATTAAAGGCATTAACTCGTACTTTTGAAATTCAGAATGAACCTATTGATGTCTATTTTGAAAATAAACTGTATGAACGCGTGTATTACGGAGATTCCAGTTTTATTCAAAAAGCGAAATATGCCCCGGTGGTAATTGTCCTTGTGGTTCTTATATTCCTGCTTATTCTTTATTATTTCTACTCGATTTCTAAGTCCAATGAACAAAATCGGCTTTGGGCGGGGATGGCCAAGGAAACGGCCCATCAGATTGGAACCCCCCTCTCTTCTCTGGTGGGGTGGACGGAGATATTAAAGGCTGAAGGAGTAGATGAAGACTATATTACAGAGATTGAAAAGGATATCGATCGGTTGGAAAATATCACAAATCGCTTCTCCAAGATTGGATCTGTTCCTAAATTGGAAAAGGGCAATTTAGTAGAAGTGGCAACGACTGCTTTTGCTTATATGCAACAGCGGGGTTCGCGGTTGATTAAGTTTTCGGTTGACACCTCCGTCGATTCTTTGGAATGCATGCTGAACAAGGATTTATTGAATTGGACGATTGAAAATCTCGTAAAAAACGCCATTGATGCCATGAAAGGGAGAGGAGAAATCCGGCTGCAGATTACGCAGAATCAAAAATATGCCATTCTAAAGCTGACCGATACCGGAAAAGGTATTCCTAAAAGTCGATTTAAGGCCATATTTAAGCCTGGTGAAACCAGCAAAAGACGAGGGTGGGGATTAGGTTTGACTTTGGCCAAACGGATTGTTGAAGATTATCATCACGGAAAAATCAGGGTCCTGCACAGCGAAATCGATAAAGGAACCACGTTTGCCATTTTTATCCAAAAAGTAAAGAGCTGAACTCCCAAAAATGCTATCGCCGAAGAAGTGCTTCACATTCTGTTTTTAAGACCCCGCCTATAACCTCTGGCGCGGTTTTCCAAACGTCTATTTTTTTGGATGTTAAAATGGGGTGGGCAGAACTATCGCCCCCGGCAGGGGTGGTCGTTCCATAAACCACTTTTTTAATTTGGGTCTGCCGGATGAGATAAGTACACATAAAACAGGGTTCGACGGTGGTATAGAGCGTGCATTTTGACAGGTCTCGGGAATCCAGTTTTTGGACGGCTTTTTCAATTGCCACATTTTCGGCATGGCTTATCAGAGCCGGCAAATCCGGATCTCCTTCTTTTCCCTCGGCGATAATTTTGCCGTTTTTAACGATGATACTGCCCACGGCGGTATAGCCGTTTCTTCGGGCTTGTGCGGCCAGTTCCAGGCAGTGTTTCATAAAACGCACAATATCTTTATCCTTCAAAATGGGCAGCTATGGCTTTAGCGGTTTCTTTAAACTCTTCGTCTGTCAACTTCGTGACTTGTTTAAAATCGATATCGCTCAGTTTGTGTAGCGGGATTAGATGCACGTGAACGTGGGGTACTTCCAACCCCACAACGGCCATTCCCACCCGGTTGCATGCGATGGTTTTTTCAATGGCAAAGGCAACTTTTCTGGAGAATGCCATCAATTCCATATACGTTTCCTCATCGAGATCCCAAACCCGATCGACTTCCTCTTTGGGGATACATAAGGTGTGGCCGCGAGTATTGGGACTGATATCTAAAAAGGCATAAAATTGATCCGTTTCTGCCACTTTATAGGAGGGAATTTCTCCCTTGATGATTTTGGTGAATAATGAGGCCATATTTTGTTGTTTTAATTTTATTGATCTTTTGATTTAATGATCCATTTTCAATGTCGGTGTCTCAAAAATGTCATTGGTATCCCGTATGTACGAGAGAGAAATCTCAAAGGCCTGGTAAATAGAAGATTCCTCCTTCGTACCAATGGCACATTTTATGGATGATTGTCTATCAGCCGTTTATGATAATTGTAAAAATACAAAAAACATCCCATCCTGACATAGGTGCCCCAAAAATGTCATTTCGAACGTAGTGAGAAATCTCAGAGGCCTGATAAATAAGAGATTCCTCCTTCGTCGGAATGACAAATTACTTCGAAAAAGAAGTTATCAGACAACTATTTTAGGGGGATGTTCCCAGTGTCATTTTCAAAATCCTTGCCTCGTCGTAGGCGCGGAATAATAACTCGGAATGACAAATTACTCCGATAAAGAGGTTATGAGACAGCTACGTTTCACGTCATCTTCAAAAACGAAGCTTTTTTAATATCCCAGTTCCCTGCGTACTCTTGCCAGCGTTTTATCGGCTACTTTTCGGGCTTTTTCGGCACCTTTTGCCAGAGCTTTGTCCAGTTCTTCTTTATGTTCCATATAATAGGCAAATTTTTTACGTTCTTGGGCAAAATTCTCACATAAAAGCTCAAACAAGGCCTTTTTGGCATGTCCGTATCCATACCCCCCGGCTTCGTAATGTTGACGCATTTTTTGCGTTTCTTCCTCCGAAGCGACGAGTTTATAGAGATTAAAGACATTGCAGGTATCCGGATCTTTGGGCTCCTCCAGTGGGGTGCTGTCGGTTTGAATACCCATTACCTGTTTTCGCAATTTTTTGTCCGATTGGAAGATATTGATATAATTCCCGCGGGATTTGCTCATTTTCTCCCCATCGGTTCCCGGAATCACCTTGATATTTTTTACGACTTGGGCTTCCGGCAGGACAAAGAGTTCTTTCCCGATTTGATGGTGTATCCGGGAAGCCACATCCCGAGTCATTTCGATATGTTGTATCTGGTCTCGCCCGACCGGAATGATTTCGGCATCGTAAAGTAGAATATCGGCGGCCATCAGCATGGGATAAGTGAATAATCCCGCGTTGACATCGTCCAGTCGGTCGGCTTTATCCTTAAAACTATGGGCAAGCGTCAGTCGTTGATAAGGAAAAAAGCAATTCAGATACCAGGTGAGCTCGGTGGTTTCGGTCACATCGCTTTGTCGATAAAAGACCGATTTTTCGGTGTCTAGACCAAACGCCAGCCAGGCGGCCGCTACCGCATAAGTATTCTCTCGTAAGGTTTTGCCATCCTTGATTTGGGTGAGGGTGTGCAAGTTGGCAATAAATAAAAAAGATTCGTTATCCGATTGGTTGGCCATTTCGATGGCCGGAATAATAGCCCCCAGCAAATTCCCCAAATGAGGGACCCCGGTACTTTGGATTCCGGTTAAAATTCTCGCCATATTTTATTTTTTTGTAAAGGTAACAGATTTCAATAATCTGCATTTGTAGAATTTAGTATTTTTGGAGACATGAAGGGAGTATTGAAAATATTGGATTATTTATATCGATTTTGGTTTTATCTGATGATTGGGGTGGTGACCATTATTCTGTTTCCTTTTTTGTTTTTAACCACGATCAGTGAAAAAACCTATCCACAATTCTATGTGGTGGCCCGGACTTGGAGTATCATGATTCTGGTGGGGATGGGATTCTTCCCAAAGATCAAACGAACTCAGCAACTCGATAAGCACAAGAGCTATATCGTGATTGCGAATCACAGCTCGATGATTGATATTATGATGATGTTTTGGGTGGTGCGTACCCCTTTTGTGTTTATCGGGAAAAAGGAGCTGGCCAAGATGCCGTTGTTTGGTTTTTTCTACAGCCGGTCTTCGATTTTGGTGGATCGCACCGACCGGCGGAGCAAAATGGCGGTTTTTCAAGAAGCACAACGACGGTTTGATCAGGGAAGCGGGGTTTGTGTTTTTCCGGAAGGCGGGGTTCCTAAAGACTATTTTCAAACGTTAGGACGTTTTAAGGACGGGGCTTTCCGAATGGGAATTGAGCATCAATTGGATATTATCCCCGTTGTTTTATACGATAACAAGCGAAAATTCCCCTATAAACCCAAATATGGAAGAGGCTGTCCCGGCCGATTGCGGGCGAAGGTTTTCCCGCCAATTTCCACACAAGGCTTAGATCCGCATAAGGACAAGGCCAAACTCCGCCAAAAAGCCTATGATTTGATTTATAAGGAATTGACATCGGGCAAGTTTTAATAATTGTCCTCAAAGGGTTCAGAAGCCTATCCGAGTTAATGGCGTGATACAAAAATAAACAACGGAGTTTTTTATTGGCCCAAAACTCAAATTCAATCCTTACTCTTAAAGTATCTTCAAGGTCTTTTTCCGGGGTGAAGAATTAAAAAAAGAATATAAAATTTTCTTTCGTAATGCATACAATACTAAATCAAAGGAAAAAGCATTTATCAAGTTCCTGAATGAAAAAATGTTTAAAAATGATACGGAATTTAATGACGGATTCCATTTGTTTGAATTTGAAGTAGACAAAAATGGTAAAGTAAAAAAAGTTGTTGATAAATCCTTAAATGATAAGGGAAAGATACAAAGCAATAAGTGTTAATATAAATTAAATTTGATACAATGATAAATTTCACTAAAACAATAGGTCTGGTCATATTGATAGTATGGTCATTGCCAAATATGGCTCAAGAGATAATCCCTATAGAACAGGAATCTTCATATTTTAATTCGCTCTCTAACGATGAGGAACCACAAAATATTTATTTTAAAGATATTAATCATATGTTGAATAAATATATGGGAACTTGGACCGGAACATACAAGGATAAAACATATGAGATTAAAATAGACGATGTATTAAAAACTCAGAGCGACCCCCTATGGAATGCAATAAAATATGATAATTTGATTGCCCGCTATAGGATTACAGACGCATCAGGGACTGTCATTAAAAACACTTTCAATTTGCCTGATCAATCGCCCGAAGTTTTGGAAGGTCTGGGTTATGATAAAAAGAAAAAAAGAATCTATACACTAATATATATCGGCGAAAACACGAAATGTGGAAACTCAGGAACGATTTATCTCGATATCAATTCTGCTCACACTCAATTAAAACTCCATATCCTTCCTGACGATGTTTTGATTTCAGATGAAGATTGTCCTTCAGGATATCAAAAACCTCCTTTTCCTGATGAAGATGAAACTCCAATGGTTTTGACCAAGCGAAAGTAAGAAATGAGTGGAACAAAAATTTTAGTGTTTAATCAAAATCCGATTAGTTTTTTAGGTGAGACCTTCAAGGTCTTTTTCCGGGATGAAGATAGCCCTTGAAGGTCTTTAAGAATAGCTCTTGCTTTGGATAGACCGCTAAAAGGAGGCACAGAAATTGTATCACGGAAATTTTTTAGAGGGACTTGGGGGAATGTGGAAAGATGCTTTACATTCTCCGGAATGGTGGGCTTATGCCATTACTTCTTTTGCTACCGCAGTTGCCACGCTTCCTCAAAAAACAGTAGTTAGCTCTACTTTAACCACTAAAAAAATATCCATTTAATTCTACTTTGACACATTAGAATAATCCAAATTTTTATTATATTTTACTA
>CAZBXQ010000083.1:0-12381 GCA_964495935.1 uncultured Flavobacteriaceae bacterium
ACCCGCTGGGGCAGCTGTTCGGGCAAAGGCAACATCATTTTGAATCCCGAACTGATGAAAACCCCCAAACCCTGTATTGAGTATGTGATTATCCACGAGCTCTGCCATCTCATCCACCGTAACCATACTCAAGCCTTCTTTAGATTACTCTCCCAAGAAATGCCTGACTGGAAGAAATGGAAGGAGAAGTTGGAAAGATTGATGGCGTAAAAACTTAATGCTGTTGAAGGTTAAAAAATCCTTAAAAAGCCTTATATTGCTATGGTAAACTAATGGGAATTAGTGGCTTGTAAATGATTGTAAAAGAATGGGTTTGTATTTATGAGTTGTGTGCCATACTTATACAATACTGCATAAAAAAATAATGGAACCCATCAAAAAATAGAAAATATAATTTTGTATATTCGTCGATATGGATACTATCCAAATAGACATATTAAATCCCAAAGCGAAAAAGCTACTTAAAAGTTTAGTGGACTTGAAACTAATTGCTATTCGCGATACTTCTAAAAATGGTTTTGCTGACCTGCTTAATAAGTTACGCACTCAAACTGAAAGTAATCCAACATTAGAAGAGATTACTAAAGAAGTGGAATTGGTTAGAAGTAAAAGATATGGCAAAGAAAACAATTAAGCTAATTCTTGATACTAACCTTTGGATTAGCTTTTTACTTTCTAAAAATTACACGCAACTCGATAACATACTCTTTGTCAAAAAAGCCAAGTTAATTTTCAGTCAAGAGTTATTAGAAGAATTTTTAGAAGTTGTAAAAAGACCAAAATTCAGAAGGTTCTTTTCTATTGAAAATACCAAAGAACTATTGGAAACCATCCAAGACCACGCAGAATTTGTCGATGTGAAATCTGAAGTTAAAATTTGCCGAGATAAAAAAGATAATTTCCTATTGTCACTTGCAAAAGACTCAAAGGCTGACTATCTCATTACAGGAGATAAAGACTTGCTTGTTTTAAAAAAATTTGGCAAAACTAAAATATTGACTATTTCGGATTTCTTTAAAAACGTAAAATAGTACGGCAACACAACAAGTGGTTTGACGCAAGCGCAAGTATTGTTTAAAACGGAAGTTCGATTCTTGTTTGACGCAAAAGCCATTTATTAACTTTTTGGTTAAATTTAAAGCTTAAAAATGGCTTTTGCTCGGGTCTGTTCTGAACCGAAAGTTTCGGCTTCTTTGCCCGCCCCAGCGGTAAGCTGCAAAACGTGTGTGCCTTGAGAACACCAAAAGGTGTTCGTAACTTTAAAATAGATGAGAGTGGGTCTCTCGATGAGGGTTTTCAGGAAAACTCATCAAACCACCTTATGGTGCGTTTGTCGGAAACGGCAAGGGTATTGAGCGATAAGGAAAAACGGAAACTAAAGATTTCTGAAGGTGTGTGCATTAGAGCAGAACCCTTTGACAAGCTCAGGATAAACTATAGTGAACCATTCGATGAAGCCTCGTAAGAAGGAGAGCTTTCACGTACGGTTCTGTGGGAACGCAAGGATGAAATTCCCTTGCGTGACCCGATTAACCACAATTCAAATAGTAATGAGAAACCACCTTTTCTTAATTTTAATATTACTGTATTTTGCTTCTGCTCAGGGCCAAGAAATTAAAACCTATAAAATTAATGATACAAGAACATATGAGGTAACAGCGGCTCTTCTTCCTGAAAATAAAATTATAGCTGTGTGGATGGAAGCACGCCCCGAAAGAGTTGTTTGCGAACAAGCAGGTGATATGCGAGTAGCTTATGCTGTTTCAGAGGACTTGGGTGTAACTTGGTCAAAAAAGAAAATAATTGACAAGCCAAATACCTTATTAACAGGTAATCCAAGCATTATTTCCGATAAACAGGGCGACACCCATTTAGTAATGATGCATGTAGGAAAGGATTTCTTTTCTGGAGAATTAGCTGTATATAAATATAATCCGCAACTAAATGAGTTTGAATTAAAATCAATTGCTGCTCAATCTGATTCAAGTTTATTGGATAAACCTTCAATTACAGAAAACAAGGGTAAGCTGTTTCTGAGTTATACAGAAATAACCCAGATGTTAGAAAATAGTTTTCTAAAAGTTTTAAGCTATAGTGATCAAGAAAAAACTTGGAAGAAGGTTCCCCCAATTGCGAAAGACAGCATTCTATATTTAGGCACTTCTGCAAGAGCAGACTCCAACCATTTGTTTCTATCTTCAGGAACTTACTGGAATAAAACAGTAGAATTTTTTGATTACAACCTAAGAACTCAAAAAGCAGAACGGACTACAATCGCTACAACTGCAGATACACTTGAGAACGCTTTGTCTGAAATGGTAAACGAAGATGATCAACTAATCATCAACTGGTATAAAAATCACGTCCCTAATGCGGTTTATTTTTCTTTTAGTAAAGATAGAGGTAAAACATGGAGTAAACCTATCTTAGTTAGTGAAAACGGGAACCTCCTATCTACAGTTTTTGATGATGATGGAAATATAGTGGTTTTATTTAGTGAATTCGATAACAATAATTTTTCTGTAATTGTAAAATACTACAGCACTTCACGGAACAAGTTTTTAAATGAATTTTATCTAAAAAAACCTACAGCTATAAACGATAAATTGGATTATATAGGTGCTTTTCAAAAAATCATAAAATTACAAGATGATAGTTTTATGGCTTTTTGGATAGACTTTTCAGATGACAATAAACTCTATCTTTCAAAATGGGATGCCCGAAACTAACATAAACTATTGCGTTTCATCCGGCTCGCAGAGCCAACAATGAAACGCCCGGTTGGACAGCCTGCCCCGTATTTATTATGGGGGAACCGGGCTATTATGGAGTTATCATTAAGTAACTTTGGATATTAAAAGCAAAATATGACCTGCTTTTTTACTGGAACTACAATATTAATATCTTTTGAGGTCATTTTTGAGGATTTTAGAAAAATAAAAACATAACTTCCCTTACCCATTACGTTATGCAGTAGGTGATTTTTGAGCTTCCAGTAGATATTCCCTCGGAGGTCCCTTTTCTCCAAGAGTCTTTATCGTAATCAAGTTGCCTGTCTTACAACAAGGACACTTTCTCAATTCGGTCTTTATCTGTTCTTTCAAGCGTCTTACACTGAGCTCCTTTTGAAGAGCTTGAGGTTTTTCTCGATTTCAATAACTGCTCAGAATACCGTAATGCCGGCCCCGTACAAACCATTTCGGCAAGATGGGAAGTTTATCAAAAATTTATCAAGGAAGGATGTACCATTTACTTTATGAACCCGGGCTGTAGAGGAGCGAAAAAGCTTAGAAGATAAAAGGATAACATCCCTTAGAGGATCTATTAACATCTGCTACTGTTACCGCCGCCGGCCTCTATTCTGACTTATATCTCCCAAGATATTTTCTGTGGTTAGATTTTGCAGAGTTTTGAAATTTACTGATCAGTATATTTTTATGTGTGCGTTTGAGTCGCTGATCGTAGGTGAGTTCGTGTTTCTTGCAGATAGCAAATTAGGGAAGGCAGTTTAGGGGAAATCAATAACTTTGTGAGGCCGCTTGCTTTTATATATCGCGGGTTACCATGCCTCTTTATTTTGGATAAGATCTTTATTTTTGTGTGTAAATCATGTAACTAACTGATAATCAGGGTTTATTGTAGCCCCACCAGGAATCGAACCTGGATCTAAAGTTTAGGAAACTCTTATTCTATCCGTTGAACTATGAGGCCGGGGGGATTTTGAGGCCACAAAAATAAGCCTTTTATAGAGAATTGATAATTTCTGCTGCTTTTTTTAAGGTTTTCTCTTCCTTGGCAAAACAAATGCGAATCATCTTTTCATCGCGGTTATTTTTTGTAAAGGCCGAGACCGGAATTGCTGCTAATCCTTTTTCTGTAATTAAGCGAATCACAAAGTCGGTATCTTTTTCATCCGATATGTTTTTATACGATAAAGTTTGGAAATAAGTTCCTTGCGCCGGCGTGAATTCAAACTTGGAATTCTCAATGGCTGCCAACAAAAAATCTCGTTTCTGTTGGAAGAAAGAGGATAGCTTTCCGTAGTGTTCGGGATCTTTCAGATATCGGGCAATAGCCAGTTGCGCGGGATGATTGACACAATACACATTAAATTGATGGACCTTTCGGAATTCATCCATCAAATTTTTAGGGGCGAGACAATACCCGATTTTCCAGCCGGTAACATGAAAAGTTTTTCCAAAAGAAAAAGTAAGGAGGGAACGCTTGGCCAGTTCCGGAAAACGGGCTATACTTTGGTGGGTTTTCCCGTCGTAAACAATATGCTCATAAACCTCATCACTAAGAATAATAATAGAAGTTCCTTTGACGATTTCTTGTAAAGCCTCCCAATCCTGAGTTGTCAGAATGGTTCCGGTGGGGTTGTGCGGAGTGTTTATGATAATCATCCGGGTTTGGGGTGATATTTTACCTTTTACTTGATTCCAATCAATGCGATAATCCGGTGCTTTCATTTCGATTAAAACGGGAATTCCACCCTGTAATTCGACGGCCGGTTCATAACAATCATAGGCCGGTTTAAAAATAATGACTTCGTCATTTTTTCGAATAAATGCCGAGATCGCTGTAAAAATTGCTTGTGTAGCACCTGCGGTGACCGTGATCTCATCGTTTGGGTCATAGGTGTGGCGATGTAGCGATTTCACCTTTTTTGAGAGCATTTGCCGCAACGATTGGGCACCGGCCATTGGTGCGTATTGATGATGGCGTTTGGACTTTACCCGAGCCAACTCTTCTAAAAGTTCAGGATCCGGAGCAAACCCGGGAAATCCTTGAGCCAGGTTGACCGGTTGATAACGCCGTACATCCTGATTAATCGTTGTAAAGATGCTATCTCCTATATGCGGAAGCTTCGAAAAAAATTCCATGAGGGATCGTCTATTTTCGTTCCCCGGCAATTTAATGGAAAAATCGAATAAAAACTGTATTTTTGGGACCCAAAACTTTCATTTTATGTCCCTGAAAAAAGCCGGACTTTTGATTTTGATTATTTTGATTCTTGATCAAATCTCAAAGATTTACATAAAGACCCATTTTATGCTGGGTGAGCAAGTTGTTGTTTTTAATTGGTTTCGTATCCTTTTTGTTGAGAATGAAGGGATGGCCTGGGGAGCAAAAATCCCGGGAAATTATGGAAAATTATTGCTCACGTTGTTTCGTTTGGTAGCCATCGTAGGATTGGGATATTGGCTGTGGGACTCGGTTCGAAAACAAGCTTCTAAATTTTTGATTGTTAGCGTTTCGCTTATTTTTGCAGGAGCATTGGGAAATATTATCGATTCGGTTTTTTACGGGGTGGTGTTCGACCATAGCGAGCGTCAGATAGCTTCTTTATTTCCTGCGGAAGGAGGGTATGGAAGTTTATTGCACGGCAAAGTAGTTGATATGTTGTATTTCCCCCTGTGGAGAGGCTATTTGCCCGATTGGCTTCCAATCTGGGGAGGGCAATTTTTTACCTTTTTTGAGCCCGTTTTTAATATTGCCGACAGCTCTATAACGATTGGCTTTTTACTGCTGATTTTCTTTAATAAAAGAATGTTTAAACAGGAAGATTAGGATGGGAAGATTGGTGATGGAGTGGAAGTAGGAGGGAAGGGGGATTTTTATTCTCCAGCCTTAGAGAAATCATAAGTCCGTTCCGGGGTGATGCAATAATCCAAGGCGATATCTGTTGGATTGGCCGGGAGAATAGTTTTTTCTGCCCGGAAGAAGGAAAGGCCAATTTTTAGGGTTTGCGGTCGGCATTGGGCCAAAAACCGATCATAAAATCCTTTTCCATAGCCAATTCTATTCCCTTTTTCGTCAAATGCCAATAAAGGAATAAAAACAACGTCAATCTTTTCGGGTTTTATTTCAAAACCTGCCGACGGTTCCGGGATGCCCAAGGGGTTGATCGCGATTCGCGTATTGTCGGTAAGCAGGTAATGTATCATTTCATGAGTTTTAAAATCACTTTTTGAGAGCGTTACGTTTTTGTCTTTTCCCTGGAGAATATTCAATAAAAACTCGGTATCAACCTCCTTTTTTCGGGTTATACTCAAGAAAAGTGAATAGGTGGATCGATCCCAAATGGGCAGTTCCAAAGCTCGGTTTGCAATTTTTAGGCTCAAGTTCTCAACGGTATCTGAAGAAAGTACTTGTCTCTTCTTTTTGTACTGCTTGCGTAATTCTGATTTTTTCATTTTTCAATTTCTCGGGAAATGTTGAAGATGGCATCCCCTTCAAAGACCAGAGGACCTTTGTTGATATTAATGACATACCCTTTCTCTTGGGCTTTGATATGTCGTTTGAAATGTCCGTAGGGATCGGTGATGGTAGCCATATAATCGCCCTTTTCTACATAGCTGCCGATACTGATTTTACTATGGATAAGACCACTGTAATTGGCCCGTATCCAATGGGTTTTGCGTATAAAAATAGTCTTTTTCTCTGCGGGATCGGGGGTTATACCATCTTTGATCATCCCCAAGGAATCCAAAACACGAAGAATACCTTGTACTCCCTGTCGGGCGATTTCTTTGTTGTTGTCTTTCGTCATCCCGCCTTCAAAAATGATATATGGGATCTTGTTTTTAACACAGATAGAACGATACGATTTCTTCAAGATTTTAGAATAGACGGTAAAAGGAGCATTGAAAATTTTGGCATAGTTCAGGCTTTCGGCATCCCCTTTTGAAATACGGATTTGAGGGGCATTAAAACGTTGGGCTCCACCGGTATGGAAATCCATGCACAAATCTGCCACGGGAAGCACTTCGTGCGTAAAACGATAGGCAAAGCGACTGGCGAGAGAACCTTTTTTAAAACCGGGAAAAGATCGATTGAGATCCCGACCATCAGGGAAATAGCGATCCATTCTCAAAAATCCGAGGATATTCAGGATGGGAATGCAAATGATGGTTCCGATTGTAGGCGTGTTCAGGTGCCTGGAGATCAATTGACGAACAATCTCCACGCCGTTAAATTCATCTCCATGAATCCCAGATGTGATTAATAACACGGGGCCGGGATCTTGTGCGCGTTCAATAATGACGGGAACCTTTACCTCGGTATTGGTATAGAGGTTGGCCGATAAAAAATTGATAACTCTGCTTTCTCCGGGCCGGATTTTTTCGTTGAAGAGATGAAGAATGTTGTCCTGATCGATTTTTGGCATAATTTAGTAGTTATTTTTTTCAACATATTTAATAATTGCGCCGGCAATATCAACCCGCGTTGCTCTTTCAATACCTTCCAATCCGGGAGAGGCATTAATTTCCATGATAAGCGGGCCGCGTTTACTCTGTAGCATATCGACTCCGGCGATTCCCAATCCTAAAGCTTTTGTCGCCCGAATGGCTGTTTCTTTTTCTCTGGCGGTGAGCTGAATCACTTTGGCACTGCCACCACGGTGTAGGTTGGATCTGAATTCACCCGATTTCGCCTGTCTTTTCATCGCTCCAACGACAGTTCCATCGACGACGAATGCACGAATATCGGCACCTCGGGCTTCTCTGATAAACTCTTGAACAATGACGCGGGCCTGTAATCCGTCGAAGGCTTCAATAACCGATTTTGCGGCATTCTTGGTTTCTGCCAAAACGACTCCCAATCCCTGTGTTCCCTCCAGTAATTTAATAACCAAAGGAGCCCCTCCCACAGCTTTGATAACCCCGTCGATATCTCGTGAATAATTGGCAAAAATAGTTTTGGGTAAGCCCACGCCCGCATTGGAGAGGATCTGCATGCTTCTCAGTTTGTCGCGGCTGCGCATCAGCGCATCAGAGTTGGTCGTGGTGAAAACATTCATGGCCTCAAATTGACGAACAACGGCAGTTCCATAGAAAGTTACAGAAGCCCCGATACGGGGAATCACGGCGTCAATCTTTTTTAAATAACCATTGCGATAATAGATTTTCGGCCTTCCCTTTTTGATCAGAAGATTGCACTTCACGTGATCCACGACCTCCATGTTGTGCCCGCGTTTCTCGCCGGCTTCCACAAGTCTTCGGGTGGAATACAAAAACCGGTTACGCGATAAAACTTTAATGTTCATAAACTTCTATTTTTTCCATTTTACAAGACAGGTTTTCCAATTGGGGATCGACAATGAATTTTCCGCTTAGAAATTTCCTTCCCAGAAGAACCGGGTTTTTCATGTCACTTCGGTCATTTAAAGACAGGGTTATTTTATATTCTTTTTCAAATAATCGAATGGTAGATTGAACCGCAAAGCGCTCTTGCATGATTCCGTTGCTGCTTCGTACGAAAACTTTCTCATAGGTTGTAAAGTGAAATATTTTTTTGTGATATAAGGCATGTTCGTTATCGATAAATATACAAGTTAGAACGTTGTCTTTTTCAGTGATCTGCTCGCAGTGAATGGACGAGGTGTAGGCCCCTGTATCTATTTTTGTCGTTATAGTTTGTAAACCGAGTTCGGGAAAATCAGCTTTATCCACCCGGCCAATCAGTTTTTTATACTTCATATAATCGTTTAAAAAACGGGCAAAATTAAGTTTTTTGTGATTCTTAAAAGTAAAGAAAAACAATTTCTTTAAGGGGTTGAGAAACCTTATTTTTGGAAAAATCTAAGATATGGATATTATTTCATACAATGTAAACGGGATTCGGGCTGCGATGCGGAAGGGTATCATAGAATGGTTAAAACAGGCCTCGCCGGATGTGATTTGTTTTCAGGAAATTAAGGCCCGTTCCGAACAGTTCAATGTCGAAAAATTCAAGGAAGCCGGTTATCCCTATTGTTACTGGTATCCCGCGGAGCGCAAAGGGTATAGTGGCGTGGCTTTGTTGAGTAAAAAGAAACCTTTGCAGATCACCTATGGAACGGGAATAGAGTATATGGATCGAGAAGGTCGTAATATACGTGCCGATTTTGAAAACATATCGGTGATGAGCATGTATTTGCCTTCGGGTACAAACCGGAATCGTTTAGATTTTAAGCTTCGCTATATGGCCGATCTTCAGTATTATGTCGTGGAGTTGAAAAAAGAACATCCGAATCTCGTGATTTGCGGGGATTATAATATTTGTCATGAGCCCATCGATATCCATGACCCCATCCGCTTGAGTCGGGTATCGGGTTTTTTGCCGGTGGAACGGGAGTGGCTTTCCGGTTTTTTAAACGATGGGTTTATTGATTCTTTTCGGTATCTAAATCCCGATAAGACGCAGTATTCCTGGTGGAGTTATCGTGCCCGTTCCCGCGCTCGTAATAAAGGTTGGCGACTGGATTACCATTTGGTATCAGAAGCTTTGCGGGAACAGATCCGTAGAGCCGTTATTTTATCGGAAGCGAAACACAGCGATCACTGCCCGGTTTTGGTAGAATTGGAAGTATAGAATTGTAGTGGTTTCCCGGTTGTTTCTCCATCTATTGAAAGGGGACGGGCACCCTCTTTCGGAATGGAAAGAGGGTGCCCGTTCTTATAAAAAACGGAAATTACTTTTTCCCTTCAGGTTCATGACCCGGCGGGTAATGATCGATGATTTGGTTGACAATATCGTGTATCAAAGACGTTTTTTCTTCAACCGTGCCATTGGGTTTAATGGTTCCTTCCCAACGCCCTTGCCAGATTAGGGATTTTTCTTTCCCGTCAATAAGGTCAATATAGAGGGTTCCTGAGGTCGAGCGACTATAATTGTTGCGGTAGGGGGAATAATAACGGCCATAATACCAAGGACCAACCCCATAATATGGATAATACCAGGGATTATACCAGCCATAATAGTTTTCATGAACGTCAATATTGGTGGCTTCATCAGTGTCAATACCAATAAGTAGATCGGCGTCTTTTGATTTGGTCATTCCCCTTTTTGTCAACGCCGTATCGATAGCTCTCAGAATCCTTCTTTTATCCAGATCCGAAATCTTAGCTTGGTCGATACCGGGTTTGTAAAAGGCAAAAGTTTGATATTGATCAAAATCTACCGTTCTGTCGTAATCTGTCGTCACATGAGTCGATTTACAGGAGGTTAGCCCGAAGCCGAACAACGCGACAATACATAGAATTTTAAGCGTCTTCATAATCTCATGTTTTATGCATTTGTAAGATACTGATTATTAATGAAACATTGTTTGTGTTTTACATTCTTTTAAGATGACGTTTACGGCCTTTTGTATTTCTAAAATTCCAAGTTCTTCAAAAGCTCGTCTTCAACGAAGTGAGGTAAGGTAATCTGTAAATCTTCATTCGTTTGCAAGGCTCGCTTGGCCGTTGAAACGGCACCGGAATTCCGGGCCCAAGATCGTCGGGCGATCCCGTTATTGACGTCCCAGAAGAGCATGGATTTTAAACGTCTCTCACTCTCCTTACTACCATCAATAACCATACCAAATCCACCATTTATAACCTCTCCCCAGCCTACACCGCCGCCGTTGTGAATACTTACCCAGGTCGCGCCCCGAAAGCTGTCGCCAATCACATTTTGAATGGCCATATCGGCCGTGCGATTACTACCATCATAAATATTGGAAGTTTCCCGAAAGGGGGAATCGGTACCGGATACATCGTGATGATCTCGGCCCAAGATCACCGGTGCCGAGATCTCTCCATTCCTGATGGCGTCGTTAAAGGCTTTGGCGATTTCAATCCGTCCTTGGGCATCGGCATATAAAATGCGGGCCTGTGATCCAACCACCAGTTTATTTGTTTGAGCTTCTTGAATCCAGTGGATATTATCGGCCATTTGTTGTTGAATTTCTTCGGGTGCCTCAGCTTTTAAATCTTGCATTACCTGAAGGGCCAATTCATCGGTTTTCTTCAAATCTCCGGGATCGGCAGATGCACAAACCCAGCGGAAAGGACCAAATCCATAATCGAAGCACATGGGGCCCATGATATCCTGTACGTAACTGGGATAGGCAAATCCTTGACCCGGCTGAGCCTGCGATCGATTTATAAAATCTCCGGCTTCGTTTTTATAAATCTTGGCTCCGGCCTTGGAAGCTTGCAGTAGAAACGCATTTCCGTAGTCAAAGAAGTACGTTCCTTGTAGCGTGTGGCGATTGATGGCGGCTACATGGCGACGGTAACTTTCTCGAACGATTTCTTTATATTTTTTCGGTTCTTCAGCCATCATTTTATGGGCTTCTTCATACGTCAAACCCACCGGATAATACCCTCCGGCCCAGGGATTATGACTGGAAGTTTGATCGCTTCCCAAGTCAATATGGACATCGGCATCGGCAAATTTCTCCCAGACCTCAACCACATTTCCATGGTACCCCATGGAGACGGTTTCTTTATCGGATAAGGCTTGCTTTACACGTTTTACCAATATGTCTAAATCGGATATCTTTTCATTTACCCAGCCCTGTTCATGCCGTTTATCAAGGGCTTTTTCGTTGACCTCGGCGCAAACCGTAACACAACCTGCAATATTCCCCGCTTTGGGTTGAGCACCGCTCATTCCGCCTAATCCCGCAGTGACAAAAAGCCCACCTTTCGGGCTCTTCTTGATTTTCCGGAAACCGTTTAAAACGGTGATCGTTGTGCCGTGGACAATTCCTTGAGGGCCAATATACATATAGCTTCCAGCGGTCATTTGTCCGTATTGCGTGACCCCTAAAGCATTGTATCGTTCCCAGTCATCGGGTTTTGAATAGTTGGGGATCATCATCCCGTTGGTTACCACAACACGCGGAGCCTCGGGATGAGATGGGAATACGCCCAACGGGTGCCCACTGTACATAACCAGGGTTTGATCATCGCTCATTTCTGCCAGATATTTTAGCGTTAGTCGATATTGCGCCCAGTTTTGAAAGACTGCGCCGTTTCCTCCGTAAGTTATAAGTTCATGAGGGTGTTGGGCCACTTTGTCATCCAGGTTGTTTTGAATCATATGCATAATCGCCTTGGCCTGTATAGAATTTCCGGGATATTCATCGATAGGACGGGCGTACATGTTGTAATCCGGTCGAAAACGATACATATAAATCCGTCCGTATTGTTTGAGTTCTTCCAGAAATTCGGGCAATAAGGTGGAGTGGTGTTTTTTGTCGAAATACCGAAGAGCGTTTTGTAAGGCTAATTTCTTTTCGTCGTTTGAAAGGAGATCCTTACGCTTTGGTGCGTGATTAATTTCTGTGTCGTATTCTTTTTGGGGGGGAAGCTGAGAGGGAATTCCTTCCAATACGGCTTTTTTAAAATTCATACATAAAAGGTTTTTATCAAAAGAGTATATCGATTCTTTTTCTCAAGAAATCATGTAAATTTTCTAAAACTGACTATACCTGCTTAATTCATGAATTTAATTTTGAGAAGATTCAAGGCGTCGAAATCCGTAGGAATAGGGGACTATTTCAAGGATTTTGCAACGTGGAAGCTCCCAAAATTAAATCAAAATTCACATCAATGCTAA
>CAZBXQ010000084.1:0-12360 GCA_964495935.1 uncultured Flavobacteriaceae bacterium
AATAAACCGTGTTGAATTTGGCACATCAGAACGTCTCCGAAACTTCAGTTATTTATTGTCGTTACTTATAGGCGATGGATACAGGACTTCCCATTTTTGGCTTCAGCCGCATGGCTTGCCGATCTTATTGATGCCTGTTTTTATAATACGCTGATGATTAATTAAAGGTATATATAAAAGTTTGGATCACTTCGTTGCGTATTAGTTAGTGATTAGAAATCGGGATGATAAGATTAAATGAATTCATCGTAAAATGAGCTTATGGAAAATTGGAAATTTGATAAAGAGCATTCGCAATTACTTTTTGAAGCCCGGCATTTGATGATTGCCAATGTGATTGGTCAGTTTGAAGATTTTGAGGTAAAGGTAAAGCTTGCGGACAATGATTTTGAAAACGCACAGTTTGAGATGATCGCCCAAACCTCATCCCTAATCACCGGGAATACCATTCGGGATAATCATCTTAAAAATAAAGATTTCCTTGACGTCGAGCGTTATCCGACTCTTAAATTTATATCTCAATCCATTAAAAAAACGGGTAATGAGGATTGTATTTTAAGTGGTATTCTAACCCTAAAAGAGGAGGAAAGAGAAGTGCAATTAAGGATAGAGATTGGTGGGTTGGTAAAAGATAGTTATTCGGGAGCCCTAAAAACCGGTTATTCTATTTCCGGAGAAATCGATCGGCGTGATTTCGGAATCCATTTTAGTCTTCCCATGGAGGGAGGTGGATTGGCCGTAAGCCATGATATAAAAATAAGGGCAGAGATTGAATTGGTTCAACCGGCGTAAGCATTTTTCCTCTTTTAGGTTTTGACAATTCCCGATGGATGCTGAATACGATAAAAGGCAAATGCTAAACCGACCCCTATCAGTGCCATTCCCATACCTACCAATACGGGGGTATCGTAAGCCAGTCCCAATGTGATTGGAATTCCTCCTAAATAGGCCCCTAAGGTATTGCCCAAGTTAAAGCAGGCTTGCCCGGCAGCAGCGGCAAAGGTTTCGGCACCTTGGGCATCTCGAATAAGGGTCATTTGAATAGGAGCTCCGGAGGTAAATGCAATGACGCCGGTGACAAAGGCCATCACATAGGCCATAATCGAAGAGGAGGACGTGAGGTGAACCAATAGTAAACAAACGGCCATTGCCAGGAAGCTGCAAATGACAGCTTTTGTGGGATGAACGAGATCGGCCAGTTTTCCACCTAATAAATTCCCGATAACCATTCCTAATCCCACTAAAAACATGATGGTGGGCACCCGGGCCGGTGATAAGCCGGATACTTTTTCTACCATTGGTGCAATATAAGAAACCCAGGCAAAGAGTCCGCCGGTTCCAATCGAGATCACGGCAACCAGTAACCAAGCTCTTCCTTGGGTATAGTATTTCAATTGTTTTCGCAAGTTCTGTCCCGATTGATTGGGAAGATTGGGTAAAAGAAGCCCAATTGATAACAGGGTTATTAATCCCATGGCACTTACAATCAGATAGGTGTATCGCCATGAAAAATGATGGCCGATATAGGTTCCCAGGGGGACCCCAAGAAGGTTGGCGAAGGTGAGTCCGGCAAACATCATGGAGATCGCCTGCGCTTCTTTTCCTTTTTTTGCCAATCGAGTGGCCACTACCGATCCTACTCCAAAAAAAGCCCCATGGGGTAGTCCTGCTGCAAAACGCGACCATTGCATCAAGGTCAGGTTTGGGGCAATCGCAAAGAGGGTATTAAAGAGTATAAAGACCAACATCAGCATCATGAGTACTTTCTTTGCCGGATATTTTCCCGTGACAAATACCAGGGTGGGAGCCCCCACGACAACTCCCATGGCATATATAGCGATGAGGTGTGCGGCTTTCGGGATTGTGACTCCAATGTCCTGGGCCAAATCGGGTAAAACTCCCATCATTGAAAATTCGGTCATCCCGATAGCCAAACCGCCAACCGCTAATGCGTATAGTCCTTTATTCATGCCGATTTAAAAAAGAGGACAAAGTTCGGCTTTACTTTCAGAAAATAAAATTTAAGAGCAGGTTTAATGAAGGATGTCAAGTCAACATTAAATTTTTTAGGATAAAATTATTATATTCGAAATCTTATCTAAAAGTTTTAACTCTTGTATGTATGAAAAATAAAGATCAAAAAAAAGGGAAGAAGTCAACCCTATCCCGAAGGAGTTTTTTACGAAATAGTGCCATAGCGACGGCAGGGGTTTATATCGTTCCGCGTCATGTATTGGGAGGAGTAGGGTACACGGCACCCAGCGATCGTTTGGATATTGCTTGTATTGGTGCGGGCGGTAGGCCCGGTGGGGTAATTCAGGCACTGGCTGCTACTGATAAGGTCAATATCGCCTATTTGTGTGATGTCGATGATCGGCAAGCCAAGGCTAATCGGGAGCGATTTCCGAAGGCTAAGTATTACAAGGACTGGAGAACGTTATTTGATAAAGAAAATAAGAATTTTGACGCGGTGATGGTCGGAACCCCCGATCACAATCACGCAACCATCGGTTTTCATGCCATGCAGATGGGGAAACACGTGTACATTGAAAAACCTTTAACTCATGATGTATGGGAGGCTCGGATGATGGCGGAAGCAGCTAAGCAATTTAAAGTTGTGACTCAAATGGGGGATCAGGGTTCTTCCGGTGATGGAGTGCGGCAATTAAAAGAATGGTATGAGGCGGGAATTATCGGCGAGGTGCATACCGTACACTGTTGGACCGATCGCCCGGTTTGGCCGCAAGGCTTGCCATGGCCGGATAAAAAAGCAAAAATCCCTAAAGGGCTGGATTGGGATCTATGGCTTGGTACCTCAGAATATCGGGAATACCGGGATCATATCGCCCCCTTTAACTGGCGGGGTTGGTGGGATTTTGGTACCGGAGCCATTGGTGATATGGGGTGCCATCTCGTGGGGCCGGCATTTAAGGTATTGGAGTTGACACATCCGATTGAAGTCAATGCTTCGGTAGCTACACCTTATGCCGATCTGTGGATTGAGGAATACACCCCGAAAAGCGGACCGATAGCGGCTTCTGCACATCTTATTTTTGAAAGAAAAGACGGAAGTCGCGTAAATTTGAACTGGATGGATGGAGGCATTCAACCTCAGCGTCCGGAAGAATTGGGGCCCAACGAACCCATGGGCGATGAAGATAGCTCCAATGGTGTAATCTTTGAAGGAACCCGAGGGAAGATGATGTGTGGAACCTATGGACAGCGTCCAAAGTTATTGCCTACTTCGTTGAATGCAAGTATTCAGGTTCCTCAAAAATATGAACGAGTGCCGGGAAGTGCCGATGGCCATTACGGGCAATGGGTGGATGCCTGTATTGCGGGATATGGAGAAAAAGAAGTGAGCTCTCCCTTTGAAACCTATGCAGCCCCGTTAACGGAGAGTATCCTGATGGCTAATTTAGCAATACAAAGTTATAGTTTCCGGGAGACGTATAAGTTGAAGGATAATCAAGAACAGTACAGAGAAGACGAAGGATATAAGTATCCCGGACGCGGAATTACGCTGCAATGGGATGCCCAAAATATGAAGGTAACGAATTTTGATCCGGCTAATCAGTTTGTGAAACGAGATTATCGTAAAGGATGGCCGGAACTTAAATTTTAATCTTAACCAATTATACCGATATCAAAAATGAAAAATAACCGATTGAGAAGACCTGTTCTGTTTTTATTTTTATGTAGTGTGCTGCCGTTTTTAACGATGGCTCAGGTGAATGAGTGGGCGGAGGACAATGATGCACAAGCAGTTAAAAAAGTGGATGAATCGATTCTCGGCAGATGGGATTTGACCGTCGATGTAGATGGAGAAGAACGCCCTTCCTGGCTGGAAGTTTCAAAATCTGGTTTTAGTACTTTTGTAGGACGATTTGTGGCCATGGAAGGGAGTGCACGACCGATTTCTAAAGTTCATTTTGAAGATGGGAAACTCTTTTTTACGATTCCTCCGCAATGGTCCATGGAACCTAATGACCTCCAGGTTTTTGGAACCCTGAAAGCGGATGAGCTTACCGGTGTGATGCGCTTACCCAATGGAAAGGAAGTGAATTTTAAAGGGGAACGAGCTCCTTTATTAGAGTACCCCGATAATATTACCTGGGGGGAACCCATACAGTTAATTGAAGGACAACAGCTGGAGGAAGTTTGGAAAGCGAATGGCCCGAACCAGTGGATTCTTAAAAATGATATTTTGAAGAGCCCGAAGAGTGGTTCCAATCTGATTACCCGTCAAAAATTTAAGGATTTTAAATTACATGTTGAAGTCAAGTATCCCGAAGGAAGTAATAGTGGGATTTACCTAAGAGGACGTCACGAGGTGCAAGTTGTAGATAGCGTAGGAGCAAAAGAACCATCGGATGTAATTTTAGGAGCTATTTACGGCTTTCTGGAGCCTTCCGAGTTAGCCGATAAAGGACATGGCCATTGGGAGGAATTGGATATTACTTTGATAGGTCGGCATGTAACGGTGGTTGTGAATGGAGTCACCGTTATTAATGATCGAAGGATTCCGGGAATTACCGGAGGAGCCTTGGATAGTAAGGAAGCCGAACCAGGCCCTATTTATCTTCAGGGCGATCATGGCCCCGTAGAGTATAGAAATATGGTTATTACACCGGCAAAGGAATAGATTGTTGAGAGAAAAGGTTCTGTTATGAGAATTATTTTTTATAAGAATAAAATGTACTGATTTTTCTGCTCACCGTTGCGGCCAATATACAAAGCCAATATAGGCTAACGAGAAACGGAAAGTATAAACCCATTGCAGAGGTCGATAAAAAGGACGGGTCGCTATCGCTGCAAAATTACGATTTAACGGATTGGGAAGCTGCGGTGGGTCTCGATCCTTTTTTTATGTGTGTTGCTTTCCTGGATGAAACGAAAGCCGGATATTACCGACCTTCTTTTCCGATAATTACATATCTCTAAAATCGAATTTCAATCAAATTATGAAGTTGGAGACACAGAAGATAGTAGGGAAGGGCATCAGGTAGAGGTTTCAGGTTGGAATGTGGAGAAGAGGATAATAAAAATAAATAACACTTAATTTAAATATATGAAAAAGGACAGACGTCAATTTTTAAAAAATATGGGATTGGCCGGGTTGGCTGCTACAGTCACGCCTTCCGTGTTTTCGAAGGAAGCTCATCAAGTCGTATCCCTAACCCGCCCACGGCACGGCAAATCACAAGAACAGCTTTTAAAAATAGGCTTGATCGGAGCCGGCGGTATGGGAAGCTCGGATACCCATACGGCATTGGAACATGAACATGTGGAATTGGTGGCGGTGTGTGATTTATATGACGGTCGGCTGGAAGATGCCAAAAAGAAATGGGGAAGTGATTTGTTGCTGACCAAAGAATATAAAAAACTCTTGCAACGCAAGGATATTGATGCTGTGATTATTGGCACTCCCGATTTCTGGCATAAAAAGATCAGTATTGATGCCTTGAATGCCGGGAAGCATGTGTATTGTGAAAAGCCCATGGTACATTCTGTCGATGAAGGAAAAGAAGTTATCGAGGCTTGGAAAAAATCCGGGAAAATATTTATGGTGGGGAGTCAGGGGATGTCCTCTTTGGGCAATGAAAAGGCCAAGCAGTTATTGGCTGAAGGAGCCATTGGCAAGCTAAATTATGCAGAGGGTTTTTGGGCGCGGAACACTCCTCTTGGAGCCTGGCAATATCCAATTCCGGATGATGCTTCCCCGGAAACAGTGGATTGGAAGACCTATGTGTCGATAACCAAGGATCGATCTTTTGATCCGCTTCGTTTTTTTAGATGGAGAAATTACCAAGATTATGGAACGGGGATGGCGGGAGATCTGTTTGTCCATCTATTCTCCAGTTTACATTTTATTACGAACTCGCTTGGGCCGAATGTAATTGCAGCGACCGGAGGGTTGCGGTATTGGAATGATGGACGGGAAGTGCCGGATGTGCTTTTGGGGATGTTTGATTATCCGGAGACCAAACAACACCCCGGATTTAACCTTTCCCTGCGTTGTAATTTTGTAGATGGCACCAGTGGAAGTACTTTTTTAAAATTGGTAGGAAGTAAAGGGGCTATGGACATTGGTTGGGATACCTTAAACCTGAAACGTAATTCAGGAGTAGAGGACGATGATCCTTTCCTGGATGAAAAAGGAAAAGAAAGCTCCGGCCGACCGGATCGGAAAAAGATGGTTCCTCCATTGGTAACCGAATACAAGGCGCAAGACGGATATTTGGGAGCCCATTATGATCATTTTGCCAATTTCTTTGAGGCGATTCGAAAGGATGGAAAAGTGGCAGAAGATCCCATTTTTGGTTTCCGTGCAGCGGCCCCTGCATTACTGTGTAACGAGAGTTATAAAACCAATAGGTTTGTTAAATGGGATCCTGTAAAAATGATACGGGCGTAGCAATAAGTAATAAATCAGAAACACATAAAACTTTTTGAGAGCTGTAAGGATAATTTTTTCAAATCGGCTCTTTTTAATCCTTAAACAATAATAACATGAAAAATTTAGTGGTGGGGATTGGGGTATTTTTTCTTTTGCTGGGATGTAAAAAGACAGCTTCTTCGGAAAACAGTACTGAGAAGGATACCACTTCAACGGAGGAAAGTGTAAATAAAAAGGAATCCGATACAGGTTGGCAGGATTTATTCAACGGAAAAGATTTGGACGGTTGGATTGTCTATGGTACCGAAAAATGGTATGTTGATGAAGATGGGACTTTGGTTTGTGAGAGTGGTCCGGATGAGGAGTATGGGTATTTGGGGACGGAAAGGAAGTTTAAAGACTTCGAATTAAAAGTCCAATTCAAGCAAGAAGCCGATGGCAATAGCGGAGTCTTCTTTCACAGTTCGTTTGAAGGAACCAAAGTAACGGGATGGCAGGCTGAAGTTGCTCCCCCCGGAGATCATACCGGAGGAATTTATGAATCGTATGGCCGAGGTTGGTTAATTCAGCCGAAGGAAGATCAGGGAGATGTTAAAATGGGCGAATGGAACGATATGACCGTTCGGGTAAAAGGAAATTTGGTAGAGACCTGGTTGAATGGAGAAAAGATGATCTCCCTGAATGATGAGAAGATCGGAGAATCTGATGGACAGATCGCATTGCAGATTCACGATGGTGGCGGAATCAAGGTGCGATGGAGGAATATTAAGATAAAACCCCTATAATCCCTACAATTGATTTTTTGAAATGATCTTGTGAATGATGAGGGAGTAGGTACGTATCATAAGGAGCAGAAAATTGGATTTGCAACTGCTCTTTTTAGGCTGCTATGACTGTTTAAGACCGATCCTGAGATCTGTTTTAATGGGCATATAAGGAAGTCAGATAGAAAATGTTTGCGCAGAGATAGGAACTGTTATCATATTAAAAACACATATTATTTGAAGCTATTTTAATAAATTATTAAACTGTTTTAGTATAAAATTGACTATAAATAAAATAAATGCTAAATTCGTTAGCAGTAAATACAATTAAACAGCAGAGATTATGAAATGTAATTTTATATGGTTTGTAGTATTGGCACTTTCTACTTCTGTTATTTATGCTCAACAAGAGTATTCGGGAACGGTGGAGGATAATAACGGAGTACCGATTCCGGGTGTAAATATTACCGTTCAGGGGACGACATCCGGTACAGCCACCGATTTTGATGGAAATTTTGTGATTACAGCCGATGCGGGTGATATTCTGCTGTTTTCAAGTGTGGGTTTTGATGACCAGACGATAACCTTGGGTGGTGATACGACTTTGCAAGTGGTCATGGAGGCTGGCCAGGCACTGGAAGAAGTGGTTGTAGTAGGATATGGAACAGTACGGAAAAAAGATTTGACGGGCTCTGTTTCTTCGGTTAAAGCCAAGGATTTCAATCAGGGAATTAACACCAGTCCGGATCAGTTGATTCAGGGTAAAATTCCCGGGGTTCGGATCATCAGTAATACGGGACAGCCGGGAGGCTCAACAACGGTAAGTGTTCGGGGGAATTCCTCCATTCGTGCCGGGAACGATCCTCTTTTTGTATTGGATGGGGTTCCGCTTTCGGGAAGTTCGGCACGCCCCGGGGGAACGGCCGGATTTGGATCCGATTCGGGAAATCCATTAGATTATCTTAATCCGGAGGATATCCAAAGTATTGATGTACTCAAAGATGCTTCTGCAACTGCTATTTACGGCTCCAGAGGAGCTAACGGGGTGGTGATTATTAATACCAAGAAAGGAGTGTCCGGGGATCCTTCCATTCAGATTTCCAGCTCTATAGGAGTCTCAAGTGTACTGAGGACACCAAAAGTCTTAAATGCCGATCAGTTTCGAGAAGCATTGGAATTCTATACTCCCGATGATGCGGCGAGCAATGATTTTGGTGCTAATGTAAATGCCTTTAATGCTATTAAACGAACGGCAATTACCCAAAATCACAATGCCGCGATAAGTGGAGGAAACAGTAAGGGACGCTATCGTATTTCCTTAGGATACCTTAATCAGGATGGTGTTTTAAAAGGATCCAATCTAACCAAATATACAGTTAATGCCAGTTCAGACTATCGCTTTCTGGAGAGTGAAAAACTGCGATTGGGAATTAATATGTTTTATACGCAGGCTAATGAGCGGGTTAGCGCAATTGATGCAAATGTCGGGTTTGAAGGGAATTTGGTTTCACAGGCTTTAAATTGGAACCCCACGCGATCGCTGTATGACGAAAATGGTGATTTGACGTTTGTGTCGCCTACGGTTATCAATCCGTTAGCAACGTTGGAAGCCTTTAGTGATAGGACCAAAACCAATACCTTTATTATAAATATATCCCCTTCCTATAAGTTTACCGATTGGTTGGAATATAAATTAATGTACAGCTTATCTCGGCAAAAGGGTACTCGTCGGGGAATGTATGATCAGGAATTGATCAACCCGACGGCCACTGAAAAGGGAACGGCTTTTATTGGAAACAATGACAATTTTGACTATCAGATCACGCAAACCCTGACCTTTGACAAGGATTTGGGCGAAGATCTTCACCTCAATGCAGTAGCAGGATATGAATTCTTGAGTTATGATACGCGAACCAGCTTTATGTCGGGAACGGGATTTGACAATCGCGGACTCAAGTTTTATGATTATCTGCAATATTCCCCGATTTCCTCGAGAGATATAAGCTCTAACCGTTCTCCCAAAAATCTGTTGAAATCGCAATTCTTAAGAACGAGTTTTAATTATCTGGAGCGTTATTTGCTTACAGCGACCCTACGGCGGGATGGATCCACAAAGTTTGGAGAAGACAACAAATACGCATATTTCCCATCGCTGGCACTGGCTTGGAATATCGCAGAAGAAGATTTTTTTGGGAGTGAAATTATGAATAATCTTAAATTAAGAGTGGGATACGGACAGACCGGAAATAGTGAGTTCCCTTCCGGAGCCTCGAGAAACCGATATATTTTTGGTAATCAAAGTACCGAACAAACGAATTTTGGGAATCCGAAATTGAAATGGGAAACCTCCGAGACTTATAATGCGGGTGTAGATTTTGCATTTTTTAATAATCGTTTAACGGGTTCTGTTGATGTTTTTCGTAAGTTGACTAAAGACGCTTTGTTTGAGAGAACAATAGCACAGCCGGCACCAAGCGGAAAGATTTGGGTGAATTTAGATGGTGAAATCGAAAATAAAGGGATCGAAATCGACCTTTCGGGAGTCCTTGTAGATGCTGGTGGATGGCATTGGGATATGGGAACCAATATCACCTTCTTGAGTAATGATGTGAGCGGCTTGCCCGGATTTTATGAGACGGCAAATCTGCGAGGACAAGGTTTTTCGGGGGTAACGGGTCAACATATGGTTAGTGGTCATCCTCTTAATGTTTGGTATTTAGCGAAGTGGAGAGGAATAGACGAAAGTACGGGAATGAGTATGTATGAAGCGAAAGATGGGCATATCGGTACCGATGTCGATCCCGCTTCCAACAAGTTTTACATACACAGTCCGAATCCGAAGACTTTGTTGGGGATCACAACGAATCTTTCCTATAAGAAATTTTCTCTTTCGGCTAATTTAAACGGAGCTTTTGGACACTATCTCTTCAACAATACGTATGCTACCGTTTTGGGATTGAGCAACCTGTCGGGTAAAAACATCTCGCCCCGTTATTTTAAACCGGAATGGAAGGAATCGGTTTCCAACTCGGCGACACCGTCTGACCGGTATTTGGAAAAGGCAGATTACGTAAAGCTCAGTAATGTTACGCTGAGTTATAATATTGGCGATATCGGTAAAGATTTTAAAAACGCAAGTGTTTATGTTACCGGTCAAAATTTGCATGTCTTTACCAATTATAAAGGCTTTGATCCGGAGTTGAATACCGATGGAAGTGTAGATGGGATTCCTTCTTTGGGAATAGAATACATTCCCTATCCCTCGGCACGAACCTTTTTATTGGGAGTTAGATTTTCTTTATAATGCACAAAAGATGGACTATGAAAACGTATAAAATATTTTTAACCGTACTACTTGTCGCTCCTTTTATATGGACTTCCTGTTCCAAATTGGATGAGGAGTTGAGAAGTACCCTCGAGGAAGGGGAATCCGTAAGTGCTTCAGAGGTTTTAGTGGGTGCTTATGAAGCCCTGAATCCGGTTTATCAGCAGGATAATTATTGGGCTATGCAGGAAATATCAACCGATGAGGCAATTGCTCCTACACGCGGAGGAGATTGGGATGACAATGGGATTCATCGGGCTTTGCAATTACATACATGGAATGCTGATAATAGTTATATGAATAATACCTATGAAGCTTTGGGACGAGTTATTTTTAGGGGATCTAACGTCCTCCAGAATAACCCTACTGCCTCAGAGGCTGCACAAGCACGATTTATTCGTGCTTTGGGGATGTTTGACATGATTGATTTATGGGGGATAACACCACATCGCCAGAGTTATGAAGATTTTGAGGAAGATCCGGAAATTCTAAGTGCGGAAGAAGGCCTGCAATTCATTATCAGTGAGCTCAACGAGATTATGGGTGACCTGCCGGCTTCCGGAGCAGCCGTACAAGCTAATCAAAATGCGGCTCGAACACTCCTGATGAAAGTATATCTCAATCGAGGTGCTTTTTTAAATCGGGAATCTCCAACTTTTGATGCGCAGGATATGAACAAGGTGATTGAGTTGGCCGATCAAATTCAGGGATATACAATTTCCGGTCCGGGGAAATACTTTGATAATTTTGCTCCTGATAATGACCAACTTTCTACTGAAAATATTTTTACCCTCTATAATAAAGAAGGAGAACGAGGAGGAGATGTGTATCGAACCTACAATACCATTGCCCATTACAATATGAATCCGGGAGGGTGGAATGGTTGGGCAACACTGGGTACTTTCTATGATACTTTTGACGCCGGCGATGAGCGTCGGGGTATTAATTATAGTTATGCGCAATTTGACCGACCTAATCCGGCCCATGCCATTAATGTGGGTTTCCTGGCCGGACAGCAGTACGATTATAAAACGGGGGAGAAGCTAATGGCCCGAAATCCATCTTCTCAACCTTTGGTTTTTACGCATGATATCACCATTCGAACCTCAGGTCCGACATTAGAAACGGCAGGAATACGAGTACTCAAATACGCCTATGATTATTTGGCTGAATCGGATCAGAAAAACAATGACTGGGTAGTCTTTCGTTATTCCGATGTGCTGTTGATGAAAGCTGAAGCCATTCTTCGAGGAGGGAACGGATCAGTAGGCGAGGCTTTGGATTTGGTCAATGAGATTCGTGTGAATAGGGGAGTCTTGCCATTTACAACGCTTAATTTTGAGAATCTGCTGGCCGAACGAGGTCGTGAATTGTATTGGGAAGGACATCGCCGACAGGATCTTATTCGTTTTGGGAAATTCCTGGATCCCTGGGTTACCAAACCTGAACAGGGAACAGCCAAAGAGCTATTGTTTGCCATCCCGAGTCAGCAACTGGCTGTCAATTTTAATCTTGAGCAGAACCCCGGATATGAAGGGGATTAATTCATGAATTGGTGAATGATCTTATCTAACTACAATTATAACTAACTGATAATCCATTAATTATAATTTTTGAAGATTGTAGTATTGTTAATACCTCAAGGATGTCCATCTCGAACGCAGTGAGAGATCTTAATCCATGAACAGGAAAAAGATTTCTCCTTTGTCGAAATGAACTGTGCTTAGAAACAAACTTTGACGTTTCCTGTCATCCAGAGCATAGCGAAGGATCTTTTTTTCTCTTCTGAAACTACAAATGTAAGATTCCTCACTGTGTATACCAATGACACATTTTATAAATAATTGTTTATCTGACGATTATAATCTTAT
>CAZBXQ010000085.1:0-11785 GCA_964495935.1 uncultured Flavobacteriaceae bacterium
AGAATTTTTGACTCCGGTGAATTCAACTTTTTATTTAATGAAAGCAGCATGGCCGAAATAGATCGTCCATTCTTATGAATACTCGGAGTTAAGATTTATACCCGAACCGCCTTAATTGTCGATCATTTTTTCGCCAGTCTTTGTTGACTTTGACAAAGAGCTTGAGAAATATTTTCTTGTCAAAAAAGAGTTCTAAATCCTTTCGCGCTTCGGTACCGATACGTCTGAGGCCACTGCCTTTATGACCGATGATGATTCCTTTTTGAGATTCCCGTTCGACCATAATCACGCTGTGGATGTGGATGATTTCTTCCGTTTCTTTAAAAGATTCCGTTTCTATTTCAACACTATAGGGGACTTCTTTACGATAATGAAGAAGAATTTTTTCCCGAATGGTTTCATTGACAAAGAAACGTTCCGATTTGTCGGTTAAGGCATCTTTGGGGAAGAATGGGGGCGATTCGGGAAGGAGTTCCAAAATTCGGTTTAGAATATCGGTGGTTCCAAAGCCCTCTTTGGCCGAAATCGGAAAGATCTCGGCCCGAGGAAGCTTAGCTTGCCAAAGGGCCACTTGTTTAATTAGTTTTTGCTGATCTCCGAGATCAATTTTGTTGATGAGTAAAAGGATCGGGAACGTTGCTTTTTTGATTTTGGAAAAGAATCTCTCATCTTTTAAAGTCGTTTCACCTAATTCCACCATATAAATTAGAATATCGGCATCTTCCAGTGCGGTGTCAACAAACTCCATCATGGATTCCTGAAGTTCATAGGCCGGTTTGATAATTCCCGGGGTATCGGTAAAGCAGATTTGATAATGCTCATCGTTTACGATTCCTAAAATTCGGTGCCGGGTAGTCTGTGCCTTAGCCGTGATGATCGAGAGTCGTTCTCCCACCAGAGCGTTCATCAGGGTAGATTTTCCTACGTTGGGATTTCCGATAATATTGACAAAACCTGCTTTGTGGGGCATAAATCATATTTTATTATTTTATCGAATAACCGGGAGGCAGTAGAAACCTTGAAAATATCCCGGATTTCCTTTTTGGATCCGGACACAACAATTTCAAATTAAAGTTCATGCCGCTTCGTTTAGCCGATCGTAGTTATCTCATAACCTCTTTATTGGAGTAATTTGTCATTCCGACAAGGGAGGAATCTCTTATTTATCAGGCCTTTGAGATTTCTCACTACGTTCGAAAATGACACTTTTGAGCCCCCTACCTATAAAGTGGAATTAAACTGCTTTTAAGATATAGGTTTTCTTTTTCCCTTTATTTAAAATAACGTATTTTCCATTGATCAAATCGGAGGTGCTAATGGTATATGAGTCGTCCACTTTCTCTTTGTTTACCGAAATCGAATTTTGTTTTAAGGCTCGTATAGCTTCCCCATTACTTTTTAAGAAGCCGGTTTCGGCGGCCAATGCGGCTACCATATCGATTCCTTTTTCAATTTTATCTTTCCTGATTTCGGCTTGAGGAACCCCCTCAAAAACGTCTAAAAAAGTTTTTTCATCGAGGTTTTTCAAATCTTCGGCGGTAGATTTTCCAAAGAGTACTTGTGAGGCTTTAACAGCGTTTTTGAGATCTTCTTTCGAATGGACCAAAGTGGTTATTTCGGCGGCCAGTTTCTTTTGCAGAATTCGTTGATGCGGTGCCTTCTGATGTTCTTCGATTAGGGATTCGATCTCTCCTTTTTCCAAAAAGGTGAAAATCTTGATAAAGTTCCTGGCATCTTCATCGCTTGTATTTAACCAATATTGATAAAATTTGTACGGGGAAGTGCGCTCGGAATCGAGCCAGATATTACCACCCTCAGATTTTCCGAACTTACTCCCGTCGGCTTTGGTAATTAGCGGGGAGGTAAGAGCAAAGCCTTTTCCACCATCTATTCGTCGGATGAGTTCGGTTCCGGTGGTAATATTTCCCCATTGATCACTTCCGCCCATTTGTAGGGTTAATCCCTTTTCTTTATAGAGGTGTAAGAAATCATAGCCCTGAACCAATTGGTAACTGAACTCCAAAAAGCTCATTCCCTCATTTTCCCGGGCGTCACTGGCAAAGCGTTTTTTTACCGAATCTTTGGCCATCATATAATTGACGGTGATGTGTTTTCCGACGTCTCGTATAAAAGCCAGGAAGGAGAAATCTTTCATCCAGTCGTAGTTATTGACCATGACTGCTGCATTTTTGGCGTCACTGTCAAAATCTAATATTTTTCCTAATTGTTTTCGGATTCCGGCCTGGTTTTTCTGTAGGGTTTCTTCATCCAGTAAATTGCGCTCCTTCGATTTTCCCGAAGGGTCACCAATCATTCCGGTGGCACCGCCTACCAAGGCATAAGGCTTGTGTCCGCAACGTTGAAAATGAGCTAATACCAATATGGGAACTAAGCTTCCAATATGTAAAGAATCGGCGGTGGGGTCAAAGCCGATATAAGCCGACCGCATTCCCTTAAGGAGATGCTCTTCCGTTCCGGGCATGATATTGTGTAACATCCCGCGCCAAGTAAGCTCTTCTACAAAATTTTTAGGCATTTGTGCTATACGTTTTGGTTGTCTAAATTGAATCTGCAAAAGTAATGAAATCCTGAAGAATACGCATCAAATCCCGGGGTGAGTTCTGCAGGATTGTTTTGACCTTGGTATTTTTCTTGGCTTGTGGAGGATCCCAAAATTAAATCAAAATGCTCTTTTTGAGTTATCCTTTTAAATACTGTTATTGAGGTCATTTAAACTTTCAAAAATGGGCTGCAAAATAATCTTATTGCCCCGGATTTAGTCTTTTTTTCGACCGTAGCTATGGCTATGCTCTACAAAAAAGCCGTCACCTGGAACAATAATCTCTATTTTTCGTTTCAATCCCAAAAGTTTAAACCACCTCATTAAGTTTGAAATAATTAATCACTATTGACCGACTACAATAATTTATGATGCTTTCGATAAATATATTCTTTCTATAACAAACTTTGATGGTTCCTGTTATCCAGAGCGCAGCGAAGGATCTCTTTCATTGAATCTATGGATATAAAGATTCTTCACGGTGTGTCGGAATGAAAAATCACTCCACAAATTAGATGATAAGACCGTTATCTACCAGAATGCAAGCTGGGATCACACTCCCCATTAAATTCATAGATTTCATGGTTGCTCTATTCTATATATAAAGCTAATTCTTTTTTGTTAGTGCTGATAAAGCTCTATTTGGAATGTAGGTTATGGGGTTAATCTTCGTTTTCTTTTTTGTAGATCCCGATTTCAATATGTCCCTGATCATCCATTTTGGCGCGGAACATTCCGGGGGTATTAAATTCATGGCTTACATTTCCATTTTTGTCCATGGCGACTACGCCGCCGTCTCCGCCAAGCTTTACTTGTTTTTCCTGAATGACCTTGTGCGTAGCTTCATCCAGACTCATTCCCTTATATTCCATCAAAGCAGAAATGTCATAGGCTACCACACCTCGGATAAAATACTCTCCGGTTCCGGTACTGGAGACGGCGCAGGTGGCGTTATTGGCATAGGTTCCGGCACCGATGATGGGGGAATCCCCAATCCGGCCATATAGTTTATTAGCGGTTCCTCCGGTGGAAGTTCCGGCGGCCAGATTTCCGTCTTTATCCAATGCCACACAGCCCACAGTTCCATATTTATCATCTTGAATGTAAGGATCATAGTAGGCCGAAACAGCTTTATCAGGGGCTTCACCTTTCATCCGCCGAACCTGATCTAAGCGTCGTTTGGTAATGAAATAGGAGGAGGGAACCGTGTCAAAGCCTTGCTCTATGGCAAATTGTTCGGCCCCTTTTCCAGCCAATAGAACATGTTTGGAATTATTCATTACGCGAAGGGCCAGGTCAATCGGATTTTTGATATGACTGACTCCCGCAATAGCACCGGCTTTGAGGGTTTTCCCATCCATGATGGAAGCATCCAGCTCCGGTTTTTCTTCATGATTTAAGACCGCTCCTTTTCCGGCATTAAATAGCGGACTGTTTTCCATTACATTGATTGTGGCCTTTACGGCTTCGACTGCTGTACCTCCTTCCTGTAGGATTTTATGCCCGGTGGTAATGGCTTCTTTAAGCTTGTCTTTATAGGCCTGCTCCAAGGAATCTGACATATTTTCTTTTTTGATCACCCCGGCTCCTCCATGTAGGGCAATGGCAAATTCTTGTTTTTGGGAATCTTTTTGAGAGCTTTGATCTTCTCCTTTGGATTGGGGATTACAGGCATAGAGAATGAACAGAATACTGGCTAAAAAGCAGAAAAAAGAGCGTTTCATAATATGGTAATATAAAATAAAGGGTTTAAAAGTACATCAAAAAAACTACAGTCCATGAGGGAATTCCTTTTTAATAGACCTTGTTTTGGTCTTGATCAGGGTTTTAACGCTTTCGTTAATGCGCCTCCAGCCAGTTTTGACCGATTCCGATTTCTACTTCCAGCGGTACGGCAAGTTTATAGGCATTTTCCATTTGATCTTTTATCAGGGTTTGTAACGCTTCTAATTCTTCCTTGTGGATGTCAAAAACCAATTCGTCATGAACCTGCAGCAGCATTTTGGACTTGTACTTTCCGGCTTTTAATTTTTTATGAATATGAATCATGGCTATTTTGATGATATCGGCCGCACTACCCTGAATAGGAGCGTTTACGGCATTTCGTTCAGCGGCACTGCGCACCACGTGATTACCGGCATTAATATCTTTTAGGTAGCGGCGTCTTCCCAGAATCGTTTCCACATAGCCGTGGGCTCGCGCAAAATCTTTTTGATCTTCGATATAATCACGAAGTTTGGGATAAGTTTGATAATAGGTATCGATTAATGCCTTGGATTCGGTTCGGTTTAAGTCCGTTTGTTGACTTAATCCAAAGGCAGAAACCCCATAGATAATCCCGAAGTTTACCGTTTTGGCATTGCTGCGCTGCGCCCGGGTGACTTCCTCCGGTTTGACATGAAAGATTTTTGCAGCTGTGGAGGCGTGGATATCTTCTCCATTTTTAAAAGCTTCTATCATGTGGTCTTCCTCGCTTAACGCTGCGATAATACGCAGTTCAATTTGGGAATAATCGGCTGCCAGGAGAACGTAATTTTCATCTCGCGGGACAAAAGCCTTACGCACTTGACGACCGCGTTTCGTCCGGACAGGGATATTTTGCAGATTGGGATTAATAGAACTTAGTCGGCCGGTGGCTGCTACCGTCTGTAGATATTCGGTATGCAGTCGTTTGGTTTGTTTTTGAATCTGCTTGGGTAACGCTTCAATATAGGTGTTTTGAAGCTTGGAGAGCCCCCGGTATTGGAGAACATTGGCAATAATCTCATGGTCATTGGCGAGATAAGACAAGATGTTTTCTGCCGTTGAATATTGTCCGGTTCGGGTTTTTTTAGGCTTCTCGACGAGTTTTAGTTTTCCAAATAAAATTTCACCCAACTGTTTTGGGGAACCGACATTGAATTCTTCTCCCGCTTCCTTGTAAATGGCCTGTTCCAACGCTTTGATGTCATTTTGTAAGTCCTCTTCAAGACTGTTTAAGAAGCCTTTGTCTAAGCGTATTCCTTCTCGCTCCATATCGGCTAATACCCGGAGAAGTGGGACTTCAATTTCCTGAAATAATTTTTCGTTGTGGGCTTCTTTCAGCTCTTTCCCGAAGAACTGTTTTAGTTGCAGCGTGATATCGGCATCTTCAACGGCATATTCCGTTTGATCGGCAAGGGGAACGGCTCGCATGGTCTTTTGGTTTTTACCTTTTTTACCGATGAGTTCTTCGATGGGTTTGGGCTGATAATTGAGATAGGTTTCTGCCAGAACATCCATATTATGCCGCATGTCGGGATTAATGATGTAATGGGCCAGCATGGTGTCAAAAAGAGGCCCTTTTACTTCAATATCATAATTCATTAGGACCTTGATATCATATTTTAGATTTTGACCCACTTTTTTGATGTCTTTTGACGTAAAGAAGGGGATTAGTGCTTTGAGAATTTCTTTTGATTCTTGTTGATTTTCCGGAAGGGGCAGATAATATCCTTTCCCTTTTTCCCAGGAAAATGCGATTCCCACCAATTGTGCGTCAAAGGTGTTTAAGGAGGTGGTTTCGGTGTCAAAGCACACAGTTTCCTGAGCCATTAATTTTTCCAAAAATAACCGGGTCGCCATTCCGGGTTTTACCGTTTGATAGAAATGCTCTACATTTTCCAGGTTGAGATAACCCTGATAATCGGCTGCTTTTTTATCTTTTTGGGAGGTGTCGTTTCCGAATAAAGAGTACTGTCCGGCTCCGGCCGTTGTCTTTTTCTTCTTTGTAAGGGGAGTCGGGGTTGGGGTTGTCAAGCCTTCATGAGAATCGGCCCCTTGATTGAACATCTTCATAAATTGCTCGGTGAGCCGTCGGAATTCCAGATCTTTAAAGATCTCGAGTACCTGTTCTACGTTTGGGGGGCTCATTTTATAGGCTTCTGCATTGAATTGGACATTACAATCAGTAATAATTGTGGCCAATTGTTTGGAGAGCCGTCCTTGTTCGGCATGAGCGATGACTTTTTCCTTCATTTTTCCCTTTAAGTCGTCGGTGTTGTCCAGAAGCCCTTCCATGGAGCCGTATTGAGCAATAAATTTTTTGGCTGTTTTATCGCCAACTCCGGGGATGCCGGGAATATTATCGGCCGAATCTCCGCGCATACCCAGATAGTCAATGACTTGTTCGGGACGCTCAACACCAAAACGCTTCTGAATCTCGGGGATCCCCCAAATTTCATAACCTCCACCACGACTTCGGGGACGATACATAAAGATATTTTCAGAAACCAGTTGGCCAAAGTCCTTGTCGGGTGTGACCATAAAGACCTGATACCCTTCTTTTTCAGCTTGCTTAGACAGGGTTCCGATGAGGTCATCGGCTTCCAGACCTTGCAGCTCCACCGCCGGAACTCCCATGGCTTTCAGGAATTTTTTAATGATGGGAACAGATTCTCGAATGACTTCCGGAGTTTCATCTCGGTTGGCCTTATAGTCTTCAAAGAGCTCGGTGCGGATTTCACTTCCGCCTTTATCAAAACAAACGGCGAGATGATCCGGGTTCTCTCGTCGGATCACATCGAAGAATGAATTGGTAAACCCCATAATAGCAGAGGTATCCTGACCCTTGGAGTTGATCCGGGGATTTTTAATAAACGCGTAATACCCGCGAAAAATAAGCGCGTATGCATCAAAAAGGAAAAGTCGTTTTTTATCGGCCATAGGAATGCTTATAGAATATAGTGCCTGTAATTCGTTCTATTGAGGAAGAATAACAAAGCGATCGAATGAATTAAATAGTGGTTCAATATATAAATTATTTTGCCACTTCGTGAAGTAAGTTCTGGGGATTCTGATTTTTAAGCCGGAGTGGTCTTTTGGATTTTGAAATGTATAAATCTGAAGTCGTACTTTGGAGTTCAATGTATAAAGAGGACAAGAAAGACAGGCTTTATTCTTTAATGGGGCAAATATAGATTTTGTAGTCTTTTATTGATAAATAAGAGTGTATATTCCGATATTTATTCTTAAAAATATATAAAAACCATAATGTGGAACGTATAAATCTATATATTCGAATCACGAAAAAGAGTGCTGGAGGTAAAAATGTAGTGTTCTTTTTCGGTACTAAATGCTAATCACAAAAACTCAACTATTATGTTAGATCAATTGAAAGACCTCATTCGCGACAATGCGCAACAATCTTTTTTTAATAACGACGAGCTTAAGGGGGAGCAAAAGGAAAAAGCCGTTGAACATACGGTAGATTCTATCAAAGAATCGTTGCAGGAAAAGATGAAATCCGGAGATTTAAAGGAACTGTTGGCAAAAGGGCAGAACTATGCAAAAGAACACCTTAATGGGGATATTCAACAAAAATTGGCCGGGAAGCTTAGGGGCTTAAATCTCAGTCCGGAATCTTCAGAAAAAGCATCTCAATCGGTGGTTTCAGACGTTTTGTCAAAAATATTTAATTCGGGAGAAGAAGGATCCGGAATTGATTTTAAGGATTTAATTGCTCAGTTTACCGATGGGAATTTTGATTTTTCAGAAATTGCCGGAAATCTTGGCGATAAGGCTAAAGGAGCTATGGGAAAAATGAAAGATATGTTCTAATGAGCGAATCCCATAAAAACAAACATTAAGGTCATTTAAACTTTTAGCCTGCTTAATTCATGAATTTAATTTTGTGGAGATTTAAGGTGATATGCTGAGTTCCGCCGAAGTGCGTCGGGATTCGCAGGAATAGTGGGTTATTTCAAGGATTCCGCAACGCGGAAGCTCCCAAAATTCAATTTCGTAATAAACATCATGTTTTGTTGCTATTTTCCATTCTAACATGTTTATAATTAATAAAATAGCACGAATTCTGTTTTACACATTTATGAATTGGTGAATTATCTTATCTAACTACTTGCATAACCGACTGATAATTAGTTGTTTGTTATTTTTGAAGATCAGATAATTTGAATTAATACTCTCCTAAAAATGGCATCTCGAACGCAGTGAGAGACTTAATCCATGAACAGGGAAAAGATTTCTCCTTTGTCGAAATGACATTCTTTCTATAATGATCTTTGATGTTTCCTGTCATCCAGAGCACAGCGAAGGATCTCTTTCTTCGTTAAATCTACGGATATAAAGATTCCTCACCCGAAGCCTCGGGACGAAATGGCATTCTTTCTATAATAATCTTTGATGTTTCCTGTCATCCAGAGCGTAGCGAAGGATCTTTTTTTCTCTTCTGAAACTACAAATGTGAGATTCCTCACTGCGTATCAGAATGACAAATCACTCCGAAAAAAATAATGGGAAGGCTACTTTCAGGCAAGGATCACACTCCTCATTATATTCATAGGCTTTACTGTCGTTCTATAAAGTTAGCTCTTTTTTGTTAGCGATTAGAAAACGCTATTTGGAATGCAGGTTAGGATTGAAGCTACCCTTTGGCAGGTAGGTATGGAGCAATAAGATTATTTTGCAGCCCACTTCAGAAAGTTTAAACGAGCTCGTAGTGAAAAACAAAAAAAGGAGATGCAAAGGCGTCTCCTTTTTGTTTTGCTATTTACATTTTGAGATCGAGTTTTTAAAACCAGTCCAAAACATAACCCAAGATGGCATACAAGATTATAAAGAACACGATCGTTCCTATACAGCCGCAGCCATTTTTCTTGGAGAGCCGATTAGCCCCCCAGGCGGCAAGAATGGTACGCAGTAAATTGCTTTTCATATAACCCGATTCTTAATAGTATTCCGATTTCTTTGCTAAGATAAGGAAAAGGACGGTTTTACAAAAGCAGGCACGATATATGATATTCCGCCTATCAGTATGGGGGGCAATTTTTAACCCTTCAACACGAAGAGCCGAGGGATTAAAAACCGGATTATAAAACGCTCCCCTCTAATTTTTCCCTTCGACCTTCGGAATTACTTCTTTTCCGAATAAGTCAATGGTTTTCATTTGTTCCTTGTGAGTAGGACCGCCCACATCGATATGAGCGATAAATCGGGTAATTCCGAAGAGCTCTTTAAAGGATTTAATTTTTTCGGCGACGTCGTCCGGGCTTCCCATTACCAGTGCTCCGTCTGGACTCATTCCGCCGGTAAACTGTTGCGGGGTATAGGGGGTCCAGCCCCGTTCTCGTCCAATTCGATCCATAGAAGCGGCATACGTTTTAAAGTATCTTTCCTGAACATCTTCTTGCGAATCTCCGATGTAGGTATGAGCATGAACGCCAATTTGTATTTTTTGGGGATCGTGTCCGTGTTTTATATACTGCTCTTTATAATATTCTATTAGGGGAATAAAATTCTTGGGCCTCCCCCCGATAATGGCAAACATAATCGGGATTCCATACCGGGCTGCCCGCAATATGGAAGCAGGTGTTCCACCTACAGCAATCCATAAGGGAATTTCTTCTTCCAGTTGAGGATAAACCGTCTGGTTTTTGATTTTGGGTCTAAATTTTCCCTCCCAGTTGATTTCTCCTTGTTTATTGAGTAGTGTGAGAAGCTCCAATTTCTCTTCAAAAAGGGCATTATAATCTTCCAGATTATAGCCGAAAAGCGGAAAGGATTCAATAAAACTTCCTCTTCCCGCCATAATTTCAGCACGATGGTCGGAGAGCAAGTCGATCATTGCAAAATCCTGATACAGCTTTACCGGATCGGCAGAGCTGATGACGTTGACTCCACTGGAAAGCTTGATGTCTTGAGTTACTGTGGCCAGTGCGGCCAAGAGTATTTCCGGAGACGGTACGGCATAATCCGGGCGATGATGCTGGCCCATGGCAAAGACCTCGATTCCAATCTGATCGGCTTGTTTTACTTCTTCTATAATCTCAAGAAGCCGGGCTTTCGGCTTTTGATAGGTTCTTTTTTTGCGATTGTATTGCAAATCACCAAACATTCCAATTCCGTATTCCATACTAAGTTTGTTTTATACAAAAATAATCGGAAATGAAGGATTTGGAATGAACCTGGGTTAATTTTGGCGAGGGATAGAGATCGTATGAAAAGAGTTTATGATTCTCCCGGATTTCCTTGCCCTGTTTTTAGTAACTTCGTGGGAAAACAAAAGATATGAAGGCAGTTCGATTAGTTAAAATTGGGGAGCCTCTGGAGATGCAGGATATTCCAATTCCGGAGGTTGGTTCAACAGATATTGTAGTACAAGTAAAAGCTGCGGGGATCTGTCATTCGGATGTGCATTATCGGGCCGGCCTTTCACCAACCGGTGATTTACCCCTTACCTTGGGACATGAGGTAGCCGGGATTGTAGATCGCATCGGGGATCGTGTTTCCCATGTTAAAGTAGGTGATCGCGTAGCCTTACATTATCTGGTTATCTGCGGCGATTGTTATTATTGTGCTTCGGGGAATGAACAATTTTGCAGCTGTGCAGAAATGCTCGGCCATCACCGGGATGGAGGCTATGCTGAGTATATAAAAGTCCCCGCCCATAATGCGGTTTTGCTTCCCGAATCGATCCCCTTTGATCAGGGAGCCACGCTGATGTGTGCTTCGGCGACGGCTTATCATGCGCTCCGAAAAGCCCGGATTAAACCGGCTGATCAGGTGGCCATTTTTGGTGTTGGCGGATTGGGGCAATCGGCGGTTCAATTGGCTCGGGGTTTTGGAGCAACAACGGTTTATGCCATCGATATCAATGCTGATAAACTGGAGCTGGCAGCAACTCACGGAGCGATTCCGATTAACGGGAAAGCGGAAAATGTGGTAGAGCGGTTACAGAAGGAAACAAATGGACGGGGAGTGGACGCGGCAATCGAATTGATTGGTTTACAACAAACACAGAAGCAGGCATTGCAATCTGTCGGACCCCTGGGGCGCGTAGTTTTAGTAGGCTTGTCTAAAGAGGAGCTTCCGGTCGATGTTTATAATGAGATTCTGGGAGGAGAAGTAGAACTTATCGGTTCTAACGATCATCATTTGACGGAGCTCTATGAATTAATGGATTTTGTCAAGAGCAGCCGACTGGATATTTCGGAAGTGGTTTCCAAAAAGATTCCCCTTGATGCCGATGCCATTAATGTTGCGTTGGATGCATTGGAAAAATTTGGAAGTGGGGTAAGGACCGTTATTGAGCCGCAAAGGGTGGTGTAAAGTGGAGTTGAAGCTCCTGAAGTACTATGTGAGCCCATAAAAACCGGATAAATCTGCTTATCCGGTTTTTATAAAGAAGAAAAGTTTCGGGGTTCATACTTCAAGTATCAATGTATGCTTATGGTTCCGAAATCGACACCC
>CAZBXQ010000086.1:0-11605 GCA_964495935.1 uncultured Flavobacteriaceae bacterium
TAGAGGAGTGCCCGCAGGGCGGGGTGTCGATTTCCAAATAATAAGCATAAAATGATATTTGAAGAATTAACTCCGAAACTTTTTTATGTATTTATCTTCATTGTTCCACGTGGAACAATACCCTCTTTATCGTCCCAAATGAACCAAAAGAGCCGAAATATCAGCCGGACTAACCCCACTGACACGAGAAGCCTGTGAAACCGTAACAGGTTGAATATCATTAAGTTTTTGTCTCGCTTCAATAGACATTCCGTTCAATTCATTATATCTAAAACCTTTCGGAATATGAAGGTTTTCCAGACGGCTTAATTTTTCTGCATTGCGCTTCTCTTTTTCGATATAACCGGAATACTTAATCTGAATTTCTGCCTGTTCCATCTCCTCATTATCAAATTCATGTGTCGTCAAAAAATGATCTATAAACTCTACATTGCGCAAATCTGTCAGGTCGATATGAGGTCGCTTTAAAATTTTATATACCTTGTCTTTTTGCTTGGCCGGAGAAGAGTTTTTTGCTTCCAAAATAGGATTAACGTCCTCCGGTGAAACACTGGTTTCTTCCAAAAAGGACACCAAAACCGCAGCCTTTTCCTTCTTTTCATGCATTCTTCGTACTCGTTCTTCACCGGCTAATCCCAATTTGTAGGCTTTTTCCGTCAGTCGAAGGTCGGCATTATCCTGCCGTAACAGGGTACGATATTCGGCTCTTGAAGTAAACATTCGATAAGGCTCCTTCGTTCCTTTGGTAATCAAATCATCGATTAAAACACCTATATAAGCCTCATTTCGCTTTAACACCAAAGGCTCTTTTTCCTTCACCTTTAAAGCTGCATTAATCCCGGCCATCAATCCCTGACAACCGGCTTCTTCATACCCGGTCGTTCCATTGATCTGCCCCGCAAAAAATAAACCCTCAACCAACTTGGTTTCTAACGTATGCTGAATCTGCTTGGGCGGAAAATAATCATATTCGATCGCGTAACCGGGTCTAAAAAATTTGACTTTCTCAAAACCGGGAACCCGACGAAGGGCTTCAAATTGAATTTCCTGGGGTAGGGAAGTGGAGAACCCGTTGACATAATATTCAATGGTATCCCAGCCCTCGGGTTCAGCAAAAATCTGATGTCTGTCTTTTGTAGCAAACCGATCAATTTTATCTTCGATACTGGGACAATATCGCGGTCCTACGGATTGAATCCGGCCATTAAACATGGGGGATCGATCAAAACCTTCCCGCAATTTATCATGTACGTCCGGGTTTGTAAACGTGATATAACACGGACGCTGCGAACGAAGAGGTTCAGCAGAATTAAGATAAGAAAAACGTCCGGGGTTTTCATCACCCGACTGCATTTCCATCTTACTAAAATCCAAACTCCGTCCATCAACCCGGGGTGGGGTACCGGTTTTCATCCGTCCGGACTCAAATCCCAACTTCTTCAAATCGGCTGTTAATCCCACCGAAGCACGTTCTCCGGCACGACCACCGCCATAGGATTTTTCCCCAATATGAATCAACCCATTTAAAAAGGTTCCATTCGTTAAAATAACCGTCTTTCCCTTAATCTCAATTCCCGTTGAAGTTCGTATTCCCGTAACCCGATTACGATCGGTTAAAACGCCTGTAATCATCTCCTGATAAAAATCAAGATTTTCGGTTTGTTCCAACATCTTTCTCCACGCAGCCGAAAATTTCATTCGGTCGCTCTGTACGCGCGGACTCCACATCGCGGGCCCTTTAGAACGATTCAACATTCTAAATTGAATAGCACTCCGATCGGCTACAATACCGGCATAGCCTCCCATAGCATCAATCTCACGCACAATTTGCCCTTTGGCAATTCCTCCCATCGCCGGGTTACAAGACATTTGAGCAATATTCTGAAGGCTCATGGTGGCCAAAAGTGTTTTACATCCCATATTGGCCGCAGCCGCGGCGGCTTCTCCGCCAGCATGACCGCCTCCTACAATAATAACATCATATTCCTTTTCAAACATAGCAACCTATCTTTAATGTTCCACGTGGAACAAATTCAATATTTCATTTTCCTTAAGCCTCATTAGCGACTGATTATTGGGTGTATCATCGGTAAATCCCATAAGATGTAAAACCCCATGAGCCATTACTCTTCTCAATTCAACCCTAAATTCAACATCAAATCGATCCGCATTTTCTAAAACCCGTTCGATACTGATAAAAATATCACCCGAAATAATCGACCCTACCGTATGATCAAAAGTGATAATATCGGTATAATCAACATGCTTTAAATATTGTTGATTCATCCCATCCAATTCCTCATCCAGACAAAAAGTATAGGAAATATCACCCAATACAAACTCATTACGGACAATCATCAATTCAATCCAAGAAACATATTTATCGCCAAGTTTCAAATCTTGATCCGTATTATTTATAAATTCAATCATGATCCTGAAAATAGTCCTTAATCAACCTTTTATAAAGGTTTTGCAAAGGTAACGCTTGTCGATTTAAAATCTCTTCACTTCCAAACATTTTCTTCATTTCCTCCTTATAGTGCAGAGTATTCCTTTCAACTTGTTGTGTATTTGTTTCTGCCTCCCGTTTACCATCTTTTTCCTTATCATACAAAGCCTCCTGTAAACGCAACATTCTTTTAATAATATGCTGCATGCGCTGCTGACTTTGCTTATCGGATGAACCCTTCAAAATATCCTCTTCCATCTTTTCCATATCCTTTCGGAGTGGATCATAATCTTTATGACCTTCCTGCAAACGATCTAAAAGAGCATTCATCTTCTCTCTTAATTCCGCTTGTCGTTTATAAATTTCAAAGATCTCCTCAAAATTCTTTTCTCCTTTCCCTTCTTTCCCCGGACCATCTTGTTCTCCATTTTCTCCATTCCGTTGATTTCCTTCGTCTCCATTTTCCCCCTCTTTTCCTTTCTCAGACTCTTCTTTCAACTCCTGTAATAATCCTTCTTGCGCTTTGATAATATCCTCTAATTGAAATTCTCCATTCCCATCATTCGGTTGAGACAGTGGCATAGAACCTTGGCCACTTCCCATACTTTCCATTTGCATTTCCATATTTTGCAAAGCGTCATCCAACAAATTAGCCAATTCATTAGAAGAGGAGATAATAAAACGCTGACTGGAAACACCTTTGTAAAGACCACCTTTGGCCAGATTTTCCAATACTACTTCCATATTATAATCAACCGTAGTAATTTCTTCAAAAATATCATCGCTAATCACAGGATTTCGAAGTGCGAGTGCATATAAGCTGTCATCCACATGTTTAAAATTATCCTTCAAATGCTGCTGGTGTCGTATATAGCGACCCAAACCGGGATGATCCTTTGTAATTCCCCGTACTTGCTCCATTAAATCTTCCTGGTCAAAAGAAAAACTAAGCAAATTAGAAAGGATTCTACGCAACATTCCTGCATCTTCCTGCAATTGTTTCATATCCATCTCCTCCAAATTCAATTGCATATTCTCCAGGAGATTTTTCATCCTATCTCCGCCTTCCTCTTGTTTTTGCTTTCCTTTCTTTTCTAAATCCTTAGCTTTTTGTTGATCCTCTTTCTTAACTTCTTCTGCCTCTTCTAACTGTTCATAAGCTTCCTTTAAACTATCGGTGATCTGTTTTTCTGCATTCTCGTCCCGCGATAAGTTTCGGGGATTTCTTAGATTCTGATTTTCTTTTTCCAGATTCGAAAAATCAGACTTCCATTTTTCAAAATCATCATTAACTTCCTTTTGATTTTCAGATTCGGAATCGGAAGATTCAATCAATTTATGTTGACGCTCAGTCAATTCCTCTAAATCCTCTGTTAACTGCCTGCTCTTTTGTTTGACATACAGTCGTTTGGTAAGTTCTAATAAACTTTCTAAGCTTCGAAATTGATTTTTCCGTTGTCGATTATAATAATCCAGCTTTTCATTGAGTTTATCATTAGAAAGTTCTTTGCTATATTTTTCCAACTCCCGCAATAATTCTTCATTCTTCGATAAATTATCTCTGTTTTTTTCCAAACGTTTCTTTAAATTATCATTTTCAGTCGAGCTATTTTCGGCTTTTTCTAAATTTCTCTCCAATTCTTCAGCTAATGTTTTAGCGTTTTCGATCCCCTTTTTTTCCCGAATTAAAAAATCCTTAAGAGAATTTCTCAATTTATAATCTGACTCCCCTTTTTCAATACGTTCTAATTTAAATTTATTAATTCTATCGTTATTTTCTCTAAAATCACCTAAATAATTTTCAAAATCCGAAATATTCCTTTTGCTACTCTCCAGCCTTTCCTGTGCTCTTTCTTTATCTGTTTTTTCATAGATTGAAAATTTTTTACTTCGGGTACGTTTTGGACCGTGAACACCGTCATTATCATAAACCTCAAAATATAATTCGTAGGATTCTCCTTTTTCCAACTGAATAGTATCTGGAAAGGCTGCATAAAACTCCATAAAATTGGAAGGCGAAACGGGAATTTTGACGGTTTTTTTATGGTCTTCGTTTTCCTTTTTATAATACCTTAAATATAAAGCGGTAATACCATAATCATCCATTGCTTGGCCCTTAAAAAAAAGGTTTAAACCTCTTGAAGAATCTTGTTTTGATTCTAAAAAAATTTCAGGGAATTCATCTTTTATAACATCAATACGAGCTTGTAGTCGCTCATAGTTTGAACGCTGTTGATTGGAACTCGTTAGCTCATAACGCATAGATTCCATAACTGGTTGTGACCACTCAAAATGATTATTTTCCCGTTTAAAATTATAGATCGAATCACTCTCCAATTTTATTTTTATCTGTTCCACATGGTTACCCAGAATTTCCCAGTTGACCACACTTCCCTCGGGAACCCGTATATTTTGCAGTCCTTCATACGATTTTGAAGCTTTTTGAAGATAGGCAGGGTACTTAATATCCATTTTTAAATCCTGAATCTTAGGAATCTTAACCACTTTCACCTTATACGTATCAGATTGTATCCCATTGGCTTTTAGTATAAAGGAAAAAGAGCGTTCCAAATTTTCAAAACGATAAGTAAAAATTTGATTCTCCCCGGTATGCAACAAAAAGGTACCCTGATCGGTAATTATATGTACTTCCCCGGGAACTATTTCACCCACAGTACCTACTTGTACGGAAAGAGAACTTCCTTCGTCCACTATCAAACTTTCATTTAGAATCCTAAAAGAAAAAGGAGCCGGGGGTTGATACGCTTGATTATAATTGGAAAGTCGCTCATACCCCAGTCGATACCAATCAGATTTTCCGAAAACCCACAGCATTACAATAAAAAGAACGGGAACAGCTAAAAACTTCAGGTATTTAAAACTCGTAGAAAAACGGATCGCACGTTCAAAAGGAACAGGACGAAGTTCCTTTGCCTTTTGATCGATGCTGGCAGCCAACAAATCTGATTCGGTGTGCTGCAAACTCATCTTTTTTAACTGTAGCATATTGATCAATTGATCGTTTACCTCCGGAAAATGTTTTCCAATAAGGTGAGCGGCCTGATAATAATCTATCCCTCGAGCCAATTTGATAAGCTTAAAAATCGGCCAACATATAAAACGGCCAAATAAGATCAATTCAATAACCAAAAACAACCCAAAAAGAATCCTTCGAACTCCCGACCCAAACCAAAAGAAATATTCCAATCCGGTAACCAATAAAAAATACAACAGCCCAAAAAACAAAAATAAAATCCCGCCTCGCAGCAATTCATTTTTGTAGAATTTGCGAATAAAGTGTTCCAGTTTTACGACAATGTCATTATATGAAGCTGTCATTCTTCTTTCCAAAAATTAATGCTCTTCTTTGTACTGCATTGCAATATGCGGAATATCATCTTCCAAATAACCTTCTCCCACCTCCAAAAAACCAAGCGAATTATAAAAGCTGATGAGATATTGCTGAGCAGAAATTTTTATAGCAGTCGTTTCATACCGGTTTTTAATAAGCCAAATAGACCGCTCTACCAAGGCATGGCCAAAATTATTTCCACGAAAACGAGCATCTGTTACAATACGACCAATTGCGGCCTCCTCAAAGTAAATCCCGGGAGCAAAACATCGAGCATAAGCTACCAGTTCTGTACCTATATAGCCCAAAACATGAATGGCTTGTTGATCTTTTCCATCGATATCCTGATATACACAATCCTGCTCTACGACAAAAACCTCCGAGCGAAGTCGGAGTATCTCATACAATTGTGTTGTATTTAATTCCGGAAAGGTATTCACCTGAAAAACCAATTCTTTCATCGGTTTGCTTTTTAAAAGATATCGAGAAAACTTTGTTGTCCATCAACCTATACTGTATTCCAAATGACACTTTATCAGCACTAACAAAAAATAACTAACTTTATAGAGTGACCGTGAAATCTATGAATATAATAGGGATTGCACTCCCTGCCTGAAAGTAACCTTCTCCATTATTTTTTTCGGAGTGATTTGTCATTTCTCCTTCGTCGAAATCCTTTTCCTGTTTATGGATTAAGATCTCTTACTGCGTTCGAAATGCCATTTTTAGGAGAGTACCCATCCAAATTATAGCTGATCTTCCAAAATCACAACTAATGAATTATCAGTTATTTATAAAAGTAGTGTAGTTAGATAAGATCATTCACCCATTCATAAATTAAACAGATTGAGATCCTTCACAAAAAAGTTAAATGACCTCTATATATAAAGGTGATAACAAAAAAACGCCCGCCAAAAAATCTATATATCGAATTAAGCAGTTGTTTTTACCTTATCAACACGTCTTTTATGGCGGCCTCCCTCAAAATCAGTATTCAAAAAAATATCTACCATTTTTATCGCCTGACTCAAGCTGATAAAACGAGCCGGAAGGCTAATCACATTAGCATTGTTATGTTGACGAGCCAATTCTGCAATTTCAGGCACCCAAGAAAGTGCGCAGCGAATATCCTGATGCTTATTGGCCGTCATTGCAGCACCATTTCCACTACCGCAAAGAATAACACCAAAATCGACCTGACCTCCTTCTACGGCATTGGCCACCGGATGAATAAAATCAGGATAATCCACACTCTCTTCACGGTCTGTTCCATAATTGGTAACTTCTATGCCCTGTTTTTCAAGATGATGTACAATAGCCTGTTTATACGATGTACCCGCATGATCATTTCCTATCGCAATTTTCATAACCCATAAATTTATATTCTACAAAGATAAAGAATACAAATAAGCTTAAAACAAGGAATGTTTATAAAAATAAATCATGCTTAAGAATCAATACTTTAGTATCAACCAAAATTGTGAATAACTCTTAATACTTTATGAAAAGAAAAATTTTAAAAATCAGAATAAATTGATATGAATGTTATCAGAATCAAGTTCGTTTCCTTTTTCATTAATTTTTATAGATCGGTTATAATCCAAAAATAATCCGGTTATAAACATCATGGTTCAAGATTATCATCAACAAAATGATGTCAATTTCTATAATCACAATTTGTCAATAACTTTAAAAATAGTTCATTATTAATAGGTTGCGATTAACAAATTGTTTAGATGTCGTTTATAAGTAATGAAAAATGAATAATTCAACTAAAATGAAAATTCTTTACCAACAGTATTAACAGCCCACTATTATCAAAATTTAAATTTTAAAAAAAAGAAAAGAAAAATAATAGAAATGAGTTTGTTGATAACTCCTAAAAATCCGGAATCAAAGGGGATGCATATTTTCATTTTTTAGGAATTCATTTAGAAGCTCCATGGCTCTTTCTTGATCATCGGGATGAACTTTTAAGAAAATACCGCCTTTAGTGGGAGAGTAAAAAGGTAAAATACTAATGGCAGTTTCATTTTGAAAAAAGAAACGAATTTCTTCCTGTTCCAGCAGCAATCGCAATACGGCATATTCGGCCGGTCGATGGAAGCTTGCTATTTTTATAAAATTGGTCATTTTCTATAAGAATTGTACACAAATTGATGATGTTGTCGTTTAAACTTTTGGTATTGAGGCAATACCGGTGATTCGGAATGCCGATTATTATTCCCGATAAACACCTTTTAAAGCGTATAGTCGGAGCTGTAATCCAAAAAGGCCAAAACCCGCTATTTACGGATATGGACCGGTGATCTCCGTACTGATTACGGGATTTTACCCATTTTTAAAGGTTTATGCGATCACAAAATATAATTTTTAAACGATACGGATGAACTATTTTACAGGAAATGAAATAGTTCCTTTAAAAATCGTAATTTAGCCATAGAGAGAAGATTTTTATGGGGAGTAAAAAACAATTAAAATTTGATCGAGCATACCTTCGAATAGCACAGGAATGGGGAAAGTTATCCTATTGTAAACGGAAACGAGTAGGGGCGATCATTGTAAAAGATCGAATGATTATTTCTGATGGTTATAATGGAACACCCACGGGATTTGAGAATATTTGTGAAGATGATGAAGGCCTTACTAAATGGTATGTCTTACATGCCGAAGCCAATGCCATTTTAAAAGTGGCGGGATCGACACAATCGTGTAAGGGGGCAACTTTGTATATTACCCATTCTCCCTGTCGAGAATGTAGTAAATTGATCCATCAATCGGGGATTAAACGCTTGGTTTATCAAACCGCTTATAAAGATCCTTCGGGACTGGAATTTTTAAAACGTGCCGGAGTCGAAATTTTGCAAATTACCGATTTCTAAAGATTTTGAAGAATAAAACAACTCCATACTTACCGTTGATTATCGGTATAGCCTGTGCAATAGGCGCAGTTATCGGGTCTTATTTTAATTTTCCCCGGCAACAACAATCGCGGTTGTTGTCTTCTAACAGTAATAAGCTGAAATTGGAGAATCTGATTGATTTTATCAATTATGATTATGTCGATCCGGTCAATACCGATAGTATTGTCGATATCACCATCCGTGATATTCTCTCTCATTTGGATCCGCACTCGACCTATGTTTCCAAAGCGGATTATGAGACTTCAACCGAAAATTTGGAAGGTGATTTTATTGGAATCGGAATTCAATTTTTTCAGATTGATGATACCATTGCCGTAATACGTACCTTGAAAGAAGGACCCAGTAAAAAATTGGGAATTCTACCCGGAGATCGCATTCTCTATGCCGATAAGACACCACTTTTTGGAAGAACCTTCAATCTCGATTCTTTAAAAGAGGTGTTACGAGGGCCTTTGCATTCGATAGTAAATTTAAAAGTAAAACGACGTGGAGAAAAAGAATTGTTGGATTTTGAAGTTCCCCGCGAACACATTCCGTTAAAAAGTGTCGAAGCTTCTTTTTTGCTGGATGAGGGATTGGGATATGTCAAATTAAATCGGTTTACCAAAAATACCTATACTGAATTTAAATCGGCCTTGAATAAACTTGAGCGGGAAGGAGCCCAAAGTATTGTACTGGATTTACGCAATAATGGCGGCGGATATTTAAAAGAAGCGATCAAAGTAGCCGATGAATTTTTGAGTGAAGGAACCTTGATTTTAAAAACCAAAAATAAGGAAGGTGCTATTAAGGCTTCCTATGCCACCGAGCGCGGAGATTTTAAAAATTCGAGGGTTTTTGTGATTATTAATGAAAATTCGGCTTCGGCCAGTGAAATTGTAGCCGGTGCTCTTCAGGATAATGATGTAGGTACGATCGTGGGACAGCGATCCTTTGGGAAGGGCCTGGTACAACGCGAAATGGAATTGGGTGACGGTAGTGCTGTGCGGCTTACGGTAGCCCGTTATTATACACCTACCGGACGTTCGATTCAACGACCGTATAAAAATAAAAGTCGAACGGAGTATTATAGTGATTATATAAAACGCTATCACAATGGGGAACTGACCAATGCCGACAGCATCCACGTCAATGATTCTTTAAAGTTTGTTACGCCCGGTGGAAAGATCGTTTATGGCGGCGGCGGGATTATCCCGGATGTTTTTATTCCCCGCGATCTGAATTACAAAAAAGAAAGTCTCGAATATATGTTTAAGGGTGGATTAATGGATCGTTATATTTTTAATAAAATGGACGAAGATCGATCGTATTACAACCATTTGACCCCAAAAGAATTTGAGAAAGATGTAGTGATTACAGAAGCCTGGGTTATGGATTTCATGGAGTATTTAAAAACCTATCGACTGCATTTTAAGCCGGATAAATATCGGGATCTTATCAAATATTACCTAAAAGCAACCATGGCGCATCAACTTTTTGGAACCGAAATGTATGAAGATTTAATTAGTCAGCACGATCAAATTATTCAAAAAGTAATTGAACTTTCTAAAAAAGACCCGGTACTTTAACCGTTATTAAATCTGATCTACAAACATTAGGAAGAAGAATTACCGTTTTCTGCTTTTTCCTTTATTTTTCGGCTGGTACTAAGGATTAGCATCAAAACAATAACACAAGCTGCAGCCAATATACCTATAAAAGAACTACTGTTTTCAACACTAAATAAATGGTCAAAATCGAGTTGAAAGAGATTAAAAAACAAGAGGGCTACAGAAAGTATAAGTAGGATATAAATGAAATATTTCATAGTTAAAAGAGGTGTTGAATATTCTCCGTAAATAGTTTTATGGCGATGGCTAACAAAATTACACCAAAAACTTTACGAATCACATTAATTCCTGTATTTCCTAAGATTCGTTCGATTTTCCCCGAGGTTTTTAAAACAATATAAACCAATATGATATTCAGCAGAATTGCAATAATAATATTTATTAGCGCATATTCGGCCCGGAGTGCCAAAAGGGATGTCATCGCTCCCGGACCGGCCACAAGGGGGAAGGCCAGCGGTACAATAGAAGCCGTTTCGGGGGTTTCATCTTTCATAATCTGAACTCCAAGAATCATTTCCAGTGCCATGACAAATAAAATAAAGGCTCCGGCCACGGCAAAGGAATTGATATCGATCCCGATTAATCCTAAGATTTTTTCCCCCACAAAAATAAAGGCGATCATAATGACAGCAGCCACGAGAGTTGCTTTTTCACTTTGGATATGCCCTACCTTTTTTCGCAGGCTTACGATAATCGGAATACTCCCTGTGATATCGATGATAGCAAAAAGAATCAGGGAGGCTGTAAGGATTTCTTTAAAGTTGATTTCCATCGTTTTTCAATTTTGAGGTTATTTAAACTTTAAAAAATGGGCTGCAAAATGACCTTTATTGCTCCAGATTTAGTCTTTTTTTTCGACCATAGCTATGGCTATGCTCTACAAAAAAAGCCGTCATCCGGAACAATAATCTCTATTTTTCGCTTCAATTCCAAAAGTCTAAACCACCTCTTTAAAAAGGCGGCAATATTACAACCTTATTTTCGAAATAACGATCTCTTTTTCAATATAAATTATTGTTAATCGATATACAGATCTTGGCTAATTATAAAACTGATAATCAAATTTATAACGGAATGGATGAATAAGAAAAAGAGTACTCCTGATTCAGCAGTTACGGGTTAAAAGACGATTTGTCCGGGCCTATACGACTTTGGCTATTATGGATTTATTTGGCTCTACGCTGATAAAAAAGTAGAGATTTTCAAATTAAAATAAGATGATTACTGAATGTAGTACCTAAAGTCATAATTGGCTGAAAATCTAACGAAA
>CAZBXQ010000087.1:0-11574 GCA_964495935.1 uncultured Flavobacteriaceae bacterium
TTTATCAATACATTTACAAAAATTCAGCCACTTGCACTTGATACTTGAATCCGCCCCCGGGGATTTTAAATTGGTTTTTAGGCTTTTGTTTAAATGGTTTTTTATTTTTGGGAGTTATGGATTGTCGTTCACATAACCGTGCTGCCCAAAATGCCGCAGATATAAAATCTCGTTTTTATATTGGCAGCTGACGCGGTTGCCCTGGTTTAATCTAAAGTGTCCTAAATGGGCATTTGTGCCCGTATATTGATCATAAAGCAAACCTCCGGATTGACCGCCTTTTAATTTTGTGATATCTCCTTTATGCTCTTGTAAAACACAACTTACCTTCGCCAGTTTTTCTTGTAATCTGATTCTATCCTGAGGGCGTTTGTTATTTTCAAAGTCTTTTTTGAAAGAAGGTTCGTATTTGATCTTCGGTAATTCGATCAACCCCTTGGACAGGATGTCATTTTTGGCTTTGTTCCAAGAGAGTTGTCCCCAATCCGAAAGAATGAAACGGTCGCTCTCATATTCTTCAACCATGGTTTTGGAGATGCCTTTCAAATATTTTTGATGAATTCCGTTTTCCGTTTGGTCCAATTGAAGAAACAAAGCCGCCTGATTTTTAAATTGCTCTGATTTGATTTCGATGGGCAGACGGGGAATTTCAATCAGTTCCTGAGAGCCTTCAAAAATATAACTCAACCGATCGGCATAAAACATCCCGATGGTGTTCAAATACCCTTGCAGGCTTTTAAATCCGCCGGTCAGGTTAAAAATGATTTCATAACCGGATTCCTTATAGCTTGGTAGGATTTTTTCACAGCGATTGAGCAAGTCTCGAATTCCGCTACGAAAGTGTTTTTTGCTTTTGGTGTTCAAACGTTCGGGTTCCATGACGACAACCCCATTAACATAAGGTTCTAAAAAGTCTTTCAGTAAATTAGCCGTCAATTGCCCTTGATAAGTATCTGTGGCAATCAAGAGATGGTCATCTTTCCTGCCCTCATTGAGATTGTCCCGGTAAATGCTGATAATTCCGTTGAGTTCGGCACTCATATTCTTCAAGTCCGCGATATCATTCCGGGCAAACCTTTCTCGGACTTGTTGAACGGCTTGGCCAATGATGGTTTTGACCTCATCCGACAACTCTTTTTCGCTGGCATTGGCGTATTGAAAAAGCGTACTCCTGTTTTTAGAAGCACAGTTGTTGGTCAGTAAGCTGGTTCCAACGGGGGAAAGGATGGTTTTGGGCATGGTGATATTTTATGTGTTTATAAGCTCTTGATATAATTTTAGAGCGCGATCACGACCAATCCAAGCCCCTGTTTGTCCAAAAGGACTCCGTTTGAATTTTTTGCGTTTTCCGTTCTTTTTATGAAAGTCTTCCGGATGTTCCTTCCAACATAATCGTATTTGATCCTCGATTTGCTGTTTTTGCTTCTCTGAAAATTCAAAATGCTTGTTTTGGGTGTATTTTTCACACTCCTCACGAATGTCTTTGAATTTAGAGCTGGCAAATTTTAAATCTGCATCTTGACGCTTTTGGGCTTTCTGTTCTTTTTGAGCAATAATATCCTTATCTATACTTCTTGAAATTTTATTTTTATTGCTAATACTCAGATCTTCCTTTTCTAAAATTTCTTTCTTTTCTTCTATGGTTCCGCTTTTGAGTAGTTTTTCAACAAGTTTTTTTTCTTTTTGTTCCCTTTCTTTTCTAATCTTTTCCCGCTCTAATTTTTCTTTTTGTTCCCGTTCCTCTTTAGCTTTTAAAACAATCGAATTAGGGATAATATTACCTTTGAATTTTGGTAAATGATCATATAATTCAAAATCACTTTTACCTCCTCTTTGCTCATTTTCTATTTTGGGATAAACAAGTAAGTTGTTCTGGGCTTTGGATATACTTCTTTGGGACATCGCCAATAACTGCAAAACTTGTTCTGTTTTTAACCAACCCTTGTTTAGTTTTTCTCTTGTGTGTTCATCCATTATTTTTTCAAAATAACTTAAATACTCACTTTGACTATTTTCTAAGCCATTTAATTTTTCTACGACGACTTTGATTTTCCCATAGCCCAGAGGCTTGGCCATGCCTATATTGTGAGAGAAGTTCTTAGTATTTCCGTGAAATGTAATGGCCGAAAGTAGAGCACCTATTTCTTCCTTTTTAAGATTATGAAGTCGTACTCTTCCCTGAAATTTGGAACCCTCATTTAAAGGTTTTAATTTGGTTTGGATGTCAGTGTTCTCTTCATTTAACTTGCTTTTTTTCGTATTCAAATGAACCGGATATTTTTTAAAACCACTGAGCTCTGCATCATTTTCAGATAACAAATAGGTCTTTTTTCCTTTGAGATAAAAGGGGTAATAGGACGCTTTAGGAGAACCTAAAACTACGGGGATATTTTTTTTACTTTCTTTTCCTTTTGAGCATTTTGCGTTTCCAAAATAGACTCGCCCTTTAAGACTTTCGTTCCCGTTATCAGATTTAAATCCTGTGCTTCCGAAAATTGTCTCTGCTAGGTCTGCATCTTCAATAGCGTGTTCCTTGGGATAACTATTGATGGGTGACAATTCATTTACTCTATTTACGTTTGACATTTTGTATAATCGGGAAAAACCAAAATGCTTTACCTGATTTCCTTCTGCATAGAAAACTACGGGGATTTTATCTGTTCTTTTCCTCAAATAACAAAAGAGAGAATCTTCTTGTTTCTTGTCATTGTGTTTCTTTTCTTCTAATTCAATGAATCTTTGCATTAGATCGTTGGAAACCGAAAAACGTTTTTTCTCATCGCCAAAAATATATTCATACTTTTTATTGCCCATGTTACCATAGAATACAAGTTCACCCCTGAATGTTTTACCTCCGTTATCCTGAAGTTGAAATAGCTCATCTTGCCCTCGAAATCCTACGTTTTTCACATAATAAACAGTTCGGGTGCCCTTATTGTCGTATTCCCTATATTTTTCAACAGAGGACTTTTCTTTCAGAACTATTTTAAACTTTGATTCAATATCCTTTATTGCTACTCTTTTATGCTCACATTCCCAGATAATCCAACTTCCATCACTTTCCTTCTGAAGCCATCCCGTTTTAATTTGACGGTTCTTCATGACAGCTTTTCCGTATTTATCGTCCTTTAAATTCCGAAAGGGAAAAATATCATTCTCGGCCTTTAAACGAGAAAAGCTCATGACTTCCAAAATGCTGCGGAACATTCCTTTTAAAGAAGTAGCCGGTATAAAATATTTTCCATTCAAATTTGAAAAAGAGATATAACGCTCATAAGCTTCCTTTTCTTCTTGAGAAGCTTGACTCAGGTCTCTATTCTTATATTTTTCAAATATTTTCTGATCTGCTTCGCTATGCCCATTCCGAATAAAAATAGGTGTTTCCGCAGTTATTGTAAACTCAATTTCTCCGCTTTCTCCGTCCGAGAAAGGAATATCTTGATTGACCTGATCGGCCCAGTCGGGATAAAAAACTTCATCCTCCTTAGGTGCCGGTACAAAATTATAGGTTGATTTTACTATTGTCATTATCTGTGCTTTTGAAATATTATTGATTGAAACCTATGAAGATTTGAGCTTTCATTTTTAGTACTGGAAGTTTATTACAATGCTCATCTTTTTCTTCTTCCCAGTGTTGCAAGAAACTCAACTTTTTCCCATCTAATCGATTGGATTCGTATATCATTATATCATTGGTTTTAGCTAAATCCTCATCTGATAATCTATAACAATTGACTCGTTGCTTGTCTGTATAAGTTATCATTATAGCCATTTTTTCCTCCTGACTCCAAAGCATTCCTTCCTGTATGAAAAGGCTGTCATCTGATTTTTTAGTAAAATCGGGATATTCATTATCCACTAAAATGGGTTCTGTATCTCCAGAGCCCCAGAAATACCCCACGTATTTTTTTTGTGGAATATCCTTTAAGCTTTTTATGTCTTTGTCGTATTTCATTTTAAATCTTGTTTTTTGTGATAGTCCGTAATTTCTTTTTCTTCTCCATCAAAGTTCACCTTTAATGTTCCGATAAACATCCCGTTTCCTTTCGTGGTCATTCCGCCTAAAGGAAGTAAACCTTTGGTAATGTCTAAAAGCGCATTTTCAAAAGCAAATAGCACGGTTTGATCCTTAATATTTTCAGCTAAAGTGATTTTGAGTTGAATACTATCGTTTTCATCTTTTAAATAGCTTACTTTTTCATTGAATAAAGCGGCGTCAATTCCACCTCCTGTAAAACGGTCAATAGCCACGTGATTAAAGATTTTATCATTACAAACTTGTTCCTTAGAAAGGAAAATGTCATCAATGATTACGTTTCCACGGCGAGGATCACCAAAATATTGAAAGTCGTCAGGATTTTCTTTCTGGAAGTTTTCCAAAGATTTATCATTGTCAAATCCACTTCCTAACCCAAATAGGATATTAACGGCTCGATTTCCCGAACCTGTTGATAAAGCCAATGCTTTCTCTCTTCCTTTTTCCACCTTATCAAAAACTGGAAATAACTTGTCGGCATAACGTTCTATTAATTTATTAAAGTGAAAAGCCGTGCGGTGGGCAATAGCACCTTTGAGTGAACTTCCCGGAATTAGTGTGTGGGATATAAAATCAATTCCATCTTCAGTATATACAAGAATATCCTCTTCAATCGGCTTATTGTCCACGTCTTCATCGCCATAGCCTTCAGAAAAGATGAAAAAATCGTCCGGTTTCAAATCCAAAATATAACTTCTTGTATTTTTAGAAACTTGATTTTCATTTTGGTTTTCTTCGCACTTCGTGCTCAGTTTAACATTTAAAGAAACAGGAAAGTTCAGATAGTCCTCAATTGCTGATTCTTCTGAAAAATCGAATCTATAATCATCAATCTGACAAGCTTTTACATTGCCGTAACCATTTCGTGTTCCGGCACCGACTCTAAATAAAGAGCTGTCAATAATTTGCAAAAGTTCATTCCAAACAGATTCATCTTCTTTTGTTCCAATTAATTCCATTTCAAAAAGAAACCGACTGCCTTTGTAAACGACTTCATTGTCAAACAAACCGCCTTTTTCAGGCGTTCCTTTGGCGTTGATACGAACGTGCTGACGATTAGGCAGATTTTCAAACTTGCTCAGTGCTTTTGAGTAATCCTTATTCATAATTCCCTCGGACACTTCATTTTTTGAAATAAACATACGGGCATTGCTAAGAATCAATCTCGAGCCAATTCCTTTTGAACGTTCTTCATTTTTTCTTTTAGCCAAGTTTTTATCTAACCAAACTTGAAAACCCTTTTGAATTTCTCTATTTGGTAAATCTTTGACCTGACAACCGAAAACATCAAGTAATTGAAAAAGCTTTTCTGTTTTGTTGTCATCAGACTTATTTGTCATTAAATTATCTATAGCAGTGTGTCTCAAAACGCCCGTCAAAGAAGTCCCCGGAATCATCGGCCAGCCATTGACATCTTTCGAAACTAAGGAATCTCTTAGTAGCGAACTTTCTCCCGACCCGACAAAAAGAGGCGTATCAGCTTCTAAAGTAATTCTTGCGATATATCTATAATTATTTTTTGTGCTCATCTTTTTCCTTTTTGTTTTGATTTCTGATTGCTTCTTTGGCCATTTCTGCTGAGAATTTAGCGGCAAATTCTAATTTTTTAGGCGTTTGAATAGATTCGAAAATATTTTTCAAATCTCCTCTTCGTTTATTATTCCATAAACGTTCTGACATTTTTCCGTGAGTTAAAATTCCCTTTGGATTTTTATCTTGACCTAAACCTAATTTGAATAGAAACTCATTAAAATCTTTTCCTTCTTGCAGATACTCAGTCGCTTCGGTCCTTATGTTTCCCCATTGACTTGAGGTAATCTTTGTTACTAAATCTGATTTTTTATTTTCAATCAAATAATAATTTATCTCTTCCGCCAATTGGAGTTCATTTTCTTCATCTTTAGCTTTATTGAGTAAGAATTTAGCTAAACCTGTGTTTAGACTATTTTCTTCTACATTCAGATATTTTATAGGTTCTAAATTCTTTTCCTCTTCAATTTTATTAATTTGAGTGAATTTTAAATCAAGAAGCTGTTTGTATTCCGATTTTGGCTTTAAGAAACTCGGATTATAAATCACTCTTCCCAAACCTTCGTTGGTAAAGTCGCCAACGGTATTTTTACTTTCATCGGTTTTCCCGTCTTTTATATAAAAAACACTTCCTTTGGTTATACAATGTCTTTGCATAGAGGAAGCATTCCTTTTACGATTCCAAGGAGAATAGGAAAAGGTTCTGATTTGAGATTTTGACCAATCAATTTCTCCACTTTCAATTCCCAATTGCTTTTCTGTAGGGTGGAAGGTGGTCTGCCCGGTATGCTCATCAAAAAAGCAAAGATTGGATTCCGCATAAACTATAGTATAATCTCCAAATACTTCCGATATTATTTCGTTTTTTTGTGGTTCATTTAAGGAAATTTTAACTTGACCATATTCAGCTGTTTTAGATTTTCCAATTCGTTTTCGACCTAATAGATATTCTTCAACAATTTCAATAAGACTTTCATCCTTATAATAAATTGAAAACCAAAATTCTTCGCCAGCTTCAATCGCTTCCATACCAAACATTTTTCCTTCGGCAGATCGCCGTTCTTCACGATCATAAGCTGATTTTAGAGAGAAATTTTTGGGAACTTCACTCAAATAATCCCCATCGACTGAAATATAACCTTGTCGTTTTTGTTTTAGTTGAAGTTTACGCCCATCCTTTTCTATTCCTTCCAGGTGGTCAACATTATAATCTAAATAAATGGGGTCTTTAGGAAAGTCACCATTTAGTTTATCCTGTAAAAAACAGAAAGGCATCGCATAGAATTGTTTGCCTTTTTTAGAAATGATCCCATCTCCAAATAAAACTTTGTTGGAGTGAAGAATATCTTTAGCCTTCTCTTTATGGTTTTCATACACTTGATTAGCAACAATTCCTAAAAAATTACTTCCGGAAATATAATCCAAGGACTCCATATTACCTTCTGTGGCAGGAGAGGCATTCAAGACCAATTCACTTAATAGCTTGCATTTATATTGTTTTTCAATCATTTTTCTTCTGTTTTTTCAATGATACATCTACCCAATCCTCGGTTTCTGTTGGTTCCCAATTGACGCGTCCACTTCATGGCCTTTTCAAGAACGGAATGATATTCTTCTTCAACCTGAATTTGACCTATTAAAGAAACAGGCATGCAGACTTCTTTTACACGCAGGCTTTTATCAACTGCCACACCTTTATCATTTATTCGAGTCGAGGCTACATTATGGTAAAGGAAATTTTGCAGTTGATTTTTGACGATTTCTTCTTTTTCGACTTTCGGTAATTTAGCATTACTAAAGAAAGCGTGCCCCTCTATTGAGGGTTTGGCCTGTTCTTCATCATCCTTCTTTTGTTTTGCCTCAACGCCAAAAATATAGTCGATTTGATTTTGGGTGAGGAATTGTCCATTTGTGTCTAAATCAACAATTTCCATACAAGCATCTTTTAAAATACCTTTTAAGGTTTTTCCCGGTATGTATGGTAGGCCATCTTTATCTTTAATGACTTCTGAATCCGTTTCTGCTCCGGCACCAAGCCCCGAACTACACATCCAATCGTCTAAAAATTTTATCTCGTATTTTAATGTTTCCATTGTTTAATATTTAAAGGAATGAAGTTGAATAATATCCAAAAGTTTTTCAGTACCATTCTCCAATCTCAAGTTCTTATATAAATCGTTGTTCACCGTTTTCATACGTTTAAGCATAAAATCCATTCGATCACGACTTTTAAAAGATTCACTGATCAATTGGCGAAGTTTGGAGACTCCTTTAGATTCCTTTGTACTTTGATTCTCCAATATTTGCAGATCATCTTTTAAAGATTTTAAATGAGGTACACCCTTCTTGATTTCAGCTATTGTATAAGGTCCATAATTATAATCTATCCCTGATTGTGAAGCGACCTTGTTTCTTTTTTTCATTTCTTTCAGAGACTCCACGAATGAATCTTCCACCTTCATAAAAGAAAGACTTGAAAATGGGATGTTTCCATTTTGAGGGAAATTTTCTTTGTCCTTGACCATTTTCTTGGCTTCGCTGGTCAATTCTTCTGCTAATTCCAATCCATAATATAACGGATAAGATTCTTTGATATAGGCAATTCCGGCACAAGCAGAAAGTCCGTTTTTTAATTTATCAAAACCCAAGGAATTGAAATTTTCCTTGGTTTTGTTTTCAAATTCTTCAAGAAATATTTTGGTAAAATCCAGTGCTAAATCTGCTCGGATAATAAAAGTCACATCATCTCCGCCGATTACGATTGGTCTGATGGGATATTTATATGTTTTTTGAGGATTTGCATTTTCGAAATTTTCTTTGTCTTTTAAAATTACATCCTTAAATGCTTCCTGAAGAGCTTCTTCAGTTGATTTTTGAATGGTATTGGAGAACTCTAAAAACTTACCTTGTCGGGTTAGTTCATCCCCAATGTTTTGAATAATATTCCCTAAGCCATTACCGTCCGCATGAACTACCGCCATCCATTTATTTGGGCTTAATAAGGTAATATCTGAAAACTCTTTGGTTAGCATTTTCTCTTCTTCCTCTGTCAGGCTTTCTTTTTTTAATAAAATTTTGAATAGTTGATGAGAATCTGATTTACTTATTTTATTAATTGTCGCTCGATCTTCGTTGTCTTTTTCGACAATTCCACCCGTTCGACGCGCACGTTTCAAAATAGAATACCCGGTTTCTAAAGGGACGCTTGGTATATTACGTTGAACCTTCAGCTTTGCCTCCAACTCAGTTAAAGCATTTGTTATTTCTCCTTCAAACTCTACAACAGCTTGACTAATCGTAATACCGGGAGCCTCCTGCATCACTCTTTTAGGAAACTCTCGAACTATCTTTTCTAATTTCGACTTGTCTTCTTCTGAAAATTCACATTTGATATTTCCGGCTGTTGCCAATTTCAATCCTTTATATTCTCCATCAATATCGGCAATATCAAAAAACATTTTATCTGTAATGTTTTTGACAATCTCACTCGCTCCAACAATTTCCTTCAATTTATTCGTCTGAAATATAAAACTCTGAATGCCTTGGACGGAGGCGCCGTATAAATATTTTGCCATAATTAATTTTTTCTTTTTGATTTTATCACCACCCCCTTCCCATGACTTGCTCCCTTCCCTAAACCTATATGATTTGGTAGGAAGACATTCGAACTAAAGTCGATATGGAAAGCCAGCAGGTGAGTGTTTTTATATTTAAGTTGTTTTGTTCTCTTTATTGCTCGGATCCGAACTTTAATCTCCTTGTCGATGTGCCAGTTTATTCCTTTAGCAAAGGCCAGGATATTTCCAATAAGAATGCGTTCCAGCATTTCCAAACGGTCTATTTCATTGGCCATACTGTTGTATTTATGGTAATTCTTTTCGTTTAAGGCCAACCAATTATAGAGGCTATAATTAAAATTCTTATCCCAAACATTCAAATTAAAGGTATTGAGGTTTAGGTTGTCGATTACCAAATCGATTTTCTTTCCCTTCAGGTCAATTGCCCAAGTGGATTTATTAAACAGCTTGTGAATCTCATCGACTCCTTCTCCCAAGCAAAGAATGGCGGGTTTTTTATGAATGGATTTATATTGAATTACCGGATAACGAAAGAGGTATTTTTTATCATCCAAATGATGGTTGAAAAGCAAGTGTTTCCTTCCTACTTTTTCAATTACAGCACCACGGAAGGCGGAAACTTCCCACGGGTTTAGGAGGTTGTCGAATTGTATAAATAATGTGCGTATTTTCTTCAAAAGTTGTTTATTAAAGTAATAAATAGGCTGATTTTACCGGAAACGGCAATTTACGATGGTCTAAAAATACTTAAAATTTGGTTATTTTTAATATATATTTAATACAAAATCCTTACGGATGCAAAGATTGTGGGTTTTACTTACGGTAATCTACTTGTATAGGAGCAAATTAATATAAACCGTCATGGTTAATCAAGTAAAAAGAAATTGTAAGTTTACTGGTGATTTGTATGATTTTGAGAAGAATGAAAGGGTATCTAATAGTACCTGTTCTTGATCCTTTCTTTGTCAATTGTGCCGGAGCACGGATGTAGGCAAGGGGACGCCCAAGGTCCTCTGACCTCCATTTGAGCGATATGGAGAAAGTAAAATGATTTTACAGGTATTTCCTCGTATAGCTTATTTCCGTCGGATACCAAAGAACCTCACTTATACTATACCCATAAAAAGTTTATTTTTGACTGTGAAAATATAAGCTACTTAAAACTCGAAGGGACGAGGAAGTACGGTTGACGGGAGAATTTTATTTCGAAATCGGATTTACCTCACTCCTACCTTAAACCGCTTCACTACCCAGTCTAAAATGACTTTGTATAGGGGCAAGAACATGATGATATTGATCAAGATTTTAAAAATGTAATCCACAGTGCCCATCTCTACCCATTTCTCGGCGTGGATCGGACTGGAGCTTTGGTAAAAGGCGATAAAGAAAAAGGTAAAGGTATCGACAAAATTTCCGACGATAGCCGAGGCGGTGGGAGCATGCCACCATTGTTTGTGTTGGCGGAGCTTGTTGAATACCAGCACGTCCATGATCTGCCCTACTACGTAAGCCAAAAAGCTGGCAAAAGCAATACGAAAGACGAACAAATTGAAAACCAAAAGTTGTTGAATACCCATCCAGACTCCATCTTGAAAACCGACAGTAATAACATAAGAAACGAGTAAGGCCGGAAGCATAGCATAAAGAATGATTCGCCTTCCCATTCGGGCACCAAAGATGCGAACGGTCAAGTCGGTAGCCAGAAAAATAAAGGGAAAGGAAAAGGCTCCCCAAGTAGCGGTATAGCCCAGGATCTCGATGGGAAACTGAACTAAATAATTGCTGGCTGCGACAATGAAGATATGGAAGCCTGCCAATAGAAAGGCGAGGCGTTGCTGATGATGCGTTAACATGATTTCCTTAGTATTTTTAATGTAGGAGGGTTGCGAACTACAGGACTATATCCAAATGGTGGCAAAATTAGGTTTTTTTAAAGGATTGCTTCTAAAGAAAGCGATAAAATTTATCAGGATTAACCGCAGCATTCGCGGAGTTTATTATAAAACTACCATCCTCCCGAACAACAAGCCACGACTAACGATTAGAGGTTTTGGAGATTCAAATTTTTATCACTTACTACTAAAAATCTTCTTTTTTCAAGTTCAATTTCAAGTTCGATTTCAAGTTTCAAGTTCGATTTCTCTCCCCACTAATCACTATCCCACTTTTTTAACCGCAGAGTTCACAGAGCATCCGCAGAGTACGCGGAGTTTATTATAAAGTTGTCATCCACGAACTCCGAACCATGAGTAACGATCGTATATTTTTGATTTCAAATTTCAAAAGGCAAATTTCAATTTTTTTTCAACTCACTACTCCCTACTTCACCACTCACTTATTACTAAAGATCTTCCTTTTTCAAGTTCAAGTTTAAATTCAATTTCTCTCCCCACTCCCCACTACTCACTATCCCACTTTTTTAACCACAGA
>CAZBXQ010000088.1:0-11284 GCA_964495935.1 uncultured Flavobacteriaceae bacterium
ACTTTAGAAAGAACTTTGAGAAATTCGAAGAGTTCGCCGACGAATGGATCTTGGCCGCGCAGCCGAAAGCTTGATTAATAACAAAAGACATTATTAACATTTTTTCTGAAAGCTACGTTTGGAATGGCTTCTTAAGGGTTAAAATTAAAATGGATAACAGCAGCAGAGGTTACTTTCCTGCAAATAGCAGACAGGCCCCAACGAGTAGTAAAATTAATTTCAGCTTACCAATCTCCTTCCTCAACAAAGAATACGCCCTCCCAATCTGATTTTCCACAGTTTTTTGGGAGATCCCTAAATGATCGGCGATTTCTTTGTATTTCAATCCTTGGGATTTACTGAGGAGGAATATTTCTTTGCATCGCGGGGGGAGATGGTCAATAGCTCGATTTAGAATCTCCATTCGATCGGAATCGAGTTTTTTATCTTTTTCTACAAGCTCCATCAACTTCGTATGGCGGTATTCTTCTAATACTTCGCTTACTCTTTTCTTTTTTCTGTAGGTATCGATGTACTTGTTGTAGCAGGATTTATAGAGATAGCTTTTTAATGAAGTGGTAATCAGGATTTCTTTTCGGTTATTCCATAAATGAATAAATACCTCTTGCACGATATCCTCGGCTTGATCAGCGTTATAAGTGAGGTTTGAAGTGTATCGGCAGAGCCGGGAATAATAGTGCTCAAAGACATATTTGTAGGCTTTTCGGTCGCCCTCTTTTATGGCTTTTAAATATTCTTTTTCCTGGTACAATCCGGTTCCCATTTTATGGTTCTCTATACTCTGATTTTTATAATTCCCTTTTGCAATATGATAACAAAACTATAAAAAAATGGGCTACATATTCTTTTTGTTTTTTAGTTGTATTTCGAAATTATAAAAATGAACTTGGAGAACCTATTTATTCTACTTGAATAGTAAGGATTTCGGGAGATTCCTTGTACAATTCAACATCGATATTAAAACATAAACAAACATTAATACTTAAATGTTAAAGTTTAAAATAATCCTAATATCTTTTAGGGGTGTATGGATTTTGTTTCGTCATAGGGGAAAGAAGTACCCCTAATGAGCGAAGAAAAAGCAATTAAATTAATTCATAAATACTTTCATGATGAAGGGCTCACTGAACGAGAGCTTAAGGAGTTATTGGATTGGCTTAAGACACCGGAGAATAAAAAAATTCTGGAAGAACAAATCGGGCTTGATTACGAATTCCGTAAAACCGATAAAAAGTTTGATGTGGCTGAAGCGTATCGCAGGATTGAAAACCAGTTGCAACCGACAAAAAAAGGATATAAAAGTTGGGTTCCCCTGTTAAAATATGCAGCTGTCCTGATAATAGCATTGGGAGTAGGATTTTACCTTTTTACCTCAAACGTAAGGAATTCCACGGCAAGTAATTCGACTTCTATTACCTTGGAAATGGGGGCTGGCAATACTCGAATTCTTCAACAACAAGGGCAGGAAATTATTGTAAATAACAAAGGGCAAGAGATAGGAATACGTACCGAGAATAACCTGACTTATAATAGAGATACTACGGCGACCGAGCTGGTTTATAATACGCTTTATATTCCGAAGGGAAAGACTTTTGAATTGCAACTATCAGATGGCACCCAAATTCTCTTGAACGCCGATACCAAGATTACTTATCCCGTTAATTTTTTGCCTGATGAGGAGCGTATTATACGTTTACGTGGGGAAGCCTATTTTCAGGTCGCCAAGGATTCATTACGTCCTTTTATTGCCCAAACCAGTAATCAAAAAGTTCAAGTTTATGGAACTACGTTTAATATTAAAGCTTATCCGGAGGATTTGTTTGACGAAACGGTTTTGATAGAGGGTTCGGTGGGAATTACCACAACAGAATCTGAAGTGAAAATCGTACCCGGTCAGCGAGCAACCACTCGAAGAGGCCGAGAACCCGAAGTGGAAGAGGTAAATACGGCCGATTATACAGCTTGGATTCAAGGCGGAATGGTCTTTCACGCCGATCGTTTTGATAAAATTATCAAGGTATTAGAAAGGAGATTTGATATTAAGATTGATAATAAATATGAGCAATTAAACCAAGAACGATTTACGGCCAGTTTTAAGAAGCCAGAGGATATCGAACAAATTCTGAACCTGTTTATAAAGAGCCGAACGTTTGAATATGAACGGGAAGGGAAACACATGACCATTTATAAACCCGAGTAATGCTGCCTAGACTATGTTTTGCCACGGTATATCAACTACAGGATGTGAGATTGAAAAGATAACAATTAAAAAACCAACATTAGGTCCTATGAAAAAATTGATTTGGAATACGGTTAAGTTACCGGCTGCCCCCGCGAGGGAAGTTGTGATTTTAATACTCGTTCTGGTATCTATGTTCAAAATCCAAGCGAAAGGTTTCTCTCAAAACGAACGGGTCAGCTTAGATTACGATCAGATTACAGTGGGAACACTTCTTGCAGAAATCGAACAGGCGACGAATAAGAGTTTTTTATACAACATACGGGATGTGGATCTCGAAAAAAAAGTTTCTCTTCATGAAAAGAATAAATCTTTGAAGGAAGTCTTAAAAACACTCATGAAAAACTTGGGGTTGAATTATGAAATAGAAAAGGATCAGATCGTGTTGTTCCCTATAGCGAAAACGGATGATAAAAATAATGCGGTAAAAAAGATGAATATACCGCTTTTTACACCATTTGTCAAGCAACAGCAAACCGTTACTGGAACAGTCTTAGATGAAAACAATGTTCCTTTGCCGGGAGTCAATATTACTGTGGAAGGGACCTCCCGAGGAACCCAAACCGATTTTGACGGAAAATATGAAATCTCCGTTGAAAAAGGAGAAATCTTGAGGTTCAGTTCGGTTGGTTTTAAAGATCAAGCAATACAGATAGGAGATGAATCTACGGTGAATGTGGTGCTGAAAGAAGGGAGTGCCTTAGATGAAGTCTTGGTCGTGGCCTATGGAAAACAGAGTAAAGCTTCCTTTACGGGAGCGGCGGTTGATGTTGATCTCAGTAAGATTGACGATTCACCGTTAGCCTCTTTTCAGGAGAGTTTGCAAGGCAATGTGGCCGGCTTGCAGATGTCAACAGAAAGCGGCCAACCCGGTGCCACCCCTAATATACGCATTAGAGGGATCGGCTCTATTAATGCCAGTTCAGCCCCGCTTTATGTGGTCGATGGAATCCCAGTGGTCTCAGATAATATTACCAGAGTGGCCACAAGCTCTAATACCATTGCGGGTATTAACCCCAAGGATATTGATAACATAACGGTTTTAAAAGACGCTTCTGCCACGTCCATATATGGATCCAGAGGTGCCAATGGAGTAATTCTCATTACCACCAAACAAGGAAAAGCCGGAAAAACAACATTTGATATTAGTGCGCAACACGGATTTAGCAAGATGATATGGCGAGATCAATATAAGCCTCTGAATACACCTCAACACTTGGAATTGTTAATTGAGAGCAGGGTAAATGCAGGAGACACCCAACAGGAGGCAGAAGATTATATCTACAGTAGAGTAGATCGGACGATTAATACGGATTGGAGGGATGTAATTACTCGAACGGGAAAATTCGATCAGTATAATATAAGTGCCAGCGGAGGATCGGACAAAACACAATTTTATTCTTCTTTGGGATTCTATAGGCAGCAGGGGGTTGTAATCGGAATCGGAACCCGAAAGTTTAACGGGCGACTGAATTTAAACCATCAGGCGACCGACCGGTTGAAAATCGATGTTGGCATTGCGGCCAATTATCAAAAACTGCATACTAATAACGATGCAGGTAATGCGGCCAATCCCGTACGGGCTTTAGCTCGAGAAGTCTCCTGGGAGCCGGTATTCAATGAAGACGGGAGTTATAATACAGATATCCTGTTAACCTATAACCCGGTGGGTTTGGTCAATGAAAATATACGCAATACCAGAATATACGGCATTAAGGCTAATTTGGGGCTGACCTATGATATCCTGGACAATCTGAGCTTTCAGACGAAAGGGAATATCGATTTTAATTTAGTGGACGAGTTCCGTTTTGATAACCCTAATTTTGGATTGGGAAGAAACGATGGTGGAAGAGGAAGGGACTATGATAATAAAGTGGTCAATTACAATATCACCAATCTTTTGAAATATGATTTTACGCTGGGGGAAGACCATAATTTAGATTTTACTTTGGGCCAGGAAGCTCAGCGAATAAAGAGAAATTCGGTTTATGCCTACGTTGCCAATTATGGAGCACCGGGATTGACAACATTGGCAAATGCTTCTGAATATTTGGATGCATCAAGCGAGAGAACAGGTTCTTCATTATCTTCTTATTTTCTGAATGCCAGTTATTCGTTTCGGGATAAATATTATTTTAACGTAACCGGGCGTAGAGATGGTTCTTCTCGTTTTGGCTCAGATGTTCGATATGCCAATTTTGGATCTATTGGAGTGGCTTGGAATATCGCAAAAGAAGATTTCATGGAAAACGTAGATGCGATTAAAGAATTGAAGGTACGCAGTAGTTACGGTATTAACGGGAATCAGGAAATCGGAGATTTTGCTTCTCGGGGGTTATATGCCACCGGTGCAGATTATGATGGAGAACCCGGTTATACCTATAGCCAGCAGTCCAATCCAAGATTGACGTGGGAAAAGAATAAGCCCTTCAATGTGGGATTCGATTTTAATTGGAATAACCGCATTCGGGGAACGATTGAGTATTATACCCGAAAGACAAGCGATTTGCTGTTTAATGTACCCATATCGGCAACCAACGGTCTCACAGATTTCTTGGCTAATGTAGGAGCCATGAAAAACTCGGGCTGGGAGTTTGCATTGAGTTCGATAAACTTTGATAATCCGAATGGATTTAATTGGACGACCGACTTTAATATTACCACAAATAAAAATAAGATTACCAGATTGGAGGGGGAAACAATAGTAGATGGCCAATTTATAAGGGAAGTAGGGGATGATTTTTATACCTTTTACCTACCCGGTTATGCCGGTGCCGACCCCGAGAATGGAGATGCCTTGTGGTTTACCGATGAAACTGAAACTGCAACTACAAACAAATACAGTGAGGCAGAACCATATAAGCAGGGAAGCGCATTACCTGATTTTTATGCGGGTCTTACGAATACGTTTAGCTATAAGAATCTTAGTCTTTCTTTTCTGCTTTACCTCAACTATTGGTAATAAGGTATATAACTATTGGGGGCGATATACCAATAGCGATGGAAGTGCACAGCTTAATGACCGGGGAAACATGACCCAGGAAATCTATAATCACAGGTGGCAGAAACCCGGAGACGAGACCTATATTCCAAAAGTCGTATGGGGCAATACGCAGTCAGGGCTCTCAAGTCAGCATTCCACTCGGTTTTTATATGACGGCACCTATTTAAGACTTAGAGACGTTACTTTGTCTTACAATTTTTCTAAAGACTTGTTAGATCGGATAGGGATTAACAGCCTTCGGTTATACCTCAAGGGAAATAACCTTTTAACTTGGGTAAAAGATAAACGGATCGATATGGATCCCGAGGTGGGAATAGCGGGTCAATCTGATCTTAGAATACCCAAATCGAAACAACTATTGGTAGGATTGGATCTTTCATTCTAAAAATAAAATAATGATGAGAAAAAGTATAAAATATTTAGTCCTTAGTTTCTGGGTCTTTTTGATGGTTTCTTCTTGTGGCGAAAACTTTCTCGAGATCGACCCCGAACAGAATGTAGCGGCAGAAGGCGCGGTGGTCGATATCAATACGCTGGAGACTGCGGTCAATGGCGTGTATAGCCTTTTGCAAAGTAGTGATTATTATGGAAGGAGTATGTTTGTAATACCGGAACTCATGGCCGACAATTTGTATTTAAGCCTGAGAAACACGGGAAGATATCTGGAATACAACAATTTCGTGGTGAGTCGGGAAGACTCTAAAGCAGAAGGGACTTGGAATGCAATCTATAAAGTCGCCGTAAATGCCACACGAGCTATAGAAGGCGGAGAAGAAATGTTGGAAGAGTTTCCCGGACAAAAAGATAAAATCAAGCAATTAATAGGAGAGGCCTATGCTTTACGGGCCTTGGCTCATTTTGATTTAGTGCGGCTGTATGCACAGCCCTATAATTTTACCGACGATGCGAGCCATCCGGGGATACCTTTAATAACAGAAGTTAACAGAAATGAGATCGCTCCCTCTCGAAATTCAGTCGGGGAAGTGTATGAATTTATAGAAGCAGATCTTGAAAAAGCTATTTCCGACATGACAGAAGAAAAACAGAATGGTCGATTTTCCGTTTATGCCGCTTATGGCTTGGCAGCAAGAGTCGCTTTGTATGAAGAGGATAATGAAAAGGCCATTACCTATAGCTCTAAGGTAATAGATAGCGGTATCTTTTCACTCATTCCCCATACAGACTACATGGATCTCTGGAAGGAGGATTTTAATAGCGAAACCCTGATGGAAGTGATCAATACGGCTTCGGATAATGCCGGAACCAATGGTTACGGGCACTTTTTTGATGTTACCGGTTATGCCGATGCCTTGGTTACCGAAGATTTGGTCAATACCTATAGCGAGGACGATGCTCGACGACAAGCTTTCCTTGAAGGCTCAAAACCAAGTGCAGAAGATCATGCTTTTTTTGTCAATAAATTCCCTCGGGGAACTCAACACGATGATGATGTTAAGATTTTGAGACTGGCCGAACAATATCTAATAAGAGCTGAGGCCTATGTTAAGATGGGGGAGGATGATCTCGCACAAGAAGATTTGCAAGAAGTGGTGAATCGTGCAGATCCCAATGCCGCCGAAATAACCAAAACCGGTAAGGCATTGCTCGACCGAATTCTTTTAGAAAGAAGGAAAGAATTAGCCTTTGAAGGCCATCGATTATTTGACTTGAATAGAAATAAAAGAGGCGTCAATATCATTGTAGGACCGGGAGATGTGATTGAAGCTTCTTATCCGAATGATCATTTTATTCTGCCTATTCCATTAAGTGAAGTAAATGCCAATCCGGAGATCCAACAGAATATCGGTTATTAACCAAATGGATTTTTATCTTTGTTGATATCCTATTCGAAAAAAGCATGAGATTACTTCCAATTTAAAACCTTCCATAATGTATAAAAAAGGATTCTATTTTGCTGCTATTGTTGTTTTCTTGTTTTGTTCTTCTTGTAGAAATCAAGCCGAATCCCATACTACCGCTGCAAAAGGGGGTGCTGATGAAGCACTCGATTCCTTTTTCCAAACGCTTGCCGAAAAAGAAATGTTTAACGGTGCTGTAGCGGTTAAGAAGGAAGGGAAGTTAATCCTGAAAAAAGGTTATGGAAAGGCTAACTTTAAATACGATGAGGACTTTACTCCCGAAACTCCAATGGAGATTGCTTCGGTTTCCAAGCAATTTACTGCAGCGGCCATATTGATTCTGCAGCAGGAAGGGAAACTGCATATCGAGGATCGGGCAAAGAAATATTTGGGTGCCGATTTTCCCTATCCCAAAATAACGATAAAACATTTGCTGACCCATACCTCGGGACTGCCAAATTATGCTACCTATTTCAGAAAAGAATGGGATACGACGAAAATAGCCTATAACAAAGATATTCTGACTTATTTTAAAACCGAAAAGCCGGAACTGATAAGCGTCCCGGGAGAACGATACAAATATTCCAATTCGGGATATATTGTCCTCGCAGAAATCGTGGCGGTGGTAAGCGGCCGGCCGCTGGATGAATTTTTAAGAAATCAGATTTTCCAACCGGCCGAAATGGGATCAAGTGCGTTCTACGAGCGCGATACGATTTGGCAAATGAAGGGCTATGCACCGGGTTATATGCTGGACTTGAGAACTTGTGATTACGTTCGACCTGAAGACTTGCCGGGCAAGTATTACTATTATTTTTTGAGTGGTCGGTTAGGGTCGGGGCGGCTGTCTTCGAGTGTGGATGACCTTATTAAATGGGATCGTATCCTATACACGGATGAAATCCTTAACCAAAAAAGTAAGGAAGAGGCTTTTGCAATTCACCAACCTCAAAAAGATACTTCAGATTATGGCTTCGGCTGGCATATTTATAAGGATAGCCAATTGGGAAAAGTGGTCTATCATACCGGAAGTTGGGCCGGAAACCTTTCTTTTATCAAAAGGTTTTTGGATGATAAAAGCCTGATTATCATTCTCAATAATACACATAGCCCCTATATGAAAGAGATTCGGACCGATGTTGAAAATTATTTAAAAGGGGAACCGCTAAAGATTCCAAAACAAAAATTGGAATACGCGCTGCAAAAAAAGATTTGTGGTCTTGATAAGGAAACCGTTATATCGTGGTATAAAGATCGTGTGGGAGAGGTTGTTGTAGATCCGGAGGCACTGCAGAAACTGAAAAAAGAGTACCGAGAAACAGGGGCGGACGAAAAAGCGGAAACAGTAGAAAAATTGTTGACTTTTATAAAGGCATCAAAATCCGATTAAATGACCTTCATATGCTGAATCGTAGGAGTCATCCTTTCGACTTGTTGGAAGAGGAATTTGATTGCAAAAAGAAGAGAAGTTGTCTCATCCCCTCTTTTTGGGAGGGCTTTGCTATTTCGTCTTGAGTACTCGAAATAGAAGCCTCCTCTTTATCAAGGAGTTAATATTTTTATTGCATTCGAAATGAGCTTTTGAGACATGCACAGTCAAAAAGGAGCAAAAAAACTAAAAAACGGAATGAAAACGAGTATTTTTTTCTTTGTAACCTTATTGTTAGGAATGGTTGGCCGGGCTCAGGAAAATCAAAACCTCGATTATTTGATTAAAGGAGGTTTGGTTTTTGACGGTACCCTGAGTGATCCGGTTAAAATGGATATTGGGATCGCCGGTAATCGAATTATCTATATGGGGGATCATCAAACAGACCCAGTCAAGGCCGATACGATTATCGATGCCGACGGCTTATATGTGAGTCCCGGCTTTATCGATGCACACACGCATAACGACCGGTTTTTAAATAGTTCCGACCGATCTATAAGACGGAATTTGCCCTCACTTTCGCAGGGGGTGACAACTGTTTTTATTGGAAATGATGGAGCCGGTACCTTTGCTATCGACAAAGAATTTGAACGTTATAAAAAAGAAGGGATCGGGACCAATGTGGCTGCTTTTGTGGGGCTTTCTCCGGTACGTGAAGCGATTTTGGGGAAAGAAGACGTGACGCCGGATGCAGAACAGTTGGACGAAATGAAGAGTTTAGTAGCTCAGGCGATGCGGGAAGGTGCTTTTGGATTATCAACCGGTTTATACTACGCTCCGCAAACTTATGCTTCGACCGATGAGGTCATCGCTTTGGCCAAGGTCGCAAAGGAGTATGGCGGAATTTATGATACGCATATGCGCAGCGAAAGCAATGCTCTTATCAAAGCCGTTAAAGAGACCCTCGAAATTGGTACAGCGACCGGGATTCCTTTGATGATTTCACATATAAAAGCACTGGGCCCGGCAGCTTGGGGAAAAAGTGAAGAGGTGATTCAGATTATCGAAGAGGCCCGTAAAAAAGGGATACGGGTTTTTGCCAATCAATACCCTTATGTAGCTTCTCATACCTCCGTAAAAGCCATGACTATCCCGGCATGGGCACAGTCGGGGGGAAACGAGAAAATGATCGAGCGGCTCAAAGAACCCAATGAGAAGCTCCTGTATGGAATTAGTAAGAATCTGGCCTTGCGGGGAGGCGATAGCCGAATAACGATTTCAGGCTCCAAAGATCGGGATTTGATAGGGCAATCCTTGCATCAAATTGCTTCCGATTGGGGGAAAAGTCCCGAGGAAGCCCTCTTAGAATTACTGATAGAGGCTCCGGCTACCAGTGGTGTTTCATATTCGATGGATGCACAGGACGTAAAAAACTTTATGAAGCAACCTTGGGTAATTACGGGATCCGATGGCGGAGGCAGGCATCCGCGGGTGTATGGCACTTTTGTAAGAAAGATAAGAAAATATGCTATGGACGATAAAGTAATCTCTTTGAAAGAAGCGATCTACAGTTCCACCGGCCATTCTGCCAAACTCCTCGGGCTGAAAGAAAGGGGCTTGCTGAGGGTGAACAACATTGCCGATATCGTGATTTTTGACCCCGGTAAAATTGAGGATAAAGCTACTTTTGAAGAGCCGGAACTATTAGCCACCGGGATCAATCACGTTTTTGTAAACGGATCTCGTGTGATCAAAGATGGAAAGCCCACTCGGGAATTAGCAGGAAAACCAATACGCCATTCGGTAGATTCAAAAAATTAAGTTCGTCGATTTACTTCTTCTTTTTCGAAGATGAGATCCTTCGCTGCACTCTGGATGACAGGAGTCATCAAAGATTATTATAGAAAGAATGTCATTCCGAGTTATTATTCCTCGCCGTTGGCGAGGCAAGGATTTTGAAAATGACACTTCAAGAACGTCCCCTAAACTTCTCTTCGAAGAGGCTTTATCCCCTTTCCTTGGAAGGGATGGGTCGGGATTAGGATGTTTTTATAAGATTATAATCGTCAGATAAACAATTATTTATAAAATGTGTCATTGGTATACGCAGTGAGGAATCTTACATTTGTAGTTTCAGAAGAGAAAAAAAGATCCTTCGCTACGCTCTGGATGACAGGAAACATCAAAGATTATTATAGAGCGACATGTCATTCCGAGTTATTATTCCTCGCCGTTGGCGAGGCAAGGATTTTGAAAATGACACTTCAAGAACGTCCCCTAAACTTCTCTTCGAAGAGGCTTTATCCCCTTTCCTTGGAAGGGATGGGTCGGGATTAGGATGTTTTTATAAGCTTATAATCGTCAGATAAACAATTATTTATAAAATGTGTCATTGGTATACGCAGTGAGGAATCTCACATTTGTAGTTTCAGAAGAGAAAAAAGATCCTTCGCTGCGCTCTGGATGACAGGAAACGTCAAAGTTTGTTATAGAAAGAATGTCATCCGATATGCAGTGAGGAATCTCACATTTGTAGTTTCAGAAGAGAAAAAAGATCCTTCGCTGCGCTCTGGATGACAGGAAACATCAAAGTTTGTTATAGAAAGAATATCATTTCGACGAAGGAGCAATCTTTTTCCTGTTCATGGATGGATTTGAGGTTCAATAAAATTTAGTTAGAGTTTTGAAAGATTAAAAAAGAAAGCGAGCCTAATTCCCCTCTGGTAGAGGGGTGCCCGCAGGGCGGGGTGTCGATTTTGGAACCATAAGCATACATTGATACTTGGAATAGTAACTTCGAAACTTTTATAAAG
>CAZBXQ010000089.1:0-11173 GCA_964495935.1 uncultured Flavobacteriaceae bacterium
AATATGAATTTGGGATTGCCCCCAAATTCTCCGGGGTCGAGGGGAAGGCCCTCAAACAGATCATCAAATACCTGTCGGAGATTGGCGGCGGTGAGGAAGGCGCCTACACGCTGTTTGCCCAGATCTTGCAAAATTTCAATCAACTGGATGCCTTTCATCAGCAAAATTTTGACTTAAAATATTTAAACGGTAACATCAATAGAATTATCAAAAATGTCCAAAAAAGTAGCCAAAAGACAACTTCCTATAGCGACGACTTCAAACGAAAGATTGCTGACAATCTACGCTCCTAAAAATTGCATGCGTCATGTGGGGAAGCTGCGCACGATGGAGGACGCTATAACGGCTCCGGCTCCCACCCTGGGTACTTTTACCCGGGAGAAGGGCCGCCCGTTTACAGAAGCCTATGTGATGCTCTGGCTCGTCTATATCAATGATATCCTCAACCTGCGCCGCCCGATGAACGAGGACCAGATCACCTACTGCGCCACCCAGATTGTAAGCGATTTTTATCTCCTCAAGGTCACCGACCTCTCCCTGCTGGCCAAGCGGATTATCTCCGGGGAATTTGGCGAGTATTATGAGAGCTTGAGCATTCCCAAGGTGATCTCCTTTTTTCGCAAGTACACCGAGTCCCGGCTGGACCTCGCCGCCCGCCAAAGCCAACAGCGACACGCCGACCGCAGTAGTGATGAAACTTTTAACTATACCTCCAACCTTAAACGGATGTTCCGGGGAGGGAGGGGATTTCGCTCCAAAAAGTAACTAATACGATTATTTAAGCTACTTTTAATGCTTTATTAATTCACTTTAAAACCCAATACAATGAAACGATTAATAACCTTATTAATGCTTGTTTTTGCCTTTACGGCCTGCAGCAGTTCCAGTGATGATATGGATGAGATTAATGAACAAATGGATCCCGAGGGATTGGTGGCGATTAACTTTTACTACCAAAAGACTCTACTCTCGACCGGTGAAAAGATGCAGAATAGACTCGAGGCTACTATTCTGCATATATGGGATGCCAATGGTAGAGATTTTGATTTTAAAAAATCCTCTATCGATTTGTTGGAGGGGTATCTATATGACCAGAAAGAAGGCAAATCCATAAAGCCCATAACGACAGCAATGTATAAAGATTATTATACTAAAAAACTTCCCGTGGGGAAGTACGCAATTTATGTATATGTGGCACCGGCGGAATACCCACTGGGCATACCCCGCCAGTCCTATACATTTTTTGAAGTAAAAGAGGATCAGACAACCGATTTAAAAAAGGTTTTCGGTATTGATGACGGAATGGGAATAACAGAGAAATGGGAATAATTTACTATAACTGATATCGATCAACAAATAGGGACACTTACATGCTTGACCCCCCGAATCCTCGGGGGTTTTTGTTTTGATAACTTTTTTTGTGTTCAGGTGTTAAAACCGGTAATATTGTAGTATTCACCCTCCTTCCCCTGTATGTGTATCAAAAAAGGCCGGAATCCCGATCTCATCGAGCAGCGCAATTATAAATTGGCAGCGCGGTATTATTGGTACTCCGTGATTTTGGGGCTGAATATAGACCGGTGCCTGGTGAATCTTCGGCAGGATTTTGACCTCACCATCTCCACCCTGTATGATCTCATCAATGAAAATAATGGGATTATTAATATCCTTACACAAGAGGACATCGATGTCCCTCAGTTAAAAAGATGGTTTCCCCACTTTAGCTGGGTGTATAATTTTTCTTCCAGCTCGTCTCCCAGCTTTGAACAATGGTTTTTAAGCCGGCACGAATCTGCAGATCCCGTTTCCCCTGCGAACTAAAGGGTTCAAAAACGGCATCGCGGTAGCCCTGCAGGGCTTTTTCTATCTTGGCATTTAGCCGCATATACTTCAGGCCTTTATTTCGGGCCGTACCGGGTGCGAGGCTATTGGTTTCGCTTAAATACTTGTTTACCACCGTCAGCTCAATTTCCCCGGTTACAATTTGACGGAAAGAGTTCATTTCTTCCGGGGTTTCCGATATCCGTACCAATACAGCCGGATAAGCCAGTGGGGGTTTCTCCAGTTGCAGTTGCCCGGCGTTTAAATCGATATACCGAATCTCGGGGATCGCCCCCAGGAGTTCTATTAATTTCTTGTAAAGTGTTTCCATGATGCTCTATTTTTTCTCATTGATACCTACGATAGATATGAGCGATAGCCCTCATAATGGCGTTTTATTAGTTAGCCGTTCAAGATCTCCCGGATGGCGGTGTTAATTCGTTGTTGCAGTACCGGGCTTTCGTTCCAATTCCCTATAAATTGACGTTTAGGCAGGTTTTGATGGATCGTCCTATCATGCGCCTTCACCCGTATCTCTTTAAAGTCTCTCGTGCGCCTAAAATACTCTTTTACATGCTGGTGTACCGGTCCTTGGAATCCCTCATTATGGGCACGGGCATAAGGCACATCTGCACCCCCTGCAATAACGCTTACTTTATCCTCCTCGATCCGCCCCACCCGGATGCTCCGTTTTAATTTTCCGGTCTTGACCAGGAGTGCCCGATCCTCTTCGTCGCGCTTGCCCCATTGGGTCGGGTTCTTTCGTTTGGGCCAAGGCTCCAGGCCGTTCCCCTGCCAGCCCTGTTTTTCAAGATTATCAACCGCAAAGGTAACAACTTCATCCCCAATAGCGGGGGGAATCCTGCGCAGCTTTGCAGAAATTTCCCGTTCCAGGGCTCTAAATTTATCTTCTAAACCTGCCATTTCAATAAGTTTTGTATATTTGTACTGTTGGTGAGGGACCCGAACCCATGTGTTTGGGAATTCGCCCGCACCCCCAGAGGCTTAAAATTGGAATCTCAATTTTGAGCCTTCTTTATTTTTTGTCTTATTTTTTCGATGCCATAAGTTCTAATTGAATTATCGGGAAAAATCACGGTGACAACTTCAACATTTTTATTCCTATTTTTTAAAACTGAATACCGCAGTGCCTCGTACATTTTACGATAGCTGTCCGGCTTTTTTAGAAGATGGATAACCAGTTCTTCGGCTTCTTGTCGGCTCGCCTGTTTTAAAGCTCCCTGCATAATGTTTTTTCCGTTATTTCCCTCCGGTACCTTAACGTCCATATATCTTTGGGATGAAATATTGTAACCATCCGGATTGGTCAACCCGTCTTCTATGACCGGTAATAATCTGACTTCCTCTCCATTTTGTGCAAGGATGCGCAAAGCCTTTTTGTTCTTTTCAAATTCGCTTTTAAATTGTTTACCATTTTTAAATATTCCAAATACGCCTTGACCTACTTTTTGCGACGTAAAGACGATCTCCTTATACCGGTCTTCACGCCGCTGTTCAAAGTAGTATTGCCTCCCATAATCAAGGACATCTTTCGGCGTATTTTTGATATACTCATTATCCTTTGTAAAAATCTCTCCGGTATCCCCGACATTATTCTGAAAGGCCTCGGGAATCTCGGGCGGGGTGTACTCCTTGGTTTCCGGGCCTTTGCGAAGTTTCACCACCGTCGTACGGCAATTAAAGTGATTGGGCGGGAAATAATAGGCCAGCATCGGATCGTCGACCGAAACCACCACCCCGGCCAGCGGTTGGCAAATCTCACTGGTGCGGCCGTCCTCGGTAACGCTAAACCGGGCAAACGGGAAGAGCTCCTTATCACGTTGTATATCCATCCATAGGCGGCTCATCTGCGCCCCGGCTACGACGGTGTTGTATTCGGTTTTTAAATACCGGTTAGAACGCCCTACAACCTTGCGGGTTTCCCGCTTAAAATCGTTCCAGCTGCGCAGCTTCCCATCATCGTCTAATAGCAGGTTATTGATGGCCAGATTATCCTGGTGATTTTTGGCCACCGAGAAATCCCAAATGTTTTGTTTTAGCACCTCCCGCATCACATAATCCGGGGTGTCATAGGCAATCCCCTGATTAAAGGCATCGTCAATGGGTTTCATCAAGGCCGTGGCGGTTTGCGTCACTATGGGCTTGCTGGGGCTGCCGTCATAACCTTTATTGCGAAACACCTCCCGAATCTGATTGACCCAGGCCTTGGCCAAGAGATCGGCCCAGTCGGGCTGTTTTTCGGCCACGGGAGCCCCGTGATGATGTGCATGATGATAACTTTTGTCGAGCCTTTCCCAGTTCAGCTCCTCGTATAGATGAAGCTCTACCGAGGAGCGTGGCCAAAAAAATCTTTGAGGCGGGTAAAAAAGTGGGCTTCGTCAACGGTAACGGTTTTCCCGGAGGGGGATTTCTCTTTCTCCGTTTTCCCTTCATTGTCGGGTTTCTTTTTTTGGGTACCCCGGGGGATTCCGGTAATTTCAAACCAATACTCGTCATCCACTCCGCCGTCGGTTCGGTCATCTACCTTTTCGGCAATTTCAATCTTTTCCTTGAGGCTTAGATTGTCCCGCTCCGGATACATAAAATACCCTTTTCCCACGGGGTAGCCCCGTTTTTCAAGCTTGGGCAAGAGTTGATGATTTAAGACCTCCAAAACATACACCTGGTCATCCTCGTTGATGTCGTCCTCAATATCGGCATGCACCCGGGACTGGCTCAGGCTGGCCCCGTCTTTACTGGTCATCGTCTGCCCGATGGTACCGATCAGGATCTGCTCGTCGAGCCATTCCAGAAACTCTTTATGTACCCCACCGTTGGCAGTGGTGCCAATGGTTTTGATATCGCCGTTCTTGCTCATCACTACCGATCCCCCCGCGCCCCGTTTTTTTAGGGTCTCTTCCATTTCCTGCCGGGCGTTGTCATCGTCGGGGTCATAGAGGGCCGCAATTACCGGGATGCCCCAAAGCTCGCAGAACTCGGCATAATCCGCCCCGCCGTTCCGTTTAAAAATAGCAAAGGGAGCCGACTCCATCAAATACCCCAGGTCATCATCCTCGCCTACATTCAATAAAAAGTCATCCTCCTCATACGGCCAGCCCTCCTCATCATAAGGTGATTTGAGAACCATCTTTTTGGCGGTGTCGTAGTTTTTGCGGTTCAGTAGCTCAATAGAGAATGTATCGATAAAGTCCATCTCAATGATGGATTTTCCATAAAACCGCGTCAACAGGATTTCCCGCAGCAGTTTCCGCATAGCGGGCGTCTCTATAAACTCGGTCATTTGAGGTACTTCCTCACTGTTGTTCATAAACTTAAGGCCGCCGTTGGTAATCTGTCGCACCCGTTTCCGAATAGACTCCGCCAGAACCGGGTCTTTAATGATATTGTCATACACATCCATCAGCTTCCGTCTCCGGCCCCGGTCGGCGGTTTTGATGCTTCGGGTATAATTGCGAATGTCGATCATCTCCCGTTTGGGGGGCTGGACGATCATCACGTTGGAGATTTTGATTTGTTTTTTTGGCATGGGGTAGGGTTTTAGGTTGAAGCGCACGGCTGTGCGCTTGTGCTAATAGCGATTGATCCTTTTCGGGTCAGATTTATAGGCAAAACTGGCGGTACTTTCTTCCTCTTCTTTTCTGGGGAAGTTGGCGGGCATACCCTTATAGACAGCCGTTAGCCAGGCCACGGCATCCTGATACCGCAATTTCTTGTCTTCATAGTCAATGCTGGGGTTGGCCAGCCCAATAATCTCCCAGATGGCGATGTCTTTGATAAACTTGACCAGGAGGGAGCTGCGTGCGCTTCCGGTTTGCTCAAAAATCGCTTTGGTGTCATAGTGTTTCATCAGTTTGCTTTCGGCGAATTCCTGGGCCATGTCGATAGCGGCCAAGGCGATAGTTTCATCTTGCCGTATGATCTCGGCAATTTCCTCATCATAGGCGTGGGTTTTGAGTTCTTCGGGGGTGATGTAGCTCATAATTTAAATTTGAAATCGAACTCGAAAATCGAATTCGAAAGGGTTAATATCGTTTTCTTTTCGGGGTTGGTTTGATAATTTTCGGTTTCCCGGTACTTTGCCGGCTCATCCAGTTGAGCCGCCATACCCCGCCCTCCAGCGCATCGGGGCCGTCCATTACCGTGCAGGTTGGGGAAACCGCGAGCATCTGATCATCCATCACCTTCATATCCTCGGTTCCCTTCAGTTTTTGATCAAAAACCAAATTTCCATCCCGATGGATGGGGTCCAGGGTGGCCTCGATACGGAAAAACTTTTCGGGTTTTTTCCGATCATCCGGTACCAGCGGGATAGTGTATCCTTTTTTGCGGGCCATTTTCTTGACCGCGGGTTTGATTACCTGTTCATAGAAGGGGTCCTGCAGGCTGTTATTTTCAATCCACAGCTTGTACGTGTCCACCCCCGCATCATGCAGGAACCGGTCGGCCTCAAAAAGCCACTTTACAAATCCCGCGGTATTGGTCTGTTGAACCCGGAGCCAATACACGTAATACCGCAGGTTTTTAACCCCGATGATTACTCCCGATTTATAGCTGGTCCCCTTTTTTGCCCGGGTCTTGTCTTTGTTGGAAGTACTGGGGTCAAAATAAGCGAGCACGCGGGTACAGTTTTTGAGCTGCGGCACCCGGTTGTAATTGAGCTCCTGAAAGACCGTACCTTTATCGATAGGATTATTGAAATACTCTTTTTGCCCGGAGAAAAAGCTTATCTTAGAAAGTACCCGGTCAATATGCTCTTCTGTGTTTTTGGTGGGCCAGGTAGATTTTCCGTCTTTATCCCGGATGTTCACTTTCGTTACTTTATCGGCGCGATCCATGGCGCGGGTAATACAGGAATCCTTGGCAATGATATTCCCGTTGAATAATACTCTTAACGGGTTTGAAATGGAGCGTGCGCCATATAAGGCCTGCTCAAACCAATCCCATTTTTTTTGGACGATCTCCGGGTTTCGACAATCCTCGTCGGTATCAAAGTCGTCCATGACAATCATATCCGGCCGGATTTCCTCATTACGGGCACCTCGGGGAGTATTCCTGGCGCCTACGGCTATAAACATCGTCCCGGAGAGGGTGGTAAAAAGTGACTCCGACCAGTTCCCCCAGTTCATTTGATTGCCATAATCATTGATAATCCGGGGGTTTTTTTCAAAGGCCAGCTTGACCGGCTTCAATAATTTTTTGGCGCTGTCATTGGTCGCACTCCCGTAGATCACAAAACGAACCTGCCCGGTAAGGGCCAACTTGATCACCTCCATCATCGTACGCCCGGATTTGGCCAGCTCCCGGGACCAGGCGCGCACTTCATACCACTCGGCATTTTTCATGATCCGGTTGGTACTGCGGGTGTGGAAAGGCATCGGCTCGGCGGAGTAGTATTTGGGGAAGTAATACTTAAACCACGCCTCGTGGTCCTTTTCCAATGTTGAAATGCGCTCCTTTTTATCCTCGGGATCCTCAAAGAGATCGACGATTCCGTCCTCCTGTTTCAGATCTTCGTAATAACGATCCCAGAAATCGAGTGCCTGTTTGTCTTCCTTGGTATGTTTGGGGCTTACAATCATTTTAAACTTACCTTAATTTGGTTTTAATATAGACATCCGCATAGCCGGCGATCGTTCGGGCGTCGTCCAGATTTTCTTTCTTGACGTCATTGATAAACGGAGTAAAAGCATTGATAAACTCGGAGGTCGAGGTCTCTCTTTCCAAATCGGCAATATCCTTAATGAGGTACCGCCGGGTATTGGCCAGAATTTTGTCGGCGTACCGTTTACCGGGAGCCCGGTTTTTGATTTCCTCATTGATCTCCTCCAGCTCCGCATACAGGTTGGAGAGCTGTTCCTCGCGGGTAAGCAGGATATTGCGCTTCAGCTTGCGCCAGCCTTCCTCTTCAATCCACCGGCCAATAGTCTTTTCACCCACCCCGATGCGCTCGGCAATCTCCTTTTGGGTGATCTCTTCCTTTAAAAAATAGATCCGGGCAAGCTCCATGAGCTCCCGTCGTTCCTCCTTGGTCATGCGGCCGCGTCGTTTCTTTGCCATAATACAGATGCTTGTTTGATACAAAAATCCACTTAATGGTACTTATCCGAAAAAAGGAAATCTATGATACCCTCATTTTAACAGTATGATACCCTTAAAATGAGGGTATCATACTTTTTGAATTTGTGGGATTCCCGGAAGCCCCGCAAATTTGCTTCAGAAAACCGCGAGAACTATGATCTATCGAGTTGACGGAAATACACTGACGGCCTACGGCTCCATCTGGGAGGGAGACGGGATGCGCTTTATAGATTACCTGAAAGATTTGGAAGATCAAGCCGGACCGATCACGATAAAATTACACACCCCCGGCGGGTCTGTTTTTGACGGCAACTTGATCCATAATGCCCTGCGCAGCTCCAAGGCCGATATCCGTATTGAGATCATTGGGATTGCGGCCTCTATGGGGGCTGTGATCGCGCTTTCCCGCGACGAGGTCTATCTGGCCGAAAATGGTTTCCTGATGATTCATGCCCCCAGTGGAATGACCTATGGAAATGCCGCCGAGCATCTGCAAACGGCCAAGCTGCTGCGGTCAATAGAGGGGAATTTCGTGAAGAAACTATCCCATAAAACCGGAAGATCTACCCACGATGCCCGCAAATGGCTCAGCGGCAATAATTGGTTTGATGCCCAGGAGGCTAAAACTGAAGGGCTGATTGCCGGAGTCATTGATGCCGAGGCGGAGGTGGAGGAATTGGAAGACGATGATTACCGCGTTACTAATCTCTATGAGCGTTTTGCGGCCGTATTACTACCGAACCATCCAGAAGAAAGCCCCCGGAATTGGGCCGATCACCTATCGGGGGCTCAAAAAACTATACCTGAACCCAAATCACAATCAAAAACAAGCGAAATGAAAATCTTAGCAAAACACCTGGGGCTCTCTGAGGAAGCTACCGAGGAGACTATTCTAAAGGCTATCAAAGCCCAAGAAAAACAATTAGAATCGGTTCGTTCCAGCTTAAAAAAAGCTGAACAAACGGCAAATAAACTGAAAGCCGCCGAGGACAATCGCCGCAAGGCCGAAATCGGTAAAAAGGTAGACGCCGCCGTCAAGGATGGCCGGCTGGATGCCTCCGGCGCGGATGCCGTCAAGGCACTTCCCGCAGAGACCGCCGAAGCCTTGCTCAAAGCTCTTCCGAAACGGGATAAGATCTCTGATAATTTGGATGACGGTTCCGACCCCCTGGCACAATTCAAGGGAAAGAGCTGGGATGAACTGGACCGCCAGGGATTACTGGCCGAACTGAAGGAAACCGACCCGGATTACTTTGAGGAACTGAAGGAAAAGGAATTCGGTAAAGCAAACTAACCACTAATCATTAACCACTAATCACTATAATCATGGCATTAGAAATTGAAATCTGGCACCGCTCGATTCAGGAAAAACTGTTGGAGGACAACAGCTTTCTGAATCACGTGGCCAATGTCGACCCCGGTAATATTTTGAATGGAACGGTCGTTCACCTGCCCCAGGCGGGAGAACCTTCCGCAGTTGAAAAGAACCGGACCAGCGTACCGGCCACACCGGCAAAACGTACGGATACGGAAGTACTCTATAAAATCGATGAGTACACGACCGATCCGGTTTACATCCCCAACGCTGAAACGGTCGAGCTGTCGTATGACAAACGCCGAAGCGTATTGGATCAGGACGTCAAAAATATATCTGAGGAAGTGGCCAACGGAATGTTGCTTAATTTCCGGCTGTCGCCTGTAGGAAACAACGCGGAATTACCGGCTAACAACATCATTAATACCGATGGAAATGCCGTACCGGCCGGACTGGACGGCGCAACCGGAAACCGGAAGGCCTACCAGCTCAAGGATTTGCAACGCCTGCGTAACCTGATCAAAAAACAAAAGGCTTGGAGCGAAGGGAAAATGCACATCCTATTGACGCCCGACGCCGAATCACAAATGTTCCCCGCCGGGGATCTGGCCACCATTACGGCCATGAATGCCGTTACCGAAAGTGAACGCCGGGAAGGCATCGTTTACAAGGCCCAGGGATTTTTTATCCACTCCCGATCTGAGGTGTATATCTTAGACGATGACGGGGAATTTAAGGCTCCCGGTGCAGTCACAGCTGCCACCGACATGGAGGGGATCCTCGCCTGGAATGAGAACATGCTGGAAAAAGCGATCGGGACTACCAAGGCTTTTGCCAACGAGAACGACCCGACCTATTACGGCGACATCTACTCCTTCCTGGTACGAATGGGCGGGCGTGCCCGACGCAAGAATTTTGAAGGAGTATCGGTCCTGGTGCAAGCTACCGACGCGTAAACCCAGCCCCAATGCGAACGATCAACCACCTTGTACTGCACTGTACGGCCACCCCGCCGAATACCTCTATATCCAGTATCCAAAACTATTGGAAGAACCAGCTGGGATGGAGGTATCCCGGGTATCACTATATCATTGAGAGTGACGGGAAAATCACCCCGCTCCTCCCGATTGAAAAGGTGAGCAACGGGGTGAGAGACCATAACCACGACAGTATCCACATCTCCTATATAGGCGGTATCGATACGGCAGGAAGGCCAAAAGACACCCGTACGGATGCCCAAAAGGCGGCGCAGATCGGTTTGCTCAAAGAACTGAAATCCAAATTTCCGGCGGCCGATATTTTGGGCCACCGGGATTTCCCGGGCGTGGCCAAGGCATGCCCGAGCTTTGACGTAAAGAAATGGCTGGCAACCGTAAAACTATGATGATGGATTTGTTTGGAGACTTATGGGGCGCAATCATTAGTGGGATTTCGGTCTTTGCCACCGGATTTGTGGGCTGGTTTTTTGGCCGTCGAAAGACCAAAGCTGAAGTACGTAGTGCCGAAATCGATAATGATGTCAAGCTTTCCAAGCATTATGCGAAGATTCTCGACGATCTGGAGCAGCGGTATCAGCAACGATTTGAAGATATCACGGTACTCTTTAACCAAAAGGAGAAGATGCTGAAGGAGGAGATCCGGATTTTAAAAAGACGGATCAAGCTCCTACAGTCTGAAAATCGAGAATTACGGAAGCACAATAAAACTCTTACAGACCATTTAAAAGGTAAAGAATGAACCGGATTTGGATTCTCTTATTGATCGTATTTTTTTCCTGTGGATCGCAAAAAAGTAAGACCCTGCACGAGGAAATGGAGGCGCATACGGCCACGGCCCAAAAGCACACGCTTAACGGGAGTTCTAACCAGCGGTTGGTTGACGACTTTTTTAGGTCTTTTATCTCCGAGCTGAACTTGCAGATCAACCCGCTTGATTCCT
>CAZBXQ010000090.1:0-10935 GCA_964495935.1 uncultured Flavobacteriaceae bacterium
CCCCCAACCAACGAGTCCCAAGTCACAAGTCCCAAGTTTAAATTTCAATTTTTTAACTCAAACTGTCTTTATTTCAAATTCCCGTTAAACCCCCATTAAATCATTTCAAAATATTTAATTTTGTAAGACTATGAGATTTAAGGTACAATCTGAATTTGAGCCTACGGGAGACCAACCGCAGGCGATTCGCCAACTTTCTGAAGGGATCGAAAGCGGTGAAAGATATCAAACTTTACTGGGCGTCACCGGATCCGGTAAAACCTACACCATGGCCAAGGTCGTGGAACAGGTTCAGCGTCCTACGTTGGTTCTGGCCCATAACAAAACCCTGGCGGCTCAGCTTTATTCTGAATTTAAACAGTTTTTTCCGGATAATTTAGTCGAATATTTTGTCTCCTATTATGATTACTACCAACCCGAGGCATATATCCCGACTTCCGGAACGTATATCGAAAAAGACTTATCCATCAACGATGAAATCGAAAAGTTGCGATTGGCAACAACCTCCTCCCTTCTCTCCTTGCGGCGCGATGTTATTGTGGTGGCATCAGTAAGCTGCTTGTATGGTATTGGAAACCCGGTGGAGTTTAAAAAAAATGTGGTTTCTATTCATGTAGGACAGGAAATCTCACGAACGGATTTACTGAAGAAATTGGTGCAAAGCCTGTATTCTCGCACCGAGGCCGAGTTTCTTCAAGGGAATTTCCGCATTAAAGGCGATACCGTCGATATCTTCCCCAGCTATGCCGATGACGCTTTTCGAGTTCACTTTTTCGGGGATGAAATCGAGGATATCGAACGTTTTGATGTGATCGACAATACCCTTATCGAAAAATATGAAAAGGTCGATATCTACCCCGGAAACATGTTTGTAACATCTCCGGGAGTCCTGAATCGGGCCATGGATCAAATCCGTATCGATCTGGGGAAACAGGTCGAGTATTTCTATGAAATCGGAAAGCCGTTAGAGGCCAAACGCCTCGAAGAACGCACCCATTTTGATCTGGAAATGATGCAGGAATTGGGCTACTGCTCCGGCATTGAAAATTATTCCCGCTATCTGGACGGTCGGAGCCCGGGAACCCGCCCATTTTGTTTGTTGGATTATTTTCCGGATGACTTTTTGATGATTATCGATGAAAGTCATGCTACCATTCCGCAGGTGGGTGCGATGTACGGGGGGGATCGATCTCGAAAAGAAACCTTAGTAGAATATGGTTTTCGCCTTCCTGCAGCCATGGATAACCGCCCGCTGAAAAAAGAGGAATTTGAAAAACTGCAAAATCAGGTTATGTACGTCAGTGCTACTCCCGCGGATTATGAAATGGAGAAATCCGGAGGGGTGTATGTAGAACAGGTAATTCGTCCCACCGGATTGTTAGATCCCATTATTGAGGTTCGCCCCAGTATTAATCAAATTGACGATTTGATTGAAGAAATTGAGCTTCGTGTAGAAAAAAAACAACGTACCCTGGTGACCACCCTGACGAAGCGAATGGCCGAGGAGCTGACTAAATATCTGGATCGAATTGATATTAAATGTCGCTATATCCACTCTGACATTGATACTCTGGAACGAGTGGAAATCATGCATGATTTACGGGCCGGCGTCTTTGATGTTTTAGTGGGCGTTAACCTCTTACGAGAGGGATTGGATCTTCCGGAGGTTTCCCTCGTCGCTATTTTGGATGCCGATAAAGAGGGATTCTTAAGGAGTCATCGCTCTTTGACACAAACCATTGGCCGGGCTGCACGACATGTCGAGGGAAAAGCTATTCTCTATGCCGATAAGGTCACCGACAGCATGCAAAAAACCATAGATGAAACCCATTACCGTCGGGGCAAGCAAATTGCCTATAATACCGAACACGATATTACTCCGCAACCGCTAAAGAAAAAACTGGATACCGCTTTAGTGGGGCTTAAGAAAGAACCCTATCAGTTTGAAAAGGCCGATACTCTGGAGGCCGCAGAAAAAGAAGTACGGTATTTTACTGAAAAAGAACTGAAAGCCCGTATGCGGGAAGTTCGAAAACAAATGGAAATCGCCGCTAAGGAACTGGATTTTATCGAAGCTGCTCGGTTTCGGGATGAGCTCAAAATGCTAAAAACAAAAGCTGAAAAAGTAAAGATGTAGGATTTCAAAAAGAGGTTTGAAGAAGATTTATAGAATCGGGTTTCGACCCAATCTGCTGTGGTTCTTCTTACCTTCCTCTCCGGACTCTGAATACCAAAAATCTTGTTTCAATTCTAAAATCCGGGGCTATCAATCCATTCGACCTTTGATAGAAAGCACAAAAAAACCTGCCATAGGCAGGTTTCTATTCTATATCGGATTGGATATACCCTACAACTTGTGACTAAAACCAATTCCAATCATCTCCCGAATTTGGAAATGAGCTACTGCTTTATCTTCATAAATGGCTTGGAAAACAAAATTAGCAGACATATATTTATTGATATTCATATCTAATTTCAAGGTATAATCCATATCCACATTCTGAGGCTTATCCAAATAATCGGAATAGAGACTCAACTTTTGATTTAAGGTTACATTTTCAAAAAGAGGCAATACGGATACCGCATCGATAGAAGCACCAAATTCATAGCGCATGCTCTTTCCGGGTTTCATTCCATAATAGGATTCGCTTTCGTAATCCGGGCCCGAGGTAAACCGATCGTTTACAAAAACGAAGCGTGAGGTAACCGGTGCCACGTTCACTTGTAATATATCACCATTCTCATACAGCATACCCGGACCAAATTTCAAATATCCCGGTGACATAAACCGAGTCATTTCCGTCCGTATTCCGTTATCGTCATCATATTCATACCCCTTGGCCCACTGGGAGCGAAAATCGGCAAAGAAAGAATACGACCAGTGAGATTCCTCGGTTACCTTATAGCCTACAATCGAGCTCAATTCCAATCGATCACTGGTTTTTCGGGTAAATTCCTCTCCTCTCTGTTTGGTCAAACCATATTCTCCGATAAAATTATTGATCCAAGTCAATCTGTCTTTTCGGTAAGTAATCGCATAATCAATTGCCAGATCGCCCGCAATGCTGGATGTTCCACCGGCCATCCAATCGGCATTGAAAGCTGCCTGATTAAACATCAGAGCGAAGTTCCCGCCGTTGGTCCATCCTTCTGCAATTTCATCTTCTTTCTCCTCTTCATCGTCTTCCTGTGCAAAAATGGGTACCGCCATAAGTAATACTAAGACACTTAAAATTCCTTTTTTAATCATGATATTGGTTTTTAAAATATGGACGACAAATATAGAGCAAGCGCAAATCCCTCGCTAAAATTAAAATGGGATTTACAATTGATTAACAAAAAGCAAGAGAGCCTTACAATAAATAGTAGGCTCCCCTGCTCCTCCCATTCTACTTTTTAAGCATCTGAATTTCATCGGCCTGAATTTGCGTAAAGTAACGTTTTTCCCCTGTATCGGTTTTGTATTGATTATACGTTAATTTTCCCACAACGATGACTTCCCGTCCCTTATCCAGGTAATTCTCGACGATCTCGGCCAATTTTCCCCAAGCAATTATAGCATGCCAATCGGTATGCTGAATCTTCTCTCCCGTTTTATCGGTATAAAATTCATTGGTAGCCAATGAAAATTTAGCCAGCTTTTGGCCGGACTTTAAGTTCTTGATCTCCGGGGTGTTTCCCAAATTCCCCATTAACTGTACACGATTTCTTAGAAAGCTCATAACAAAGATTTTTAATTAAAGTTGAATATCATTGGTTCAATTCAACAGTACAAAGATGCAGGAGTTCCCTTGTCTCATTCGGTATATATACGTTTACATTCTTTTATAATCATTTGTAAACGTTTAAAACCGAAACCATTATTTCCAAATAAGAAGCATAAATTTATATGTGAAGTATCAACTCCGAAACTTTTATAGATTTAATTGATTATCCGTAGGTCGTAAAAATGGGCATTGATATAATCCATAGCACTACTATCATGTGATGGATAATTATTAATAATCGATGCATAAAATTTTGGTTTATATTATAAACTACTTTATATTTACATCCTAATTGAGGAAGAATTCACCTTTCTTTTCTATAAAGTTTTACAACGTATGGAAGCCATAGAAGTCAAGAATTTACAAAAATCGTTTAGGAGCCAACGCGCTTTAGATGGTCTGTCATTTACCATTCATCAAGGCGAATTTTATGGTTTATTGGGACCTAACGGAGCGGGTAAAACCACGACATTGTCCATTATCACCTCGCTTCTTCAACCCGACCGGGGAAGGGTCTTGATTAAAGGGGAAGACCCCAACGGATCCGCTTTAGATTTCAAAAAAATAATCGGTGTTGTTCCGCAGGAAATCGCCTTATACGAAGAGCTTTCGGCTCTTGATAATTTAAAGTTTTGGGGCAGCCTTTATCAGATCCCCATAAGCGAGTTAATCCCCCGTATTGAAGAAATCCTGAGGGTTTTCGGACTCGCCGAACGAAAAGGGGATTTAATCCGAACTTATTCCGGCGGAATGAAGCGTCGCATTAACATCGCTGCGGCCATATTGCATCGTCCGGAAATCCTGTTTATGGACGAGCCCACCGTAGGGATCGACCCGCAAAGCCGAAATTTAATTTTTGAGGTTATTGAAAAACTTCATCAGGATGGGATGACCATTATCTATACCACCCATTATATGGAAGAAGCCGAACGCCTCTGTGATCGAATCGGGATTATCGATAACGGAAAAATCATAGCTGAAGGAACTTTAGAAGAACTCCGATCACGGGACCGGCACAAGGCAATAATCATTATTGAATTTGAATCGTTAAAAACCAAAGTTTACGAATCCCTGCAATCCTTCTGGCAAAAAATCGAACGTAAAAAAAATACCTTAAAGTTCTTTTCGTCACAGCCCACAACCGATTTATTGAAAATTATTCAAAAGTGCAGTGATTTGAAGGCTCCCATTCGCAACATCGAAGTCAAGCAAATCAATCTTGAAACGATCTTCTTAAGCCTAACCGGAAAACAACTCAGAGACTGATTATGATAAAACTAACCTTAAAAGACCTGAAATTATTTTTAAAAGATCGCCGCGCCTTGTTGTTATCGTTTGCGGTTCCTATTGTTCTGATTACCTTGTTTGCCTTTGCCTTCGGCGGAGTAGGCAGCAGTGATAAGACGTCCAAAGTAACCCTGTTGATTAGCGACCTGGACCATACAGAGGCCTCGGAAGAAGCCTTTTCCATAATGGATACCATAAAGAATATCAGCCTTCACAAGACTCCGTTCTTAAAGGCTCAGGAGCGTATAAAAAAGGGAGACCAGGGAGCTGTGTTGGTAATCCACAAGGGTTTTTCCGATTCTTTACGTCTGGGAAAACAGCTGCCGCTGGAGCTGCAATACGACGAGGCCCGGGAAATCCAAATGGGATTGGTGCAACAGTCTTTAATCCCGATAATGATCATGATGCCTTATACCATCGGAAATCCGAAAACCGCTATGCGTCATCAGTTTGATAGAATAGTAGGGGCAACAAGTCCTGATCAACAACAAGAAATTTACACCCAATCTGATCATTTGTTTGCCATGATTTCGCAGGGCATTATAAAAAATAAAACGGTTAAAAACACAACTCCCGCTTTTTTTGATACCGATATAAAAATGACAAAACTAATTGCCTCAAAAAGAGATACGGATATGGGATTGATACAAGCTGTCGCAGGAACCGCCGTAATGATGCTCTTGTTCTCTGTCGTGAGTATCGGGATGGGATTATTGGATGAAAAACAAGGGGGTACCTTAAAACGTCTGTTATACACCCCGATTCGTCCCACAACTATATTATTTGGAAAAATGATATCGGCCAATGTAATCTCCATCGGTCAGCTCTTTATCATGTTTATTTTCGCGGGACTTGCGTTCGGCTTGGATATCTATACCCATTTTTGGGGCATGACCATTACCATCGTAGCCACGGCATTTGCCTGTTCTGCTTTTGGCGTAGTGCTGGCTTCATTTGCCAAAACCCGGCAACAAGTGCAAGGTCTTTCTACCTTAATTATTCTGGTTTTGAGTGCCCTGGGAGGAAGTATGTTACCGCTTATCTTAATGCCGGAGCTCATGCAAAAAATCGCTGTAATTTCTGTGAATTACTGGAGTATTCAAGGGTTCTACGATATCTTTTGGCGGAATCTATCGATTTTCGATCCTGTTTTTCTGTCCCGTATTTTAGTCCTGCTCGTAATAGGAATACTTTTAAATGGAATCGCCATTTGGCTGTTTAAACGAAATCTTTTAAAAATGAACTAAAAGACCATACACGGTACTACATATCACAAAAAAGGAACAACCTTCCATATCTGTAACGCGGTGTAAAACGTATATTCAATTAATTGATTATTTCCAAAGCCTGAAATCATGAAACCTGAAAATCCCTCTTTAGATCCAAAAGAAAGTCTCGAAATCATCCAAAAAATGGTTTATGCCACTCGACAAAACTATGCCGATAAGGGCATTTATATGATTATTTGGGGCATCGCTCTTATTCTCGCCAGTTGTAGTAATTATTTAATCGTGATTTCAACCGACGATCCTACAGCCTTATCCCATTGGACAATCGCAAACTGGATTGGTTTTCCGGTATTGGCGGGAATCCTGTCTTCTGTCATCGGATATCGAAAATCGCATTCACCGGGCGTGCAAACACACATCGGTTCGCTTCTTAATAGAATGTGGATTGGTTATACAATCGTACTATTCGTTACCATGTATTTCTGTGTACAAGCGCAACTTTCACCCATTCCCTTTATTTTGTTGTTAACCGGATTTGCCACTTTTATCTTCGGGTTGGGGGTTCGGTCAAATGCTTTTATTATCGGGAGCATTTGTTTCGTTCTTTTTTCACTGGCCGCATTTTTAAGTGCCTCACAGCCCGAAACCGCTAATTATCAATTGTTGATTTTCGCCTGCGCCATCTTAATAGGTTATCTCATCCCGGGAATCTTACTCTACAAAAAAGTTTATTTTTCAAAGGCTTAATAATGTTTAAGAAATTAAATCCATTATTACATTCACAGTTACGGCTGGCCATTATATCCTTGTTATCTCAAGTCGATTCGGCTGCTTTTACCTATTTGAAGGAACAAACTCATGCCACTGCCGGAAACCTGAGTATTCAAATCAAAAAATTAGAGGCGGCCGGCTATCTCCAAGTAAAAAAGACCTTTAAAAATAATTATCCGTTAACCACCTGCTCCATTACTAAAAAAGGAGCTCGGGCTTTTGAAGAATATATAGATGCTTTAAAGGATTATATCGGTTAATTCTTTTCTTACCCTCAATAAATTTGGTTATTTTCGAATTTATGGAAGAGCTGCGACTGACCCTATTGCAAACGGAATTATTTTGGGAGAAACCTCAAAAAAACCGACAGCATTTTGAAGAAAAATTAAAAACGCTGAATCCACAGACGGATTTAATTTTATTACCGGAAATGTTTACCACCGGATTCTCCATGAACTCCACAAAACTGGCAGAAGATGGCGATAGCACCACCCTGCAATGGCTGCAAAAGCAAGCTCAAAAAACAGGAGCAGCCCTATCCGGAAGTGTGATTGTAAAAGCCCGTGGAGAATATCGAAATCGCTTGTATTTTGTCTTTCCAAACGGGAAATATGAAGTGTACGACAAACACCATTTATTCAGCTTTGCCGGTGAGGACAAAAGTTACTCACCCGGCCCCACTAAACGAATCATCGAATATAAAGGCTGGCGGATTTGCCCGTTGATCTGTTTTGACCTGCGTTTTCCGGTTTGGGCGAGGAACCAAGAGGATTACGACCTTTTATTTTATATTGCCAATTGGCCCGAAAGCCGGATTTTACACTGGGACACGCTGCTGCGGGCTCGAAGTATAGAAAATCTCTGTTATACCGCCGGACTCAATCGGATTGGAAGGGACGGAAATCAAATCGAGTATAACGGCCACTCGGCAGTTTATAATGCCGTGGGCAAAAAGCTATCTACTGCCGCCTGGGATGAAGAATTTTCAGAAACCCTGGTACTCAGCAAAACACACCTCCAAGCTACTCGAAAAACGTATCCCTTCTTAAAAGAAAAAGATGCATTTAAAATTCTTTAGCTGGTAACGATGTCAAAAGAAAATGGAATCTTAACCCTAAACTCACAATACTCTTTTCAAGAGACCACCAGCCGGGTAAAGGCCTTGCTTAAAGAAAACGGATTTCACATTTTTGGGATCATCGATCACGCAAAGAGTGCCGAGAGACACGATAGAAAGCTCAATCCTACCCTTCTTTTTATTTTTGGAAACCCCAAAACAGGAGGAACCGGACTAATGCAGGAAAATCAGGTAATTGCAATTGACTTGCCGGCAAAACTATTAGTTTGGGAAGATCACCAAAAGCAAACCCACATCACCACCAACGATTTTGAATGGTTGAATAAGAGACATCGACTCTCCGGAAAAAATCGGGATATCATCCAAAAATTAAAAACGGGAATTGCCGATATCGCACGCATCGCTTCGGGGAATTAAACCTCATCGACATCGCTGTTCCCCATCCCTACAATATCAATTCAAAATCTGAGCAGCATGATTCTTAGTCTTTACCTTTTTGATAACCTCCTGAATAATACCATCTTCGTCGATTACAAAAGTAGTTCTATGAATACCCATATATTTTTTACCAAACATCTTTTTTTCTCCATAGACACCATAAGCCTTTAAAACTTCTTTATCTTCATCGGCCAATAGCGGAAAAGGGAAATCGTATTTCTTCCTAAAGTTCTGCTGTCGTTTTTGAGAATCTCCGCTGACTCCCAATAATTGATATCCCTCTTCCTGTAAAGTTTTATAATTATCTCTTAGATTACAAGCTTCTGCCGTACACCCCGGCGTATTGGCTTTGGGGTAAAAAAAGAGAATCAGTTTTTGACCCTTGTAGTCTTCTAATTTTCGAATATTCCCGTTCTGATCGGCGCAGGAAAAATCAGGAGCTGAATCTCCCGGTTTTAAAGTCGTCATAATTCTTATTTTTGCAGTAAAATACAAAAAATGAAAAAATCAGAAAAAGTAGATTTCGTTATAAATACGTTAAATGAAATTTATCCCGAGATCGAAATCCCGTTGCATCACAGCGATCCTTATACCCTGCTTATTGCGGTACTTCTGTCGGCTCAAAGTACCGATAAACGGGTGAATCAAATCACGCCACTCCTCTTTGACCGTGCCGATAATCCCTATGACATGGTCAAATTATCGGTAGCAGAAATCCGAAATATTATCCGTCCGGTCGGGCTCTCCCCCATGAAATCAAAAGGTATCCATGGACTTTCTCAAATCCTGATCGAAAAACACAACGGACAGGTTCCCCAAACTTTTGAGGAGTTAGAAGCACTCCCTGCGGTAGGGCACAAAACGGCGAGTGTGGTTCTTTCTCAAGCTTTCGGGATCCCAACTTTTCCCGTAGATACCCACATCCACCGATTAATGTATCGCTGGGCTTTATCTACCGGTAAAAACGTAAAACAGACCGAAAAAGACGCAAAACGGCTATTCCCCCGAGAAACCTGGGGAAAAGTGCATGTGCAAATCATTCTTTACGGCCGTGAATATTCACCGGCCCGAGGCTGGAATCTGGATCGGGATATTATTACCAAAACCATCGGCCGTAAAAGTGTAATAAAAGACTATAACAGAAAACAGACCAACCGACGCTGAACCACAAGGGGGGTATAAAAAATTATACCCTCCTGTTGGGTTCTTTACCCCCTCAGTTTAGAATCGTTTCTATTTTTATATCCCCCAGATTTTGGATTTTGAGGGCTTTGGAATAGCTCAAAATAAAATTAATAGTCTCCTTTCGGGGGCCTCTCTTGGGAATTCGTTGCTTACACGATTTACAATTAATGTTTGCGTATTTTTGCTTCATGGAAGATCATCTATTAGGTTTTTTCTTCCTTCTTATAACGAAGCAAAATAAGGCTTATTGTTCGGCCAGCATAACTTTATGTTCCCCAATCACTTTTCTCAAATTAATAAGCGCGTACCGCATCCTGCCCAGTGCCGTATTGATACTTACATCGGTTTGTAAGGCAATGGCCTTAAAGCTCATTTCTTTATACACCCGCATTTCTAAGACCTCCAGTTGTTCTTCCGGAAGTTCCTGCATAGCGCGCCGCAAATAGATTTTATCCTGTTCGGTCATCATTTGCTGTTCGGCGTCGGGATCATCATTGGAAAGGACAGAAAAAATATCAAATTCTTCTCTGTTTTCAAATTTGGGCATACGCTTCCTTTTCCGGAAATAATCAATCACCAAATTATGGGCGATTCGCATTACCCATGAGATAAACTTTCCTTTTTCCTGATAATTTCCTTTTTTTAAATTCCGAACGACCTTAATAAAGGTGTCTTGAAAAATGTCTTCTGTTATATTCGCATCGAATACTTTAGAATAAATAAAATTATAAAGATGTTGCTGATGTCGATCCACAATAATCGACAACGCTCTTTCATCTCCGTTTAAATACGCTTCAACCAAGGTTGAATCGGGTGTTGTATTATTAATCTTTTTCATAACAATCAAATGATTTTTATTAAAAGACCATAATCCCCATCTATCAATACGTATTTTTATGCTATAAGCGAAGTATTTAAAAATTAAACCGGCACAATATAGATAATTTTACGGTTTTATCAAAAATACGAAATCCCCAAAAGTGAAGAATACCCCTGAAAAACCCTTCTGTTTTATATACAAATAATTGATTATTAATTATATACATTAAAGGAAGGGTTTTATTTATGTTGGGAAACGAATTATATTTTTTTTATGATATTACTAAACAAAACGCCGAAAAGAGTATTGAGGTCATTTAAACTTTCAAAAATGGGCTGCAAAATGACCTTATTGCCCCGG
>CAZBXQ010000091.1:0-1564 GCA_964495935.1 uncultured Flavobacteriaceae bacterium
TGGTCTTAATCCTTGTTGTAGTGGATGTTCCGTTCGGAGTGAAGACTTCTGCTCGTATCATGGGAAAGAATGTGTCTTAATCCTTGTTGTAGTGGATGTTCCGTTCGGAGTTCTTATTAATACTATTAATCAAAACTGCAATCAAGTCTTAATCCTTGTTGTAGTGGATGTTCCGTTCGGAGCCCACAACTGGGTTTATTGTAGCTATATCCTCAATTGTCTTAATCCTTGTTGTAGTGGATGTTCCGTTCGGAGTATTATAATTAAATGTGAGAGAAGTGGAACTGGTAGAGTCTTAATCCTTGTTGTAGTGGATGTTCCGTTCGGAGCCTAATAATACTATCTCCTATAGTTTACTATGCAGGAGTCTTAATCCTTGTTGTAGTGGATGTTCCGTTCGGAGTATATGTAAAGGTGTGATTGATTATAACCTTACTGTCTTAATCCTTGTTGTAGTGGATGTTCCGTTCGGAGATTTCCAGAACTGCTCATATCAAGAAACAAACAGTGGTCTTAATCCTTGTTGTAGTGGATGTTCCGTTCGGAGGGTAGCTAATTATGATGAGGGTGCTAATTATAAATAGTCTTAATCCTTGTTGTAGTGGATGTTCCGTTCGGAGTTGCAGAAGACATAGTTTGTAAATGTCCTGATAATTGTCTTAATCCTTGTTGTAGTGGATGTTCCGTTCGGAGTAATGTAAAAAGGGCTTTGCTTGAGAAAAAAGAAGTCTTAATCCTTGTTGTAGTGGATGTTCCGTTCGGAGTGTTTCACAAGATAAGCAACGCCCGCTGCTATCAATGTCTTAATCCTTGTTGTAGTGGATGTTCCGTTCGGAGGGCATTATTTTTTAATAAATGTTGCGAAGTGTTTTCGTCTTAATCCTTGTTGTAGTGGATGTTCCGTTCGGAGGAGGATTTTCTAAGCGAAGAAGAAATTGAGAAAAAGTCTTAATCCTTGTTGTAGTGGATGTTCCGTTCGGAGTTTTTAAGTGCATTCGGAAACAAGTACGAATTAGAAGTCTTAATCCTTGTTGTAGTGGATGTTCCGTTCGGAGTATTAGAAAAACTCCTCAATATGCACGTGTCAAGCAAGTCTTAATCCTTGTTGTAGTGGATGTTCCGTTCGGAGGGACGACAACTTTCACCTAACATCTAATTGTTTTTGTCTTAATCCTTGTTGTAGTGGATGTTCCGTTCGGAGTACACATGTTAGAGAATTGCAGGTTTGTACAAAGTCTTAATCCTTGTTGTAGTGGATGTTCCGTTCGGAGAATTACTATATTTTGGAAGGTAGCGGAAATTTATCTGTCTTAATCCTTGTTGTAGTGGATGTTCCGTTCGGAGCAAATGTAGAAATACAATATATATCAGAAAAAGATGTCTTAATCCTTGTTGTAGTGGATGTTCCGTTCGGAGAATGTGTGTTCCCATCGCAAAAACGATGGCATTTAAGTCTTAATCCTTGTTGTAGTGGATGTTCCGTTCGGAGATTATTTCGTATCTTTGTAAATAACAGTACCCGCCAGTCTTAATCCTTGTTGTAGTGGATGTTCCGTTCGGAGTG
>CAZBXQ010000091.1:1664-10401 GCA_964495935.1 uncultured Flavobacteriaceae bacterium
GTCTTAATCCTTGTTGTAGTGGATGTTCCGTTCGGAGACTGTCCTGTGTAAAATGCTGTATTTCATCGTGTTGCCCTTTTTTGTTTTATTTTTTCTTATATTCGACACTGTTAATAAAGGTTAATCATTAAATAAAAACCGTATTTGGCGGATCGATAATCTGGTTGATATTGACGTTTTTGCCGATCAGTTTCATACTCCTTGCATCACTCACATTAATAGGAATCAAAATAATACTGTCTTCGTTTTCATAGGTATCATTAATATCGACTAATGTATCTTTGATCTCATCAAACTTTTTGTGGGTGCTGTGACACAAAAATACGGATTTTTGAATACGGATACAACCTTTGGATTCCAAATATTTGGCCACTAAAGTCCGAACTTTATTATTGCTGATGTCGTATAAGATCAAATAGTTCATGGTGGTAGATTTAACAGGTTTATCCCGGATGATTCCGATGATCTTTTTAATCCGTTCAGGCAAAGGTGCCAGATTGATATCGCTTTTATCCCTTGGTTGGTTTTTGCCGTGATCTTTCTTTTCTTCGACGCTGAACCCGGCTTTTCGAAGTTTTTCGATCCGTTCTTTTAAATTAAATTCTTTTTTGGGGGGTTGAGCCATGACTATCTGCCTTGAAAATAATCTTTTAATAATTCAAACATCATATCGGCCAGATCTTTATGGCTTCCGGTTTTGGAAGTACGCACCACGGTAGTTCCTTTTTGCCCGTAAAACAAATTGATTTCTGCCCAGTATTTATCAACCTTGATTCTTAAAACCCGTCCGTAATTGATGGGCTTTGTTTGTATTAATTCGGCTCCCATTTCTTCTATAAGGGGTTTGATTTCTTCAACTAAGTCGTTCAATTCTTCAGGTTGATAATATTGTTTTGGGCTGGGTTTTCGCACTCGTTTTCCGACCCGCTCCTTTATTGTGTTGAGCACCTCATCGGTCAATACTTTGGGTTTTGTCTTGATACGGGCTTTTTGGGTTTCTTTTCGATTTTCTTTTTCGGTCTTTTTAATTTCTTTTTTGACTTCATCAAATTCAATGAATCCCGCTTGAGTCAGATAGTTTTCCGGATCTATCTTTTCCGGATTTTCATTGTAATAGGTTTGTGCATCGTAGCTCACAAAACAACAGCGGGTTACGTCATTGGTCTTGCTGTCCAATGCAGCTCCCAACTGGTATTTTTTGTTTAGTTTCAAACAAAATGCCTTATAAAAAAGCGCATAATAACTGCTATCGCTTATTTTCTGACTCAACCGGAACAAAACTTTTAGTCCGTCTCCGCTCGGCGAACTGAAAAGGAGTTCTATGCGTGGATCGGCCTTCAGTTTTTTGCGCAACTTATCTTGATCGATCTCATATTCCGACAAATGATCGATATCGATCAAAAATCGTTCGGTGTGTAAGAAATTTTCTTTTCGCCGCACCATCGGGTGAAATTGCGCACATATCAAATAAGGGAGCTCGACTTTCATTTTTCTGTATTTGTTGGGATCAATCAATCGAATGTGCTGCAACCGATTGAGTTGTTCGGCTACCTTCCCATTTGGGTTTTTCAACGCTTTATAAATTCTTTTTACCGCTATGGGCTGCAAGGGATCCCGTGCAGAAGTGATGTGCTTACCGAGGTATAACATGTTCTTTGGCTTTTAAAAAGGTTTGGGCTAATTGTGAGGCCCGGGCTTCTATATGGGAAAGACGGCTTAAAGGCCTTCCGTTTATGGTAATGATTTCTTCAAAATAGTCATGGACTGATTGGATCAATATGCGTTTGGCCAGAGGCTGCAATAAAACCCCTTTTGTGATTTCGTTTTCCTCAAAGGCTTCCGGGGGAATCGCTTCATTTATACTGAGTTGAAAGACCACAAAATCCATCCAGGCGCGGTAGTTTTCAATAAAATCATAGACCAAGGCCGGGCGGTTATAATCATCGCGGTGAAAGATTCCTACGTAGGGGTCGATTCCTGCTTTGATCAGCGCGCCTTCTATTTTTCCGTATAAAATTCCATAGGCATAATTCAATAAGGCATTGAAAGGATCTTTGGCCGGTTGCCGATCGCGTTTTTTAAACCGGTAATTTTCGGGCATCATCATGCCCAACAGATGAAAATAACGACGGCTTGCAGCACCTTCCCATCCGCGTAAACGGGGTGCAATATCGTGTAGATGTTCCGCCTTGGTAGCCTTGATTTTTCGCTTATAATCTTCAATGCTGTTGATCCCGGATTGGAACCGATTATGTTTTTTAAGATCTTCTTCGCGATCCGGCTGAAAGGCTAATAACAAAGCCACCTGGCTGTCCATTTTGTTCGTGATAAGTTCTTTGACCCAAGGGACGACCAAAGGGGAATACAGAAAATTGATTTGCGCTTTACGGATATTGCTGATCGAACCGTACTGCACACTCCACACTCGGCCTTCTGGTTGGCCCATTGAATTGACAAACAATACATCTACTTGATTTTTAATGGCCAACAAAATAGCATCGCTGGTGATACGGGCGGCCTTACCGATCGAAATCGTCTTTACGACATCGGCCGGAAAATGCTGTTTTCCTTCCGGAGAGGTGATGACAAAAAGATTGTTTTCTTTCTGTAGCGTCGTACCATAAGAATTGATTACAAGGTTCATAGATTAAGGTTTAAGCAGGTTTAAGTGAAACGGCCATTTTAGAAGCCTTTTTCTTCTTTTTGTCATAACTGTCTTTCAAAATAAAGCTTACTTTACTTCCTTTATCGAGCTGGCCTTCCAACTTTCCGGAAACGAAAAATATCTTTTTGCTTCCCGAATTCAGAAACCCGGATTTTTGATGTGGAAATACAAATTCGACCGTTCCTTCTTGTCGTTTGCTTTCTGCCGGAAGATGATTTTTCCAGAAGGGTTTTAATTTTTTTATAAAATCATGAGAAGAGGTCAGGCCTTCCTTTTCCGCTTCTTCCAAAAGCTTTTGTTTTTCGGCAGAAACTTCCCATTTGTTTTCACGGCGAAGGGCTGCTTCCAAAGCAAAATGGAGACTTGCAATTTCTTGATTTTCATTCTTTATATAATTGCCCAAGGCTAAATAAAGCTTGATCTTATGTGTTTTTTTGCCCGGCTTTAGAGCAGCTTGGCAATACCGTTGTAGTTTTTCATCGCCCTTCTCCAACATCTTGGCCAAATCAAACAGGAGGAACCAATCTTGTTTTTGGAGCAAAATTTTTCGCATGATACGGATTGCTTTTTCTTTTTGGCCTAAACTATATAGGGCAAAGGCTTCTTTCCGTGCAAACCAGATGTCGTTGTTATAATGCCATCGCAATCCTTTTTGGCGGGCTTCCTTCAGCACTTTCAGTAATTCTTCCGGTTTGTTTTGGCCGGCTTGAATGCGCAGCATCATAGCATACCATTGTTCTTGGTTGGAAGCCATAGAAACAGAACGTCCTTTTGGGTCTTTATAAACAAAAGCTTGGCCATCCAGCAAGTTGGGATCCATCCGTTCCAGCCACTTTTCAATTTCACGCCAGGGCACTTGCTGCCGACCCATCGCAATTTTGGCAAAATCAAAAACGGCCTTCGGGCACACCGAATAAGGTTCGTAAGGCGAAGAGAGTTTGAAAATTCCCTGAAGTGCTTTTTGTAATACTTCTGATGAAGGAAGTTCTGAAGCTTTAAATTGCGTATAATAGATATTGCGGGCATACAAAGAGCGAATCAAATTGAAATCCTTATCTCGCGGATAAAGACTTCGACAGATATTCAAGGACTTTTTAAACTGTTGGATTTTGAATAGGCAGTACGCATAGCCCCAACCATCCCATTGATTAAAACCTCGGCTGTTTTCCGCCCAAAGGGTGTCATACAATTCCACCGCTTTTTTATAATGCCGGGCCTTTCTTAAATCCTGGGCTTTTCGGAGTTGTTCGTCCATTGGTCTATGGTTTTATTGTTATAAAATTGATGCCCCATCCAATTATTCATTGAATCCTTCAATCATTATATCATTGTATCATTGCTCCCTATTGAGTCATTAACCCCTTGAATCATTAACCCCTTGCTCCCCTTGCGTCATCCGATCCACCAATCATCCACAAGATACAATTTCTTTTTGGCGCGGGTAATTCCGGTGTACCACCAGCGCAACAAATGTTGTGGGTGCATGACATACATTCCATTTTGCAAGAAAAAGAAAACATGGTCCCATTCGCCACCTTGGGCTTTATGGCAGGTCACGGCATAGCCATAACCGGCGCGAAGGCTGTTTAAATAAGGGTCTTCCCGCAGGGCTTTTTTGTAGGCCTGGCTTTTTCGCCTGATGCCTTTTTCGCGTATTCTCCGAGCAAAATCAATCATCAGGCTGCGCTGCTGGTCTTGCTCCAAGTTTCCTCTTTTGCTGTGCAAAGCATCCAAACACAAAAGCGTTTTATAGTTTTTTTTGTTGTGTTTGGCCTCCACCCGCAGCTCCACAAAATGAAATCCGCCTTGCATTCTTCGGTCGCCTATATTTTTCACTTTCACAAAATCGCCATTGACCAAGGGTACCAAATAATTGTTTTGGGTGACCATCAAAATATCGTCCACTTGCAGCTCTAAATGCGCCTTTCCAAAGCGGTGTTTTCTTATGTATGTATTGATCTTTTGGCAAGCAAAATTGGAATGGCAAATGGCAATGGCTTCTTCAAAGCCATACTGTTTCAGGTGATTTCGATAGCGCATCAAGAGTTTTTGATGGGAAAATTTTTCAATTTCGGGAAAATCCCTGGCGGGCAACAAAACCAACCTTGTGGGAAAATAGGTTTGATTGGCCAATTTTCGCACTTGGGTGGCCAATCGCAATATGGGGCTGTCTTTTTTTTGACGGACAATCTGAGAAAGCCTCCCCACCGTGACCTTGTGGTTTCGTTTTCTGAACCAGGCCGCAGACAAAGTAGGGCTGTCGTGTTGCAAAACCGGAGGCAGTTGCGCAGGATCTCCCGTAAAGATAATTTTGTTTCTCCCCACTGCCTGCATGAGGTCATCCAAAAGATAACCGCTTCCAAATTTGGCAAAAGAGGTGTTTTTGTCCAGCACATTGCTGACCATGGAGGTTTCATCCACCACATAGATTTTTTCCATGTCGCCTTGATCGGGCGGGCGCAGGTCAAACAGGAGCTTCATCTGGCCAAAAGCTTCATTGGGCGCATCATCGGGAATGCTTTCCTCATCGCCATCAACATCATTAAACTTATAGAGTTCAGAGTGGACTGTGGTAGCTGTAAAATTGGTTTTTGCCCGCAATACACTGGCCGCACGACCGGTTGAAGCTAATAGGGTGAAGTTTTTTTCTTCTTTTTCTAATTGCCGCCCTAAGTATTGCAACAGAAAGGTCTTGCCTACGCCGGCATAACCTTTTAAAATAAACACGCCCGGCCCTTCCTGCTTTAGGAAGTCCTGAATTTGATCATACACCTGTTGTTGGTGGAGGGTGAGTTTTGCTGGATCATTCATAACCTTAATACGCTCTAAAACGAACAAATGTAAAAGTAGAGGTTTTGGAGCCGTCTTCCTCGAATTCTATGGAACGTTCCGTGGTGCTTGCAAAACACCTGATATTCTTTCGTTTGAGTCTTTTAATCAGGTAAGTGGTGAAATTTAACTCTCCCATTAAATGAACAACTATTTCATTATTTTTTGCAATTTCCATTATACGTTCATAAAAGTCTTCTGCCAAGTGCTTTACTTCTATTTCGGACGCTTCGGGAGGTACATTGGGAAAAGGTAAATCCCTGGGTTTTCCAAACTCTTTGGCTTGTTTTATTTGTTCTTCACTCCAAAAATCTAAAGGATGGTTTGATAGGTTAATAAAAACCACATCTTTTGGTTCATAGGTCGGCGGTTTCGTATTTCTGATTTCGGAGATTAATCTTGGATTTTTGTCAAATTTATTTTCAACCTTAGTGAGAACATTTTCCAATTTGATAAGTTTTTCTTCCAATTCAGAATTTAGTTCTTCGAAAGGTTTAGGTTTTTTCCTGAATCCACCATGGTTAATATCGTCCCTATTTTGAGCATTTATAGATCTATTTCTTTTACATAACTTTTTTAAGTGAGGGATTTTCTTTATCTTATACAATAAGATTTTTTGTTTTTTCCTCAATTCCGAATCAGTATCAAAAATAAATTTTGAGATTTTGCCGTTTATAGCGAGAAATCCATTGACTGTATTTCTATAGGGTTTGTTGTTTACATCTTCCCCCAGTATTTCTAAAACATAGGTTGGTAAAAATTCCGAGATAATAGTGTATCCCTGTTGGATGAGCTTATGTTCAATACACCATCGGGTAGCTTCTAATAAATTAGAAGAATGTCCTCGTTTATAATTATCAAATTTATGTTCTATTCTTTCCAATAGCGGTTTGAGAACAACAGAAGAATTGGCTTTGGTCTCTGAAAGTCTTTTTTTTGCTTCAACAAAATCGTTGCCTTCGAATATGCTTAAACATCGGTTAGTCCTAATTTTTTGACTAATATTACGGAGATGTTGCCCGAACGAGGATTGGATATTAATTAAATCGGAAATTGGGTTTGGAAAACCAGCTTTGATAAAGAGGTTGCTTGCATTTGTCCAGTCCTGTAATTCAGAAAAAGTTCTTAAATCGACAACAGGAGCAATTCTTTTTTCTTCAGGCATTTTTTTCACTTCACCTGCTCGGCCTAACTTTTCAAAAGCTCCATAATAAACCCCTCGAACGGCAATGTTTTTAATTGCTTTTAAGTAGTTGATCATCACCATTCCCAACATAGGAATTGAACGGAAAGCATGTGTGATATCTAAAATAACTTCATCTTGATTATTAACACAGTTTGTTACTATGTCAAAAATACTCCAGACATCCTCTTGGCTAAAACCTTCCTCTATATTTTCAAAGTCGTAAGAAAAGTTACCGTTTCTGTCGCTTTTAAGAACTTCAAGTTCGGATTTTAATCCAATATTTTCTTTGTCGTAATTTCCTGTTTTCCCATTATATTGACTATCATCCTCCCAATTCATCTTTTTTGCATCCTTCGTTAGAAAGAAAAAGGCTTTGTCTTCCTTATTGAAATCCGAACAATAAAGATCCAGAAGCGCAATTTGAACATATTTAACTAAATCACTTTTCTTTTCTTCATTGGTTTCATCATAATAATGACAGGGGACATAATCATTCGTCCCCAAAAACGATAAAAACACTTTTCTTGCCATAATAGTTCTAATTTTAATTCAACAATCAATATTAAACGGATAACAAATCCAACTCCTGTCCACACCATTTCCAAGCGGGGATCACGGCTATATGAATTCCTTTTTCTTCAATTTCTTCTGCGGAATCATAGGTTATTATAATTCCTTTTTTACGGCCGGAGACCTCACAAGCTTTTATCAAGCCGCTGATTTCTCTTGTTTTGGTGTCTTCATTTTGCATTTCCCAGCAAACCTGAATGGGCAATGGCCGGTCGCCCTCGCGAAACAAGATAAAATCACATTCGTGATAAGTGTCTTGATAGTAATAGATATCGGTGGTGTAAATATTGCCGTATTGCCTGTATAATTGCCAGAAGACTAAGTTTTCTAATAATTTTCCTCGGTTTTCCGAAAAACGGGTTCCCAGGGCTCTGAGCATCCCGTTATCGATAAAATAAGCTTTCTTGTCCGAATTTTCACGCTTGATCAACGAGGGATCAAAACGACTGATTCTTTTAAACAGATACACCGCCTCGGCCAAATCGGCCATTTGGTAAACCTTGCTTTTTGATACCGCATAGCCACGGCTTTTCAATTCCCGGTAGATTTTGAGAAGATTGGAGGTCTTCCCGGTATTGTCTGCTATGCGATGAAAGAGATAACGCAAATAACCGTAATTGCTCGGTTGTGCCAGATCAATAATGTCGCGGTAGAGAACGGTATTGAAGTATTCCTGCAATAAATTGTGATTTTGGTCGGCATTGTGCAATGCGGTTTCCGGATATCCGCCTTGAAATAAATAGTGGTTAAAAGCCGCCCTTACTTTTGCTTTGGACCCCCCATATTCCGAAAACTCAATTCCTTTCCATGACAGATATTCTTTAAAGGAGAGAGGGAGCAATTCAATGGGCAATCCTCTTCCTCTCAAAACGCCCGCCACTTCAGTGTGTAACAATTTACTGTTGGAACCGGTGATGACCACTTTTCGGTTGATTTGTTCGTGAATTCTGTTGATAAATTTTTCCCAATTATTTAGGTATTGAATTTCGTCAAAAAAGAAATAGACATCTTTTAGCAAGGCATTTTCGGGATATAATTCGGCAAAAGCCTGTAAGATTTCGTCTGCTTCAAAGACATCACTGCGAAGGCGTTCGTCTTCCAAGGTGATATAACAAATGTTGCTCCAAGAGACTCCCCGGTTCAACAGATCTTGAATGGCGAGTTTCAATAGGGAAGACTTCCCCGATCTGCGCGGCCCGGTAATGGTTTGAACTTTTTTCATATCCGGATTCAATTGAACCGACCGTTTAAATTCCGGGGGCTGAAAACGCTCTTTATGTGCGACCAAAATTTCTTTTATAATCTTTTTCATAAGGCTAAATATACGATTATTATCCTTGTGATAAGGATTTATTTTATATTTAATTCCTTTTCATAGGGATAATAATTCGCTTTTCTTGCTATTAATTTTATTTTGGAAGGGCTTATCCCCCTTAGATTCAATTGTTAGTGCGAGTATTTAGGAAAATAGGAGACTCCCTTGGGCG
>CAZBXQ010000092.1:0-10387 GCA_964495935.1 uncultured Flavobacteriaceae bacterium
GTAAAAATACGAAAAAACAGATAGGAAAGAAGAGAACGGCGGGGAAACACCCGGGCATCAAAAGGGGATAAAGCAAGACGCAATTTTGTACCATTACCTCGTGAAGTGTTACCTTTGCGCTCTACATTTATTTTTTTATTATTTATTATGGCCTGGGCGTCAAATTTATCTCAAAAAATCTCGGAATCTTTTAGTAGTCGGGATTTTGTAAAAGCTATTTCTATGATTATAGGAATGGTCATACCCATTGCCATAGGTGTTCATTACGAAGGCTTATCCATCGGGATTCACATTACGCTCGGGGTTGTTTTCGTTTCCTTTATTGATACCGTGGGAAGTATTCGCTTGAAAGTACAGAGTATGTTGGCGACGATTTTACTCACTCTGACCGTGACGTATATTATGCATTTTCTAAAGCTTCCAATGGCCTTTTTCCTTCCGCTTTTAGGAGTCCTTATTTTTTGTATTGCTTATCTTTCCATCTATGGTTTCCGGGCTTCACTGGTCAGTTTTGCGGGGTTATTTTCTATTGTGTTGAGTATGTCGTCGATTTCCGATTCTGATCTGTCCATTTACAGCCGGCTCCTTTATATTGGGATTGGGGGATTTTGGTATGTCGGTTTGGTGATTTTGCGATTTGTTTTTTTCTATAAAAATTCGACAGAATATCATCTTGCAGAGGCTATGGAATTGACCGGAGAATACCTCGCGATCCGGGAGCACTTAATTGATAAGACTAATGATCGCAAGGAATTGATTAAGGAGCTTCTTGAAAAACAAAACAAATTGACAGAGGCCCATGAAACCTTGCGGGAGCTCCTGTTAAGCCGCCGATTGGTATCCGGGCAATCCAATTATCAGGCACGAAGATTGCTTATTTTAAGAGAGATCATCGATGTTTTGGAACTGGCTATGGCCAATCCGGTTAATTATTTTGAGGTGGATCGTATTTTTGAAGAGAACCCAGGAACGCTGGAGGATTTTCGAGAGGTTGTTCAGGCGATGAGCAGGCGCTTTGAATATTTGAGTGATCGCTTTGGAAAACCTAAAAAAATCGGGGAAAATAAAGAGATTCCCGCTGCCTTAGAGCGAGTTAAAGTCAGAATTGCCCGATTGATAGACAATAATGAAAGAGAAAATCGAGGAATGGATGACGACATCCTGGCCTTAAAAAATTATTGGCGCTACCTGCGGAGTCAATATGAACGGATGCGAAAAATCGAATACCTTATTATCAATAAACGCTCCTATTTCAAAAAAAATGCTGATAAAGATCATGATCGAATTTTTATTACCAAACAAGATTATGGGGTCAAGCTGCTTATTGACAACCTCAATAAACGTTCTTCAATTTTTAGGCATTCGGTTCGTATCGCTATCGTGGGGATGATTGGATACGGAGCGGGAATGTTTTTAAACGTGGTCAATGCTTATTGGATTTTGCTGACTATCGTCATCATTATGCGCCCCAATTTCGGATTGACCAAAGAACGTTTTCGGGATCGTAGTATAGGGACGGTTATTGGCGGGATACTGGCTTTTGGAATTATGTATTTTGTACATAATCCCACTATTTACGGGATATCGGCCATTTTGGCTTATACGATTGGTCTTTCCATGGTACATCAAAATTATCGGGCGGCAGCTGCATTTATCACGATGTATGTCTTGTTTTTATATGGGATGCTGCACCCCGATGTTTTTAAGTTTATTCAGTTCCGGGTTTTGGATACTTTAATCGGAGCTGCGCTGGCCTTTTTGGGAGGACGTGTCTTGTGGCCTTTTTGGGAGATTAAAGGGATCGATAAGACCTTGAAGCAAGCCATTGATGCCGATTGGGATTATCTAAAAGAAATTGGAGTATTGTATAATACGAAGGGAGAGGTTACGACTACTTATAAACTAAAAAGGAAAGAAGCTTTTTTGGCCCTTTCAGAACTTAGTGCAGCTTTCCAACGGATGACGCAGGAACCTCGTTCTCAGCATAAAAACCTGGATAAAGTCTTTCCCGTGGTGATGTTGATGCACTCTTTTCTGGCTTCTCTGGCGTCGTTGGGATCCTATATCGTAAACAATAAAACCACTCCGGCTTCTGCCGGTTTCAATAAAACTGTAGATACGATTTTGGATAATCTCAAAATATCTTCAGAAATGATTACCGATAAGAATGAGATGATGAAAACTCTTATTCCTTTGGAAGGGATAAGCCGGGACTACGAAGACCAGTTGATGGATATTTCAAAAAACTCTCATTTTGATGAGAACTGGGAGGCCAACACGATAAAAGAGGAAGCACATCTTCTGGCTGAACAGTTTAAGTGGTTGATGGCCAATAGCCAACGAATGAATACGTTGCTACAGGAAATTAAATTTCGACGATAGTATTTTATCTATTCCGTTGTTGATTTTGGAACCCCTTTCCGAGAATCAAATCCGCTGACTATAATAGAAGGGTTTTTGGCTGTCAATTCTTGAATAAAGGATTCTTGCTTGTTGGGAGCAATATAGTCAAAGTCATAGTTTGTGTTGTAAATCAACAGTAACCGATCAAGGTGAAGACCGGAATCTACGGGAGATTTCAGTTTTTGTATTTTTTGGATCTTATAAAAAGGAATTTTCTGTGTTCTGAAACCGGCAATTTTGATGATGAGTGCTTGATCGCCGAGGATGTATTTTTTTGCAAAAATGATGTGGAGTGCCATTAGCAATAAGGCAGGGTACAGGATTTGAAGTAACAACGCCTCCGAATTAAAAATGGCATGTCCCAATCCTCCGATAATAAAGAAAGTCAGGAGAATAGGAATAATTCTGATTTTGGATTTATAGGTTTTCATGACAAGGCTGTTTGGAGAACAAATATAAGCCTTTGCAATTAAACTCTGATTTGGAGTGTTCTTCTTGTATTCAAGAAAAAAAGGCGGGAATTGCTCCCGCCTTTAATAATGGATCAGGGATTTATACTTATTCTTTATAGGTGACGATACGCCCCCAAACGTCATTGGTACCCCAGATCCCGCACCGGGTCGATTCCAATTGAACCAATTGGCTGTGATCGACAAAGAGGTTAACTTCAGGGCCATAGTTTTTAATATACCATTTAAAAACTTGTGGATCGGCGGCTTCAAACATGACGTTTTCCAGTCCGAGGTCCCGGATAAAGCGCGCCGGGACATCCACTTTCCAAGGATTGGCATTTTCGGTTACCCCTTCCGACTCCATCATGATGATATAAGCCCCGGCATCTAAGAAGCGTTTGGCTTGGTCGATGGCATAGCCCACGTCCTGAATGCCTTCGGCTTCGTATTCGGCAACGGTTCCGTCACCGCCGGCACCAAATTGAACCCCGATTTCCGGTTTGGCTTTTAGTCCCGCTTTTTGGACTTCTTCAATAACCCGTAGCCAGTCGTCTGTCGGGATCGAGATAAATCCGGTGGAGACTTCGATGATGTCAAACCCTAATGCCTTGACTTCTTGAATGTATTTTTTGACATTCGCTTTTCCGGTGGTCAAGACGTATTCCATGAATCCACCAGTGGAGACCAGCACTCCGTATTGGTGTGCCAAATCGGTCATTTCCTTGATCTTTTGGGGATTCATCAGGGCAAAGCAGCCTCCGGCAAATTTGATGCTGTCAATATAATTGCCGGTCATTTCCAACATATCCTTAAAGTAGGACATGCCGAAATTGGAGTAGTAGGCCGCACGAATCTCGGTTAATCCAATGGTACGAGGTTTTTCCTGACGTTCGTTTTTGAGCAGCCAGTCAAACCCTACCGGGTGTTGAATAAAATCTTTTTTTTTGTCGGTTTCAACGGTTCCTGTACCGTTTTTATTACTGTAAAGTGCCATAATTAATAATTTTAAAGGTTAAATAATCTATTGATTCTTGTTTAGGTAGGCGTCTCAAAAGTGTCATTTCGAACGTAGTGAGAAATCTCAAGCGTCTGATAAAGAGGAGGTCCCCTTCATCGCCGTGCCCCTCCCCAATAACATTGGGGAGCGGGGAATGACGAATTATTCCAAAAATGAGGTTATGAGACGGCTCTATGATCGTGTTTACTTGTTGAGGTTACTTAGAACCTTCATCAGGTCTTTGATCTTGTAATCTTCGAGGTGTTGTACCATTTCTACGATTTGATCCAGCACCTTTTCGTCAGCATAGGGCCGTGATAAATCTTTGAACTTTTTGATAACCGTTTCCCAAGAAGCCCTTCGGGTAAAAAAGCCCTCATAATCCGTTTTTTCAGTATAATAGGATTTTCCATCTTTCATGGTGAGGGTGATATCACATACCATTTCATCGGGGAAGCGATTGGAATATTCTTTGTTCTCGTTGACTTCCACTTTTTGAAGCAAGGTTTGAATATCTTCTTTTCGTATCCGCTCCGGCGTATATTGTGCCGGTAAAACTTGCCGGTCCAAAATCATAGCCGACATCATATAGGGCAGACTGTGATCGGCTTCTTCCTTTTTTTGAATGTTCTTCTTTCCGCCTTCTTCTCCACCGCCGATAATATTGAAGGCCACATCAAAGGTGTTGAGCACAATTTTCTCGATTTCGTCCGGATGGATATCATTTTTAGCAATCAGTTCCTCGATTCCTTCTAAAGTGGCTTGGGAATGGATTTCTGCATTGTATTTTTTGACAATGGTTTTCGTGACCCGTTCCAGATCCTCTTTGCTCCAGTCGATTTCAAAATCGCCGGCGATGGATTCCTTAAAGCCTTTGTTCCCTTCAAAAACCTCTTCCGGACCGGTGATTCCATATTTTGCTAAGAAAGTGGAGTGAGTAGAAGTCCATCCGGTAGATGGGAAGGCCAGGCCTTTCCAATGCGACAGATTTCCCGTTCGCGTTACTCGCAAGGCGTTATAGGCAGTTGCGGCGATGGCAATGGCGTTGGCCGTCTGTTTTTTATCTAATCCCAGGGCAAAAGCAGCTCCGGCAGCGGCTCCGTAAGTACCCTGAACGGTGTGGTCAAAACCCTTGTCCCGCACGGGAGCCACATCACTTAGCCGGCATTGTACCTGATAGGCAATAGCCAGTGCGGTGAGGAAATCTTTTCCGTCTTTATCGGCATATTCTGCTGCGGCTAATACGCTTCCGATATTGTCGGAGGGATGGCAGGTCTCGTTTTTGGCCAGGTAGCTGTCGTTATAATCCAGATAACGCACCCGGGCGGAGTTGTAGAAAGCAGCTCGTTCCGGAGAGGTTTTGCTGCTGCCGATAAGCGTAGTGAGCGCGTTTCCGCCGAAATCCTCGATCATTTTCCGGATCCTTTGAACGGGTTCTCCCTCTGCTGCTCCAAGGGCGCAGCCCAATCCGTCGAGAAGTCGGATTTTGAGTTCGCGCACGGCTGCTTCCGATAGATCTTCATACTTTCGAGATAATACAAAATCTGCTAATTTTTGGACTTCGGTTTGTTTTTTCTCGACCGAAGTGTTTTTGTTTTTTGTCGTCTTCATAATCATCTATTTTTTAAAGATTGACGTTGTGTTTTTTCCTTTTGATGTCGATACAAAGATAGCGTAGGAATACGCTCAGATCAATGGCACAAAGACGATACGAGGTATGGGTAAAAGCGATGGGAGAGGGGGAATGTTGAATATCGAATAACCAATATCGAATAATGAAGGACTTTTGATTAACGATTAACGATTGAGGGTTGGGGATTTTTGATTTCAAACGACAAGCTTCAAATTTATTATTAGTGCTATTCAGGTTGTCACTTCGAGCGTAGTCGGGAAGTCTTCAATTATTTATGGCGTTAGCTGTTCGCGAGCTCAGATTTCTCACTACTCCTTACTTACTTCTCACTACTATTTGAAACATCAAATATCGAATACCGAATAATGACTATTGATTAACGATTAACGATTAACGATTGAGGATTGGGGATTGGGGATTTTTGATTTCAAACGACAAGCTTCAAATTTATTATTAGTGCTATTCAGGTTGTCACTTCGAGCGTAGTCGGGAAGTCTTCAATTATTTATGGCGTTAGCTGTTCGCGAGCTCAGGTTCCTCACTACTCCTTACTCACTTCTCACTACTATTTGAAACATCGAATATCGAAGTTTGCTGGTTTTGGATCCAGATTCTATTTTACGGGATTGGTTTGCTCAGCGTCCTTTGTGTACGCTCTGTGTACTCTGCGGTTAACCTTTTCACATGAAGCTATTTTTAACCACAGAGCTCGCCAAGTTTTTCGCAGAGGTCGCGGAGGAATAGTATAAAGTGCAATTTTAAATTTCAAGGTGCAAATATATTTTCCTCTTCCTGTTTTTCAATTTTATCTCGATTACCGCCGAGATCAAGTTCAATTCAGTTCCCTACCACCTAAAACCTACCACCTACAATCTACCACCTATCCTCCTTTCTTCCCCACTAATCACTCCCCTCATTTTTTAACCGCAGAGCCCACGGAGAGTCCGCAGAGTTTATTATAAAGTTGTCATCCCCAAACAACGAGTTACGATTAACGATTGGGGATTTTTGATTTCAAATTTCAAACTGGAAATTTCAGATTTATTATTAGTGCTATTCGGGTTGTCACTTCGAGCGGAGTCGAGAAGTCTTGAATTATTTATGGCGTTAGCTGTTCGCGAGCTCAGGTTTCTCACTACTCCTTACTCACTTCTCACTACTATTTGGAATATCGAATATCGAATAATCAATAACCAATATCGAATAATGAATATTGAATAATAGATGAGGGCTTTTGATTAACGAATAACGATTGGAGATTTTTGATTTCAAAGCTCAAATTTTTCGACTTTAACTTCAACTTCAAGTTCGATTTCAGGTTTTCTCCGTCTTTTTGGCAGGATTGTAGAAAAACAAAAACCGATCTTTGAACCAGATACGAGAAATAAAGTCTGTAACCTGCATAATTCACCTCCCGATGGCTATGCGTGATCATAAATGTGTAAAACAATTTTCGTGCTATTAAATTCATTACAAGCATGTTATAAAATAAAAAATAGTAAAACAATATATTTATTGCGAAAGAGAATTTTGATTTAATTTTGGGAGCTTCCGCGTTGCGAAATCCTTGAAATAGTTCACTATTCCTGCGGATTCCGACGCCTTGAATCTCCTCAAAATTAAATTCATGAATTAAGCAGGATAAACATTAAAAACAAGAGGAGATGAAAGAGATATTGAAGCCAAAAGATTACAGTGGTGTGTCAACCGAAAAGTTGAGTAGGAAAAGACGGAATTATTGGATAATCGCGATTCTTTCGCTTGCCGTTTCACTCTTTTTAATAGGTATGGGGATCTATTATATAGCCCACAACCGATCCGATTATGCTGTTTTTGTATCGCTGATCCCGGCGGTTGTGCTGGTGTGGCCTCCTATTATTTTGGGAATTCTAATCGATAGTATTAGCAAAGAGTTAAAGTCAAGAAAATTAAAAGAGAATAAATAAAGCCACAGGCGAGATTTAAGAATTTCATACTGAGATAGAATTATTAAGAACTAATCATGAATCAACCTGTACGTCAACAACCGGAAACAATAATCCCGCAAACGGACAGTCTTTGCACGAATTGCGGGCATGTAATAGAGGAAAAATTTTGCCCGAATTGCGGACAAAAACGATATCGGAGAATCGATGGAAAGTATATTGCAGAAGAAGTCCAAAACGGCGTTATACAGATTAACGGGGGCTTCTTTTACACCTTATTGCGAACACTTCAGAATCCGGGGCGAACGGCGAGGGAATTTATCGAAGGAAAGCGAGTCAGCCACTACAAGCCTCTGGCCATGGTTTTTGTTTTGGGCGGGATTTCGACTTTTCTGGCCTATAAAGTGTTAAAATTGGATGAGTTGATGGTGCAGGCCTATTCAGCTGCCGATATAAACTCGGATTTTATGATGGATTATGTAGCTCAGGCTCCCAACTTTGCTAATTTAATGGTGCTTGCCCTGATTCCATTTTTTGCACTGACTACAAAAACTGCCTTTCGAAAATGGGGTAATAATTATTACGAGCATATTGTGATGTGTTCCTATATCATGATTTTTTATACTTTGGCAGGAATGCTTCTGATCTACCCTGTTTTTTTTGTTTTTAAGAATCATCCTCATTTTTATCTGAAAACAGTATATCTAACCTATCTTGGGATTCCCTTCCTTTTGGTGTGGTTTTTTAAGCAATACTATAAGGAAAAACCTTTAAAGTCGGTTATCGGCCGGGTATTGGGTAGCTTAGGATTAGTGATTGCGGGATACCTCTTATTTTTTATCTTGGCTGTAATAATAATGCTTGCTGTCATGTTTATAAAAGGCCCGGAAATGGCAGAATATTTTGCGCCGAAGTGAGAAAAAAACAGAAATGCTGGGCAGTATGGTGTGTTTATAAAAGCATAACTTGTGGTTAAACGAATCTCCTGCTTATTAAATTATGAAAAGTAGAAAGGATAAAAAGAAATTAAATTTTGGTCTGTTGGTCATCTTGGTCATAATCGGTTCTGCCATTCTTCGGAATTTTAATTTCAGAGAACTAAAATTTGAACCCTTTTGGCAGAGCATGCTATTTATTGCAACTTTTTTGTTGGCTTTGTTTTTCTTGTTTAATTCCAAAAGGAAGGAGGCGGAATAAACAGTATACTCCCGATTTTTGTCGTTCCGGAAAAGTGTTTATGATAGATTTTTCCATACCCTTTATGGTTTATTCTTTTCATGCGGTTCTGTTTTTAACCACAGAGTTCGCAAAGTTTTTCGCAGAGGTCACGGAGGAATAGTATAGAGTGCAATTTTAAATTTCAAGGTTTATCTCATTTCAAATGCAGATTTACTCTGCGTCCTTTGTGTATACTCTGTGTACTCTGCGGTTTAGTTTTTCACAGGGTTCTTTTAACCACAGAGGACGCAAAGCATTCGCGGAGGACACAGAGAAATAGTTTAGAAAAGAATAATCAATATCCAATATCGAATATCGAATATCGAAGTTTGCTGGCTTTGGATCCGGATACCATTTTACGCGATATGATTTGCTCTGCGCGCTCTGCGGATTCTCTGCGTTCTTTGCGGTTAGCCTTTTCACATGAAGCTATTTTTCATGGGACACCGTTTTTAACCACAGAGCTCGCCAAGCATTCGCGGAGGACACAGAGAAATAGTTTAGAAAAGAATAATCAATATCCAATATCGAATATCGAATATCGAAGTTTGCTGGCTTTGGATCCGGATACCATTTTACGCGATATGATTTGCTCTGCGCGCTCTGCGGATTCTCTGCGTTCTTTGCGGTTAACCTTTTTACATGAAGCTATTTTTCATAGGACACCGTTTTTAACCACAGAGTTCGCTGAGGAAAAGGATCGGCAAAGTTTCAAACTTTAAAGCGTAAATCCCAAATTTATTATTTTCTGAAGATTGCTTTGATAATCCTTTTCCAAAACCTTCGAGGTTTCTTTTCGCAATCCCGCCAACCTCAAAGGTTTTTTCAAGTTCAATTTCAAATCAAATTCAATTTCGTCCCGACGGCTGTCGGGATCGATTTCCCTCAGTCTTTTTGGCAGAATCATCGGATTTAAAAATCATAGTTTTGACTTTAACGAAAATTGTTTTTTACCCTAAACTATTATATTCATGAAAAAATATCTTACCTGGCTCCTATGTATATTGTCACTGGGATACGTAATTTACTTTATAGTCGCTGTTCTATGGATTAATAATATCCCGCTTTCGGAGGTTCCGGGAAGAGAATACGCTTCGACGGTGTTTTTTGCGGCTGTTTTCCTCCTAACGGCCAATAGATTATGGAAAATAAACAAAATAAAGGAGTCCGATCGAGATTGACTAAAGACAGGATAGTTTTTTATTTGAAAGGCCCCGATAAAGTGATTTTTGAAGGCAAAATCCAGATATAAATATTATTTTAAAATGAAAGATACCCTAACAAAAACTGAAAGTATATTACTTCTTATCTGCCTAGGATTGTATATCTCCTGGACTTTGTTTTTTAAGGAACAAGAAGGGTTACTTTATATCAGCGGCGTTGCCGGTTTAGCATTTATTATTTTAATCATAAAAAGGCTTGTTGGGAAGAAAAATAAGGAAACGTCTGATAAAGAGACAAAGCAAGATTAAAGATAGGGGGCTTGTTGAGACTTATAAAAAAGAATTGCTTGCCAATTTTGTAGAACCCAGTGAAGGATATAAATAATAATTATGAAATTTTTACGTCAAGAAAAAAAAAGAAATATATAATTATTGGTGTTGTTATTGGCTATTTAATAGGTAAATTGATAGACTTCTTGTGGGATAAAATATTTCATTGATTATTCAAATTTTTACAAGTTTATAAAAGAACCCGTAGAACCTAACCTGCTTAATTCATGAATTTAATTTTGTGGAGATTCAAGGCGTCGGGATCC
>CAZBXQ010000093.1:0-10114 GCA_964495935.1 uncultured Flavobacteriaceae bacterium
ATTTCGTTAGATTTTCAGCCAATTATGACTTTAGGTACTACATTCAGTAATCATCTATATTAAATACAAAAGTTTCGAGGTTCATCCTTCAGGCATTAATTTATGCTTATTGTTCCGAAATCGACACCCCGCCCTGCGGGCACCCCTCTACCAGAGGGAAATTAGGTTTATTTTCTTTTTTAATCCTCCGGATCCCAACTACATTTCATTGAATCGCACATCCATTCCCCTCTTTTTAAAGAGGGGTGCCGTAGGTGGGGTGTTTGGGATGGATTCAATCAATTTACTTTTTTATAACCCATTAAAAATAAATACAGTATGAATATATTCCGATAAATCGTGTTGAATTCAGTTCATGAGAACATCTCCGAAACTTCAGTTAAATATAAAGGTCAACGTAGAATTAGATAACAGAGTCCAATCTCATTATAATTTCTTTAAAAAAGAGTGGAACACAACAATTTATAATAAAATAAAGTTGTATTTTTGCACTCCTTTTATACGGCGTCTTGGAGAATTAAAAGGAATGTTCATTTAATTTATAACTTCTTCTATCACTTATAGCCGATATCAGTTCTCCGGATAAAGGATAGAATACAAACGAATTTTCAGCTATGGCTGAAGAAAAAGAAAAAAATATGGCTGAAGCCAAAAAGAATCAAGCAGCAGAAAGCGCAAATACAAAAGCTGAGGAGGCTGCAAAAAAACCGGAAACAGAGGTTGCTGAAGCACAGGAAAACCCTACTTCTCAAATTCACGCCAACCCTGTTGAGGGGATGGAAGCTGATTCTCAACCTCCCGTTAAGGAGCAACAACAAGATCCTGAACAGTTTTTAAAGGATTTTAATTGGCACAATTATGAAGAGGGAATCGACAAGATTTCTGACGACAAGTTGGATGAATTTGAAAAACTCGTCGAAGAAAACTTTGTAGAAACTCTCGATAATGAGGTGGTTGAGGGAACGGTTATCAACATTACCGATCGCGATGCCATTATCGATATCCACGCCAAGAGTGAGGGGGTTATTTCCCTGAATGAATTCCGTTATAATCCGGATTTGGCGGTTGGCGATAAGGTTGATGTTTATGTCGATGTACGGGAAGATGCTTCCGGGCAATTGATCCTTTCTCACCGAAAGGCTCGGGTAATTAAATCTTGGGAGCGTATCAATGCGGCTTATGATGATGAAACCATCCTTACCGGTACGATTTTAAGCCGTACCAAAGGAGGTATGATTGTCGATATCTTGGGAATTGAATGTTTCTTGCCCGGTTCGCAAATTGATGTAAAAGCCATTCGGGATTACGACGCTTATGTCGGAAAATCAATGGACTTCAAAGTGGTGAAAATCAACCATGAATACAAGAATGTGGTCGTTTCTCATAAAGCACTTATCGAAGCCGATATCGAGAAGCAGAAAAAGGAAATTATCAGTCAGCTGGAGAAAGGTCAGGTGCTTGAAGGTACCGTTAAGAATATTACTTCGTACGGCGTCTTTATTGATCTGGGCGGTGTTGACGGATTGATTCATATTACCGACCTGTCTTGGTCACGAATCAATCATCCGGAAGAAATTGTCGAGCTCGATCAGAAACTGAACGTGGTTATTCTGGATTTCGACGAAGCTAAAACCCGAATTCAATTGGGTCTGAAGCAATTGAAACAGCATCCCTGGGAAGCCCTTGATCCCGACTTGAAGGTAGGAGATAAAGTAAAAGGCAAAGTCGTTGTGATTGCCGATTACGGGGCTTTCGTAGAGATTGAAGAAGGTGTGGAAGGATTGATTCACGTTTCCGAAATGTCTTGGAGTACGCATTTGCGTTCTGCACAGGATTTTGTCAACGTGGGCGATGAAGTCGAAGCTCAGATCCTCACCTTAGACCGCGAAGAACGAAAAATGTCATTGGGAATCAAGCAATTGACGCCTGATCCATGGACCGATATTACCGCTAAATATCCGGTAGGGTCCAAACATACCGGAGTGATCCGCAATTTTACCAACTTTGGTGTATTTGTCGAATTGGAGGAAGGTATTGATGGATTGATTTACATCTCTGATCTCTCTTGGACCAAGAAAATTAAACATCCTTCTGAGTTCTGTAACTTAGGCGATGAAATTGAAGTTGTGGTTCTGGAATTGGATGTGGAAGAGCGCAAATTGAGCCTCGGGCATAAGCAGACTAAAGAGAATCCTTGGGATAAATATGCTACCGAATATGCAGTAGGTACCAAGCATACGGCAAAAATTGAAAACATCGTAGGAAATAAAGGTGCTACGGTCGAATTCAATGATGATATTACTGCTTTTATTCCGAAGCGTTACCTTGAGAAAGAAGATGGAACGATGCTTCAAAAAGGTGATGAAGCTGAGTTTATGGTGATTGAATTCAACAAGGAATTTAAACGTGTTGTGGCTTCCCACACTTCTATCTTTAAAGAGGGTGAAGCCAGGATTGTTGCAGAAGCTAAGAAGCGGGCTGCGCGGGAACAAGAGGATTCAAAACCGACTATTGGTGATGCCAACGCGGAGTTGCAAGCTCTGAAAGATAAAATGGAAGGGAAGAAATAAAATAGTTTCCATCCGTTTGAAATGATAAAAGTGCTGTCCGGTAATGTGGGCAGCACTTTTTTATTTTCGTTTTGAAATAAAATTGAGTGTGTTTGATCCGGATTTAATCCGAAATGTTTTATAGGCTGTAATGCAAGAGAACAGAGAGATCCTGCCTCTGTATCTCGGGGATTGAGGGGAAATAAATGATTCTACCGTTTTCGTAGGCGAAGAGGAAACTAAAGTGAGTTGATAAAATGATCGAGGAAGAAATGTTGTAACATCTTGAAAATGTATGCGGCTCGTGCCTTTCTATAGGGGAAAAGGACCGGAATAGGACTGATAAAAAAACCTGATGATTGGGGGGGAGATCACCAGGCCTTTATTGATCTGCTGACATTAAAAACTCTAAACCTGTCTGAGATTTACGTCTGTTTCCTCTTGTTCTTGAGAAGGAGTTCCTTTTTCAGCCTTGGAACCATTGGGAGAAGGAGTCTCTCGCGGAATTACTCGCCGATTGGGGCGGGGGTGCTGTTGAAAGAATTGTTCCTGCATTTTTTTCATCTGCTCCATAAGTCGTTGATGAAAATCTCGGGGATCTTTTTTATCGCCTTCTCCTTCACTGCTTAGGGAATCGGAAAGGAAATCTTCATCAAAACCCTGCATAAAATCATTGAGATCCATTCCTTGGAAACCCTGCATAAAGTCATTAAGGCTCATATCTCCAAAATTTTGCATAAAATCATCCATATTCATGCCGTTAAAACCCTGCATGAGATCTTGCATGTTTTTCCCGTTGAAATGACCTCCTATTTGTGAGAGTAAGCTATCTATTTTTTCAGGAGGGACTTCCTGGCCGTTAATGGATGAATAACTATACGAATAGGTAGAATCTCTGGAAATTAAATTTCCATCATCGTCATATTGTTCGTGAACGGTCCAGTTTTCGTTTGGTGACTTTGAAGTTGTGGTTTTTTCGTTTTTTTGCTTTTGATTTTCCTGCCCCTGACAGGCTATAAAACCGAAAAATAGAAAACTAAGTAAAATTAAATTTTTCATAAGACATCCAATTTTAATGTTATCATCCTGATTCACTCAAAATAAATGCCTTTTTTAAAATTTTACCCTTAAAATATCGCTAAAACTTCAAATGTAAAGTGGGTTTTATGCTTTGATAATTTTTCATTCACAACAGGATTTAGGGCACTTCAAAAGGGGGGCTTCCTTTTTTTACGGCGTGACACAATTCTCCCAATTTTACGAATCTGTTTATTCAAGAGAATTATCCATTCATAAATCTGCACCAGAGATCTAATTCTACAATCGTTTAAGCTTTTTGAGCTTCCCTTTCCAAGTTTGCAATTCTCGTTTTAGGCGATCAATCTTTTTGTAAGTCGTCTTCATCAGAGGATTATTTTTGTCGGCAACATCAAAAAAATTCAGATTGGTTTCCAGTTGGCGAATTTCGTCTCGGGTCTGATCGATCTTTTTGTGCAGAAAAGAAGCTTCTTTCTGTATTTTCCGATCATCATCGGCCTCTTCCAAGGCCTGTAGGCGATTTTCATACTTCAATAAATCGGCTTCTTTTTGGCTGAAATCCAACTTTTTAAACAAGGTATCCAGCACTTTGTTAAAATCCCGATCGACGTGTTTTTTATTTCGCGGTACAGCCCCTAATTTTTTCCACGTTTCGATCTTATTTTTGATGATGGTGATATTTTCTTCTCGATTTCCTTCGAAGGAAAATGTTTTTAAAGTATCGAGAAAATCCTTTTTCTTTTTATAATTCTCCAAGGCTGCCTGATCGGCTTTATCCTGGCGGGCGTGAAGACGATCAAAGTAATGATTACAAGCTTTTTGAAATTGTTTCCAAATGGCATCACTCTTTTTTCGAGGGACATATCCAATCTTTTTCCAATCGCTTTGAATCCTCTTCATGATCGGAGTTACTCGTTCAAAATCATCACTGTCCTTGTTTTCCTCGGCGACCTGAATGAGTTCCAGTTTCTTTTTATAGTTTTCCTTTTGCTCTTTTTTCCGATTTTTATAAAATTCGTTTTTCTTGTGATTAAATTCTCTGGAGATGGATTTAAAAGTATCCCAGATTTCTTGATTTTTGGCTCGGGGAACCCGACCAGTATTGAAAAACTGCTCTCTTAATTTCTTAAATTTCTTGATTTTATTTTGAGCACTTCTATGAGAAGTTATTTTTTCTTCTTTGAGGTTTTGAAGAACTTCTATGATTTCCTCCTTTTTTTTGAGGTTCTGTTCTCTTTTTTTATCCAGTTCTTCAAAGTGAGCCCTTCGGTTTTTATGAATCTTTTTGGTTGCCGCACTGAAACGCTCCCATATATCATCACTGTATTCCTTGGGCACCGGGCCTACATCTTCCTTCCACATACGATGGAGGTTTTGCAGTTCTCGAAAAGCGCGGTTTACATCTTTCTCCTGTGTCAGTTCTTCGGCCCGACCGATCATCTTTAGCTTCTGTTCGAGATTATGCTTATAATCCAGCTCGCGGAATTCGCGATCGAGATGGAGGAAATCGTAAAATCGCTCAACGTGATGATGATAAGTATTCCAGGTATCTTTATAATCATTTCGGGGGACCGGACCCGCCTTACGCCAGCGTTCCTGAAGTTTTTTAAATTCTTTAAAATTGGCATTCATGTCTGTGCCTACACCGGTAATGGCCTTGAGCTCCTCAATGATGGATAAGCGACGCTCCAGGTTTTCCTGAAGATTCTTCCTGACGTTTTTATAGTAATTATCTCGCTTTTCTTTGTATTCGAAGTAGAATTTATTGAACTTCTTTTCTCCCGGAGTCGAGTAATGAAAATCTATAATACTTCCTCCCTGATTTAAAAACTCTTGTTTTTTGGCCTCTCGTTTTTTTCCGAATTTGGTGTCGAATTCAGCTTTTATTTCTCGTACGTGATGACGTATTTTTTTTACCGGATGGGCTTTAAGAAGGCGTGCGAGCTCTTCCCCGAGGGCCTCGATATTCATTTCGTCATAAGCCTTTACGGGAATGCCGTAAAATTCATCCTCAAGGCTTTCATCCTCCTCATCCTCTTCATCTTCGCTGGAGGAAGCATATACCTCGTCATGCTTCTCAAAATTGGATGTTGAATCTGCAGTCTGGCTTTTTTCGGTGGCGGCAGCATCCTTTTTTTCCGATACTTCTACCGGTTTACCTTCTTCTTTGGAGGGCAAAGAGGGGCTATTTTCTTTCTGCTCGGGTAGCGGCAAAGTATTTTCTTCAGCTTGTCCTTTTTGTTTTTTTTCTTCGTTATTCTTTTGGTGCTCCGGATGTTGAAGGGGGGTGGTGTTTTCTGGCATAGCTTCTCGTTTTTATCACATCCTTCCCGTTCAAGGGAAGAATGGTAGCAGTTCAGTGAAATTTTAGATTTCTAATATAAACAGTCTTTTCTGAGGGAACAAGAAAAAAACAGAAACTTAACTATTCTTGGATTTGATTTTAAGGACTACCGGAAATTAAAACTATTATAATTGATGTGGGATAGTAGAATTTTTTCTCTAATAAGTCATGTTATCCGTTCTTCCAAACTCGTAATGATTTGATTTTCTTTTTGGGCTTTTTGATATTCGCTTGCCAGTGATTTTTTATTATTAATCCCAATTTCCATATTTCCACTTTCGATAAAACCATCATACACGATTACCCCTTTAAAAGGAAGGATATTCAACCGATAAACAGCCGGGAATTCGGGAATCAACTCTTCAAAGGAATTGCTCAGAGCCTTGACAGCATAGAAATTTTTGTTCTTCAGATTTCTGAAAATAGCGTGTTCCGATAAGCATTTTAAGAATATAAATTTTCCGGTGATGGATTTTCGATGCCCCTCCAAAATGATACGTTGTGCTTTCGGGATTCCTCCACCATCAAGGTATAGGTCAAGCAATTTTTTATTTTTCAAAAAAACATTTCGACACAAGCCTTTTGTTGTGAATGTAGTATTTAGGAAATCTTGAAATGATAAGTCTCTTTTTAAAATGTTTGTATAATTTCCAACAAAATAGAATAAATTCAGTTGTGTATTCAAAAATTCAAAGTAATCTTTCTCGGAGAGTGTCATTTGCAGGATTATTTTTTACAAAAAAAGAAAGCTTTTTAGTTAATAGCATAAAAAATGACTAAAAAAACCCGCTGCTATTTCTGTGATATCGCTATAGCTTATCGTATAAAATTAGGTAATTTCGTTCTCTTTAAAAATCAGTAATCCTCCAATTATGAAGCAACTGAAAGAGAATATTTTGGCCTGCCTTCAAGACCTTAAGGGCAGCGGTAAATTTGTTAGTATCCAAACCGGCGATTTTGTGTTTCCGGGAATGGAGATTAAGGGGCTGGGCGAAATTGCCTTTCCGGTCAATAAATTGCAGGCGGGAGCCCTGATCGGGGTTGCCCATAAAGCACCTTTTGGGAAGGGCAGCCAAACGATTATAGACGAGAACGTGCGGAGCGGTTGGGAAATTGATGCCGACAACCTCCAATTCAATAACCCGAATTGGAAGAAATTTTTGGGCAAAGCCGTCAAGAATGTTCAAAAGGACCTTGGATTGGAAGATTATACTGTTCATGCCGAGCCTTATAAACTATTGATTTATGAAAAAGGAGATTTCTTTTTGCCCCATCGGGATTCGGAGAAAGCAAAAGGAATGTTTGGAACCCTGATTATTGGACTGCCTTCTCAGTTTACCGGTGGCGAGTTGCATATCCGTTTTGAAAACAAAGAGGAAATAGCTGATTTTTCGGATGCCAATACCCGACACTCCCTGCAATATACCGCTTTTTATGCCGATTGCGAACACGAGGTAAAACCGCTCACTTCCGGCTATCGGGTATGTTTGGTTTACAATCTGATTCAGCAGGATCATGCAGCCCAAATCGATTCACCTTCGATACAGCACCAGGTCAACAGATTGATTGAAATTTTTAAAAATGATCAAAGTCAAAGGAAAGATCAACCCTATATTATTTTACTCGGCCATCAATATACGCCCGAGAATTTCTCAAAAAACACGCTAAAATTAAATGATCGGGTGCGGGCCAACGCCTTGTTGCAGGCTGCCCGGGAATTGGGTTATTACAGCAATCTTTGCCTGGTCACTTCCTATATCGAAGGAGCTCCGGAATACGATGGTTATTATGGGAGTAAAATGGATGAAGTCATGGAAATGGGAGAAATCTTTGAGGAGGATCTGTCAATTAAAAAATGGCTGATGAATAACCCCCCCGCATTAAATCGAATCCATTTTTCGGAAGAAGACTTAATAACTTCTTTTCCGCTGAACGAGGGCGAACCCATTGCCCGAGAAAATACTGGTTACATGGGGAATTATGGCCCGGATATTATGTATTGGTACCACTATGGAGCCGTTGTGCTTTGGTCTCCGGAAACCAACGCGAAATTGTTGCCTCTTCAGAATACGGAAACGCAATTGAAATGGATCGAATATTACACAAAAGCCGATCAAGTAAGCGCAAAAGAAATTGACGCCGTAAGGGTTATGTTGTCCGATGGGTCGAAGGATCGCTACGCCGAAAAAGGAAATTTTAATGCAGTAGTCGATTGGTTGATCAATCAGGATGACCGAACATTTTTTATCAAAATTCCCCGCAAGCGATTGCAGTTCTTTTTTGATAAAATAGACGCCGATTATTGGGTGAAAGCCTTCAGATTTCTGCCGATTACGGCCACGAAAAGAATATTTGAAAAACTGACGGAAGAAATCACAAAACCGGTGCTGGAAAAATTGGTCACACTCCTAAAAACAATGGATCAAGAGAAAGATTTACAGCCCGTGGCGGACGAGCAAATCAAGATTTTACCCCAACGATTTACCGATTATTATGCAAAGACTTCGAAAGGGATCAACAGAAGATCACTTTTTGATTTGTTGGTATTGAGTGAAAACCAGATGGTTACGAAAGAGTGGGCGAAGACCATAGTAGGCTCCATTACAGAAAATTTAAACCGGGATTATGTGCACCATATTTTGGCAAGGGAATTATTGGCAACAAAAACAAATTCCGATCTCAAGGATCGATTAAGGATTTCCTGTCAGAATTATTTAGATCAACGTGTGGCTGACAAACCCCAACCTCCGGCAAATTGGAGCCGACCGGTGCCCGATACCAAGACCGATCGGAAACAATGGGAAATCCTTAGAAACTTTCTCGAATCTCCGGATGAACATGTTTTTGACTATAGCATTCGAAAAGACGAGCGCGTCCAGATGGAGAATGCCATTCGAAATGTGACCATTGATTTAAAAACAGAGACCATCCGAAAGGGATCGCCCCATACTTTGCGCATTACCAAAACCCAAGCTGCTTATAACCGATCTTGTAAAAAATGGCGGGAAGATGTGGAATTACTGAAAAGGTTGAAGGCAAAATGAGATTAACCCGAAATATTCATAAAAACCAACTATAAACACTATATCCAACTAAATTTGATGGCCTTATCAAATCCTGATTGACCTTATACAAAATATTTAGGTAAAACATCCAGCATTCATTAAATAAAATTTAGTTGGGGGTTAACCTGCCTAAATACACTTAGTTACTACAAATTTATGAATAATGCAGGTTAATTGGTCAAGACGATTTTTGATTCTATTGAAGTCGGTTATCACAAATGAATGCTCCTACTCCCATTGGATGATAGAAGGAAAAGGGATATCCGCTCTATCTCGCTACCAATTCAAAATTCACATATTCATTCATCATCTTAAAATGTTTGTCAAAGCTGAATAAAGCAATCTTTTCATCGATGACTTGTTGTAAAATAATCAAATCCGGGATACCCACTTTATTAATTCCGTTTTGAAGATTCATCAATTGATAAGCGCGTACAATCGTCCAATCAATTCGCATGGGTATTCTTTCCAGAGCATATAATCCTTCCAATATATCCGTCCTTTTACGATGTTTCAAAACGGGTTGAAGTTCCGTCAAGATCAATTCATTGGTACAGGCCAAACTTTCTTGTAGCAAGTGATCTACTAAAGGTATATTTCCTTTCCTGAAATATTCAATCCACACCGAACTATCTACTAAAACTTTATAATTCGACATCTTTTCTTTCTCTTAACACATCCAAATCAATATCAAAATCCAAAGTACCCTTAAGCGCAATTAATCGCTGTCTTTTAATCGTATTGATATAGGCTTTTAATGCCTTCTTTATCAATTGATTTTTAGTTTTGGCTTTGGAAAGCTCCATGGCCTCCTCGATTAAATCTTCCGGAATTGTCAAAGTAGTCCTCATCGTTATTTATGTTTTATAACATCAATATCTATGCAAGTTAAGATAAATTTCTCAATTCAAACTGTTTGTAAAGAAATGATTTAAGGTAAATAACAGAAGATGTAGGGTCAATAAATTATAGAAAATGAGTGAAGAGGATCTACATGATTAACAATGCCAAAAAGACATACAAATTAGTCCGATATTTATGTTTAAATTTCAAATCTTATCGTTCCCGTATTCTATGATTAAAACAAGGGATAAATGTTAAAGTTTATACTCCTTTTT
>CAZBXQ010000094.1:0-10029 GCA_964495935.1 uncultured Flavobacteriaceae bacterium
AATATGTATCCGAATTCATGAATTAAGCCCTTTCAATTTAATTATCTTTGAATAAAGTTCGCATGCAGGATCTTTTTTATCACCTATGAAATTCTTTAAACCTTCTTTACGAAATCGCTTTTTTATCAGTCTGATCTCACTGGTATTCGTAGCAGCTTCCATCATTGCCGCCGTAACGGTTTTTCAATATCGGGATGAATCTAAACGATACCAGCAAAATCAATTGGAACGCGTGGTTAAATCCATTGAATCCAGTATCGATTATCAAATCGACAATACCACTTATCCTCTCGAAACCCAATATATCGACTTAATTTTTAAAGATAAAATCTACGAAATCAGCCATATTCATGATACGCGAATCAAACTTTATGATCTTGACGGCCGGCTCTTAAAATCTTCCCGGGCCACCTTCTTAAATCAATCCGACAGTACGCAATTATCGGCTCGGATATTAAATCGCCTTAAAAATTCTGCCAATAACCGATTTAGCTACAACCATACCGATAAAGACGGCCACAGAGTGCAATCGGCTTTCAGTTATATTACCGATTCTCATTTTAAACCCCTGGCCATTCTCAGCATACCTCATATCGAAGGCGACGGATTTCTGGAAAAAGAGTTGCGTTACTTCTTAATTGTTCTCGGGCAGGTTTATCTGATTCTGATTCTGGCAGCGGTTATCCTCTCCTATCTCTTCTCCCGGTATATTACCAAATCTCTGGATACGGTAAGCGAAAAAATCTTTACCACCCGGGTGGATCGTAAAAATCAAAAAATTAATACCCAAAAAATTCCCAAGGAAATTCAAGGCCTTGTCGAGGCCTATAATGCCATGGTTGATGAATTGGAAGAAAGTGCCAACAAGCTGGCCGCCAGTGAACGCGAACAGGCCTGGCGAGAAATGGCCAAACAAGTGGCTCATGAAGTTAAAAATCCGCTAACACCAATGCGGCTGAGCATTCAGAATTTTGAACGAAATTATGATCCGGAGGATCCCCACAATGAGGAAAAAATAAAATCTTTCAGTCGGACCATGATTGAGCAAATCGATACGATGAGTGCCGTGGCTTCTGCTTTTTCAGATTTTGCCAAAATGCCTAAACCGCAAAATGAAAAGCTCAATATCGTACAGGTCATTCAACGAACACTTACTGTATTTAACGAAGAATACATTCACTTTTTCAGCAATAAAAAAGAGATTTATATCCAATTTGATCGAACGCAATTAATCCGTGTACTCACCAACCTGATTAAAAACGCCATTCAGGCTTGTGAAAATCAACCTCGGCCAAAAATTGAAGTTACTGTAAAAGATACCGCTAAAAATGCACTGCTTGAAGTAAGGGATAACGGTCAAGGCATTAAAAATACCGATAAAATCCATATTTTTGAACCAAAGTTCACCACCAAAACTTCCGGAATGGGACTCGGTTTGGGAATCATCAAACAGATTATCGAGTTTTATCACGGTCGTATTGAGTTTGAATCAGTCGAAAACGAAGGAACCACTTTTCATGTCAGGATTCCGAAAAATCTATAAATCATGAGCTACAACAATATTTATATCACCATCGAAGAAGGTATTGCCATCCTGGTCATCAATCGTCCCAAAAAACTAAATGCGCTGAATCGGGAAACACTTGCCGAAATTCACGATGCTTTCAACAATCTGGAACAGAATTCGGAAGTCAAAATTGTTATTCTTACCGGAAGCGGCCAAAAAGCCTTTGTAGCCGGAGCCGATATCTCCGAATTTTCAGATTTTAAAGTAAAGGAAGGCCAAAAGCTCGCCAAAGAGGGGCAAAAACGGGTTTTTGATAAAGTAGCACATTTTCCAAAACCGGTTATGGCCGCAATTAATGGTTATGCATTGGGGGGCGGACTCGAACTGGCGATGGCTGCCCATTTTCGAATTGCCAGTGAAAATGCCCGGATGGGGCTTCCCGAAACCTCTTTGGGACTTATTCCCGGATATGGCGGTACACAACGCCTCCCGCAGCTTGTGGGAAAAGGACGAGCGCTGGAAATGATTATGACCGCCGGAATGATCAATGCCGAGCAGGCCTTGAATTACGGATTGGTCAATCACGTTGTTCCGCTCGAAGAACTCATGGATAAAGCAGAAGAAATTGCAGCCAAAATTCTAAATAATTCGACAGTGGCAATAACTAAAGCTATTCAGGCCGTCAATGCTCATTATGATAAAGCCATAAACGGTTTTAAACAGGAAATCCGGTTCTTTGGAGAGAGCTTTGGCACAGCCGATTTTAAAGAGGGAACCGCTGCTTTCCTGGAAAAAAGAAAAGCCGATTTCCCCGGGGCGTAAAATCCGGTTTATGAGATCTTGAATAAATCCTTCCTCTGGGCAGGATTTTTACCAAGGGTCTCTCCATGGGCAGGAAATAATCCCTCAGGAGAAGTTAAATCTTATTCTTCTATGAGTTCAAATTCAAAACCCGTCAATTCCTGCTGTACATCCTTCATTACTCCTATCAACCGTGAGAAGGCATTCCTCTTAAACCTATTACAATTCTTAAATTCAATTTTTAAAGGCATCTCCATGCCTCCGGTTAAAAAATCATACAAAGCATCAAGGTTCTTTCCAAAATAGGAAGGAAAGGCTAATTTACTGCCCAAAACGGCATAAAAGTCCGCATAGCTTTTGATATAATTAAAATCCAGGCTGATAGTTTTCATCCATAAATTGTTTAAGCATCCTGCTATTCATAAAAATTGTCGTTTTCTACAGCTTCTATTTATTTTGTGATCTTCATCAGCGTTTCGTAAAACTTGTATAATGATCATCTGTTGTATAAATGAGTCCGTCGTTGCTATAGACTAACCGACTCGCATTCCGGTTTCCACAGTTGTAATTAATATCGGCCTCCCGATATTGTCGTCCTTTTTTGTCGGGCAGGTTCTTTTCATAATTACCAAAATAATCTCCACCGATGGCTTTTCCCGGAAGAACATCGCAGAGATTGCCCTTGGAAGGGTCCCAGCCTCGTTTACGAGCTTCTTTTTTAGTCATGTAATAATCCGGCAATTCTCCGTGTTTCCGCACATAATTAATCACCACTTCTTCGTCGGTCAAGTCGGCTATACTGGCAATCCGGCCGGAAGAATTAGTAGTTTCCGACCCCGGACCTTCGACGGCCGAAGAAGAACGCCTCTGATAGGCCTTTTCCTGGGCTCGTTGTTGCGCCCGATTCTGGTTTATCGCTGATTCTACCTTGGCTTTTCGCTCAGACTTATCTTGCTGTTGCTGATAATACCGATAGCCAAAAAAGGCCAGGATAAGAAGGACATAAAAAATAATCCGGCTCTTGGAAAACTTTTGTTTTTTCATGGCAGTTCATGGAATTCAGGGTTATAAAAATATCGAAATTAAGTATTAAATATTGCAATCCGGCAGTAGAAATAACTACAGTGCTTCAAATTGCTTTCCGGGCAGCGGCCGGATCAATTGGTGTAATTCCAGATTTAAAAGATGAGAGGCCACTTTATAACCGGGTAATTTACTTTCCAAGGCCAATACATCCAATTCGGCTTTTCCCAGCCTTCGAAGTGTATCGATGATTAATTGTTCTTCTGAATTTAACTCGACAAATAACTCGGGTTGTAAAGGAGGTTTCTTTTCCGGTATATCCCAATTCAGGAAATAAATAATATCCTCGGCAGAGGTAATAGCCTGAGCTTTATGGGCTTTAATGAGATTATTGCAACCCACACTCATTTTATCTTTTGGTCGGCCGGGAACCGTAAATACTTCGCGATCATAAGAACGGGCAATATCGGCCGTCACCAGAGCTCCTCCTTTTTCGGCACTTTCTACTACAAGAGTGGCCTCGCTCAAACCTGCAATAATTCGATTTCTTCGTAAAAAATTATTGCGATCAAAAGTAGAATTATGCCAAAAATCGGTCATAAATCCTCCATTCTCCTCAACCTGTGCTTTATATTTGGCATGTAATTTCGGATACATGGTATGTAGTCCATGCGCCATACATCCAATGGTTTGTAAATTGTTTTCCAGTGCCGCTTTATGGGCAGCAATATCAATTCCATAAGCAAATCCGGAGATGATAACCGGATCCAGCGGGGCCAGTGCTGTCACCAGATCAGCTACAAACTGGATACCCCGAAGGGTAGCCTTTCGGGTTCCTACAATACTTAATATTCGCTTATTTTGAAGATTGATATGGCCTTTTTGGAAAAGCAAAATGGGACCATCTATGCTTTGTTTTAATAAAGCAGGATATTCAGCATCCTGAAAATAACTAACCTTGATTTCATGCTTGCGAATAAATTCCAATTCTTCTTTAGCTAAATCCAGATAAGAAGGGTTAAAAAGTTCTCGTAAACGAGATTTTCCAAATCCGTTGATACGCTCCAATTCCCTCTTTTTTGAAGTAAAAATAGCCTCTGCAGAACCCAATTTTTGTAATAGTTTTTTAGCCGTGATATCTCCGATATAGGGAATCCGTTGTAAACGTAGCAAAGAAATGAGTTCTGCTTCTTTCATCATAAACAGGAACTGTTTGAATTACTAAAGATACGAAATTCAATGAAATTGGATTTGCCGTTCCCTGCTATAGGCTTATTATCTGTAAAAAAACCCGCTACCAACAAATAATAAGATTCTTTGGCATTCTTAAAAATCCCCGCGAAGAGAGGGATTTACTCAGAATCTTATGGCTTTATGTATAAACTGGATATTGATTGATAATTCGCTTCGTCAAAGTATGAGATGCTGAATCAAGTCCAGCATGACAAGAGAAGGAACTCGATCCCGGATGATCGGGCACCGTGATTCCTTTATCCTTCTTCTGCCTGAATTTTCTGAGCCACTTGTTGTACTTCATCCATTACTCGAAGCAGATTCTCACCCCATAATTTCTCAATATCTCCTTCTGTATATCCTCGTTTTACCAATTCCAGAGTTACATTAAACGTCTCAGAAGCATCATTCCATCCTTCAATTCCTCCACCTCCATCAAAATCGGAAGCAATACCCACATGGTCAATCCCTATCAAATCAACCATATAATCAATATGATCTACCAAGTCGCAGACACCCACAGGAGGAGCCGTACGCTCTAATTTTTTATTTATTTGCTTCCTGTTTTCTCCTAATACAGACACATATTCCGACATGTATTTATGGATTGTATCTTGGTCGAGTTCCTTTAAATTGTCCCAAGGAATCTCCGGTTTTCCTTCTCTCTTGGCATAAACATTTACTAATTCCTTCATTTTTGCTTCGTAAGCGGCCTTCTTTTTCTTATTCAGAAACTTGGCAACTGCCACTACTTGTACCACTCCACCGGTTTTAGCGATGGCTTTTAATTCCTTATCCCAAAGATTTCGGGGTACATCATTCAACGCTCGAGCCGATGAATGGGAAGCAATGACCGGAGCTTTTGATAATTCAATCGTTTGTCGATTGGTACTTTGTGCGGGATGCGATAAATCAATCATAATTCCCAACCGATTCAACTCCGCAATTGCCTCTTTTCCCAACTCTGTTAATCCTCCATGCGCTTTCCCATAATCAGGCTCTCCTGTATTGGAATCGGCTAACTGATTATGCCCATTATGCGTCATCGAAAAATACCGGGCTCCACGATTGTAGAACTCCTCAATTTTGGAAAGATCATGATCTATGGGATACCCATTTTCAACTCCGATTAAAATCGCCAGCTTTCCTTTTTTATGAATACGGCGTACATCGGCAGCGGTGGTGGCAATTTCAAAATCATCTGATCCCAATTCCTCAACCAGTCGATGGATGGCCTTAAATTTGGCATCGGCATTGGCATACGCTTTTTTATACCCCTCATCTGTCAACGGACCCTGAGCAGTATAGACAATAAGAAATACTGCATCCAATCCGCCTTCCCTCATCTTCTCCAAGGTAACCTTGGTATTGATCGGATCGGTATAATTATTATGTGCAATAAAATTACCAACATCAATATCCACATGGGTATCGATGGAAATGATGCGATCATGGATTTGTTTTGCTTTTTCCAAATCTGTTTCCGGGATTGTATCCTTTTCTTTCATAATTACCGAATCTTTTTGCGTTACCGATCCCCCTTTCTCCTCCTTTTCAGATTTTGAATGACAAGCGGCCAATAACAAAACTACAACAAGAAAAATGTATCGGTTTAATTTTATCATGCCTCTTTATACAGGGTATTGTGAAATATTCTAAGGCTTAAATAACCTTATGAACTACGCGAAAGGATTCGCGCAGTAACATGGGATTTGCGCAGTAGCGAGTAGCATTTAGGATTCAAGAAATCATGATTCCTTTAGGCTTCTTCCTCGGCTTGAATTTCTTTGGCCACCTGTTGTACTTCATCCATTACCCGAAGCAGATTTTCACCCCATAGTTTCTTGATATCCTCTTTAGAATATCCTCGTTTTACCAATTCCAGAGTTACATTAAACGTCTCAGAAGCATCATTCCACCCGTAAACACCTCCACCTCCATCAAAATCGGAAGCAATGCCCACATGGTCAATTCCGATTAAATCAACCATATAATCAATATGATCTACAAAATCTGAAACATCTACGGGAGGAGCAACCGGATTGACCTCTTCTTCGATCTGCGGTTCTGCCTTTGCTTGTAAGGTTCGGTATTGATCAATATATTCTTTTACTGCTTTATCATCCATTTCCTTAAGTTCCTTCCAATCTTTAATTTCAAAATCCATATCGGCTGCCATTTTTTCCAATACTTTTCGGGCTGCGGCTTTATGGATGGAATCTTTTTTAGAATTTACATAACTCGAAAAGGCAACTGCCTGAACCACACCGCCATTCTCTTTTATAGCTTTCAACTCTTCATCCCAAAGATTTCGACTTACATCATTTACTGCACGAGCCGAAGAATGAGATGCAATAACGGGTGCTTTTGATAATTCAATAGCCTGTTTATTGGTACGCTGCGCGGGATGAGACAGATCAATCATGATTCCCAATCGATTCAATTCAGCGATTGCTTTTTTTCCCAGATCACTTAGGCCGTCATGTAACCATTCGTCATCTTTTTCTCCGGTATTGGAGTCACCCAATTGACTATGCCCGTTATGAGCCACTGAAAAATAGCGGGCTCCGCGATTATAAAATTCCTCAATTTTAGAAAGGTCTTCTCCAATGGGATACCCATTTTCAACTCCGATAAGAGCCACTAATTTTCCTTCTTTATGAATACGTCGAACATCATCGGCGGTAGTTGCCAATTCGATTTCATCGGGTGCATATTCCTCAACCAGTCGATGGATGGCTTTAAACTTGGCATCGGCATTTTCATACGCTTTTTGATAGCCTTCTTGATTTAATTCTCCCTGACCGGTATAAACCACAAAAAAAGCAGCATCCAGTCCTCCTTTTCTCATTTTGGGTAAGGTTACTTGATTGGGTAAATCCTGCGAATAATTGCGATCATCGGTAAAATTACGTACATCGATATCGTCATGAGTATCGATAGAAATTACCTCTGCATGAATCTTTTTTGCCTTTTCTATCAGTGCTTCCTGATCCTCTTTTTGAGAATCGGTATTTTCTGATTTTTCTTTTTTTCCACCACAGGAAATCAAGGTTGAAATCAGGATAACAAGAAATAAATGAGAAATTTTTTTCATAATTTAAAAATTATAAGCCGTTATTTTAACAGAATGGGCTAAAGTACTAATTTCTACTAAAAATTTAAGGTTTGATATAAAAAAATATCCCTCCCAATAGAGCTACTGTACCGGGAGAGGTAGTTTTTATTGTTTACCAACTGAACTTTCGAAAACAGATACTACACTTCTATAATAAAGATTATCAACGAGTTACAAATGGAATGAGTACTTGATATTTGAGGAAAAAAATCATTTTCGCTTTCACCCAAAATCGCTATTCAAAATATAGTAATAAGGGGATTCTTTTGCTTTTAAGGGATTCCTAAGCTCATAAGGTGAACCGGAGGATTATAGAAAACCATGGTATCTTCGTAAGCGGTATCAGCTTGTTTCTTAACCTTATTACATTATTGGCCTACCGGGCGACAGAAGCCCTTCTCATAAAGAGATACGCAAGTTCAGTTACCCTTATTAAGTCTATGGTTTTTATAGACTTTTTACAATAGCCAGTGATTTTGTTACATGTTCATCCGGAGAAATACCATCGCGTTCTGAAGAAAATACTTTTACAATTTCTCCATCGGTTCCGATGACAAAAGTAACCCGCGGAATAAAACCGTGATTAATTTCAACACCCCGATTATCCTTGGCACCTTCTCGAACGTCTGATATTGACAATCCATATTGGGCAGCAATACTACCATCTTCATCGGTTCCCACCGGAAAATTACCGGCACAAAAATCAGGATCTGCCGAAAAATCATTCAACCGATCAATATCATCGGCCGATAATCCTATGATTGTAGTACGGGCTTCTTTAAATTCATCACTTAATTCAGAAAAGGTATGAGCTTCTAAATCGCATCCTGAAGTAAAGGCAGAGGGATAAAAATAAACTACAACCGGACCCTTCTTTAAGGCCTCCTGTAATGAAAAATTAAAAGTTTTTCCGTCCAAACTTGCTTCTGTTGAGAAATCAGGGGCTTTATCTCCCTTGGTTAACATCTTTTGTGCCATTATATTTTGAGATATAAATAGGGTTAAACTAAAAATTAAACCATAAATAATTACATTCTTCTTCATAATCATCGGTTTTTTATACAATTCCAAACGAAGATAATAAATACCTCTTCGAAACTGCCAAAAACTCAGAAAAATTGAATCAATTTTAGGATTGATAGAAATAGGATAACCGCTATTTATTTTTGAGGAAGACTACACAGCAGCAACAATAAAGTTTTCGATTACCACCTGACCCCCTCTTCACAGGAAATGAGGTGGTTTAAACTTTTGGGATTGAAGCGAAAAATAGAGATTATTGTTCCGGATAACGGCTTTTTTGTAGAGCATAGCCATAGCTATGGTCGAAAAAAAGACTAAATCTGGGGCAATAAGATCATTTTGCAGCCCATTTTTGAAAGTTTAAATGACCTCAATGTCATGACTATTAAAATAAAGATAAATATCCATATTATTTAAAGCTAAAATATTATTTTATAAGGGTTCCACGTCAGCGGTCAGAACAAGTCAAAAAAGACCTAAAAATGAAAATAGATAAAAATTTAATAGTATGGATTTATTAAATTTAAACCTATCCAAAAATAAGTGGATATACGTCTCTATTTCATTGCTAATTACAATACTCCTTTTCAGCTGTGACCATAGCAATCAAAAAAGTGATAAACCAAATTCAAAAAGAAATATTAGCAAGACTTCCGAATATTTTACCAAAACAATTGGCAACTTCAAAGATGGAGAGATCAATTTATCCATGAGTAAGCAAGATCTACTTGCTTTATATCAGGAATACAATACCAAGTACAATCTCCAGCGTAAAGGAATGGAATTCGAGATTATTACCGATTCTGAAGATCGTCATTTACTCGTATTTTATAATACAGATGAGAGTGCTACTACTTTTAGAATCTATCAAAAAACAGAAGATTCGACTTCAAAAAGTTTGATTTCTTTTGGCACTTCTTGTACAACGAAAGCGTGTTCGCAGGAAAGAGGGAAGTGTGTACCCACCGAATTTGGTACATGTACAGAATGTGATGGAGATTGTACGAGAACGATATCCGATGAAGAAGAGGAATATAGCAATTTGGTTAAACCCCTCTAATTCAACTTGGACTTCCATAACCTATAGAATACAAAACATTTTATGGAGGATCTTGATTATTTTATTGATTGCTTAATGTTTTACCTAACAAAAGTTTCGGAGTGGCAGATTCAAAATATCAATTTATGCTTATGGTTCCGAAATCGACACCCCGCCCTGCGGGCACCCCTCTACCAGAGGGGAATTAGACTTGCTTTCTTTTTTAATCTTTCAAATCTCTAACTAAATTTTATTGAACCTCAAATTCATTCCCCTCTTTAAAAA
>CAZBXQ010000095.1:0-9631 GCA_964495935.1 uncultured Flavobacteriaceae bacterium
AGGGATTAGGGGGTAGTAGATAGGAGGTAGGAAGTGGATCTGTGAGATAGAAATTAGTAAACTTCGATATTGGAGACTCTTTATTGGGTGTTGGATGTTGATATAGGGAGTAGGTGGTAGGAGATAGGTGGTAGGAAGTGGATCTGTGAGATAGAAATTAGAAATTAGTAAACTTCGATATTGAATACTCTTTATTGGGTGTTGGATGTTGATATAGGGATTAGGGAGATAGGATATAGGTGGTAGGAAATAGATCTGTGGGATAGAAATTAGTAAACTTCGATATTGGAGACTCTTTATTCGGTGTTGGATGTTGATATAGAGAATAGGAGGTGGCTGAAACTTTTTAAGGGTTTTTTAGCGTGAAAATAAATTTTGGTTTTTCAGGTCTCGTTTATTTTTTCCAAGGCAATAGTTTATCCGTTTCTCTTTTATGGCTCTATCTACCCTTAGATTTAGGGTCTTACCGATTTGCCTTTTTCTGTTCCACGTATTGAGCTTTCATCATGTATTCTCTTTTTTTACGAGCTGTCATAAAATCTTTATGGTCATATGGCTCTCCTTTATGGGGACGATTTATTTTTCTTTTAGTTTCGGAAAGCTTTAATTCATCTATGTCAAACGTATAAAACCCTTGCTTCAACCGAATAATTAATCCCGGCAGACCACCATATCCCATAGGGCCAAATTGAAAAGGAATGGAAACCGCGAACCAAGCGGTAATTACTCCCTCTTTTCCAAAATTCGGATCATATTTAGCCGTAGCCTTCTGGCATAAATATCCTTTAATTATCTTTGTTTCGCTGGTTATTTCCCATGGTATTTCATTAAGATACCGCTGGACAAGCCAATATTTATCAAGATAGAAAATGCTGTTCAGAATTATTTTCTCTTTTAAATTGACGTAAAAATCTCCATAGGCTCCAACAGCTCGGCTGGCTCGCTCCAAATCTAATCCGTTGTCATTTTTCATGGCAATAATCGATTTAAACAAGCTCTCTTTTTTATTAAAATAAATTTTGTAATCGAGATAAGGCACTTCTTTTCTCCGTTTTGCAAATTGTATTTTAAAAAATCCGGCTAATTTTTCTGAAGATTCGTTCATAAGTTTTTCTACGGCATCTTCGTTCATTTTTACCCTATAATTGGCTGATCCCGATTGTACTTGTGCAGACAGTAATTGTAACGCAAAGAATCCTAAAAAACAAAATATAAACTTAGACATTGAAGATGTTCTTATATAACATTAAAAGTATAAAAATTTAGAAATGATGAAAGGCTTTACATTCATTATTCAACAACAATTACGGCTTCGTCAAGATCGTCGGCACAGGGATCCAAATGTTTTATACAATAATCATAAGCCTCAATCCAAGAGTCATAACCTCCTCCGACATGTTCTGCTCCATCAGCATAACTCCAACAGTCGGTACAACTGTTCACTACAATTTTTTTGGTGAAATACTTTTCGATAAAAGAAATACTTGCCAAAAAAATTACTACTATAAAAACTTTCATAATAAAAGATTTTAAAGATTAAACATACCCAAAAATACAACTTTACCTTCCTTTTTATAGGTAGAAAAACCACATGAAAAATGTGGTAAAACCACGTATTTTGCCTTGATTTTTATGATGGTAGAACTCTTTAAGGGTTTGCTGCACTTGAAAATAACTCTTAAAGAGTTTGGAAGTCTTTGCGTTGCAAATTGCCGCCAATTGATAATCCGCTTTATGTCCAATCCTTCCGGGGTTTTGTTATGATTTCCAGGCCTATTACATTCGATACCGTGCTTCGTTGTATTTGTATTGATATTGGTTGACATTCTTGTTTTCAAATTTATACCGAAGCAGCGATTTGATGCGGTTATGGGTAAAAGTGTTTGAATCCATCCGAATCCCCTTGGAATAGGTATAACTGCCTGCGCAGTAGATTGGATGCCAGAACCTGTATTCAACAGGAACGCGGGTAGCCTAAGCGAATGTTTAAATTCTATTTTTATTGAGAAGAATAAATAACAACAAAGAATGATTTATTCTTTTATAGAATGACAATAGACAAATCAATACTTATGTAAAATGATTAATCATAAACGCACACAAGTTTGATAGCGCATGAATTGCGGTAACTGATAAAAAAGCCTTAGTTATTCCGGCTTTTTTTAAATAGGAATAGTAAGAAGCATAGAGGAGTCCTGCCGGTAAAACAGCAACTATATACACCCAGTTATAATAGTGGCTCAAGGAAAATAATATTGCGCTTACCACAATTGCAAGGCGAGGGGAATTAAAAATCCGATTTAATATCTCTATAGGGAGTACTTGAAAAAGCAAGGTTTCGAAAACCGGAATCCAAATTGTATTCACGAATAATTCCTCATAGAGACCTCCGCTATAATCTCTGGTCCCTTTTGCAATTTCGTATGTCTGTGGCCAAAGCCAAGTAACTAACTCGGATGTTATAAAATTAAATATTAAATCTAATATGAAAACAAATAGAAATAATAGTATTTTGTTTTTTAGCATAAAAAAGAAATGTAGCTGTCTAATGCTTTTGAATAATCCATCATAATCTTGCAAAGACACGATTAATGGAGTTTATTGCTTCGAAATAACACTTTTGAGACAGCTACAATATCATTAAATTGAACTACCATATATAGGGGCGTTCCAACTCCTTCTCGCCAACATATTGAGCAAACTCATTTAGTGCATGTTTTGTTTTACACCATGCTCTATGAGCCATTGCACCAGCTTTTTCGAGCCAATCACCTCTATCTATTTGTCTAATTTCTTCAGTTGTAAGTTCTTTTCATTTTTTCAAAATTTTAATATAATTAATGGAAATAAAACTACAAGGTTATATGCCATATGATACAACAAGCTTGCAATAAAATTGAATTTAATTCTTAAATAAGTCAATACACATCCAGCAATTAATTGCGGATGAAAAAGATAAATAAATTCGTACCAATCGAGGGTTCTTAATTCGGTTCTTTCATAGTTCCCCATGTGAGTAAAAGTGAAAAAGATAATATACAACAGAATTAAAGAAATCGGAAATTTCGTTTTTCTATTTTTTCTGTATTGATAAAACATATAAATGTTTACCGATACCATAAGGATACTTATCAATATATGATATTCTATGCTTAAAAGACAATAAAGAATACCCAAAAGTAGTACCGCAGAGGAAAATCTATTCTTCTTTAAAGGTAGTCTAAACAAACACTCTTCTATAAATGGCAGTATTAGTAAAACTGATATCAATAAAAAAGTGAAGCTCCCATGACCTACAAAGTTTCCTTTTATATTTATAGTTTGAACACTTGGGAATATAAAGAAAAGATCCTCCAAATAAATAATCCCAATGGTTAGCAGAACATGAAAAATAAAAATTACAAGAACCTTCTTATACAAGAATTATTTTAATTTGAACATTCGACACTATTCCAACCGGACATAAAGCGGTCAGCAATATCCATTGCTTCAACAGCTGCAATACCTCGTTTAACCCATTTCCAAACCTTAGCGGGATTAACTCCCTCCTTCAACTTCTCTCATTTCCAGGGCTTCTAACTCCACTACATTCAATTTTTCTAAATTCATAACCAAAAGTTTTTAAAGTTAATAATTAATGATAACTTGATAGAAAGGCCGTTCTGCGCGCTTCTCCTTAGGAATGAATGGTCAACCATCATAGTACATAAAAATAAGAGTTAATCTTCATCTAAATTGAGATTTTACCGCATAAAAAATGTGGTAAAACCACGTATTTTACTGAGGGATGATAAAGGTTACTACTATTTGAATCTTCCAGAAAAGCTGTACCTTGATAATTGGAAATTATGTTAATATAGGGAGTAGGTGGTAGGAGATAGGTAGTGGGAAATGGATCTGTAAGATAGAAATTTGTAAACTTTGATATTGGATACTCTTTATTCGGTGTTGGATGTTGATATAGGGATTAGGGGATAGGAGATAGGTGGTGGGAAATGGCTCTGTGAGATAGAAATTTGAAAGTAGTAAACTTCGATATTGGATATTCTTTATTCGGTGCTGGATGTTGATATAGAGTAGGAGGTTGATGGCTGAGTGCGAACCTCTTTTATGGCTCTTAAAATCTATATTCGGCTTTTAATAAAATATATCTCGGTAATAACCTGTGGTTGGTGGTGGATGTTCCAATGTCGCTAATCGAGTTTTTCCTGAAAGTTTTGGTATTAAACAAGTTTTTACCCGCTAAACCCAGCGTCAGTTTGTTTGAGATCCATTTGTAGCGAAGATCTAAATCTAAAAAATAATAGGTGTCGTCTGTTTTTAAATTTCCGAAAGTGTAGCGTTCGGATTGTATTTGTGCATCAAATTTTTCTTTTACCTTAAAAGTTAAATCCAAAAAACTGAAATTGTGTGTAAAAGAATGGTCAATAGTGGTTTTTATTCGTGAGCCGGTCCACTTTGTGCCGAAATGGAAATTGAAGACACCTTGGTATCCGGATCGCAACTCGAATCCGTACCGATAATTTTTACTTTTTATTTTCCCTAAATCAGAATGGTTTACGATATTTTTAAAATCGGTTTGATTATAGCCAAAGTCCAGTTTCAGATTTGAGGAAATAAATTTAATGTAATAGTCCAATTTCGAATGGATACTTAGGAAATTTTGATCCTTAACAAGAATCTTTTCGGTTTGCGTGAAGTTTTGGGTAATAAACGTATTGGTCGAGAAATAGTCGTGTCTTTTATTGTAGATAATAAAGGTATTGGCAAAAAACCGATCACTCCAATTGCCGAGTTGATAGTTAAAAACAAAGTTTGAAGAATGGAGTTGGTCAAATTTTTCCGTTCCTTTTTGAAAAGTCCGAAATCCGGTCAGGATAAAATCACTGTAAACATCCAATATTTTGGTATTATTTATGGTGTACCCATAAGATGATATAATCTTATTTTTATTATTGATTTTCCAGTCAAAACCGAGAGAGGAATTGATAAAAAACGGATTTTGATAAGAAGCGGTGATATGATTTCTTAATCGATTAAAAAGTTGGTGCAACTCCAATTTTCCGGTAATGCCGAAGGGATTTAATTGTAGCCGATATTTACTTTTAAGATATAGGTCGTTGACCTTGTATTTTGTGTGATTTTGATAAAGATCCGGCTGTTCTAAAACTGTTTTGTCTTCCAAAAGAGCAAACGCACTTGCCAGCTTGTCCTGGCGATATTTGTCACCCAGCTGAAGTTCCAGTAAGTTTCCATTTTTATAACGGTTCAATAAGTGGGCATTGATGCCGGTAAATTGCATTTGAGCATCGACCCTTTGCGAAACATTATCGGCCAAAGAATCCTGCGGAAATAAATCCTGATAAAAAAATTGATTGATATGATAGTTTTGCGGCGTTTTCTCGTTTATGAATCGTCCGGTTAAAAGGAATACTTTTCGGTCATTATATTTATAGGTGTAATTTATTTTTTGATCGAAAAGAGTGTTTTTGTGCTTTCGATTTTCGAGGGTTGAATTACGGTTAAAAACCAAGTTTGCTTTCCCATTAAAATCGCCGTTATTGTATTTTGTTTCAGCTTCTAATAGTTGATTTTTCGCAAGATCATAAATAATCTCGAGTTTGCCGAAAGCTATTCTTTTTTTGTTTTGAAGTTGGAAGTTTTCTGTATTTATAAAACTTGTGCCGTTGACGTTTACATCGTCAATGGTATGCCTGAAAAAATCATGTCGATCTCCATTGAGAAAAACAAGAGGTTTTATTTTCAATTTATCATTGGGATTAAAGATGGCATTCAGTGAAAGGAGTCGGGCCTTGTTGAAATCAATCCTGCTCCGTTTAAAATCGAGTCGTTCGGGTGCTAATTTTAACAGGGGTCGCAGGCTTTGATTATCCCCGATACTCCCCGCATCATTGATCCTGAAGGGATGAATTAAATCATCCATATCTCCGGTGGCATCAACACCGATATTGTTGAGATTTGACAAAAAATAGTATTTGTTCTTTTTGCCAAAATTCATCAAATTCCCTTTGCCTTTGTAAAAACTGTTATTGCCAATGGCCATTTCAATGTTCCCAAACCATACCCGCTTGACATTTTTATCTAACTTTAGATTTAAGGCCACTTTATCGGTTTCTTCTATCCCTTTCAGCAATTTGTTATGGGAATAATGTTTAAGGATTTCAACTTTGTCAATAGGATAAGCCGGCATGTTTTTAGAAAGGATTTTATAGCCCTTCCCAAAAAAATCATCATCATCCACCATCAGTTTCTCTATTTCCTGATTGCCGATTTTTATAGTGCCCTCAGCGTTGATATTCACTCCCGGAATCTTCTTTAAAAGTTCTTCAACGGTTTGCTCGTTGCCTTGTACATAAAATTCGGTCTTAAAGGTTATGGTATCTTCTTTAACGGTCATAGGAAGTTCGCCACGAATTAAGACCTTCTCCAATGGAGTCGATTTCGATTCCAAAATAACATTGATTTCGGTTTGGTTTTGCTCCTTCTTTATTTGAAGGGGAATGGCTTTCGTATCAAAACCAAGGGCGGAAAATTCTAAAATCAACCTCCCTTTTTGATTTGTTATAATCTCATAATGGCCCTCATTATCAGAATACGTATAATCAAATATAGTTTTGGACAGGCTGTCTTTTAAGATGATATTTACGGAATTTAGATTTGTCGTGTGATCTTGGACTGAACCTGAGATTACCGTTTGAGAAAAACATTTGATAGGGAACAAAAACACAACCACAAAAAGGGTTTGAAATACAGCTTTATATTGATCAATATTCATTATTCCCATTCGAATTGGGTCTCTCTTCCCCGTTTTGTTTCACTGCTAATCTCCTGATAGTCGCGGCCGGCGAATTTTAGCAAGGCTTCATCGACGAGCTTTTTCTTATTTTTTTCGTTTCTGATGACAAATTCTTTTAATGTGATTTTTTTCAGATTATGATCCAACTCCATTTCTATGTTCTGCGCTTTTCCTTCTACCCGGGTCGCCGTCCAGGTAAAAGATCTGGTTTCATCATAAATCTGTAAAACAGCTCCGGGCAATCCATTAAATTTCCAGGGACCTAAATGGATTGGGATTTCGGTTGTAAACCAGGCAATATACCTTCTCCCTCTAAAAATAGTGGTAGCTTTATTACAAGTAAATTTCTCTATTTTCCTTGTTTCTTGTTCCAACTGCCAATTGATTTTTGGCAAAGATTCATATACTATCACTTTTGTGTCTCCAAGATAATCAATATTGTATAAGGTGTCTTTATTATAAATTTGATATCTCGTTCGATTTCCTTTATTCGTTAACACGACTCTTTTTCTTAACGTATCTCCGGCATCTTCTTCTGATGGATTTTTGTTATTACGAGTTAGTGTTTCATAATAAAATGACGAATTGTTTGGGTTTGTAATCAGCTGGCCTTGCCTGTTTTGAGATCGTAAGGTTACATCGTACTTTATGGAATAGGTTTGAGAAAAACCGACAATCGGGAAAAGCAATAAATAAAAAAATATTTTCATAATACAGCAATGAATAATGAATAATAGTCGTTACATCACCTCCTTTCTGAGGCACTTAAAAATATTATCAAAGACCAAGTTCTTCACAGCTTACGCCTTCTACAAATACTGTTCTCGTTTCCACACTTCCATCTTCCAGTTCAAAAGAGAAAGTTACAAGACATCCTTTCTTTGCAACCCATTGTACCACAACTTCTTCCTTATTTGTTTTGTTAGCAAAGACCAAGGCTCCTATTAGAGCAAAGATGAAAGCAAAAAAGGGATTTTTCATAGTAATAGGCTATAAAGATTAAGCCGATCCCAAACGTACCACTTATTTTTCCTTTTGATTGGGGGTAAAACCACGTATTTTACTGAGGAATGATAAAGCGTATTATTATTTGAATCTTTTAAACCCAACGGTACCTCGTCAACTACCAATAATGTATGTTAGGTTGGGGTGGAAAGGTGGATAGGGAGTAGGGTGACATAAACACTAAGGTTTTTTCGTTTTGAAGATAGACCTTAAAGAGTTGGAGGTTTTTAAATTAAAGAAAATGTTTAAACTTCTTATAATTCGCCTTTCACCTTCTTCTCCATAAATTCTTTTGCTCTTGGGTCATTTTTAAAAATAATTTCTCGGTATTCTTTTGTGGTGATCAGCTTTCCTTTGGAAGGAGGATTGATTTTAACTTCTTTATGGCTAAGATTAATTTTATCGGCATAAAAAATCAGGCCTTCTTTTTCAAACTCCAATATGGCTCCGGGGACACCTGCAATCCCAATAGGCCCTATAAATAAGGGGAGCTCCGGTGCAAACCAAACGATAATCTTGTTTTTGACCAGATGATTAAAGGAATATTTGGTAGTGGCCTTTTGGCAGGTATATCCTTTTATTTCTTTATACTCGTCCTGTATGTTCCAATTTAAGGAGTCTGGGTACCGGATAATTCTATAAGTTGTTCCAAAGTTTTTAAATTGTTGGATACTTGTTCTTTCGTTAAAGTTGAAATAATAAAGGTTGTCGGTAAAAGTGGCCATTTTAGCCCTTTCTAAACCGTAGCCATTATCAATGTTCATGGCACCTTTGGTATGACTAATGGCATGAGTTTTAGTAAAGGAAACCTTATGATTTATAAAGGGGACTGATGTTTTAAGATTATTATATCTCTTGAGCCAGAATCGTTTAAGATGTTCCTTATTGTTGGTGGTATCTTGAAATCGGGAGAAATCCTCAGTCATTTTTATTTTGTAGATAATCTCTCCCGATGTTATTTGCCCTTTTACCGGTAAGTAGATAAATAATACGAAAATAAGGAGATGTATATACCTCATAAATATTCAATAGAATTATTATTTATAACCATACGGTATTACTTGACATTCCGCCATCATCCATACATTCCCAAAATTCATCGGCATAAGCTGCTGTGGCATCGTTTTGAGCGACTCTTAAAGAATTGACCGCTTCGTTTCTTAGAAATTTCTATTAATTGATGCTCTCTTTCCTATCCAAACCTCCGAGGTTTTACTTCAAGCTATATGGATTATCGTTTCGGTCGCGGTGGTGGTGGAGCTGCTTTTTTAAGCTCTTCAAAATATTCGTCTTGCGTTAATATCTTCCCTTTTTTGGGTCTTTTGATTTTGGCGTCTTCGTTTTCGGATAACTCTACCTTTTCTGCCGTATAAGTATAGTGGTTGTATTCTAATTCGAGGATGATTCCGGGTAATCCCGTTATGCCCCTGGGACCATACTGAAAAGGTAGTTCCGGACAAAACCAAGCGGTGATTTCAGTATCCTTTTTGAAATCATTTAAGTAATCGGAGATAGCTGTTGCTTTTTTACAAGTATAACCCTGAATTTTCTTGGTTTCTTTGCCGATTTCCCAATCGAGCTTATCAAGTGCGGTTTTAACAATCCAATTTTTATTGCGGTAATTGAATTGATGTAAATTTATATTTTCTTGTGTGTTGCTATAGTATTTTCCCGAGGCCCCCGAAGCTTCGGCTACAAATTCCAAATCCATCCCGCTGTCGCTTATCATGGCTTCCGGGTGCTCAAAAAGGGCCTCTTTTTGATCAAATTTCAATTCAAATTTCAAATAAGGAGCCGTCTTTTTAATTT
>CAZBXQ010000096.1:0-9421 GCA_964495935.1 uncultured Flavobacteriaceae bacterium
AATCCGGGGCAATAAGGTCATTTTGCAGCCCATTTTTGAAAGTTTAAATGACCTCGATTCTTTTCTTCCCTCTCTTGGTATTATTCTTATTCTTTATTTATCTCATTCAGAAAACCCGACCTAATACAATTTTCCAATTGAGTTTTCATAATGAATAATGTAGCGACCCCCTCTTTGCTTTCGAAGTGGAATAAAGTGTTCCGGTCGCAGGTCGGATAAACGAAATGGAGCGTATGGATCGAAATGGAGCAAAGCGGAATGGAAAGCCATGGGCTGTAACGACAAATTTAATACTCTAATAACCAGATCCTTAAATTAAAGTACAAGATAGTTTATATAGCTTTTAAGTAGGCTACAAAGCGATAAAAATTAGAGCGTTAATTATCAAGTATTAATATGAAAAAACTCTACCCCTCTTCTCGTATCGAATTTTTATAGAAGTTTCTAACACAATATTTATAGGGCTTTTACAATTAACATTATTTTTGTAAGAGAGGTGATTTTAACATATTGAATTAATGGTAATCTTGGATATATGGTAATCAATTAAGAAAGGCTTAAAACCACTTCATCAATCAGGAACTCAGAGTTTGGATGGCAGTAATCTCATCGATGATCTATAAGATATTTATGGTCTTGACCAGGAAAAATCAAAGAGTAATCAGGTTTTTCAAAACCGGTAGCACGCACGCTATTCCTCTACTCTATCTTATATTTTTACTGATTAGTACTCCGGTTTTGGGGCAATATGAGGCCTTATCTCACCAGCCTTTTTATCAACAAATCAAAACGCTAAAAAAATTATATGATGAGGTTTTACTGACGGATTCCGTACATCTCCGAGACCGACAAGAATTTTATCGTTTTGCAAAGCATCAATCGGATCTGGGTCTTCAATTGGAAGCCCAAATATTAGAGGGCTATGCAAAATGGAAAAATCACCCGCACTCGGTATCATCGGTTATTGACTCTCTAAAAACTACAGTTGCCAAAGCCGCCAAAAATAACTTGTGGATTGAAGAAATCAGAGCCTATTATTACCTTTCTTTTATATACTGGAAAGAACAGCGGTACACCGAGCTATTCGAAACCTATTATGTGATCGAAACACGCTTAAAAACTGCAGAAAAGACCCTTTCTTCACAAGAGGATAGACATAATTACGCCCTGATAGCCACATTAAGTTATACCGATATCGGCCGAAGCCATTATTTTTTTAAGGACTATAAAAAAGCACTCTTTTACCTTAAAAAAACAATTCCCTATAACGTGGAAAACCAGTATCCTTATCCCAAACTCCATGCCTGGAACGTATTGGGGCTCACCTATTATGAATTGGGGGAACTGGATCAATCCTCTCGTTATTATAAAAAACTGCTCCATACCTCCTATGATGTTCCTCCTTTATACCAAGCCATAGCCGGGGGAAACCTGGGAATCAATTATTATAAAATGGGACAGTATAAAAAGGCTATTCCCCTACTGAAAGAAAATATAAAGGTTTCTGAAGACTACAAAATACATGGTAGTGCCATGGAATCTGCCATTTGGTTGGGCAATCTCTATTTAAAGCTTGAAAAGATGGACCAAGCCGAAAAGTATTTTTCATTGGCCTTAAAACTTCATCCCCAATCAAGCAATGACGATAAAATACACCATTCCTATAAGCTCTATAAGGGGCTAAGCAAGTTTTATGCAATTAAAGGAGATCAGGTTTTAGCTCAAAAATACATTGATTCCACTGAAAAGGCACTACAAAAACATAACAAAAATTTTAGTGCCTTAAAACTTATTCGCGCTAATCAAATCATTACTCAACAACAAAAAGAACTACTTCAAAAAGAGCGGCTCCAAGAGGTCCAAGAGCGGAATTTAATTATTGGCATTATCATTACCCTCTTGTTGGTCTTAGTCGTGGCCTATATCTATAAAAATAAATACAATCAAAAAAAGATCAGGATTAAAGAATTAGCCAATGCCCGGTCGAGGGAATCCCTTGAACACGCTCGACAAGAACTGGACAATCTCACACAAAAAATCAAAAAAAACAACCGATTGATGGCCCAGCTGAAAAAAAACGATCGGGAAAAAAATCAGGAAACGATACGGGAATTACGCTCATATACTATCTTGACACGGTCCGATTGGCGGCATTATCAACAGTTGTTTGAAAAAGTTTACCCCAATTATCTAAAGACATTGCGAACACAATACCCTGATTTGACCCCCGGAGAGGTGCGCCATCTGTGCTTGGAAAGAGTACATTTATCACCCAAAGAAATGGCTTCGATCCTCGGTGTTTCTAACAATTCAATTATGGTAACCCGTCACAGGATTCGTAAAAAACTGAATTTCAAAAGCCAAAAAGAACTTCAACACTGGGTAATCAATTTGTAATATCGAAGTTTATTAACAACAAAAGTTTCGGAGTTAATACTTTAAGTATCAATTTATGCTTATTGTTCCAAATCGACACCCCGCCCTGCGGGCACCCCTCTACCAGAGGGGAATTAGGCTTGCTTTCTTTTTTTATCCTTCAAATCTCTAACTAAATTTTATTGAACCTCAAATCCATTCCCCTCTTTAAAAAGAGGGGTGCCGTAGGCGGGGTGTTTCTGATGAATTGGAATCAATTTACTGTTTTTGTAACCTGATAAAAACCCATATCATGGAAGTTGAATCCAATAAACCATGTTGAATTTGATACCTTAGAACGTCTCCGAAACTTCAGTTAACAATAATGGCCCCTCCTTTTAAAGCAATATAACAATCTATAAATCATTATTCTACACTACTAAACAAACAATTGTAAGGTTTTTGTAAGGTCTTTTTTTAGGCTTTTATCATTCTAATTATGCAACTTCTGCCGTGCTTAAGAAAAACCCGAACAAGTTCGTATTCATTCTTTTTATTCTTGCCGTTCTGGGGGTTCTTTTTGGGGTATGGTGGTACTATCAAAAACGGATTCACGAGATTGATAAAAAAATTGAACGTAAAACTACCCCTCAAAACGATATTTCGCATTCATCTGTAGATAGACATAAATATGGAAAAAGTAAGCAAAGAGAAGAAATTCCCGGTGCTCCCGCTTTTGTCAAAATATAAGATCCATATACCCCGTATTTTCCCTTCCTTTTCTATCATAAATTATAGAATAAAAGCCAGTTTATGGTATTGTTTACCGCGTATTTTCTGTTTCTCCTGTGGGCTACAACAAAATACTCCCTCTTTCTTAATACATTTATAAAAAGCTGATAACAAATGTATTATATCTTAAAATTCCAATTGTAAGGTTTTTGTAAGGTCATTTTTTACCCTATTGGTAAATAATCCGTCACTTTTACAAGAGAAGTTAAAAACGCATTAAAATTAACTTTGGTTTTTTAACCGTATTCAAGCCAAATCTTGAATGTTAAAAATAATTCTTGTATGAAACGATTTTTACCCCTCCTATTTTTATTGTTCTGTACTTTTCAATCAGTGTCCGGGATGCAGATCTTTGTCAAAACCTTATACATAGATATAGATGGAGAAAAGGTGAACCTGATCAATGAAGTTACGGGGACCATGGCTTTGGTAAAATTGTACCCTGCTGTTCCTGCAATTTCCGTTTCCGAGTTGACCGGCCTCCTGAATAATTTAATCGATGGGAACAGCAGTACGAATCCTATCGTTATCACCAGAACTATTAAAACACCCTCTATTCAGGATAATGAGGGCACCGCAAATGACAGAATGGACGTTACGGTTTTATCCGTAGCTGCTGAGGTCAATGCGATAGCTGCCAGCGCAGCCCTTGTCATCACTTCCAACGGAGGTGGCAGCACGGCCACAATAAGTATTCCTGAAAATACCACAGCAGTAACCACCGTCACCGCCACAGATGCAGATGCCGATACAACGCTAACCTATAGCATTATCGGCGGAGCAGATCAATCCTTGTTTTCCATTGATGAAAGCACAGGTGCATTGATCTTTAAATCAGATCCTGATTTTGAAAATCCTACAGACGCAGGTGGAAATAACCAGTACGAAGTGATGGTACAGGTATCTAATGGTTCCAATACGGCTACACAAGCTATTACAGTAGAAGTGACCGATATGAATGAAACTTCGCCTGCCGACGCCTTTATCACCACTTGGAAAACCACTACCGACAATGAAGAGATTACCATTCCCGTCAATCCCGAGGTTTCCGGATATAACTATACCGTGGATTGGGGCGACAGAACCATCGATTACAACCAAACCGGCAACGCCACCCACACCTATACCGCCGCAGGAACCTATACCGTTTCCATTACCGGGGAGTTCCCGGCGATACAAATGAGTATATCTTCCAGCGTCAATGCGGGTAAACTGATGACCATCGAGCAATGGGGTACGCAAAAATGGGCAACGATGAATAGTGCCTTTTTTTACTGTTCCAATCTTCAAGGAAACGCTACCGATACCCCGGATTTATCTCAGGTCACCGATATGTCTGCTATGTTTCAGAGGGCATCTTCTTTTGACCAAAATATTGGGAATTGGGACGTATCCAATGTAACTGATATGTATTATATGTTTGGGTTCGCATCTTCTTTTAACCAAGACATAGGGAATTGGGACGTGTCTCAGGTCACCGATATGTCTGTTATGTTTGCGGGCACATCTTTTTTTAACCAGGACATTGGGGATTGGGACGTATCCAATGTAACTGATATGTATTATATGTTTGGGTTCGCATCTTCTTTTAACCAAGACATAGGGAATTGGGACGTGTCTCAGGTCACCGATATGTCTGTTATGTTTGCGGGCACATCTTTTTTTAACCAGGACATTGGGGATTGGGACGTATCCAATGTAACTGATATGTATTATATGTTTGGGTTCGCATCTTCTTTTAACCAAGACATAGGGAATTGGGACGTATCCAACGTAACTGATATGTCTGATATGTTTGACAATGTGAGTCTGTCCACTGATAACTACGATGCCCTGCTAATCGGTTGGAATAACGAAAGCCTGCAATCCGGGGTAACTTTTTCGGGAGGCAATAGTCAATACTGTTCTCAAGCGGCTGCCGATGCCCGCCAAAGTATGATTGATAACGACAACTGGACGATTACCGATGGAGGGCAGGGCACCGATTGTGTCGAATCTATCAGCCCTTCCGCTAACAACATCCTCTACGTCAATAAAAACGTCGATTCCACCGCCACCGATTATACCGGCGCAGGCGACAGCTGGGACAACGCCATCCCCGAACTCGCCGATGCGCTGAAATGGGCAAGACAACAATATGACGCCGATAACGACTGGCTACAAAACGACAGCCTGCAAATCTATGTGGCTCAAGGAACCTACAAGCCTTTATACAGTGCCAAAGACGACCATTACGACAAAGACGGCGGCCGGGACAACAGCTTTGTACTGGTTAAAAACGTACAGTTATACGGTGGGTTTGACCCGGAGAACGATATTAAGACTTTGGACGATGACCGAATTGTCCCGGTTCCCGAAGAAGAAGACAATGGCGAGGGTACGGTCTTAGACGGCGATGAGCATAACGACCACGTGGTGATTTCCTCGGCAGAGGTGGGAAATGCCATCCTGAATGGTTTCTCGATTATAAATGGAAAAGCGGATACCAACAACGAATATATTACGGTCCATGGGAATCCAATACATAGTACTCAAGGCGGCGGAATGTTTAATTACTCTTCATCACCAAAGCTGATAAATGTAATCTTGTCAAATAATTCAGCTGATGAAGGCGGCGGAATGTATAATTACTATTCTTCACCAAAGTTGGTGAATGTGATCTTGTCAAAAAATTCAGCTGACTACGGCGGCGGAATGATTAATATATTTTCTTCACCAAAGCTGAGGAACGCGGTATTATCAAAAAACTCAGCTGATTTCGGTGGCGGGATGTATAATGGGAATTCTCCATTAAACCTAATCAATGTTCTTATACAGGGTAATACAGGAAGCATCTATAATGGTTCTGGAAGTGGAGTGGCAACCAACGTCACCATGGTCGATAATGGCAACAACGGGTATTATGCTTACGGATGGGTACATTGGAAAAATTCTATTGTTTGGGATGATATTAATGGCAATAATTTTGATGCCGAAAACAGTATGATCAAAGGAGAAAATGGAAGTAGTAATGGAAATATTGATGCTACTAATCTTAGCGCAGAAGCTATTTTTGTCGATCCGGAAAATGAAAATTATAATTTAAGAAGCTGCTCGCCGGCCATCAATGCAGGGAGTAATAGTCTGTATGAAAATGCGGTTGAACAATCTTTAACCGCAGAGCTAATGGATTTAGCCGGAAATCCGAGAATTTATGATTTTGAGGATGATGGAACTATCGATATGGGAGCCTTCGAATATCAGGGAGGGCCCGATAATTTTGATCAGATTGATTTTGAAGGAGAGACGGTAATATTTGATGGACAACCTCACACTATTGAAGTAAACAACTTGCCACAGGATGCCACCGTTAATTATACCCTCCTTAATGAAGCTAATGAAACTGTCAATGAAGCGGTAAATGTAGGTGTTTATGATGTTGTTGCTCATTTGTCCGGATGCCAAACACTGGATACGATTGCAGTTTTAACTATTGAAAAAGCTGACCTTACCGATATTGATTTTACCGATAAAACAGTGACTTATGACGGTCAATCTCACAGTATCATTCTCGATGATGAAGATGCTTTACCTGCCGGCGTCAGTGTCAGTTATGAAAATAATACGGGTACAGCAGTAGGCGATTACGCAGCCATTGCGCATATAGACGGCGGCGATAATTATAATGATTTGGATTTAACAGCCACTTTGACGATTGAAAAAGCCGACCTTACCGATATTGATTTTACCGATAAAACAGTGACTTATGACGGTCAATCCCACAGTATCATTCTTGATGATGAAGATGCTTTACCCGCCGGAGTCAGCGTCAGTTATGAAAATAATACGGGTACAGCAGTAGGCGATTACGCAGCCATTGCGCATATAGACGGCGGCGATAATTATAAAGACTTCGACTTAACCGCCACTTTAACCATCGAAAAAGCAGAGCTCGCCGGTATCGAATTTAACGACAAGACCATAACCTATGATGGAGAAGAACATAAACTTGAACTCGAACTTGAACTTGAAAACGAATTACCCGAAGGCGTCGGCGTGAGTTATGATAATAACACCGGAACGGAAGTCGGCAAATATAATGCCACAGCCTATATCGATGGGGGCGATAATTACGAAAGCCTGGAGCTAAACGCCACCCTGACCATCGAAAAAGCGGATCTCGCCGGTATCGAGTTTAATGATAAAACGGTGACTTATGACGGGAAAGAACATCAAATTGAAATCGAAAACGAAGAAGATCTCCCACAAGGCGTCAGTGTCAGCTATGATGACAATACCGGAACCGAAGTCGGGGAATATAACACCACAGCCTATATCGATGGAGGCGATAATTACGAAAGCCTGGAGCTAAACGCTACCCTGACCATCAAAAAAGCGGATCTCGCCGGTATCGAGTTTAATGATAAAACAGTGACTTATGATGGAGAAGAACATCAAATTGAAATCGAAAACGAAAACGAATTACCCGAAGGGGTCAGTGTCAGTTACGACAACAACACCGGAACCGATGTCGGGGAATATAACGCTACGGCGCATATCGATGGCGGCGATAATTATAAAGACTTCGACTTAACCGCCACTTTAACCATCGAAAAAGCAGAGCTCGCCGGTATCGAATTTAACGACAAGACCATAACCTATGATGGAGAAGAACATAAACTTGAACTCGAACTTGAACTTGAAAACGAATTACCCGAAGGCGTCGGCGTGAGTTATGATAATAACACCGGAACGGAAGTCGGCAAATATAATGCCACAGCCTATATCGATGGGGGCGATAATTACGAAAGCCTGGAGCTAAACGCCACCCTGACCATCGAAAAAGCGGATCTCGCCGGTATCGAGTTTAATGATAAAACAGTGACTTATGATGGAGAAGAACATCAAATTGAAATCGAAAACGAAAACGAATTACCCGAAGGGGTCAGTGTCAGTTACGACAACAACACCGGAACCGATGTCGGGGAATATAACGCTACGGCGCATATCGATGGCGGCGATAATTATAAAGACTTCGACTTAACCGCTACTCTAACCATCGAAAAAGCAGAAATCACCGATATCGAGTTTACCGATAAAACGGTGACTTATGACGGGGAAGAACATCAAATTGAAATCGAAAACGAATTACCCGAAGGGGTTAGCGTGAGTTATGATAATAACATCGGAACGGAAGTTGGCGAATATAATGCCACGGCTTATATCGATGGAGGCGATAATTATAAAAACCTAAAACTAAACGCCACCTTGACCATCGAAAAAGCGGATCTCGCCGGTATCGAATTTAACGACAAAACCGTAATCTATGATGGAGAAGAGCATTCTCTAAAAATCGAAGGTGAACTTCCGGAAGGGGCTTCCGTTATTTATCATAACAATGGGCATACTGATGCAGGAGAATATGAAGTAATCGCAGAAATCGACGGGGGACCCAACGGGAAAGATCAAACCCTAACCGCTACTCTAACCATCGAAAAAGCAGAAATCACCGATATCGAGTTTAATGATAAAACGGTGACTTATGACGGGGAAGAACATCAAATTGAAATCGAAATCGAAAACGAATTACCCGAAGGCGTCAGCGTGAGTTATGATAATAACACCGGAACGGAAGTCGGCGAATATAACGCTACGGCCTATATCGATGGGGGTGATAATTACGAAAGCCTGGAGCTAAGTGCCACCTTGACCATCGAAAAAGTCGATCTTACTGATATTGAGTTGAATGATAAAACCGTAACCTATGATGGGGAAGAACATCAAATTGAACTCGAACTTGAACTCGAAAACGGATTACCCGAAGGGGTTAGCGTGAGTTATGATAATAACACCGGAACGGAAGTTGGCGAATATAATGCCACAGCCTATATTGATGGAGGCAATAATTATAAAAACCTAAAACTAAACGCCACCTTGACCATCGAAAAAGCAGAAATCACCGATATCGAATTTAATGATAAAACGGTGACTTATGACGGGGAAGAACATCAAATTGAACTCGAACTTGAACTCGAAAACGGATTACCCGAAGGGGTTAGCGTGAGTTATGATAATAACACCGGAACGGAAGTTGGCGAATATAATGCTACAGCCTATATCGATGGGGGTGATAATTACGAGAATCTGGAGCTAAGTGCCACCCTAACCATCAAAAAAGCGGAGGTCTCTAAAATCTCGTTAACCAAAACCGGAGTATTAGGTGATGAGAATACGATTGAGTACCGCTTTACAGTGACCAACACGGGCAACGTGGATCTGATCAACGTGGTGATTG
>CAZBXQ010000097.1:0-9372 GCA_964495935.1 uncultured Flavobacteriaceae bacterium
GAAATTGAATTTGAATTTGAATTTGAACTTGATGAATCGAAATTGAATTCGAAATTGAATTCGAAATTGAAAAGGAATTTTTTTTAGTAATAAGTGAGTGATGCGTTGGTTATGCCTCAAACATAAGATCCCGGATTCGCCGCCAATAAATAAAGCTTACTGTAACTTAAGGATGTGGAAAATGGCTCGCGATTTTGTGGAAAGCCTGTCGTAACAGGATTTATAATAGAGCCTATTTAAACTTCAAAAATGGGCTGCAAAATTGTTCTTTAACATATTTCTCATCTTTTTATTGCAAAATTTGTTTATATTAACAATGATTTTAGTAATTCATAAGAATTTAGATCAAGAAAAGGGCTTCCGGTTGTGAATGTTTTGGAGAGGCCAATTCTATATCGGTCATTATAATTGGTGAGATCAGCCTGTATCCCGCGTTTTTTATCCGTTACGACGAGCGAAATTATGCATTTTCAATAGATTATTTGTACTTCGTTCGGGATCTTCCCAATAACGTAAAAACTGCAATATGAAGAAGCGATTATTTATTTTATTTTTCGTTTTAGGCCTCATTGGAAATACATTGCAGGCACAGATTTTAGATGAGGATCAGTCTTTTGAAACCGAATTGATCCGTATTTATATAAGTCTGTTTTCTTCCGCCTCGGATGAAAGTTTTAGAAAGGCAGATTCTTTATATCAAGTGGCCGAAAGTCCTCGGCAAAAAGCAGGTGCTTTACTTTTATCGGCCAATCTTCTGGGGAAAGAAGGAAGGCATTTAGAGGCTATTCGTTATTCGGATCGGGCACTGGCGTTGGCCCGAGAAGTAGAAGATTATGGAACGGAGGTAATGGCCCATCAGAATAGAGTCCGTTTTTATGCCAATCATGGTTTCTTCGATCAAGCGGAGGCGGCTCTGGATAAGGGTTGGCATCAAGTAGAACGGATTACGGATAAAAAGCGATATACCTTTTGCAAAGGAAATTTGTTAAAAGCCAGCGGACAATTATCCATGATAAAAGGGGAAAGTGCCAAGGCAGATCAGGATTTTAGAGCGGCTATACGTAGTTTAAAGAGTTTGGGAACGTGGTCCGATCTATCAAATACGGTAATTTTTGATATTTATAACCTTTTAGGACACTTGTATTTCGAATCAGGTCACCCCAAAAAAGCCCTTGAAGCGTATTATGAAGGACAGCGATATATGAGTGATACTCACGGTTTGCATACACTTTATGCAGGGTATATTTATAACGGATTGGCAGCGGTGTATCTCGATCAGCAGGAATTGGACAGCACGCTGTATTATCTTAACCGGGCAACTGCAATAGCGACTTCCGGTCGGATTAATAATTTGCGGTTTAAACAGTCGACCTATGGACAGTGGCTGGAATATTATAGAAGGACTCATCAACAGGATCGTGCAGCTTATTATCGGGAGCAATATGCTGCAATCAAGCAACATCGCGAAATTAAAAGCCGTGAGGTTGTGAATACTATGATGGAGTATATCCTTCAGGATGTGAGTTCCAATAATATTATGCAAGATCCGCAACAGACCAGGGGTTGGTGGCTTTTTGGAGGGGTCTTACTGATTGGTTTTTCGGGTTTTTATCTCTATCGGCGGTACAAAATAAAGTTTTCGTTTTTGATGAAGCAAGTAGAAGAAGCTGTCGAGCATCAAAAAACAATCCGGCCGGCGCAGCAAAAGGAAATTCAGGAACCGGCAGAGAGGTTATCGATTTCGGTAACGGAAGGGCTAAAGCAACAATTAAAAAAGTTTGAGGCCGAAAAAAAGTTTCTTGATTCGCAAATGTCTTTCCCCAAGATGGCAGGAGCCCTGAATACCAATACAAAATATCTAAGCACTTTTTTAGCCTCCTCTTTAGATACTAATTATTTAACTTACATCAATCAGAAACGAATCGAGTTTGTTGTCCATAAGTTACAAACCGATATGAAATGGCAAACATATAAGTTGACCTATTTAGCCCGGAAAGCGGGTTTTTCTTCCTACAGTGCTTTTGCCAATAATTTTAAACGCTATACGAATATGTCCCCCTCTGCATATATTACAAATTTGAATTCCAGGGGTGAAAAGAGGAAAGGAATATCGGCATAACGGCAAAAGTCGATATTGGAATACTCATTCAAAACAGCCCGTTACTCATTCATAGTAGCCCAATACTCATTCCCGTTTTTCGGGAGTCTTTATTTTTCTGATATTTGATAAGGAACCCGCCATAAAAGGGGCAATTCAAGTGAGGGGATCAGACGAGGAATCTAAACCCGGATACCAAATTGGGTTTAAAAAGAACGAACTCTAAGGTTCTCGATAATCTGGGAATACGACCGTAAATACTGTTTATTATAATTCAGGAGCATGGAAAATTGTCGGTGATGTTAGTCGAGGATTGATGAGCATTTATAGATCGACAGCTTTAAAAGGTTACGTGACCGTATAGTAAGGGGATTTCGGTTAGGGCATAGATCCGGGGTCAAGTTCGGGAGGACAAATGGAGGCGATTGATTGTTTCTTTAGAATCGGGAATCTTTAAAAAAAATCAAGTTTAAGCTCGATTTCAGATCCCAATCCAAATTCCTTTAGACTCGTCCTGAGACCGGGTATCTTTTTATTTGAACACTGATATTTCTAAATAGAAACGATAAAATTCCATAAAACGGTATTTAAATTCGGTAAAATGAGGAGTAAACTGAATAAAATAAAGGAAGAATCACGGGTTTTAGCTATAGTTTTAACGACGGGATTACAGTGATAGGTAGGGAATAAAGGATATAAAACATCAATACTTGTTTTCTTTCGTCGTATTAAACAAGGGGATAGGCGACCTGTCTATAAGAATGCTCTTTTTTAGAAAGTTCGCCTTGAAGAAAGAACACTTTGATTGTTGTTAGCACTTTCTATATCCGAATTTCAACTTTTTAACTTATACATGAAATCGTCGTAGAGGGTACGAAGAAATAGAGGGATTAAAACTTTTTGAATGACAATAATAAATTTGGCCGACAATAATATATATGACGAAAAAATGATGATAAACGGTGAACGGATATAAATAATAGAAGTTGAATTAAAATGCTAAAAGTCGTGTATGGGTATAAAACTACTTATTTTGTGTTTTTTAGGGAGCTTTTTAAATCCCGGAGAAAATGAGCAGGTAAAACAGAATTCACAACCTTTTGATAAGGAAGTGACACATCTTTATTTTGAATTGTTTTCCAGAGACTCCGATGAGGGATTTAGAATCGCAGATTCTTTATACCGACATTCTGATGACCCCTTGCGAAAAGCCGGGGCAAGAATGTTGGGAGCGAGTATATTGGGAAAGGAAAACAAACACTTAAAAGCGATTCAATATGCCAAAGAGGCCATAGCGAGTGCCCGAGAAATCAATAATTATAGCATTCAGATTTTTATGTGGCAAAGTATTGTTCAGTTTTATGCTCGATACGGGTTTTATGATAAGGCAGAAGCAGCTTTACAAAAGGGCATGGAACTGGTTCCAAAAATTAAGAATAAAGAACGGAATAGTTATTATAAGGGGATGATGATAAAGGCGCAAGGGCATTTGGCTATAGCCCGGGGCGATTATAAAAAAGCGATCGCGAGTTTTAAAGAAGCAATTCGTCATTTTGAAGTCCCCAATCATCCCGATTCGGCTTTTCGTACTTCATTAACGCGTACTTATCAGCTTTTAGGTGAAGTTTTGTGCCGGGAGGGAGACTTAGAGCGGGCTTTAAAGGCCTATTATAAAGGGGAGCAGTACATGGAATTTTCAACCAGTTTGGATGCTCGTTATGCAGGGCGTATTTATGAGGGACTGGCAGACGTCTATTTAAAGAAAAATAAAATCGACAGTGCTCGGGTCAATCTTCAACGCGGTATGGAGATTGCCCATTCTAATGTTTTAAAGGATTATGAATTTACAGAGCGTATTTATAGAGGCTGGATGGAATATTACCATCGCACAAAACAATCCGATAGTTTAACCTATTATCACGAGGCGTACAACAAGATTTCCCGGGAACGGGAAATACAAAGTCGTGTGATCGTCAATGGCATGATGAATTATATTTTGCAGGAAGAGGAGAGCCGATATGACCATGAGATCGAGGTGGATACCGAAGAGCAGAAGGCTGAGGAAAAAGCCCGGATATGGTGGATTGCAGGAGGACTCGGAGTTTTGGGAGGGGTGTTTTTTCTGTGTAAGCAGATCCCGCCGTATGTAGCAGCCCGGAAAAAGAGGCTTTATAAAGAAAAGGCTCCTGATATCGTAGCAGCCGATCATAAAGAAAGTCTCGGGAAAAAAGAAAAGGGAGCCTCCTTGTCTGAAACCGCAATTGAAAATATGAAGGAAAAACTTCAGGAATTTGAAAGGGAGATGAAATTTCTGGATCCCGAGATGTCTTTTCCCACCATGGCGGGGATCTTGGAAACCAATACTAAATATTTAAATATCTTTTTAACCCGTTATTTGGACACTAACTATATTACCTATATTAATGATAAGCGGATTGATTATATCCTAAAACAGCTGCAGGAGGATCAAAAATGCCGTGCTTATAAATTAACACATTTGGCTGAAAAGTCAGGTTTTTCTTCTTACAGTGCTTTTGCCAATAATTTTAAACGCTATACGGGAGAATCCCCTTCAAAGCATATAAAATCGTTAAAACGGAAGAAGGAATCCCTAATTGCCAATTCCGAATGACGGATCCGGATCGGATAATTCCCCATGCAAACTTACCCACCCACCGTTTATCCTGAATGCCCGTAGCGCAGCAGAGTGCGATTCAAAATCTCCTGCTTTATTGTCATTAGACAAGTTGAACATCGATTAGCAGTTCGCTTCATCAAAGTATAGCCTGCTTAATTCATGAATTTAATTTTGTGGAGATTTAAGGTGATATGCTGAGTTCCGCCGAAGTGCGTCGGGATTCGCAGGAATAGTGGGTTATTTCAAGGATTCCGCAACGCGGAAGCTCCCAAAATTCAATTTCGTAATAAACATCATGTTTTGTTGCTATTTTCCATTCTAACATGTTTATAATTAATAAAATAGCACGAATCCTGTTTTACACATTTATGAATTGGTGAATTATCTTATCTAACTAAAATTATAACATACTGATAATGCATTAATTATGATTTCTGAAGATCGTAGTATTGTTTGGGTTGATAATACCCCAAGAATGTCATCTCGAACGGAGTGAGAGATCTCAGTCTATAAGGAGGTAAAAGATTTCTCCTTCGTCGAAATGACAAACTACATCAAAAGAATTACCAAACGACTACCTACCGCCAATAATAATGCAGGCAGGGATCAAACTCACCATTAAATTCATAGGCTTTACTGTCGCTCTATAAAGTTAGCTCTTTTTTGTTAGCGATTAGAAAACGCTATTTGGAATGCAGGATAGGATCCTGAATCAAGCCGTGCCGGCCGGCCGGTTACCCATAACGCATTTTTTAAAGAAATTGTCTATCAGATGTCTATGATTATTATAAGGATATCAAGAACATTCCACCTCCGCCTTCCCTTAAAAGAGAGGGAGTAAAGCAAGTCTTCCGTTGGAAGGGGGTTTAGAGGGGTGTTGCCACTGTCATTTTCAAAATCCCGGGCTCGTCATGAGCGGGGAATAGGTACTCAGCAGGACAAGAACCTAAACTTTAATTCGGTGCGAAATAATTCCATTATCGGGTCCCAAAAACCGGTTTTTTATGCGAAGGACGGATTATATTAATATTTTGTAAATGGTTGATTTTGTATTCCTTAAACTCTAACAATTTCTTTTTTTAATTTTCCTTTTACCTATTTCTCTAAATTATTGAAAACGAGTACTGTAAAATACTCTAAATTATATAAAATGAGGATTATATAGTATATAAAAAGCAAATATTTTCTGGGTTTAGATCTACTTTCACATGAAATTATAACAGTTCGTTAAATAGAATCATAAACCGGAAAACTTGAAAATAACTACTCCTTCTTTTTTATTGGCGGCTACTTTTTACTCGGTCTTTTCGGATCGTTTGGTCGCATTTCTGAGGTTGCTTTTTAACGCATCGGGGAACTCCCGTTTTGCGATTCCGATTTCTAAAAGGAGAATAGAGCCCGGGCCTATAGCTCCTTATATGCTGCTTATTGTACATCGTAATATCCCATTTAAATGATAATGATCATGAAAAAAACAGTACTTATCGTATTTATTCTTGTTATGGGCTTGGGATTTCAATCCCGGGCACAGGAAATGGAAGTGATGGCCTATCAGGACAAGGTTTCTTCTTTACGCAGCCAATCTGAAAATGCAGCTGATCTGTTTACTCAGCTTATCGATGGGGCGTCCAATTCTATTTTTATAGACCGAGAGAACGGCCAACCTGCTGAATATGTACGACCCGGCGGAGTGGTGAATATTCTTCAGGCCGACAGCCCGAGACAGGTATCCCGGTTGATTAAAGCTTTCCCCCAATATCGGGAGACGATTGAAGTCATCGATATAAAATGGGATGGACGATCCCCGATACCCTTGTCGGATGCTGATTTGGAGGGGATGGAAAGTCTGAAATATATCAATCTTCGTATAGCGGGAGATGGAGTTTCACAAAATTGGCGGCAGAATATTCAAAATAATTTAGGACGACTCACTAACGTAGAGGTGCTGTACCGCATAATGGGACAGGGTCAATAAAAAAAGTATCACCATGAGAAATAATTACTTTCAATATAGAACGAATCATAAAACCACCTTGGTGGTACTGTTGATCTTGTTTTTGGGCGGTTTGACAGGATATGCCCAAGAAGTCAAAGTGGATTTTAAACCCCGAACTTCTACTCATTCTCCCAATCGGGAGATTTACCGATTGAAAGGGGATTTTACGATGATCGGGAATTCCAATATGACCCTTCAAAACTATAGTACTGGCAGAGATAACAGTAATAACCAGATGATCTATAATAACGTAGATCCTTCTGAAGGGAACTGGAACTCCTCCAAGGCTAAGTTGCAATTTCTTGATGAAAATGGAGATAATGACGATTGTAGTGGGGTGGTCTTTGCCGGGTTGTATTGGACCGGGAGAGCTCATACCGGCCAAAGCCCGATGGAGTTTACGGTTAGTCCTACCGATAACAGAAATAACGGGGATTCTTTTAATGGATATACCTTAAATATTATTTCTTCCGATTACCACTCAAGCCCTGTGCCCAATAATGGGAGTAACGGACGTTTAGCGACTTATACTTTTTCACCTCAGGGGGCAGGAGATAATGTAACCTTTCGGTTTTATAGTTGGAGTACAAACTATGGTTTTACTTGGCATGGCGAAGTTCGGGTTCGTATTGGAAACAGCGGTCCTTGGACGCCGCTCAATGGAAGTATATCAACTAGCGTGTTTAGTAATAACCTTACGTTTATTTTTAATAATCCTTATGAAATCAATACCGGAAGTGAAACGATTTATATCAATTCCTTACAGAAAAGAGAAACAAATAACAACATTAATAGTAGCTTTTCTGCCAGTGTAACTACCGAAGGAAAAACTTTTAATAAGAGAAAAGTAAAGTTAAAGGGAGGAGACGCTACGTCTTATCAGGAAATTGTAGCCGATCCCGGTGATATTTATTATCCCAATGACGCGGATGGGAATATGTATTCGGCCTATGCCGAAGTGACCAATTATGTAAAGACTCACGGTACGGGAGATTATTATGTGGCCGATATTGCCCTTCGGGAAGGAAATGGCGGAAATACCGGGTATTACGGAGGCTGGACATTGGTGGTGGTCTATGAGAATTCGGATATGAATTGGCGGGATATCACCGTTTTTGACGGCCATGCCTATATGGTGGGAGGCACAGCCAGTGAGGAATTGAAGGTGTCCGGGTTTAACGCGGTACAAACCGGCGATGTCCATGTGAAGATTGGGATGATGGCCGGTGAAGGAGATCGGAATATTTCCGGAGATTATTTTCAAATGTATCAGAATTCTGTCCATGGAAACGGGAATGCCCGTTACTTAGCCCATGATGGAGATTACAGTAGTAGTGATTCGGGAAAATTCGGTAACTTCTTTAATTCTTCCATAGAAACCGGAGGGAATACCAGAGCTCCCAATCTGACTAACAATACGGGGATGGATATCCTGATGTTCAATTTGGATAATAGTAGCAAAGAATTTATTGATAACGGTCAAACCGAGACAAAATTCAGGTATGGATCTACAGGGGACACCTATATCATCCCGCTGATTGTCATTGGTATCGATGCCTATATCCCGGAACCCGAGGGAGTCGATCAGGTAGTAACTGTTAATGGACAGCCGGTGAGTGCTCCTTACAATGATGTGAAGCCCGGAGATGAAATTGAGGTCAGTGTGGATGTTCGGAATATTGGCAGTGAGGATATTATCGATGGAATATTGGAATTACCGATTCCATTTGGGGCTGATTATGTCGCGGGATCGGCTACAGGTACCTATAGCCAAAGTGGATTACCCTCGGGGACGGTTAACTCCACTCCCTATTATGACGCCAGTGCCGGAGGAAATGGAAAAATATTCTGGGAGTTCGGCGATATGCCCTTGATACAAGGTAATCCCATATTAGGTACGTTGACTTATAAATTAACGGTGACGGAGGATTGTCGTCTTTTGGCGAATACGAGTTGTGATTTATTTATAGAATTAGGAGGTGGTTTCAGTGGAGAAGGGGCAACTTCCGGAGTTACATTTGGTATTGAAGATCACCCCTTTATTCAGGGTTATGAGGATACCGGTAGTTGCGAGGGGGCCCCCATAACCGATAACATCAAGCTACATATTGATGCAGTAGATTATGTGAATGAACATTGCGAAGGCTATGATCCCACTTTGTCGTTTACTTTTTGCGATATAGAGGGTGAAGATATAGCAGTAAATGAAATACGAGGTTCTTTTCCGGTCGGTACACGTTTTTACGATTCTCAGGATCGGGAAAATGCCAACGAATATACTAATAGTAATCCTTTCCCGGGCGATGAGGGAAAAAATACTTATTATGCTTTTCTTCCTATTTCGGATGATTGTTTTTATGAGTTTACCATTGAAGTAACAAACGTTACAACCACCCCTACCGGAGAGGATGTAGAATATTGTATAGGCGAAGAGGCCGATGAATTAACAGCTACGCTTTCCGGAACAGGAGAAACAGAGGGTTATAACTTATATTACTTTACCACAGAAACCGGAGGAAACACACAAACCAGCCTTATTCCTTCTACAGCGGAAGCTGGAACAACCACCTATTGGGTGGCCGAAGGCCCTTCGGCAGAATGTATCGGAGAACGCGTGCCGATTACGGTAACGGTTTATGA
>CAZBXQ010000098.1:0-1638 GCA_964495935.1 uncultured Flavobacteriaceae bacterium
CTCCGAACGGAACATCCACTACAACAAGGATTAAGACTTTGATTTGTAAGAACGTTGCAAAAAATGGTTTTCTCCGAACGGAACATCCACTACAACAAGGATTAAGACTATTCTATATAGTTTCATTCAAATTCTGATTCTAATCTCCGAACGGAACATCCACTACAACAAGGATTAAGACCTCCAGTGCCAAGAGATTTAGTTCAAATTCTGGATCCTCCGAACGGAACATCCACTACAACAAGGATTAAGACAGTGTTAGAGAGCTTCACTCTCATTCTCACTATAGCCCTCCGAACGGAACATCCACTACAACAAGGATTAAGACATTAGAATTCTCATTAGAGTTACCATAGTCCAGGAATCTCCGAACGGAACATCCACTACAACAAGGATTAAGACAAAATGTTTAACAGCCTTTCGGTTGTTAGCATCTATCTCCGAACGGAACATCCACTACAACAAGGATTAAGACTTAACTAACCTGCTGACTATGAGTTTTACCCCAAATCCTCCGAACGGAACATCCACTACAACAAGGATTAAGACTCCACATTTCCTGTGATTTCGTCTACTGTATAAATCTCCGAACGGAACATCCACTACAACAAGGATTAAGACGCTAATTGTACGATTTCATCGTCGCTATCGAAGGCACTCCGAACGGAACATCCACTACAACAAGGATTAAGACTCATGCACTTCTACGTTTCTGACCCATTTTGCTGGCTCCGAACGGAACATCCACTACAACAAGGATTAAGACATAAACGGTTTCTTTTTGTGGAACGATTCCATAGCCTCCGAACGGAACATCCACTACAACAAGGATTAAGACTATAATCTTTAGAAGCTTCTTAAATAAGAAGTGTTGCTCCGAACGGAACATCCACTACAACAAGGATTAAGACTTAAGATCGCCTTCACATAAGGTAGCCTAACCATCCCTCCGAACGGAACATCCACTACAACAAGGATTAAGACTTGAGGTTATGCCAAGATATCATCTTGTTGCATATCTCCGAACGGAACATCCACTACAACAAGGATTAAGACTTTTAATAAGTGTCATAATAATTAATTTTTAATTTCTCCGAACGGAACATCCACTACAACAAGGATTAAGACCATTTTCTTTTTTGTTAGATGCTAAAACAGCATCTACTCCGAACAGAACATCCACTACAACAAGGATTAAGACAGGTGTTATGACTACTTGTAGAGTATCTTTATGTTACTCCGAACGGAACATCCACTACAACAAGGATTAAGACTGTAGGCGTGAAGAGACGCCTCGTTAATTGTTAGATGCCTCCGAACGGAACATCCACTACAACAAGGATTAAGACATGCTGAGGTGTTGAGGTTAGAATTCGACACCAAGACTCCGAACGGAACATCCACTACAACAAGGATTAAGACCCTCGATGTCTATTGCCTTTGGTATTTTGTGAGTCCCTCCGAACGGAACATCCACTACAACAAGGATTAAGACCATTTTTTACCCTCTTTTGTCAATTTTATGCAGTCCTCCGAACGGAACATCCACTACAACAAGGATTAAGACAATTTACTTGTTCTTTGTTTGCCCGGGGATTGATCTCCGAACGGAACATCCACTACAACAAGGATTAAGAC
>CAZBXQ010000098.1:1738-9290 GCA_964495935.1 uncultured Flavobacteriaceae bacterium
TCTCCGAACGGAACATCCACTACAACAAGGATTAAGACACTCTTCTCCGTAAGCGTAAGGAGAAGTTGAGCCCTCCGAACGGAACATCCACTACAACAAGGATTAAGACAATCCCTCTTTAGCTATATTGATTTTCTCTGTTTTATCTCCGAACGGAACATCCACTACAACAAGGATTAAGACTTTTTTAATTCTTCAGGTGTCATAATAATTGTTTTTCTCCGAACGGAACATCCACTACAACAAGGATTAAGACCAGTTTATACACATGCTGAGGTGTTGAAACTATGCCTCCGAACGGAACATCCACTACAACAAGGATTAAGACAGTGATCTAATCAATAGAGGCTCAACTTTAATTTCCTCCGAACGGAACATCCACTACAACAAGGATTAAGACAGCATCAGTGTTTTTTGATTCGATTTCAAAAGTTCTCCGAACGGAACATCCACTACAACAAGGATTAAGACTCTGTTCCTTTTCTTTGTCCGGCAACGCTAAATGGTCTCCGAACGGAACATCCACTACAACAAGGATTAAGACTGTTTCCTATTGCTTACTGGTAAGTCTCCGCCGTTGCTCCGAACGGAACATCCACTACAACAAGGATTAAGACTTAGTGTTAGGTAATTGTTAATTTATTTGTTATTTTCTCCGAACGGAACATCCACTACAACAAGGATTAAGACCGGCGTTCTTCCAAGGCCATAAAATTCCAAGCATTTCTCCGAACAGAACATCCACTACAACAAGGATTAAGACTCTCTTTGATTGTTTCAATTAAATTTTTTTGCGTGCTCCGAACAGAACATCCACTACAACAAGGATTAAGACTTTTGATTTTTCCATAATACTAATGCCGAATTTGTGGCTCCGAACAGAACATCCACTACAACAAGGATTAAGACTTTTGATTTTTCCATAATACTAATGCCGAATTTGTGGCTCCGAACAGAACATCCACTACAACAAGGATTAAGACATTGATACATTTCTTTTAAAGCATTGGTTAGTGCCTCCGAACAGAACATCCACTACAACAAGGATTAAGACCCAAATATTTTGCTTTCAAAAATGCATCTTCACGACTCCGAACAGAACATCCACTACAACAAGGATTAAGACACTTCGATATTCGGTTTTCCGGATTCTTCTAACACTCCGAACAGAACATCCACTACAACAAGGATTAAGACGCTAAGAGATTTAATTCAAAGTCTGAATTCATAATACTCCGAACAGAACACCCACTACAACAAGGATTAAGACAGTTTACCTATGTTACTACCCATGATACGTGCAGAGCTCCGAACGGAACATCCACTACAACAAGGATTAAGACCTCTGCTTTTTGGTCGAACAAAATAACAGCTTCCGCTCCGAACGGAACATCCACTACAACAAGGATTAAGACGTTTAAATTCTTAGCCAATCGCAAAGCTTTCATAGACTCCGAACGGAACATCCACTACAACAAGGATTAAGATATTTTGTTTATAAAAAGGCATCCATTTTTCCGCAATCTGCCGTAGCGCGATGCTTCCTCATTATTGGATATTATCCCTTCCAGCTCTTTTAAGGAAAAATAAGTCGGCACGGTATTCAGCAAAATGGTCAGTGTGGTAAACCGGTAAACGGCTGATCATAAGCTTAAAGTCGTTTAAACCGTCTAAAATCAGCTTTAAAAGATCCTATAGCTATATATTTTGTCATTCTAACACCGCCCATACTCAAAAAACAAAGCTTAGGGAGTATCGGAATAGGCTTTCCAATTCCAAATTCTCATTCAACTCCGCCGAATACTAATCCATATCCCCCGCTTACTCATTCTTCATTAATTAAACCCTAAAAAATGAGTATTATTACCAATAATGCAGTCCTATCCGTTCTTTAAGTAAGTCGTTTAATACGATTATTTACGGAGTTTATGGAATTTATCAAAGAGCCTCAACCCTCTTCAAAATTTCGATTAGAAAAGCAGCAAACCGATGAAAAGATACATTCTTCTTCTTATTTTTATAAGTACCGGTATTCTCGTAAATGCACAGGGATACCGGGTAAAAAATTACACCGCCGATATTTACCTTTCCAACAAGGGCTATTTTGATGTTGTTGAAAAATACGATGTCGAATTCACGATTAAGAGCCATGGAATTTTCAGAGAAATCGTTACCAAATTCGATTACCAAAATCCGGAGGGTGAAATTGAAAAACGAAGAATCTATATATCCAAAATCAAAACCCCGGGAGAAAGAAATAAGGTCAACCCTACTTCCTCTTTACAAAAATTCTCAGATAAATTACAGATTCGAATAGGAGATGAAAGCCACTACGTCAATGGTAATAAAAGTTATGAAATCAAGTACCGGGTTAAAAATGCTTTATTTCAGCATGACAGTATTGTACAATTGTATTGGAACGTTAAACCCGCCCATTGGGAAGCTCCTTTTGAACAAGTCAATTTTACGGTTCACACCCCAAAAGGGACAGCGGTAACTACTGAAAACACCTTTGTTTATGCCGGGAAAGCCGGAGATACGACCAACTCAAAAGCTTTTACCTATAATTATGACGGATCCAACTTCACCGCCAAGAGCAAGAGTGGTTTTACCTCTAAATTTGGCGAAAGTGTTACCGTATTGATTAAAATGCCGGAAAATGCTTTTACACAGGTTGGCTACTCCCCGAGTCTTTTTAAACAATACGGCTGGATGGCCATCATTCTCCTTCCCGTATTGTTTTTTCTGCAACAACGATTCAAATACGGGAAAAATAATAAAGTGATCGCCGTTACCAGCTATTATGCCCCCAAGGGCATTGATTGTGCTATGGCCGGCTATCTTATTAATGACAAAGCCGATGCCAACGATTTGATTTCATTGCTTCCAAAATGGGGATCAGAAGGATTGATTAAGATTCGAGAAATCCCCAAAAAAGGCTGGTTTGGGAAAGCGGATATGATGATTACCAAAACAAAGGAACTCCCGGCCGATGCTCCTGACTACGAAAGAGCAATCTTCGAAGGGTTGTTCTCAGGCACTTGGAAAACCACCGCCAAGGAAGTTTTTAATAAAATTAAAAACGTTGCCAAAAGCCACTCGAAAGAGGAATTTACCGAACGGCAAAAACAAGATAATGCCACGGCCGAAAACGCTCCATCTATGGTTTTAATCAGTGATCTAAAAAACAGCTTTTACAAAACCATGGAAAAAGGGAAAAAACAACTTCATGAAGAAGCCAAGAAATACTATGATAAAAAGATTACCAAAAAGAAAAACAGACTAATGATTTGGGGCTTTGTCTGGCTTGTTGTCGGGGATCTTTTATTGTGGATTATTTTTGGAGTCTTTGCTCTTTTTATCAATACCTTCATCGCTATAGTGACCCTTATTATTCTCGGGGGAATGAAAAAAAGAACCCCGGAAGCGAATCATATTCTGAGCGAATTAAAAGGTTTTAAAAATTTTATAAAAATAGCAGAAACCCATCGTATTAAAATGCTGATTCAGGAAGACCCGGATTATTTTGAAAAAACCATGAGCTATGCCCTGACATTTGGCTTACTCAAACAATGGGCCGGAAAATTTGACGCTTTAAATATCCAGCCGCCGGAGTGGTATGTGACCGAATCCGGAATAGGAGCCGTAGGCATGAGCAGCTTTGCCGATTCCTTTTCCAGTCAGATGTCATCAGCGCAATCGACCCTGGTGAGTTCACCCTCCGGTTCCTCCTCCGGTGGCGGCTCGGCGGGCGGTGGTGCCGGCGGTGGCGGTGGCGGAAGATGGTAAAAAACAAAGAATCATTATTGCTCCTGCTGCCGCACTTTATTGGCCTTGTTTTGCGCTTCACTGATGGCAGTATGAATATCTGTTAGTGCCTTTAATAAATCGACCTCTTCATTGGATCCCGCGGCTTCCCGATATATGGTAAGAGCCTCTCCGGCGGCACTGTGAAATCGGTTTTCAGCCTCATTGACAGCGGTCTCAGAGCTTCCCGACCGAAGGGCTTTTACCCATTGTTTTCCGGTGTCTCTAATCGCTTGAATAGCATCCTCCACTTTTTTGGCCATTCCCCGGTCAGTTTTTTGATCAATAGACGGCATCTCTTCCTCTTTGATTGTAGATGGTGCCGAGGCTGTTTCTTCAACCTCGGGAGTCGATACAAGAACCCCCTGATCTTCATCAGACGAATTTAAGCTTTCCCCCGAAGTGGGCCGGGGTTTCTCCCCAGGCTCATCAGTGGAGATATCGATAGCAAAAAGATCCGCTTCCGAAGTTTCTCTTTCAGAAGCTTCCTTATGCTCGGCGGCAGTCGTATCGGGTAAATACTTTTCCTCGTCATTCCCTTCTTCCACTCCTGTTTGGACCGCAGACCCCGTGGAAATCCTTGCCCCATTCAATTTTATCAATTGGTTTAAAACTTTCCGGTTGCTTTTTGCCAATGCCTCAGCATTACCTGCCCGTTGGGCTGCTTCCATCGTCTTTTGCAAGGTTTTTTCAAGCAACGTTTCAATACGATCCAAGCGTTTTAAAACCCGGGAATAATCCGCGTCTTCTTTATTTTGGTTGGGAACGGATACATCAATAGCAAAATTATCAGTTTCACTTTCTCCCGGATCCGAAACGGAGGGATCTGTTTTAGCTGCAACACCATCCCCTTTTTTGTGATCCGGAGTCTCCTCTCCTTCCATGGCCAACCTCAATGCTCCTATCCAATCTTCCATACTCTCCTTTTCTTCCTCTTCCTTAGGGTTTTTAGCTTCTTTAGAAGATTTTTCATAAACAGGAGTTTCTTCTGATTTTTCGGTAGTTTTTCGTTCCTGCGAAAGAGCCGAAGCCATCACAAAAAACAATAAAAAACTACATGAGACTAACTTTTTCATCGATACCTTGTTATATACTTAAGACACTGCTATCCTCTATTTGTAACCCCGAAGTTGGTGATTTTATTTTAGTAACCCATGAATTCGCCTCATATATTTTCCTTAATCCTTCTATTTAACCTCAAGAACCCCTAAAAATCGATAATTTTCCGACCTTTTTATAGCAGGCCGGTTGGGCCCCTATCGCTACCGGAAATAGATAAAGCACAATATTTGTTTCCGCAAATTTAAAAAATCTCACAGGGCTTATATCAATACCAGGCAATGCCCCGTGATCATGAAACCAGAAGATACTTGAAGCATATCAAAGACCGTTTCCTCAACCCTTTTCACTTTATCTTACCGGTGAGAATACGTATAACAAGCCTATACGACAAAAAAACCTTAAGGCCCGCCTATAAAGAAATCAGCAAAAGTAAATATATTGCAATATGTGAAGGAGACGGCTATTGGACAGATCCTCTAAGACTACAAAAACAGGTTGATTTCTTAGAACAATATCCCAAATATAACTTAACTTTGCGGCGGGTATCATTCCTTTCGCAACCATCGGTTCAAAAAAAGAATTAGATGCCATATTGTTCCTAAAAAACAGGAAACTCCGGAGGGTTTTTCCTTTGATTTAAAAGATACGACACGAACTTTTATCATTCCAACGTTAACCTTGTTATTCAGAAGCCTACCTACTCTTTTTCAAAAACTTCAATCCTACCCATATGGAAGAGATCTCCATCTCAAATACCACTTGTTAAAAACCAGGAAAGGCTATTACTTTAAAAATGTGATGGGCGTATATACAATGCATGAAAATGGAGTATGGAGTCTTAAGAACCAATATCAAAAGGAACTTGCCAATTATCCTATTTTTAAGGAATTTTATACAATCCATCAGGATCAGCACACGCGGCAGCATTATCTCATTACGATTTCACGACTTTTACGGTATGGATTCTATAATCAAAAAGAAAGCCCTGAAAAAAAATCGGTGTTAGCCCGGGAAGCCCTGCACATCCTAAGGTTATCAAAGGATCTGGATATTATTCTCAAAGTATTTTTGCCCGGCAGAATCAGTACATTTTTAAAGTTAGAAAGCTTACGGTAAAAGGTTGTTTATATGGATTTTATCATTACATGGGTAAACGGAGAGGATCCGGAATGGATAAAGGAGTACTTAAAATACAAAAAGGAGGATTCCATAGCCACCCACAAAGCGCGATTCCGGAATTGGGAAAACTTAACATACTGGTTTAGGGGTGTCGAAAAATTTGCTCCCTGGGTGAATAAAATTCATTTTGTCACAAATGATAAAATTCCGAAATGGCTGAATCCTCATCATCCCAAATTAAATATCGTTCGACACCGGGATTTTATGCCCAAAGAATATTTACCCACTTTTAATTCCAGTTCTATTGAACTCAATTTTCATCGTATCAAAGGCCTGGGGGAGGAATATGTTAATTTCAACGATGATATTTTTATTCTGAACTCCCTGAGGAAAGAAGACTTCTTTAAAGACGGCAAAATCTGTGACACCGCTTTAATACAGCCCGTAATTGGTTGGAATTTCAACCTGGTATTATTACGAAACATGTCGATTATCAAAAAACATTTTATTGCTCGACATGTCATGTTACAAAAACCTTCTAATTGGTTCTCGTTGCAGTATGGCATTCGAAATAGTATTCGAAACCTCTTACATTGCTTGGCTTCAGGCAGTCATTTTTCCGGATTTTATAATTTTCATTTGCCCCAACCCACAAGAAAAAGTACTTTAGAGATGCTTTGGGAAAAGGAATATGCGACTTTAGATGAATCCTCCAAACATACGTTTAGGAGCTATTCCTCTGTCAATCAGTACCTGACTCTTTATTGGGAATTTGCAAGCAATAATTTTAACCCTATCAACAAAGAGAAACTGGGAAAAACTTTTGAGTTGCATGCCCATTCCATCCGGGAAGCAGGAGCATTTATAAGAAAGCAGACAAAGCCGCTGGTCTGCGTCAACGATCATCCGAATATGAAGGATGATTTTAAAACGGCCAAACAGGAAATTATCAACAGCCTGAAGCAAATCCTACCTGATAAATCAGAATTTGAAATTTAAAGTCCGATTGACACTACTTTACCTCATTTCAAATAGCGTTTTCTAATCGCTAACCAAAAGGAGCTGACTGTATAGAGTGCCTGTAAAGCCTATGAATATAATGAGGAGTGTGATCCTTGCCTGAAAGTAACCTTCCCATTATTTTTTTCGGAGTGATTTGTCATTCCGGTACGCAGTGAGGAATCTCACATTTGTAGTTTCAGAAGAGAAAAAAAGATCCCTTGCCTTTGCTCTGGATGACGGGAAACATCAAAGATTGTTATAGAAAGAATGTCATTTCGACGAAGGAGAAATCTTTTTCCTGTTCATGGATGGATTTGAGGTTCAATAAAATTTAGTTAGAGTTTTGAAAGATTAAAAAAGAAAGCGAGCCTAATTCCCCTCTGGTAGAGGGGTGCCCGCAGGGCGGGGTGTCGATTTCGGAACCATAAGCATACATTGATACTTGGAATAGTAACTTCGAAACTTTTATAAAGTATCAGTTAATTATGCAAATAGTTAGATAAGATTATTCACCTCCCGATAGAATACCTTTAGATTTGTATAGTGTTAAAATCAATAGTTA
>CAZBXQ010000099.1:0-9071 GCA_964495935.1 uncultured Flavobacteriaceae bacterium
ATTTTTGATTTCAAATTTCAAAAGGCAAATTTCAATTTTTTTTCAACTCACTACTTCACCACTCACTTATTACTAAAAAACTTCTTTTTTCGAGTTCAAGTTCAAGTTCAATTTCTCTCCCCACTCTCCACTAATCACTCCTTTCATTTTTTAACCGCAGAGTTCACAGAGTATCCGCGGAGTTCGCGGAGATTATTATAAAACCACCATCCTCCCAATTAATGAGCCACAAGCCACGGATTACAAGCCCCAATTGATGCAGTCGGGGCTTTCAAAAGAATTAGTGCATAAAAAGGATGTTTTATATGACTTTTTGAATGTCTCCCAACACTCCATGACGCAGGATCCTGCGGCTATTCTTTAAACAGACGTAATGAATTTTCTGTTACTCTTATTTAATTACCGTCTTATACGGTAATATCATTTCACTTCCTTTGTATTCTAAAAGCTTCTTTACATCTTGATAAACAGGGTATAAATCTGATCCCAAAGCTTCTTTGACAACGGTTTTTACATCAATTCCTAAACCGTATTTACGGAGTAACCGGGAGGGGTCGTATTTAAACCGGGGGAAGGATTGGGTTTGGTAATCTTCAATACCGGCCTGTTCAGCAGCATAACTTAACGCCTCTTTCAATCCGCCTAATTCATCAACGAGACCATTATGGAGAGCCTGCTCACCGGTCCAAACGCGCCCCTGGGCGATTTGTTCGACGCTGTCGAGGGAAATTTGCCGCCCATCGGCGACCCGGGTTTTAAAAGTGTTGTAAATCTTTTTGATGCCTTCGGTAATAAAGGCCGCCTGATTATCGCTCACCTCTTGAAACGGACTGTAGAAAATCGAGTTCTCATGAGTTTTTACTTGTTCGCTATTAATCCCATACTTATCGGTTAATCCCTTAAAATTGGGGAGGAGCCCAAAAACTCCGATACTTCCGGTTATGGTTGTGGGTTCTGCAAATATATGATCGGCACCCGAAGCGATATAATATCCTCCGGAGGCGGCAACATCACCCATGGATACGATTACGGGTTTGACTTTTTTTGTAATTTCAATTTCTCGCCAAATGATTTCACTGGCCAGCGCACTCCCGCCAGGAGAATTAATTCTTAGAACAACGGCTTTGATATCGTCATCTTTACGGGCTTTTTCAATAGCCGGTACCATTTGATCCGGTGCAATGCGATTTACGGAGCCGTTATTGTCGTAAATCTGCCCTTGTGCATAGATCACGGCAATTTTATCCTTAGTTTTGGTCTTGTCAGAAGCTACACTTTCGGCATATTTAACGAGCCGTACTTTTTTTAGATCTTTGTCCTTATCAATCCCGGTCAGGGTTTTTAAATCAGACTTGTATTCATCCCGGTATGCGATTTTGTCGATAATACCTTCCTGTAAGGCACCTTCGGCATTTCGAGCCAGTAATCCATTGGCAATGGAATCGATTTGCTCGGGAGGAAGGTTCCTGCTTTCGGCTATATCGGCAGCAAGATTATTCCACATCGAGTTGAGATAAGAAGTGATTTGCTCCCGATTGGCAGGACTCATTTTGTTGTCAATAAAAGGCTCAACCGCACTTTTATATTTTCCGGCGCGGAATACTTTAAACTGAACTCCTGTTTTATCTTCCAAATCTTTAAAATACAGTAATTCTGTGGCCAAACCTTTGAGATCCACACCACCTATAGGATTCAGGTAGAGGGTATCGGCTATGGAGCTGAGGTAATAATCGGCTTGTGAGTAATTTTCAGAATAGGCTACTACAAATTTTCCGGAAGATTTAAAGTCGGACAGAGCCTTCCGTAATGTTTTTAATTGTGTAATTCCGGCTTGCGTAGTGGGGGAGGACAGACTAATTCCCTCGATGTGATCGTCTTTAGTCGCTTTTTTTATAGCTCTGACGAGATCAAACAAACCGTCTTTGCTTTTTTGATTAAATAGGGGGAAATCGGAAAATTCTACTATACCTGCATTGTCCAATAAAGGATAATCCAAATGAAGCTCGAGTACTGTATGGTTGTCTATTTTTACCTCGTCAGTTGAAGAAAGCCCGGCCAATACACCGGCCATAACCATTAAAAGGATGATAAAAATAAAAAAGAATACAAAAATACCGACTACCGTCGATAAAACACGTTTAAGGAAATTCATGGTTCTACTTGTTTTTTAAAGAAATAAAGTGGTGCCTAAATTAAGATACTTTTAGAGTTGCAGACGATTAAAACTCAAATTTTTTGCCATCTTCTGAAAGTTCGGTATTTGGAAAAATCTCGCAGGCCTCTTGTCGGAACCCTTTGAGCTCGGTATAACGCCCGGAATAATGTCCCAAAATGAGTTGGCTTACCTCGGCATTTTTAGCGATAGTGGCTGCTTGTTTAGCGGTTGAATGCTTGGTAAAGTCACATAAATCGGCATTATCTTCCTGAAAAGTGGATTCATGATATAAGGCTGTTACGTTTTTAATTTGTTTCACAAGATCCGGCTTAAACGCCGTATCACTGCAAAAGGCGTAGCTCTTTGGGGCGGGTGGTGGAGCGGTCAGTTTCTCGTTTGGAATGATCTCCCCATGATCTAAAACGACGTCTTTCCCCTTTTTGATGGCGGTATAAAAAGCGACATCTATATTGTATTTTTCTACTTCGTCAATTCGTAATTTTCGATCTCCCGGCTTTTCTTTAAATAAATAACCGTTGGTATAGATTCGGTGGTCTAATGGAATGGTTTCGACGCTGACTTTCTCGTCTTCGTATATGATTTCTGAATCTGTACTTTCCAATTCATGGAAATAAAGGGGGTATGGCGTTCTGGATTCCGATAATTTGAGCTGCGTTAAAATGAGTTTTTTGATTCCTCGTGGACCGTGTATATGAAGTTCTTTTTCCCGGTGAAGCAGGCTCATGGAGGCAATAAACCCTACAAGTCCATAGACGTGGTCGCCGTGAAGATGAGAGATAAAAATATGTTTGATTCTTTCGAAACTGAATTTGTAGCGGCGCAATTGGCGTTGTGTCCCTTCTCCACAATCGATAAGAAAGTAGTGGTTTTTAATTTCCAAAACCTGAGCGGTGGTGTGGGCATTTGCCCGGGGAGTAGCCGAATAGCAGCCTAAAATTGTTAATTTCATTGTAAGGATGCCAATTTAAAAGCCCAATTCTCGCTCCAGTTCTTCCATTTGTATGAAATCTTTGGCTTCCCGCATGGTAGGCACTACCGCCAATTCATCGGGAATCTGATCAATGAGAATGGTGTCATTGACAATAACGAAAGATTTCTTCCGTTTACGGTGTCGATTCGATACTTTTAAAAAGCTCAGGAGCTCCTCAAGTTTTAATTGAGGGTATTTTTGGAGATCAATGACTACATTTTGATCTTTAAAATGTTTGTAGGCGATATTTTCCAAATAATTGGAAAAGCCTTTTACGGATGACTTGTCGTCTTCAATGACCCAAAAGTTCTCTTTTTTGTCAATTTTCATGACTTGTTTTTTATCGATGCAAGAATAATTTGTCTGGTTTTAAAGCCACCAACAGTGAAAGGCCACTTTCAAAGGGATAGCATTCCAACAAAAATAAGAAAATTAAATGTGAAGTCTTTGTCGCTTTTGTTTTTAGGCAGCTAAAAAGTGCAATGGCCTCAAACGGGAAATAGGGGGCGAGTATTTACGCATCTGGTGCCAAACGAACTTTTAACCCTTTGAGATCGGGGGTCATCGGGATTTGGCAGCCTAATCGGCTGTTCTCTTGAACATGGTGGGCTTCATCCAGCATGATTTCTTCATCAAAAGATTTTTCGGGGAGGTTATGATTCGATTCTATATATACCTGGCAGGTGGCACATAGAGCCATTCCTCCGCAAGTTCCCAAAACCGGGAGGTCATAGGCTTTACAAATTTCCATTAAACTCATTCCCATATCGGTAGGTGCATCGATTGCATGGGAGATCCCATCACGATCGATTATGGTAATACGAATGTCTTCTTCCGGCATAATTTGGACTTTAAATGGCTTCTACGACAGCTTTGGGAGCTTGTTTACGACTTCCGTCAAATCCGGTAATTCCACCTACTGTAGTATATTTTAAAACGTATTTTTTGTCGGGAAAAATCCGGTTATAAGCACTTTGGCACATCAGTGTCGCTTCGTGAAAACCACATAAAATCAGCTTTAATTTCCCCGGATAAGTATTGATGTCTCCAATGGCATATATGCCGGGGATATTGGTTTGATAATCTATAGTATGATCGACCTTGATTGCATTTTTTTCAATTTCCAGTCCCCAATCTGCCAGTGGACCTAATTTTGGAGAGAGCCCGAATAAGGGAATAAAATGATCGGCTTCAATGATGTATTCCTCGGGAATCTCATCTTTTGTGCGAACCCTTACAGATTCCAGTTTGCCATTCCCGTTCAGTGCTTCTACTTCTCCGGGTGTAATGAGATTAATTTTACCGGCTTCTTTTAATTTTCGTACTTTTTCGACCGAATCCAAAGCCCCACGGAATTCTCTCCGACGGTGAACCAAGGTGAGTTCGGATGCGATCTCGGCCAGTTCAATGCTCCAATCCAGAGCAGAATCTCCACCGCCGGCCAGAACCACTTTTTGATCCTGTAATTTTTCCGGATTTTTGATCATATAGGAAACTCCTTTTTCTTCGTATTCCCCAAGATTTAGGATGGTGGTAGGTTTTCGGGGTTCAAAACTGCCCAATCCTCCGGCAATGGCGACAACTTTGGCACGGTGTCGGGTTCCTTTGTTGGTAGTAACTATAAAGCGATCGTCGTCTGTCTTTTCAAGGATTTCGGCCCGTTCCCCCAAGGTAAATCCGGGTTGGAAGGGTTTGATTTGTTCCATCAAGTTATCGGTCAGGCCTTGTGCCGATATTTCCGGGAACCCCGGAATATCATAAATCGGCTTTTTGGGGTATATCTCTGCTAATTGTCCACCGGGTTGTGCCAAAGCATCGATAATATGGCATCTTAATTTTAATAAACCAGCTTCAAAAACCGTAAACAACCCGGTTGGACCTGCACCGATTATAAGAATATCCGTCTCAATCATATCGAACTACAATTCTTTAAATAGGAATGCAAATTTCCAAAATTAAAAGGAAATAGAAAATGCTTTACACCTCGATGTTTACCACTTTCTCGATCTGCGGGGCGTGTTGCTTGATGGTGTGTTCCACCCCTGCTTTTAGAGTCATTTGATTAATGGAGCAGGTAACGCAATTTCCTTCGAGTTGGACTCTTACGATATTGTTGATATCATCCACTTCTAAAAGGGAGATATCACCTCCATCTTTTTGTAAATAGGGGCGAATTTCATTGAGTGCCTGAACCACCTTTTCTTGTAATTTTGGATTCTTGAATTCCATCATCTTTTACTTTTTTTTGGATACCGCACTACAACCGGCCATTGTTGTAATCTGGATGGATTCGGTAGGCGGTAGGGTTTTATTTCGTCTTATGGTTTCGCGAACCACGTTTCGGGTGAGTTCAGTAAAGGCCTCACTCACCAAGGGATTATTTTGAAGTGCAGCCGGGTGCCCCACATCTCCGGATTCTCGAATGCTTTGCACCAATGGAATTTCACCCAAGAGTTCAATTCCCTCGTCTTCGGCAAAGAATTGAGCTCCTTTTTGACCAAAGATATAATATTTGTTCTCGGGAAGCTCCGCCGGTGTAAAATAAGCCATATTTTCTACAATACCCAGTACCGGCACACGAATACTTTTTTGGTTAAACATGGTCACGGCGCGTTTGGCATCGGCCAGTGCAACCTTTTGAGGAGTACTCACCACAACCGCTCCGGTAATTGGCAGGGCTTGCATGATGGATAAATGAATGTCGCCGGTGCCCGGAGGGAGATCAACAACCAGGAAATCAAGCTCGCCCCAGGCGGCATCAAAAATCATTTGGTTTAAGGCTTTGGCCGCCATGGGACCCCGCCAAACCACGGCTTGCTCGGGTTCGGTAAAGAAGCCGATAGACAGGATCTTTACTCCATAACTTTCTACGGGTTTCATCTTGTTTCTACCATCGACTTCAACGGTATAAGGGCGTTCACCTTCTACATCAAACATCGTAGTGGCCGAAGGACCGTATATATCGGCATCTAATAATCCTACTTTCAATCCCATTTTTTGCAGACTGACGGCAATGTTTGCGGCAATTGTAGATTTTCCTACTCCTCCTTTTCCCGAAGCTACGGCTACAATGTTTTTGATACCCGGAATCGGTTTCCCTTTGATTTCGGCAAGATTATTCTTGTTTTTGGGGGCGTTGATGGTAATGTTGACTTTGACTTTGGTTTTTTCATAGACTTGATCGTGGATGGCTTTCATAATATCTACTTGAGCTCTCTTCTTCACGTGCATGGAAGGCTTTTTTAGCTCCAGATCAACAATTACTTCGTCTCCGAATATGTTTACATTTTTAATGGCATTACTTTCTACCATACTTTGCCCTTCACCGGCAACAGTAATGGTATCCAGCGCATTCATGACATCTTTTTTCGTGAAATTCATATAGGAATTTGACTTTATGCTTAATTAGAATTATTCTAAAGACAAAGATAAGGCATAACCCGATACTTAAAAACGATTGTATAGATTTATTTAGAATAATAATAAATAGGATATTTTAAAAAAAGCTATAAGATTATACGGTACTTGCGGATCTATTGCGATTTCCTTTAAGTGAAGGATGCAAATGCAGATAACTATTCTCCCGTTAAGTTTTGATAGGATTTCCCTATTGCTCTACTCAAAAACTTTTATTACCGGATTCAAAATCTCGGAACTTACCAACACTTTCGTCCCCGGTTTGAGCGGTTTTCTTTCTTCTTCTCCAACGGGTAATTTAAAGATGGAGAAAATTGACTATGCAGCAAGTGGCGGGGCGAGCGGGTATAAGCCGAACTACTTTAACTTCAATTGAAAAAGGAGATACTTCTGTGGCCATAGGATCTTATTTTAATGTGTTACGAACTTTAGGTCTGGCAGAGGATGTTTTAAAGCTGGGAGCAGATGACGAATTCGGCCAAAAACTAAGAGACTTGTGACTTTTATAGGCTAAGGATAATACCACAATATACGTTTTTGCGGATTGGAAAGGGATGACTCAACCGGAACTGATGGGAAATTTAATAACCCATCAAGCGAAAGGGCGAAAAGCCTTTAGCTTTGAATATAATACTGATTGGCTCAAAAACAAAGAACACCGCTTACTTGACCCCTGATATTCAATTTTTTTCCGGCCCTCAATTTGCAGAGTCCAATGAAAATTTTGGTATTTTTTACATTACTAAACGGATAAAATCAAAAGCGAGTTTAATTTAAGCGTAATTAACTGATTATCAGCGTTTATTTTTAAAGCTCAAAACAAAAATAGACCTCCTTATTTCAGAAAAAAGAAACCTGTATTGCAGGTGATTTGTTCCTTGCTTTCCGCTTAGTATAGGTTCTTCTACTATTTTGAACTATCCAGAAGACATCCAAATAACCAATTAAATGGATTCTGACTAATGCTGCTATGGTAGAGAATGCTTTTTTGCTTTCGGAACGAACTTTTAAAAGGTGTAGAAGCAGTTGAGCGATCAGAGTACACCATATTTGGGTCTTTATTCCGTTCTCTGTTTCGGAATAGAAGTAATGGAGCTGAAAGTTCTGTTTGAGTTTTTTAAATAATAACTCTATGTTCCACCTTAGTTTATAAAGAAGGGCAACTTCTTCGGCGGTTATCTTAAAGTTATTGGTAATAAACTGGTAGAGTCGCCCTTTTTCATCTCTATAGGTGACTTTACGCAGACAAAGCTTTTTGTTTTCCTTTTTTTTGTAGTCTAAGTGGATATGTTCGTCTTTTAAAACGCCCGATTCTCCGTCCTGCAACTCCTTTTCATATCTCACATTTTCAACCGTATGGACCGCATTTTTCTTCAAGCGACAGACAAAATTGATCTGTTGCTCTGTCCATTTTGCAAATTGAAGGTAATGGTTATAGGCTCTGTCAAATACGATCATACTGTGTGCCGCTAGGCTCAGGTATTGCAAAAAAGTCTTGTCATGCCTTTTGGCTTCACTTATTTTGACGAATTCCGGTGTGTCGCTATGTGCATCAATCATCATGTGGACTTTTAGCCCTCCTTTCTTCTTACCGTCGTTTTTGGGATTGCGCCCCACGCCCTTCATTACATCGGAAAACAGCCTGATGGTGCTTGAATCAAAAATAAAGAGCTTGGAAAAGGAGACCTTATCAATCCGGCTGACCGACAAAATAACCTTAAAATGCTCGATGAGCATAAAGTAAACATCCATAAAGAAAGCCTCATCCCGATTACGCAATCCATCGCCGGCAGTACTCTTGGCAGGCGATTTATCCATCCCAAGATGGTTGAGCTTTCCGTCCAAAGCCCGCATTTCATCACATATCTCGCCCATGGAATCGCAACGACTAAAGATACCGAACAGAAGAGTGATCAGGTGAGTCCATGAATCAAAGGCCTTATAATAATGGTCGGCATTGTGTTTACGAACTAATAAGGCAAACTTGTTCTTGGGTATGAGATCAATGATTTGTTTGAAAATCGGCTGACCGACAAATTTCTTTTCTGTATTTTTACCTTTCATATTTTTCTTTTTTGGTAGAATAAAAATATGAAATTAGGGGGAAACCATTCGGAATCCCCCTTTACTTATTTTTTAGTCGGTTAGTAGTGATATATAGGGTAATTTTATTAAATCGCTGATAAACAGTATTCTAACATTTTTCCATGAGTAAATACGGACATGGTAATTCTCAGGATTGGTGGTGCTGTTTTATGTAATTAACTGATATGTAGGTGGATATATCTTTTGCCATGGGTAAAAACGGACATGGACTTTTTTGATTTTAGATCATAGGTTACCGTAAACTGATTTGATTGATGTAGATGAATATCTATCCAGGGGATATTGATCGATGAGGGCGGAAAAGATAAAAGAAGAACGGGGCCATATTTTATGTATGGTCCCCGTTTTAGCTCCTGATTATCTTAAAACATTGATAATCAGTTGAAATTGCGGAGGAAGAGG
>CAZBXQ010000100.1:0-8801 GCA_964495935.1 uncultured Flavobacteriaceae bacterium
CCAGTAAATACAATGCTTTACCACAATTCTAAATAGATTTTCGGGGGATGGCTAAATATTATCAATAAAAAAAGTAGAACTATATATTATTATATTTGCCTATCAGAAAAATTCTACTTTATTCTTCTTCCCTGTTAGGAGTATATAATTTTTCTGGCTCATTTCCACTCCATTATTGACAATTACGGCATTATATTTCTTAGGAAATTTAACATAAATACTCCAATCATCTAATTTTGATTCTATAAAGTATATCTCGCGATCTTCTTCTTTTTTTATATCAATGGAAATCAAATTATTTCCAACCATTAATTGCTTAATTTTCGCATAACCCCAGTCTGAAGGCAGTTCGGGAGCAATTGTAATTTTCTTTTTATATGCACAGGGAGAGACGCCAAAGACATATTGGATGAGGAAAGTATTTATTCCACTATTATTCCAAGCCTGAACAAACATGCCGTAATCAGGGGCCACTTCGTAGGTGGTTCCTGGAGTAGCAAAACTAAAACTATTCAATATCTTCTTGATATATTTCATCCCGGCATCTACTCCTCTATATCTCGTTTCTGCCAAAGCCAAACTAGAAGTTCCTGCAATCATAACTGCTTCGTTGTAATTAAATGGTTCATCCTGTAGACGACTAATAACTGACTTCTCATCCTCTTTAATATTATCCGGTCTCGCTATTCCCGTTACATATAATCCAAATTTATTATTAAAGAAAGACATCCCTTTTAACATAGTCAATGCTTTAGTGGAATCAGCTATCCCTTCTACCAACGGGGCTAAACTAGATGAGTTATAAAATATTGAATATCCATTCGATTTATAACTTTCTGATGTAATAGCTTTTTTCAGCTTTTCAAGTTTTTTCTTAGCCCAAATATTCCGGCTATCACTCACCCTCGTAGATAACGCAGTATTAATCAACTCCAGTGCTTTTCCCGGTTGAGCCATAAAATCAGCAAATCTACCTTCCTTCTCTAACCACCAATCATCATTAATCTTTCTTTTAAGAGTATTTGCTTTATTCTCATATAACTCGGCTTTAGCATTTTCACCAAGAATTTCCGAAATTTTCGCCATATCACTTAAGAAAACTTGTGTCCATACAGCTACGTCCAACATTTCATCATTAAGCCCTTCAATTTCAGTACCTCCATACCCCTCGACATATAAATTGTTATCAGTGTCATTTTCCTGAAGGAATTCCCATATTTTCTCTCCTTGTTCATAATAATTCTTCAAAAAATCAATATCACCATACCACCTAAAGACATTCCAAACAGCATTCAGAAACAACTGAGATTCCTCCATCCTTCCCCCGTCATAGACGTAGCCATTTGTAGACACTTCATGTATAATTTTTCCCGAATTATTATTATATTCATTGGATACACGCTTTAACATTTCGAAGGAGTCATAAAATAATTCAGGGCCTCTTGTTCCAACTAAACTCTTAAAGGTTATCGACTGATCATTGCTAAAAAACCAAGGGTAATCAGGTAATCCAGCACTAACCCCTCTCCCTAGGCCCTCCACATCCCTTACTAACCAATCTATATTGTATTTACCCCAATTAAAGACTTCCATAAGAAGAGAATCTGGTATCGTAATACTAGCTATCTTATCCATTTCATTGAATCGAGACTTCTTTTTTTTAAAAAGCTCTCCTATATTATTTTTAGTATATTTAATGTTTTCAAGTACTTCTTCTTTGCTATTAGTAGAGCCAGCTATATAAAACCTTATAAATTGCTTTTGACCTGGACGTAAGTGTTGCGGAGGCAAATTAATAGAAACTCTTATCCCATTTCCCTTCAGATCGTTATTACTCCAAGTACGAGCTTTAATTTCATTCAGGTCACTCGATACCCCAGCATACCAATCATTTAGACTATCCTTAATAAGGACCGTATTTCTCAAAACATCTTTCAACAAAATATCCGTTCCATCCTCCATACCAGTTTTACTGCCCATCCATACTGGCATCAAATCGGAATCGATTTCCATCGTTAGATTCAAATTCTTAACAGTGTCAGTATTATTAGATAAAGAATATTCAACAACTAGCACAGGAAGGTTATCTGGTATAAAGTCCGTTCGGGTCACTGAAATGTTTGCATTAATTCCATATTCAAATTGATTAACAAAAGGATAAGTTATGAATCGATCGCTCTTTTCTAACGACGAACAGAATATTTCTCTTTTATTATCACTGCATTTTAATTTAAAACCATCTAGAAGCTTAATGGGATGCTGCCATATACCTCCCATTTCTCCCGGAATATGAAATCCAATCTCAGGGAAACTACCATTTTGGCTTCCTACAGAATACATCATATTCCCTGCTGTCGTATACAAATAACTACCATTCTCCTTCCTTCCTATGATGTGTGTTAGTTCTTTAGTTTCATCCTCAAGAGATCCGAAAGATTGTCCAATAAGATCGATCGGGTAAATAATTGAGAAAATAAAAAAAAATAGAAAAATCAATCTCATAATATGGTTTTATCATGCCCTGATTTCTTATTAATAACCAGGATTTTGAGTTAATAAGGGGTTATTTATTAGAGCTGAAGAAGGAATAGGTAACAATTTTCGGAATTCATCAGTAGAATAAGGAAAATCATTCTCAAAATAATAATTCCACTTAGCTTCAATCTTATTCAATAAAACACCATGGCGAATCAGATCTTCACGTCTATAGCCCTCGTGGTACAACTCCCAACCGCGTTCGGCAAGAATTGCATCCCTAAGGTATTCTTTATCAGTAATCGACAAAGGAGTAATCCCCGCTCTGGCGCGTATCCTATTAATATAATTTAATGCCTCCCCGGAATTTCCTAATTCAACTTGTGCCTCAGCATATGTCAAATAAACTTCAGCTAAGCGCATCAATGGGAAGTCGTGACCACTATCTTCGCCATTTGGAATATTTTCTTCTACGGGGAATTTAAATGATAGAACCCTGTTGATCGCTTTCTGAACAGTTATTGCCTTACCAGAGGAATTTTTATAGGCAGAAATTCCATCACTATCTCTTACAACTCCATGAACCATAATTCCTCTTTTATTTGCAGGATTATAATCCTTTCTTCTCAAATCATTCGTATCAAAAGATTCAAAAAAAGGCACCGACATTCCATATCCATTAGAGGCTGATACTCCATTTATTCCGAGGGCGCGTTGAACTGGCGTATCTAACGAAAGAGCAACATATTTATTACCCTTATTTGACTCAGCTACATGCACTATAGGTAAAATGATTTCACTATTTCCATCAATGCTAAATACACTTTCATAATCACCCATTAACAAAAACCCACCATTATCAATCACATCTTTCGCATATTTACTCGCTTTTCTCCATTCTTTGGTATTTAAATAATATCGCGCAAGAAATGCTTTCACAGCATAACTTGTTGGTCGCCCGTAGTCTTCTTCAGATCGACTAGGCGGAAGGATCTTTTCTATTTTAAGCATTTCCTCTTCAACAAAATCTAGGATCTCCCGTTTGTCGGTTCTTTCGATTCCATCTGTAAGGTCTTCGTTTCCAACAATCAGAGGCACATCGCCAAATACCGATTGCAATTTATAATAAGCGTAAGCTCTCCAAAAAGTAGCTTCTGCAAGAATCTTTTCAACTTCCTCATTTTCCGAGGCCAATTCCTTAAAATTATTAAGAGCCTCATTCGATTGAGCTATCAGTTGATAAACATTGTTCCACATTTCTAATGGTTGTGGGTGAATAGCATTTAAATTTAAGAAGTTCTGTCTTCCTCCCCACCCTGTCTCTGGAAGCCCTCCCCAATTGAGAAAGAACTCATCTGTCCCCGATTCAACCGTGATCAGCCACTGATTTCCACTGTAATAGCTAAAGTATTGGATTGATGGATAAATACCATCCACAAGTTGTTGAGCTCCGACTACACTTTGAGGCAAATTATCCTTTACCAAAGTGCTATATAAATCTTCTTCTAGAAGCTTATCAGAACAAGAAGAACATGCAAAAATCATAATAATTAAAGTCAAAAAACGAATTAAAATAGCTCTCATGTGTCTTTCGTTATTAATGTTTTTTAAAAAGTAATGTTAAAACCAAGAGAATATGTTCTGGCGGGGGGATAAGTATTATTATCAATACCGCCTGGCAAAAAAGCAGGTAAATTCTCTGTTTCCTGTGTCGCCACAGTATTTCCAGCTTCTGGATCTAATCCAGAATAACTTGTTATAGTAAATAGATTTTGCGCTTGAATGTAAACAGTAAATCTATCTACTATTCCTAAAATTTCATCAACTGGAACATTATAAGAGGCCCTAATATTTTGCAATTTTAAATATGATGCGTTTTCAATCCAGCGAGAATTAAATCTATCGTTTCCTCCTATTGAAGTCCCATTTGAAATATTTTCCTCCGTAATAGCAGCCCGAAGGAGGTTTCCCGGTTGTGCAGTATTCAAGGTCGTATATTGAGCTTTAACTCCATTATATAATTCTCGACCAAACGCACCGTTAAAATATATGTCTAAACTGAAGTTCTTATATCCTAATTCACTACCAAATCCCATTAAAAATCCAGGATCAGGGCTCCCCAAAACTTTTCGATCCTCAAGGTCAATCTTTCCGTCCTGATTTAAATCGACAAATGTCATAGAACCTTCTTCATTTAATTCTTTAAACTGATAGGTGTAATAGGAGTTCGGTTTTTCTCCTTCAATGATACCAATATTTGATAAGCTTGAGCGTGCAGCCTCTCCTGGGACATTAATGGCAGACACTTTATTATCCATAAAGGTCAGATTCAATCGCGTACTCCAATTAAAGTTATCACTCTGCATTACGTTAAAATTTAAATTAAATTCAAGTCCGTTTGTTTTAAAATCCGCTGCATTTGCCCATCGTACATCATAACCACTTTCATTCAGTAGTGGTAAGGGTACAATCATGTCTTTAGTCCTTTTTATAAAGTAATCCAATGACCCTTCCAACTTACCCTTCCATAAAGAAAAGTCCATACCAAAATTAAGTTGTGAGGTACTTTCCCATTTCAAATCTGGATTAGCTTGAACAGGCGAATAAGTAGTGGCAGGAATAACTCGCTGCCCAATAATACCCCCATCAGTCCGATTTACAATATATTTATTTAAAGATAAGTAGTTATCAAAATCAGAATTTCCCGTAATTCCCCATCCCAATCTCATCTTTAAAAGATCTATCGCTTCCGATCTTTTCATAAAGCCCTCATCGCTTACTTTCCATCCTAAAGACAACCCTGGGAACCAACCCCATTTATGGCTTTTCCCAAATTTAGAAACACCATCCCGACGTAAAGTGCCTGTAAAAAAATATCTGTCATTTAATGTATAATCTACTCTCCCAAACGCAGAGATTATCGTTGAAACTTCCTTATGTGAATAGTTTTCCTGAGTTAACGCAGATCCCATGTTGTTTACACCAAACACATCATTAGTAAACCCTATACCTCTCGTACGATTAATTAAATACCCTTCTTTTTCAAAAGAATATCCTGCAACAATATCCAATTCATTCTCGTTGTCAATATTTTTGTCGTAATGAACTAAACCATTAATCAAAATATCTGTGGCTCTCTGACTCGTTAAAATCGCTGTGCCTCCATGTTCAAATCTTCCGGTGCGAGGATCCGGTGAGCCTCCGTTCGAAGGTGTAATAGATGGAATGAAAAACTCGCGAACTGCATTTTGAGTATCGTAACCCAACTTTAACTCCGGTTTTAATCCAGGAAGCACTTCATATTGAAAACTTATGTTAGAGTTTAATTTATCAGTACGAGTTTTATCGTTTATATTTAATAGTGATAATGGATAAACATTAAATTCACTTGCAGGGTCAACAATATAATCATTCTCATCACTCAATTTCAAATATGGTGCAAAAGTAATTGCCGAACTAATAATTGAGTTTCGGCTCCCCCCTTCACTAGCTTGATTTTGGCCCTTCAATAGGGTACCAAAAATATTTGTATTAATTTTGAATTTCCCTTTGTTATACTCCATATTCAGACGTCCATTAAAGCGCTTTAATCCTGAGTTTTTTAAAATGCCTTTGTGATCAAAATATCCAGAAGAAAAGTAGTATCTAAAATCCTCGTCCGCTGCAGAAAGACTTAATTGATGGCTTTTAATAATCCCTTGACGTGTAATTTTATCCAGCCAATTAGTAGTTGCAGCTGCATTTATTTCTTCGTTGGTAAAAGTAGGTCCTGCCTCTTGAGAGTTCCAAAATCTCATATACTCATTACTCGAAAGTAATTCAAAAGATTCTTTTTGGCTTTGAAAACTCATGTAGACATTATAATTAATAGCCATCTTGCCCTTTCCACTTTTTGTTGTTATTAGAATTACACCATTTGAGCCTCTCGTCCCATAAATGGCCGTCGCAGCGGCATCCTTTAAAACAGCTATTGATTCTATATCATTGGGATTCAATAGATTCAAAGGGTTTCTAGTGGGATTGCTGAAATTCGCACCTGATTCAGGAGAAGCCACCCTATTTATAGGAATACCATCTATGACATACAATGGATCTGTACCTCCAAAAATTGAATTTCTCCCACGGATGAGCGTCTGTCCTCCTCCACCTGGCTGTGATGAATTCCGCTTAAATTCTACCCCAGCCACACGTCCATCCAGTAATTGATCTACCGAAGTAAGTGCCCCACCATTATTTAAGTCTTCAGAAGAAACGTTAGAAATAGCTCCAGTTATATCCGATTTTTTCTTTGTCCCATACCCCACAACAACAACTTCATCCAGCGCACTTGCTGATTCTTCCAAGGAAATATGGATAAGAACATTATCTCCTACCGTTACTTTTTGCTCCTTAAACCCGACAAAAGAAAAAACCAAAACTTCCCCTGTTTCCGCTTCAATGGAATAATTCCCATCAAAATCTGTCTGTGTCCCCCGAGTGGTTCCTTCTACGGTAATATTTACTCCCGGTAAAGGCACTCCATCTTCATCGGTAACCGTTCCGGTTATCGTTTGTTGTTGTTCTTCCGTATCGGCTATGGTGTTTTCAGAAGCTTTCGACAAAACAATATTCTTCTTGTTCCTGAATTCATACTTTACGGGAACATCCGTAAAACTGCTATTTAATAGGTTTTTAACGGTAATCGTTCCCTTTTTTACTTCAATCTTGGGTAAGTCTTTAATTAAACTTGAGGGGTATATAAATCGGTAGGGAGTTTGTTTTTCAATCAAGTCAAAAACCTCATCGACCGTCAAGGTTTTATCAATATTCAAGTTGACTTTTAGATCTTGGGAAAGTCCGTTAAACGGTGTAAAACCAAAGGACACCGTAAAGAATAGAAGGAAAGCCAGTCGCATCATATTCAAGATTATCGATTTCCCGGAGGGGAAATAGGCATAGAATAAATCTATTTTCATAACTTTGTAGGAATTAATCGGTTTATAAAATCGGTTATCAAAAAGGTGGGATGGGCACCGGCAAAATGCTATCCCACCTTTACTTATTTTAAAATTAGTGTCTTGTCTTTTATCTCATATTGAATCGTATTGGTTCGACTAATCAGGGTCATGATTTCTTCTATGGGTTGTTCTTTCATCAAAACGCCGGAAAACTCTATCTCTTCGGCGGCTTTGTTTTCAAACTTCACATCCATATCATACCATCGTGACAACACCTGCATCATCTCTTTTAATGATTTCTCCTTAAAGCTAAAGATTCCCTCCTTCCATAAGACCTCGTTTAAGGAAGACAGGGTTTTAACCTTAAATTCTGTTTCCTCTGTTCCCAAAACGGCCTGTTGATAAGGTTGTAATACAGCCTGGCTGCTTCCTTTTTTTAAAGCTACTTTACCATTGACCAAGGTGGTATAAATCTCTTTTTCCTCGGGATAGGCTTTGATATTAAATTCCGTTCCCAATACCTCCGCCTCCATTTCTCCGTTTTTTACCCGAAAACGATCACCCTCGTGTTGAGTACTGGGCGAGACCTTAAAATAGGCTTCTCCATAAAGCAATTCAACCTCTCGCGTCTCACCCGATCTAAAATGTACGGGATACTTCAACTCACTTTCAGAGTTTAGCCAAACCTGGGTTCCGTCAGAAAGTTTTAGCGAAAACTGTCCTCCCCGGGGGACTTTTAAATAGTTATAAACCAAATCCAGCTGATCTGCTTTGGCTTCGTTATAAATAAGTTTATCCGCTTCGCTTTGGACATCCTCATTAGAAAAATGATCCTCTTTAGAGAGAGGAACTTGCGTTCCATCGCCTAAGACCAGAATAGCCTTGTCACTCCCTATTTCAATGGCATTATCAACAATAACGGGAGTGTCTTTTGACTCCACCGGCCTCACCTCTTTCCGGGAAATGATAAAGGCCAAATATCCAACCCCTAAAAGAAGGGTGAAAACAGCGGCATATCGCAAGATCGCTTTCCTGCGTCTCCGGTTTTGACGTTGGCGGATACGTCGATGAACAGCGGCTAAGGATTCTTTATAATCAAAATCCCGGTTTTCGTGTAGAAAGTGGTTCACCTCAACAAACCTATTAAAATAGGCTAAACTCTCCTCTTCCTCCAACCATTTAAAAAGTCGATCGGACTCCCGCTTCGAAATCTTATTTTCAAAGAGTTTGACGATTAATTTCTCAAATTTCTTGTGTTCCACCAATGGGTCCTTTATTAATAAGACGTTAATGATTTTAAAAACCCTACCTTTTGATTAACTTATTTTTTAATTAACAAAAGTTTCGGAGTTAATACTTCAAGTATCAATGTATGCTTATGGTTCCAAA
>CAZBXQ010000101.1:0-8698 GCA_964495935.1 uncultured Flavobacteriaceae bacterium
TTTTATGGCCATATTTTTCAAGAAAATCAGAAAATTAAAAGTTTAAATGACTTCAGCAATATTATTATAACCGAAATAATAAATCAGCTCAAAATTCTTAACAAAACTGTTCTCATTTCATCCCATGTTTTCTCAACCTTAAAAGAAACCTGTGATCAAATCCATTTATTGGATAATGGAAAATTTATAAAATCTGTTCCTAAAAATGAATTTGAAAATCTGGAACAAGAGATGAAGCAAATAACGATTGGAAATAAAGTTAAAAATATGAAATTGCGGTAATAATGGAGATATAATTAGATGTTAACGAGGACAATAACTATGAAACAGATTCCTATTCTTTTAAGCATTGGACTTTATTTTAGTACTTATGTTGTCGCCCTCGTTCATTTCCTTATGAATTTTGAGATAACTATAGTCCAGATTGTTTTTTCAGCTTATTGATTTTCCTGTTGTTATTCTATAAAAGAATAAATCATTCTTTATTGTTATTTATCATTCTTAATAAAAACAGAATTTGAACATTCATTTAAGATATTCGCTTCTCTAATTCCGGTTATGATTAAAAATGCTGTTTATCTCGGGGTGCTTGGGTTTATTATTGCAGCAGTCGTTGCCTTGCCATTTGTAGAAATTCCTATTTCTACCTCATCACGGGGTATTATTCGCAATATGACCGAAAACACTAAACTTACGGCAATCGTAAGTAGGTGAGTTATCAAAAGCAACCTTTATAAGAATAATCAACTTATTGACAAGGACGATACGCTTTTGGTCATCATCACGGATCAGTTGAAAGCCTTAAAAATTTCCTTGGCCCTTAGAGGCGGGGAAAACAAAGATATTTTCAAGTTAAAGTCAAGAAATCTCTCTTTGTACGATGAACCGTATGGTCTTGTTTAGATAAAGTGCCAAAGTAGAATTAGAATATACGGATTTTCCTATAGACTGCCTATTTGAGCCGTGAATTATATCCAATCTCAGTCTCAATTTTACAATCTTATCATCTATTTTATAGATAATGCTATTCAAAATATAGTTTTTATAGATGATAAATATTGGATATGTTTGAATAAACCAAAACAGATAGGAGCTATGAAAGATCCAAAAAAGAAAAAATTGTCGTCGGTTTCCGGAAGGCCGATTGCTGAGAATCAGAATGTGAAAACAGCGGGAAAGAGAGGTCCTCTCTTGTTGGAGGATTTTTGGTTTCTTGAGAAACTGGCACACTTTGATCGGGAGGTGATCCCGGAGCGTCGAATGCACGCCAAGGGTTCGGGGGCTTTTGGAAAGTTTACGGTAACTCACGATATTTCAAAATACACCAAAGCCGCTATTTTTTCAGAAGTCGGAAAAGAGACCGAGATGTTCGCACGATTTTCTACCGTTGCAGGAGAGCGGGGAGCGGCAGATGCCGAGCGGGACATCCGAGGTTTTGCACTAAAATTTTATACTGAGGAAGGGAACTGGGATTTGGTAGGGAACAATACTCCGGTATTTTTTATGCGGGATCCTTATCGCTTTCCGGATTTGAACAAAGCGGTGAAGCGGGATCCTCAGACTAATTTGCGAAATGCCAATCACAACTGGGATTTCTGGACGCTTCTACCGGAGGCCCTACACCAGGTTACCATTACCATGAGCGACCCCGGGGGATTCCCAAGTCGTACCGTCATATGCATGGATTTGGGAGCCATACGTTTAGTCTGATCAATGCCGACAATGAAAGAGTGTGGGTCAAATTCCATTTTAAAACGGAGCAAGGAATTGAATTTTTAACCAATGAAGAGGCGGCTGAATTAATTGGAAAAGATCGGGAAAGTCACCAGCGAGACCTCTTCAATGCGATTGAAAAAGGGGATTTCCCAAAATGGAAATTGAAGATTCAGGTGATGACTGAAAAACAGGCCAAAGAATGTCCGTTTAATCCTTTTGATCTGACCAAAGTCTGGCCGCATGGAGATTATCCATTGATGGATGTGGGGGTACTGGAATTAAATCGAAACCCTGAAAATTATTTCGCCGATGTAGAGCAGGCCGCCTTTAATCCGGCCAATGTGGTCCCCGGAATTGGATTTTCTCCGGACCGGATGTTGCAGGGACGTTTGTTCTCCTATGGGGACGCACAACGCTACCGACTGGGAGTGAATCACTATCAGATTCCGGTGAATAAACCTCGCTGCCCTTTCCATAATGCTCATCGCGACGGTGCCATGCGGGTCGATGGAAACGAAGGTTCCACCCTGCATTATTTCCCCAATAGCTACGGCCAGTGGGAGGAAAGCAAGCAACATGTAGAACCGGCACTGGAACTCAAGGGAGCTGCAGATCACTATGATTTCAGAGAAGATGATGACGATTACTACACGCAGCCCGGAAATCTGTTCCGTTTGATGACCGAGCAAGAGCAGGATCGGTTGTTTAAAAATACCGCAGCAGAGGTGGGCGGAGCTGAAAAGTTTATCCAGGAGCGACATATAATAAATTGCTACAAAGCCGATCCGGAGTATGGAAAAGGAGTTGCCAAGGCGTTGAATATCGACTGGGATTCCTTGGATCTATAAGAGATATTCAAGTATTTGGGCTGTAAATGACTGGAACCTCATCCTTTTTACCGCAACAGAAATGGGTAAAAGGATGAGGTTTTTGTTATATCGGAACCATACGATCCTTGACTTATGCTCCCGGTAATTATCCAACTATTAATGATACCATTTTATTATGATCTGTTTATCAAATATGTCCAGGTTTCTTAAATAAGATTTAGGAAAATGAAATTTAGAAATAGGATGAAATCTGTAACCTCAATTCATCCCTTCGAAGAGCTCAGGAATCGCATTTCGGCTCGCCCCAGGAACCAACATTAACGGTCATTGAGCCTGTCGAAATGGCAATTTATGAAGAAAAAGGTTTCGGTTTTTGGATGATCTCTTTGAACAATCGAAGACCATCTTTCGATTTTGATTTCGATTTCAAAATTCGGATTACAAAGCTTTTAAGATTGTCTTTTCATTGTGAAATATTTTTCGACTTATTGGATCTCCTCCTCTTTTCAAACTCATCTAAAAAAGCTAAACCTTCAAGGTCTATCTTCATCTTGGAAAAAGACCTTGAAGTTTTTGTTAGACGACCTATCTGTCTTATATCCAGATAATTATATGATTTATTAAATTCATTTTTGAAGTAATTTGTCATTCCCCGCCAACTTCATTGGGGGGCGCAGCGACGAAGGAGGATGACAGGGCTAAGGAGTCGATGTTTATACGCTGAATTATGTTCAAATTATCCATGACCTACATGCATTAAACTATCCTTTCGACAAGTTCAAGAACCGTCCCGACGTAGTCAGGGTTTTGATGCCACTGGAGAGAGGCTATACTTTTTACAGGAATAAAGAACTCTACGCTCTTTATTTCCCCGATATTTCATCAACAAACTATTCGTTTTCGTCTACAATAAAATTTCTAAGCTGTAAATCATCAGAATGGCTTACTTTTTGAATAGTATCAAGAGTCTCTGTTGACCGTATTCCCCTAAAAAAAGAACCATGTTCACAAACAAAACGAATTGGCTGTTAGGTATTATCATCGTTTTACTGGGCGTTATTATATTTCAACAAACCGAGAAGACCGCTCCTTCGACGGTTGTAAAACCAAGCTCAACGCAAGTCTGTAACGAAACGATTGCAGAAGAAGAGCAACCCCGGTCAAGCTCTGCCCGAAGAACTACGAGATATCAAAACACAGTCCCCGCCGCTCCGGATCCGGACGAGTTAACGGATCCTGAAATTCGGAACGTCAGAGCACGGATCAAGCAGGAAACAGGTGAGGAATATTATTACTATACTCCGGGGAGACATGTACCCTCATTGGAAGAAATTGCGGAAAAGAAGATGGAAGAAGGAAACTGGGCCGAAAGGAATGTTCGAAAATAATGAGGGATTGTAATTCCGAGAAGCAGCTGATGACAATTTAATCGAGCGAGCATTTTCCATGCTTTCACTACACCATAAAACAAGGGTAGTTTCAAGTTAAAGTCAAGAAATCTCTCCTTGTACGATTAACCGCGTGGTCTTGTTTAAGTAAAGGGCAGGATTGATTTTGGTTACAAAACCAAAATATATTGATCCTAAAAACATGTATATTCGAAAATCTCACGATGGAAAATTTATAAAATTTGTTCCTAAAAATGAATTTGAAAATCTGGAACAAGAGATGAAGCAAATAACGATTGGAAATAAAGTTAAAAATATGAAATTGCGGTAATAATGGAGATATAATTAGATGTTAACGAGGACAATAACTATGAAACAGATTCCTATTCTTTTAAGCATTGGACTTTTTTTATTACTGACGGCTTGTAATAAAAAGAATAAAACATCTGATACATCCCTGACTTTTGAGGAAAAACTTGAACAGCTTCCGGATAGTGTGAAAGTTGACGGAATTATTGTGAAAAACCTATTTAAAAATCAAATTTTAGCCCATAAAGGAAATCAATATGACAGCTTAATGATTGTCAATAAAGTTTACAAACCACATAAAGAATTATGGGATGATTGTTATGGAATGATATTCGGAGAGGAGAACGCAGCTAAGTTCAACACTCCAGTTGGGATGATTAAGTGGAATAAAACATTGTACCCCGAAAACAAAGATTTTTTTGATAAACGAGTAAAAGAACTGCTGAAAATCAATCTTGACTCAGTGCTTGAAACCAACCTCAATAAATTTGAAAAAATGGTTCCTTATCAACCTCAGGCAAAAATCAGTATTTTGTTTACTCCTATACAAGGAATAGGATTTGGGGGGTGTGACAAGGATCAATTTTGTTTCGAATTGAACAACAAAGATTATAAGGTATCTTATACCATTGAAAAAGGTCTTCCTCACGAATTAAATCACCTTGCCTATGAGCCTTTTCGTGAAAATGATCCTAAAAGAAATACGGCATTGGCCCAGACCATTGACGAAGGCTTTGCCAGTTTTTTTACTTGGATATTTTTCAAGGGAAAAATAACGAAATACGAAGCTGTGGAGAATATGACCAATGAGGAATGGAATTGGTATATAAAAAATGAGAAGGAAATTTTTGAGAAAAGCAAAAAATATTTTGACGATAAAAGCGGAGACAATCCTTTGTTGAGAAACGATAAGTTTCACTTATTTGAAGAGGCACCAAAGTCTTTAAATTATTGGTTAGGATTTAGAATAGTCGAAAAATATGTGGAAAAAAATGGAGCGGAAAGCTGGAAAGATATTTATACTCTAAATGTTCAAGATGTTCTTGAAAAAAGTGGTTACGAACAGTATATAAATGGGCTACAATAACAGAGACCCATACCCAATAAAACTTGAATTTTAGCAAATTCAGCCAACGTGCAGAATTGTTCTTATAAACTCTATATGTTATTAATCATCCGATTAATGCAATATTCTTTGCATAGAGAATTAATTTGTACATAAAGTTTGTAACTTGCATCTCCATTGGCGGAGTATCGCATTCTAATTAAGATATATTAATAAGAATTATGCAGTGATTGGGTTGATCTTACCGTCTTTAAGTATATTAACAGTGCCCCTACCAAAATAAAGGGAATACTCAATACCTGCCCCATGTTAAGAATCATATCCTCTTCAAAGCCAACCTGATTTTCTTTAAAAAATTCAATACTAAATCGAGCTGAGAATAAGAGGATTAGAAACAGTCCGAAAATTATTCCACTTTTCCTTGATAGTTGTGTTTTCTTATATACTATAAACAGTATTAGGAAGATAAGAAGATATGAAAATGCTTCGTAAAGTTGAGTCGGATGTCTGGGGATTAAATCATCCCGTACAAAAACAACGCCCCAGTTTCCATTGGTAGGTTTTCCATAAATTTCTGAATTCATAAAGTTTCCAAATCGAATAAATGCTCCTGTAACGGGAATCGCGATAGCCACCTGATCAAGAACTCGTAATAGTTTAACTTTATATTTTTTGCAGTAGATAATTAGTGCAATCAATACCCCTATCGCTCCTCCATGACTTGCTAATCCTTGATAGCCTACAAATTTGTAGGCTCCATCGATTTTTTGGATGGGAAGAATCATTTCTAATGGATGTTTTAAAAAATAATCGGGTTGATAAAATAGACAATGTCCTAATCGAGCCCCTATGATAGTTCCCAAAACGATATAGATTAATAAGCTGTCTAACTGTTCAAGCGGGATCCCTTCTTTTTTGTATATATTTTTAACAATAAGATATCCAAGGAATATTCCAGTCACAAACAGAAACCCGTAATACTTAAGAGGAAAAGTGTCTGTTATCCAGAAAATGACGGGATCAATATCCCAATGGACTATTTTAGCATTCATTAGTTTGACCATTTCTTTTTAAGATAGGGGCGGAAAATAGTGATAAGATTAAAAAAATATTTTGCTTGGCTCGAGTTTTAGGGCAATGTACAAAATAAATAAACATTTTCTCTTTGGAGAGAATAAATTTGTTCATCACAATTAAATGTTATTTCTTTGTTTAGGGAATTAATATAAAAAAGATTAAAAATAACAAATTATGAAAAAGACAATACTTATTTTCACGTTCCTGGTAGCAGGAATATTGGTGGGATGCCAACAGGATGATGACCATGACAAAGTGAAAACGGTGAATATGACTATTTATTCCGAGATTGGCTACGGTGGACCTGTAATGAGTGATGTGATATATGAACAAATGATTTTTTCAGAGAGTGATGATCAAACGAAGAGACTATTATCTGACATCATAACAGAAGGATTTGACTTTGATTATGAAATTGGTAATGAATATACTTTTAAAGCCAAAAAAACATGGATGAGCAATCCCCCGCAAGATGCGTCAAATGTTAAATATGAAGTTATAGGGCCTATAACTACAACAAAAGTCTTGATCGAAGATGCAGAAGAGGAGCTTACTTTATCCGTTAAACCTGACTTAGTGGAATTTGTTCCTCGTTTCTCAGAGCCAAAAGCGACGGAAGAACAAACTATTTACGAAGCAATGAATTGTGTAAATAAGGAGGATGAAAAGACGGTTATCATTAAAGAAATTGACGGGTTCGATTTTGAAGAAGGCTACCAATATGAATTACGCGTAAAAAGGACTACTACAGCAAGTCCTTACTCACAAGTGTATAAACTCATTGAGATCATTCATAAAGATAAGGCATAAAACAGCTGGTAAATACTTATTGTTTGTATAGGGGTCCCGTTATACGTTGAACAATGGATCAACGGTTTGTTTGAGATAAAATATAAATAGTAAAGTATAATAATTGTTTAAAATCATTCCCCAAGCCAGGGTTCTGATAGGTTTTAAAACATTGAATACCGAATGAAAAAATATATTATTATCTGTCTTTTGTTTTATGGCAGTGTTCTATTCTCTCAACCAACCCATGACATTATAAAAAAAGCCACATTTCATTTCTCAATGGACTCGATTGGAAACTTAAGCGGAAATGGCGGCGATTTTATAAAAAATAAAATAAGTGAAGCCCAATTCTTCTTAATAGGAGAACAACATAACATACGCGCTATAGAAACTTTGGTAAATTCGTTAATTCCTTTCTTCAAAGAAAGCGGTTATCATTATTATTTAACTGAGATAGGGCCGGTTTCAGCCAACAAATTAATGGAAATCAGAGATCGGTCTTCTTTAAAAAATCTCTATTTAAAATATTCCTCTCAGACAAATTTATCTCCTTTTGGATTTTTCAGTACCGTAGAAGAAATAAAAACACTTCATCAGTTACAAAAGTATGACATTACGCTTTGTGGAATAGATTTTGAAAACTATGCTTCTTATCTTTTTTTAATTGATGAGCTCTATAAAAATTCGGATAAAGGGAAAATTTCCAAAAATCTATACGAGAAAATATATGCTTTCCTTAAATCGGAATATGGGAATGGAAAAAACAATTTCAATCCCGATTTGATGAATAATCTTCAGCATTCAAAAGAACTAACGGAGTTTTTATCCCTCGCAAATAATAAAATAAACGCGCCTGTTATTGAATAATTTAAACTGTCTTTAGCGATAAATAATCAGCAGACCTTTGGATTTTGGTCTCCCAGAGTGGATAACATAAAAAATAATTTTGCCAAATTTTGGCAATCCCATAAAGGTAAAGAGAGTCCTCTAAAAGCATTTTTTAAATTGGGTGCCGTTCATACGGCAAGGGGAATGAGCTTTAGTGGAAATTTGGAAGTTGGAAATATGGTATATGAATTGGCCAATTTAAACCAATCCCAATCATTTTCAATGATAACTTTTCCGAAGTATATTTTCGATAAAAAAACAGGTGAAATAGAAGATGTAAGTGAAGAAGAAGACAGAGAACTTCTGGAATACGCGTATTCAGATCAGTGGACGGTTATCGATTTAAAAAAACTCAAGGAGTTAAGTATCCGAAACAACATTCAATTAAGTCAAAGCACAAATAGTTATATCCAAAAATATGATGCCGTAATCATTCCTCCGGCAACGGACTATTCTGAAAAAATATATTAAAACATAGATCATAATTTAAAAAAACGGCAGGGGGGAGGAAATTAGGTTGGAGTACAAATTAATTAATTTCTTCATTAGAAGAGCTCTACAATGATTTTTACAGTAAGAAGTCATTTAAACTTTTAATTTTCTGATTTTCTTGAAAAATATGGCCATAAAAG
>CAZBXQ010000102.1:0-8510 GCA_964495935.1 uncultured Flavobacteriaceae bacterium
TCACTCGTAGGAAATTTTTATAAAATTGACCTTTCATTACAATTTTACAAGGTTTATCCATCCATGATTCCTCCATATTTATTTTATAGATAAAATGTGTTCCGGTTAGGGCTACGGTATCTTCAATCTCGGCTATATTTCGTGCCGGTGCGTAGGTGACCGACCAGGCATTAATGGCCAGACTGTCCCGGCCGACTCGTTGTACCTTCCATTCGCCTTGTGGCCCTTTTTCGCCGTATTGGTAGAAATAATCTCCTGTAATTTTTGATGGATCGGCAGCCAAAGGTTTTGCAGGAATGAGTGTGTCTTTTCTAACCAGGCGGAGAGCAAATTCTTTTTCTGAGTATGGCAGATACCAGCGACCGACCAGGGAATCATTTTTTTGGGTTACGCTCAGCATGCCGGTAATATGGCCTTCTTTTGAATATTCATTCAGACTAAAATGTCCATCCGCATTATGCCCGCTTCCAATGACAGGAATCGGTTGTTTTGCTTGGGTATTCATATAAACGATCTCTCCTTCTGTGATATCGTGCTCTTGATGATAATGCAGCAAGATGGGGATATGTTCTCCCAAAGTGCCTTCCCAGCAAGTATCATAGTGGTTTTGACGGGAAGTTTGGGCGGTTGCTTGGTGCAATAATCCTCCTAAAACAGTTAGTAGTAGGAAGATAATTTTACTTTTTTTCACCGCAAATCCTTTTGCAAAATAAATGCTATTATTCTTTTTCATTAAAAACGGATATTTTATAATGACTGGTATCTATTTTATTTCTGATTAACACTCTTTTTACCTGTTGGGCCGCCGCCTTGAAATTCTGCCAATCGGTTCCTTGGCCTTGAGCAGCTGTCACAAAAAGTTTACAATCGGGATAGGTGCTCAAATAATGAGCAACCACCGTTTTAAAAGGCGGAAGACTATGATTTAGGCGCTCTTTTATCTCTGATGTATCCCGATAGGCAATCCCCCAGTTCATTATCAAAGGTTTGTCGGTAGAATCCGTTCCTTCTTTATTCCTTAGCGTGAAATATAAATATTGCATTCCCGGGGCTTTCTTTAATGGGATTGCCGGAATTTGATCGATATAGGTTTTTCCAAAATCGATTGTGGTATGAAATCCCAAGGAATCTTTCCCAGCCAAAAAGTCTTCTATTTTTTGTGCAACATCCAGCTTTCTAAACATCGGTCCGCCGGGGTAATGGGCTTTAGGCGCTTCCATATTGGGTATCAAACGAACGCTTACTGTCGTATCATTACTCAACAAATACACTGCACCTTCCTTTGCTATGGCCTGTTGCAATAATTTTTTCTGCTGAACAAAATCAGCACTTGCTTTTTCCTGTAATTCGCGCACGTGATTTGGCTTAAATAATTCCGGATTACGTTGAATAAATTGAGAAATAGCAAGTCCGATAACAAGAATTGTCGTACTCCATCCGGCAGCCCTTTTCCAATATCTTTTGGGGTGCTGCACGACCACTTCATATTGATCCAGTTTCTCTTGTGCTTTTTGATAGCTTTCCGGATCACGATCTTTCATCAATTCAATAAAACGAACCACAAAATCAAAGAAGATGGGGAAATCCTGTTTTTCGTGTTTTAGACTTAGGTTGAAACGGATGGTTTCCCCGTAAACAGGTTTAATAATCAAAGTAGGAACTGGGTGTTGTGTATTGACTTTTGCTTGAAACAGGGAAATACGATAGGACCGAATATCATCGAAATCGACCGGGCCAAACAAAGTAGATTGCAAGCCTTCGGTCGCCAATGTCACGGTTTCTTTTTCGGTTTTTATTTTTTTAAAGTTCCTTCGCAGGGCCAAAATCCACAGTATGAACAAAATAAGATACACATACCAGGGAATGCGTATCATCAGGTCTGTCCATCCCACGACAAAGACACCGAATCCAATAATCCCGCTGAACAAAAGAGCGATGTACGCATAGCTGTATTTGATATTTTGATAGTGAAAGATATAGGTTCGTTGAAACATGTTATGCGTTTAATTCTTATACAGTATCCTGATCTTGATCCAGGTTCACTTTCGGCGCTATCTGTTGGTCTTTTGATTGGAAAATTTAAATTTTCATCTCATCCTTTTTAAGGATTCTTCCAAATGTACTTCTTTTCATGTGGTCAATTCCTATGTTACAATTTCACCTCATCAATCACAATATCATGCGCCGAAAAGTCTACAGAAATATATGTTCCGTAATCTTTTTGAAAAGACGTTGCAGCGGTGGTAATGCGTGCCTGATTCATTTGAATGTCGGATTCTTTTTGCCCGGATGAATCATATATGACAAGCTTTACTTTTACTACATTCGTAGAATCGCCCCCTACGGCTTGCAATAAAAACGGCGTAAGCTTTTTCAAGCTAACCATTAAATCTCCGCGCATAGTTTGTCCATCGATGTTATAGGATCCCATTTTTGAAAAGCTAAAACTATAATCCTCTACTTCAAAATCCTTAGATTGATGATGGTGTTGAAGGGTTAAGACTACTTTCTTGGAAGAAAGGCTATCCTGTATAGAAGACTGAGCCGATATAGTGGTCGAAAGTGTTAAGATGAATAACACGCTAAAAAATAGTTGTTTCATTTGATTTGGTTTTTAAATTGATGTTTTAATATCCCCAAAAATTCTGAAAGGGAATCGCTGTTTTTGTTTTTATGGGAAGCGTACTTCCGTCTTTTTTATAATATTGATAAAGGCTATCTTTTTTGGCTAAAACGGGAAAACTAAACTTGTATTTGGGAGCAGAAAAAGGTTTCTCATCCAAAATGATATTATCGAATTGAGCCGGAAGGATAATTTTTCCGGATGCTCCCAAGATGCCAAATTTTCTGCCTTTTTGAACCATAATATGGGGGCCGTTTTCTTGAAAAATTATTTTGTCGTATTTTGGGGGAATGATGATTTTTCCTTCCTGATTTGCCAAGCCAACAGGCTGCTTGCTATCTTTCCACTTTCCTAAGAGCAAAAGATAATCCTGTTTGAAATAATCGGCTATATCCTTGTGTCGATCAAAAACATAATGCGCCGGAACAATCACTTTCCCGATTGAATCTATATAGCCGTAAAAAGGATTTCCGAAATCATCTTCCTTCCCGTTGAACATCAACGCATAGCCTTGATGTAAATCGGATAAACCTTTGTATTTAGGGGGAATGGCATAATTTCCCTGCTCATCTATAATCGCCTCTTTATTTTCCTTTTTGATTACTGCCCGATGATGATAAAAATAATCCATCCACAGTGGGAAGCCGCCTTTTGAATATTCCCCTTTGATGATTTTGTCTTTTAACGGATTGTACAATTTATACCGTCCTTGGTCCCGGATGATGGCCAGTTTATCGGAAAAAACCGCCTCAATCGAATCGTAAGAAGGGGTGAAAATTTTCTTCTCCTTATGGTTGTAAAAGCTGAAACTATTTCGATAAGAATCATCTTGGGTTGTGAGCAGATAAAAATAAGTATTCAGCGTATCAATTTGCGTATATTCTGCAGGAACGACCACTTTACCGGATGTATTTACCAGACCGTATTTCCCGTTTTCCGATATCAGTAGTAACTTTCTCTTGTTCAGCCCATAAAGACTTTCATATTTTGGGGGAATGACCGTTTTTCTTTTTTTATAATTATAAAGTCCATACGCTGACCCCGCCCTGACTCGCCAATAATGATCCGGCATTTCGGCATCGCTATAATAATCGTATTTCGGCTTCAAAATCATTTCCCCCGAATTTACATTTAGGACACCTCTTTTATTTTTTACGACCACCTCCGCCAGATGGGGCAGGTGGGTGTTGAATCCATAAGTATTGATCTGATCAAACTGTGGTGCGATAAACGTTTTCGTTTTGGGATTGAAAATTCCGTAACGGTCATCGTCTTGTAACCTAAAAAAAGTGGTTTTTTCCGCATCACAGGAACAAGCCGTTTCTTCCATCGAAATATCATCAAAACCCTGATCCAATAGCCTTTGTCCGTTTGTATCCAAAAGAAATTCTTTTTTATCCCGGGTGGCCAGAAAATAGTTGCCGGCGTTCATATTTATAAATTTATATTCTGGTTTGATGATTATTCTGCCGGTGGAATCTGCCACGCCCCATTGATTATCTTTTTTGATGGCTACAAAAGGGGCGGAAAAATCATTGCTATATGGTGAAGGTTCTCCATCATAACGAATGTAATCGTAAATTATGGGCAATACGGTTTTCCCGGCGGCGTTCGTCAAACCGTATTTTCCTTGTTTTTTGATCCGCATAAATCCGTCCGCTAAAAAAGTGGTATCCCGATCATTTTTATGTTTCTCCTGATATTGTCGATAGGGAATTTCCTTTTTTGTACGCAGGTTGATTAATAACTGTTCCCCGTTTTTATACAAACACAAAATAGTCTCATCACTTCGCATATTCCAGTGTTGGTGTTCATATTCAAACGGCAGCAATACCTTGTTTTTAAAATTGATTACGCCCCATTTTCCGTTTTTCTCGGCAAATAAATAGTCGCCTTTAGCTTCACATCCATAACAGTAATCCATATCCTGATATTCAACAGGGATTGCCAGCTGTTTTTTGGTTTTGTCATACACGCCCCATTTCCTGTCTTTAACCACATTATAATACCTCTCGGTCATTTGATATACCTGATCAAACTGAAAAGGAAGGACAAAGCCATCGCGGGTAAAGAGATTCTGTTTCCCATCCTTTTCCACTCGCCAAAATGTCTGATTTTGGGTGTCAATTTGGTCATAAATCGGCTTCAACATCCAATGTCCGTCGGAAGTCAGGATGCCTATTTTATTTCCTTTTTTCACTTCCACATAATATTGATCGGGAAGCAAGGTGGAATCCAAAGTGCGATAATAGTCGCTTACTTCTTTTCCGTTGTAAAGAGTGCCCCTGAGAATCGTGTTAAATGCCACCTGACCGGTAGTGTCGATATAAAACTCCTGCACGGAATTCCTTCCCATACTCGGATTAGGGCCGGTTTTAGACCAGTCTTTCGTTGTATCCGACGATGTTTCCGTGTCTTCCGGACTATTCTCTTCTTCCGGTAGGGGGTTGGTCAGTCTTGCAAAGCCGCTTTCAAAATGCGAACCGGCATCGTAAATCTCTTCCTGAGCGTGAGAAATACAGGAATTTAGGGTAAAAATGAACAGTAGAATGAGATATTTTATTTTTGGAATCATTGGCTTTTATTAAGGGGTAATTAGTCTGTTTTCTATAAAATATTGATTTCAAAAAATCAAAAGGTCTCTTCAATTTTGTAATTCTTCGGGATTTCAAAAATAGAAGGCAATACCTCTACTTTGCGAATTTGATTAGCGGTTATTCCTATCTCTTTATGCTCCGCCTGCGTGTAAAGCAGCAGTGCGCATCCCGGCAGTTTTTTCAGGTAGGTATATTTTCCCCAATACAAGGTCGGGATTTCTTCGGTGTACCAGGCCACGATAGTCGCTTTGGGTAATTTCGGATTGAAAAACACCGCTTTTTTGCAGGAATATCCTAAAATCTTCTTTTTTTCCTTTTCAAAAGTTACCTCAAAATCTTTAGGATCGATGACGAGTATGGAGTCTCCGGAATAAGTGGTTTCAATAGCTGATCTTTTCCGGTAAGCCGTTTCAAAAGCGGTATCGAGCACATAATAAACCGTATCTTTTTTATTGACCAAAGTCGTATAGCTCATCATACCTTTTTGCTCTATTTTTATTTTTTGGTCGGTGATATAACAAAACAACATAGGACCATCATCATTTTGTATAAGTGCTTTCATAAGGCGAGAAGTCATTTCAACCACAGAATCTTTCGGGGAAGTGGGGGGACGTCCGGTATCTTCCCGGAAATAAAGGTTGTAATCCACTTGCCAAGCCGAAATTTTCTTTGTCGTTGTTTTATTTTGCGCTTGTAAGGACTGTAACAGAAATAACAGCAGTGCGAAAAGGATGTATGGGTTTTTATTCATGAGTTTATATTTTATCTGTTGTAGTCATAACTTTTTTCCATAGTAGTTGTCTCATAACCTCTTCATCGGAGTAATTTGTCATTCCGACGAAAGAGGAATCTCCTATTTACCAGGCTTTTGAGATTTTTCTCCCGTATATACGGGATACCAATGACACTTTTGGGACAGCTACCTTAATACCAATTATTTCTTATCGCGGAATTCCCGTCCCGTTTTTAAATCGATATAAAATTCTATCGATTTCCTATTGTGACGTTCTCGCACACGTCCATCTTCTTCAATCCAAAAATATTTAGGCGGTGTAATTCTTTTTCCTGTAACCATATTTAGTAAACCGTATTTTCGAGAATCTCCTTCTTCATTTTTATCTTCTATGGAATAGATAGTCACATCGGGATCAGCCGTAGTTTCCAAAGAATGGTATTGCGGCTCAAGAATCCATTTTTTGTTTTTGGGTTCATATATCCCGTAATTCTCAGCATCGGAATCTTTCATAAAATACCAATCGGGATGCCCCCAAATCGGAATAAAATCACCCGGAAATTTTGTAACCGAAAAATCCGGATGAATAAGCCAATAAATACGGTCATCAACCATTGTCAATCCATTACCGGCATGATTTGGAACCATACTTCCGTCAGTTGGAACATCCGTTTTCCAACCCTCATCACTTTTAAGAAAATAAGGTTTATATCCTTCTTTGCTTCCCGCTATGGAAACCACCAAAAACGATTCTTGATTCCACGGGATAATTTGAACGGCACTTTTTAAAATTTTACCCCCTGGGATATTGATCGTATCTTTTTGATAGTCTGCTATTTGAGTCGGAAAACTCTGCTTAAACTGTGGAGAAAGGAAATATTTCCCTCCTGAATTGTGATAAATTGGTTTCTGAAAAACAGTATAAGGCGGCATATCGGGGATTTTGTTTTGAACCCTAATAGCTCGCCCTTTTGAATCTTTAGTTATTAAGGATGTCGTGCGTACTAATCGATCTTTAGATAGCTTTTCTCCATTGGGATGCCCCGGATAAAAACTGCTTCCACTCCGATACAGCCAAATGGAATCATTGACGATTGCTTTGACTTTTCGGGGAAGCCTTCGCCATCCTGTCTCCTCTTTTTGGTAAAACTGAGTGCCAATTTTGAGGGTATTTTTGGTGTTTATTCGCGGTTGGTATTCATAAGGAACAAAATGCTGTGGTTCCCAACCTTTGTTCCAATAACTCACGCCTAAGTCATGATCGGTCTTCCGTTTGGAAAATAGCTTTTTCTTTTTGTTTAAGGTCTGAACCTCATACTTTGCCCGTGGGACTTTGGTCAGTAAAAAAGGCCCCGAATTTCCTCCCAAAATATTAAATCCCGGTAGAATCCGCCAATCCCAAAACCGCCACCAGGCGTTGTATTCCTTTTTGGTAGAGATAAAAATGCTTTTATCGTATTGTGCCATCTCAACAGAAGCATATTTTAAAGGTAAAATTACTTCGTTTTTTGTGTTGATAAGCCCATAATTTTTGCCTTTCCCGACGATGGCTACGCCATTTTCAAAAGGTTTGGCATCATCGTATTGGGGTTTGATTTTTAGCTCACCTTGAGCATTTATAAAACCAAATTTCCCATTCCGGTTTTGATACGGAATGAGTATTTCTGTATGCTCCGGAATATATTTCGAACTATGGCAACCGGTCAGTAAAAATAGCATTAACAATATGGGTAGTATCCGTTTCATAAGACAGGTTTGATCCTTTAAAAATTATAGTTCCTCCTCAAGTATCAGTTACTTACAGAGTTGCTGAAAAAGGACTTTTCCATCGACAAAAATAAGGTCTGAATCTGTTTATTTCCTCACAATCGGCATCTATAAACCATCTACAAGACTTAAAAATCAACGTTTTATTCCCACTTTTAGCCATCACAAAAGTGTAGTTTTTCGCAAAATAGAGTTGATAGAAACCATCAAAATTATATGCTTGTTTACTTTTTTTTCCGCTTTGATAACCAATCCAAAAGCTATTTTTGATCAAATTCTATTATGATGAATCAGCAGTTTATCAGGTTCACGTGTGTTATCGGTTGAAGCGAGTTCCCGTTTTTCACCATAGGAAAGATGGAGGATACACAAAGCAGATAAGAAATTTTATAAGGCTTGTCCGTTTTGTGCCGCGAAATAGCTCCGGGCGATCGTAGTTATTTTAAAAGTTTAAATTGAGTTATTCGCTATTTTTCCTCTTGTCAATCTTTATCGTTGGAATTTGAAATCTGATAATTACAATTAATAGGACAAGAGAAACAGAACCGTCCGAGACTGGATAAATACCTGCGAATCATAAATTTATTGACAACAGAATGCCACTGGCTGTTTGGAAGTAACATCAAAAGTATTATCAACCCGGATTTTGAAGTGCCACACCACAGATTGTCTTCGTCCCCATAAAAAAAAGAAATGTTTCCAATTTCCAAAGGACTCAGCGAGGTATAGCTATTTTTGAAATTCCGATTTTGAGAGGGTAAAACTTTGTTACAACCCCACTTCAATGTTA
>CAZBXQ010000103.1:0-8005 GCA_964495935.1 uncultured Flavobacteriaceae bacterium
AAAAAAAGACTAAATCTGGGGCAATAAGATCATTTTGCAGCTCATTTTTGAAAGTTTAAATGACCCCATAAAAAGCAGCGGATTCAGTATTGTAAAAGTTGTATTTTTTAGGTGTCAAAGCTTATACTTACATTTTGACGTTCACTTTCATCAATTTGGTAGAAGTCGAAATGTTTAAAATTGAACATTCCTGCAAAAATAACCCCCGGGATACTTTCTCCATAAGTATTATTTTCCCGTACGGTTCCGTTATAATACCGACGACTGCGGGCCAGGGTTTCCTCAATTTCACTCAGTTGGTGCTGAAGATCCAGAAAATTCTGGTTGGCTTTGAGATCCGGATAGGCTTCTACGACGACCGAAAGTCTGCCAAGCATTTCCTGAAGTTTCTTTTCTGATTGTATCCGGTCGTTAATATCACCTTTTTGAGTCGCGGATACAGCTGCGTTTCGCGCTTTTACGATATCGGCCAAGGTGTCTTTTTCATGTTTGGCATAGGCTTTTACGACCCGGACCAGATTGGGAATTAAATCGTGACGTCTTTTTAAGGCCACATCCACATTGCTCCAAGCGTCATTGACCCTGTTTTTGTTTTTGACAAAACGGTTGAAGATACTAACCGATAAAAGGCCGAGAACAACAACGATCCCGATGATTATGAGCAGGGAGACCATATTTTTATGTTCTTATTGAATGCTTTTAAGCCATTCTTGATATTTCTCTCCTAAGATAGGAACTGTTTTTTCTTTTCCGTTTAAGGCACCTATAAGTCCGATAAACCAAAGTACGATGAGCAGCAGCGTTCCCAGAATACTGACAATCCATCCCAAAATGGGAATGATATTAACCACGCTCAGGGCCAATCCTGTCAGTCCCAATCCCAAAACTTGCCGAATATGGAAAGAAGCAAAACTATTTTTCTTGTCGTTATTCATAACAAAAGCGATAATCAGGCCTATAAGAGTAATATAGGCGATGATGGCTGTGGTTTTTCCTTCGGCTACGGTTCCTCCGATTTCCGCTTCAATAGGAGTGGTTTTTTCTTGTTCTTCCATTTTCTTTTGAATTATAAATTGAATGGATAAATATGCAAAAATAATGGATAAAAACCAATAGGGAGTGAGTAATAGGTTTATATAACTTAGTATTTGGGCATGTTCAGTGAGAATTTGGAAAAAAAGCAGATTTAAACAGATTTGTCCGAACACTCAATCAAAGTGGACGGATACTCAATAATAGTCTCCAAAAACTAAACATATCTGGGTTTTTGAGGGGATAAGGCTGTACTTTGATATAGAATTATTAATTTTAAAAACGAATTTTGAACCCGATCAACCTCTATATCCATTATTATCCCGAAGGGTATCTCTTAATCAACGACGAGCAGTAAATTTTATGTATATGGAACTTTTTGGAGTTTCTGTGTTTGCAATATGGATTTGAACGACCCCTTGAACCTGTTAATCTTGTTTCGCAATTCCTATGTTGTGGAGCTTTTGTTTTGCGGTGCTATTGCGCTTCTGGCTATTTTTATTGTGGTTCTCTTCCTGAAAAGCCGGGAGAAGTTGTATTTCTATTATTTTTTGTTTTTACTGTTTAGTTTTTTAGCGGCTTTCATTAATGTATCGGCCTTTGATTGGCAGACTAATCTTCTTGATTTTAGTGCTGATGGGATGCGTAGAAATCTGGAGTTGGTCACCCTTTTGGGGCTATTTGCCTATTGTTTGTTTACCTTGGATCTTTTAAAAGTGAAGGAGCAGGATCGCCAGCTCTACCGATGGATTATTGCCTTGGCCGCCATTACTGCTTTGTACGGTGTTCTGCATTGGCTGTTCTACAACTCCATAAAACCCTATGAGGAAAGGTTTTTTATCGGTTCGAGAATGGTTATTTTACCCATGAGCTTATTGGCTATTATCGGAGTGAGTTACCGCACGGAATCGGCATTTAAGTCTTATTTTATTGTAGGCAGTATATTTTATTTGGCCGGTGCTTTGATCGGGGTTTTTCGAGAGGTTACCACCGATTTGGCACTTCCTTATTTTTATCGGTTTACAGCCAGTGTTTACTTCCATGCGGGTATTTTTCTCGAGGTGCTGTGTTTTGCCTTGGCGTTGAATCATCGGGTATATCTTATTCATCAACAGCAAAAAAGGGAAAACGAAAATTTAAAAGAAAGAGCATTGTATGAGCGAGATCTGGCCATGGTACGGGTTTTGGGCTCTCAGGCTCAGAACAATCCCCATTTTATATTCAATCAGTTTTCGGCTATTAAATACTTTATTCAACGTCGGGAAAATGCCAAGGCGATAAAACTTTTGATGACCTACAGTCGGTTTATCCGACAAGTGCTGGATGCCGGTACTTGCCAAGAAATTACGTTGGGAAAGGAATTTGATATTTTACGAAAATACCTTCGTTTGGAAGCTATTCGGAAAGGGACCGGTTTTTCGTATAAAATCACGTCTGATCCGGGTGTGGATATGGAATCGACCCTGCTTCCCCCGATTATCCTCCAGCCGTATATCGAGCAAATTATCTGGCGAGATTTTCAGTTGGATCAGCAAATCGGAAAACAACTCCACATCCATGTTGCTAAGCATCGAGAAGAGATTGTCATCAGTATTCGATGGTCTATGACCGAAGAAAATGGTGCACAAGACGGAGGAGAAAGGATAAGGGATCGTGTTAATAAATTTAACGATAAACGCCTGAAAATTTATAATCGAAGCCATAAACACAAAATCAATTGTTATCGAAAAGACTATAAAAAGGATGATGGCTCTTTATCGGCGATATTAATTGTATTTTTTATTGAAGATCAGGAATTGTGATATTTTTATTAATTTTAGAATAAATTAAATTCTTGTCGTGAACAGAATAAAATACGAGAAACGCATTTTAAGAAATTTTGAAAAACCGCTTTTTAAGAAATGGGGGCTGGTGATATTGGGGCTTTTTGCGGGTGTTTCTTTGGTATGGGGGCAAAAATTTCCCGGTACTATTGAAGAGCAGGACAGCTTATTACGAGTTGAGAAAAATGATTCCTTGTATGTGATTCGCGCCATTGCTCTGAGTCGTAAAATCCATCGGGAGAAGCATAATACGGAAAAGGAATATAAATATATCAACAAGGCGATTGATTATGCCCTGGTTTTAGAAGACACCTTGTTGTATGCCCGTGCATTGGATGCCAAAGGTTTGCTCTATCGTTTTCATCAGTGGTATGCACAGGCGGTTCCGTTGCATATAAGAGCCTATAAACTGGTTGCAGAAAAGGGAGAGGGGCATTTTGTAAACAAGATGATCTATGCCAATAATACCGGAGTTGCGGCCCGGTACGATCAGCAATATGCCTTGGCCGTGGAGTATTATCTAAAAGCTCTTACACTGGCTGAAGAGCATGATGATCTGCGCGATATTGCCATTGCCAGTAATGGAATGGGAAATGCCTTAAGCAATATTCCCGGCCGGGAAGAAGAAGCCCTGAGTTATTTTCACAAAGCGATTGATGCCGAGCGGAAACGAAATAACGATTTGGGATTGGCGATGAACCTCCTGTCCATCAGCGGATATTATATTGATCAAGGGGATCGGGAAGAGGCCTTTGAGAATTTGGCCGAACTCAAAGCCATCAATGAAAGTCGTAAAGATACTTTTGGATTGGCACTGACCAATGCAGCCTACGGTCAGGCTTTTGAGCATTTGGATCATAATTTTGAAAAGGCCAGAAGATATTATATAAAAGCCTTTGAAGCATATAAACGCATCAACCATCATCAAAAAGAGGCGAGAACCTTGGAGTTGCTCGGCGATCTGGAGTTTCGACAATCTCATTATAATCAGGCTCTTCAATATTATAACCGAGTTTTGAAGATTGCCAAAACCTATCATTACAAATCCTTTCTTCAAAAGAGCCATAAAAATATCAGTGAAGTAAAAGAAAAACAAAACCAACTGCAAGAGGCACTTGACCATTTAAAAATTGCCCAGATCTATAAGGACAGTATCGATCTGAGCGATCAAAAGGTAAAAGTTGAGGCTTTGAGGCATCAATACGACCTGACGGCAAAAGAAGATCAAATTGCACTCTTGCAAAAGGATCAAGAGTTAAAACGTGAGCAGATTGCCGCGCAACGCAAGGAGATCGGGACACAACGCGCCTATATGATTATATTGGGAGCTTTGGTACTGCTTATTGTCACCTTGATTATTCTCCAGTATCGACGACGAAAAGAGAGACGCCTGGCCGAACACAAATTACGATTGAAGGAGAAATATCTGCTGGAAGCAAAATATGAGAAGAACCTGGCGCAGGCTGAAATGCTGGTCTCGCGCATGCAAATCAATCCGCATTTTATATTTAACTGTTTGGGAGCCATAAAACTGCTGATTCAAAAAAACGAGAACAAGCGAGCACAGCGGTATTTAACTACGTTTAGCCGGTTTATTCGGATGGTGTTGGAAATGCCAAAACAAGAAACCATCAGCTTGGCCGAGGAATTGGAACTCATTCGATATTATCTCGAGCTGGAGAAAAAACGTTTTGCCAAGAAGATGGAGTTTACGATTAATACCGAAATAAAAACCTGTTTGGAGGATATTAAAATCCCTCCTTTATTATTGCAACCTTTTGTTGAAAATGCGATATGGCATGGCTTGTTGCCCTCTCCCAAAGAATCAAAAAAGTTGAAGGTGGAAATTATTGAAAATGAGAACTCCACGCGAATAACGATTGATGATAACGGGGTGGGGCTAAAAAACAAAGGAACAAAAAAGCCGACTTTTTATTCCGGAAAATCCAAGCGCAAAAGTATGGGGATGAAGATTACCCGGGAGCGAATCCGACAGTTTAACCAGAGTTATGATATGGAAATAGACCTTCGCGTCATCGATAAATCCCCGGATACCGGAACGCGCGTCTCACTGATTATCAGGGATAAAATGGGGGTAGAAAATTAATAAGAAAGATTATGAAAAATATAAAAGTTGCGATTGTAGATGATGAGGCTCATTGTATCGAGAGTTTAATCATTCACCTGAATGAATTATTTCCCGATATGCCCATTGTATTTAAAACGAATAACGTTCAGCAAGCCGCTGAAAAACTGGAGAAACTGGATGTCGATTTGCTTTTTCTCGATATCGAGATGCCGGGCATGAACGGCTTTCAACTATTGGAGAATTTTCCAAACCGTTCTTTCGATGTGATCTTTACAACGGCTTATAGCGAGTATGCCCTGCAGGCTTTTAAAGCCAGAGCTATTAGTTACCTTTTAAAACCCATCGATGAAGACGAACTCAAAGCGGTGGTTACTTCCTGGGAAGAGGAGCGGGATCAGCGTCAAACGGCCAAGGTACAGGACATCGACAGTCTGCTGGAACATCTCAAGAAAGAGGGATTTATGAAAAGCAAGATCTCGGTTCCCGTTACCGACGGGTATGAATTTATCGAGGTCGATCAGATTGTTTATTGCCAGAGCCAGAGCAATTATACCCATCTTTATCTTTTGGACGGCAGTAAATTATTGGTTAGTAAAACCCTGAAAGAAGTGGAAAGTACACTCGAAAAATTCTTTTTTATCCGGGTTCACCAGTCTTATTTGATCAATCCCAATTTTATGAAGAAATTCTCCCGAAAGGATGGTGGGTATTTAATCATGAAAACCGAAGATAATATTCCGATTAGCAGAGCCAAACGAAGCTTGGTCATTAATCTTTTTGAAGCTGTGCAAAACAAGGGAAACTAAAATTTTAAGCCTTTTATTTTTTGATACATTTCCAGGGCTTTTCCATCGGTTAACGAGGCCACAAAACTACAAATGTCGATAAGGTTGGAATAAATTGAAGCCGTATCGATTTCAAAACCCGGGAGAAAATTACTCCTTATCAGCTCGTCGTATTGACCGTTGGTGCCATCGGCATAATGCTCATAGGTACGGGTAAAAGTGGCCAGTAGCGTTTCGATAATCTTGTATCCGGCAATCTCTTTTTCTGTGACTTGCCGGCTTTGATAGACATTTTTGACGCTGATTCGGATAATATCCTCGATCTGAGCTTTATAGCTGGAAACCTCCAGAAGGGATTGATTAAATTCTCCTTTTAGAATAGCTTCTTCATTTTGAAGAAAGGAGTGGGCGGTATCATTGATTAGGGTGTTAATCGCTAATGCCCGTAAATAACTAACTCGTGCCTGCTTGGTCTTCAGGGCATAATAATTCTCCTTTCGAATCGTGTCTTGAACCAGCTTGACCAGATATTCCAAAGCGTAATCCTCATCGATCCAACCCAGGTTAATACCATCTTCAAAGTCGATTAAGGTATAGCAAATATCATCGGCAGCCTCGACCAAGTAAGTGAGCGGATGCCGTTTATATCGCAACTCCCCTTCTCGGGGATCGGTTTTTATTAATCCGAGGGAATCGGCAACATCTTGAAAAACAGCCTTTTCGCTTTGGAAAAAACCAAACTTTTTATCCGCAATTTGACGGCTTGGTTGATGGGGGAGTGATTCTTTTGGGTATTTGATGAAAGCACCCAATGTGGCATACGTAAGCCGCAACCCGTCTTTGATACCGTTTTTGGTTTGGGTGAGTAGTTTAAAACCATGGGCATTCCCTTCAAACTTTATAAGATCTTGATATTCTTTTTCGGTGAGTGCCGGTCGAAATCGCTTTCCGGCACCGGTTCTAAAGTATTCTCCGATGGCTTTTTCTCCCGAATGCCCGAATGGTGGATTACCGATGTCGTGGGCCAGTGCTGCCGCAGCCACGATGGCACCAAAATCACTGAAAAGATAACCGGCTTCTACAAGTTGGGGAAACTTTTTTAAAATTTGTTTTCCAACGATTCGTCCCAGTGACCGGCCGACTACCGAAACTTCCATACTGTGCGTTAAGCGCGTGTGTACAAAATCGGTTTTTGATAGGGGGATCACTTGAGTTTTGTCTTGCAGGCTGCGAAAAGCAGGTGAAAATACAATCCGATCATAATCGACTTCAAAACCCAAACGGGTTTCGTCTTCGTTTTTGCGCAAGCGTTTTTGTCGGTCGCCAAATTTTTTTAGAGAAAGAAGTTTTTCCCATTCCATAAAGAAGTAGTTTAAAATGTAAAAGTAAGAAATGAAGTCCTTTAAGCAAGCCGATATTCAGACCTCCGAAATACGAAATTTGAGATTTCCGCGTTTTACTGATGTATGGGTACTGAAAATAAAAAAGGGAACTCTTAAAAGAGCCCCCTTTTCGTTACCCAATAGACTAATCAGAAATTTAATTGATAGATAGGTTATGGTCGGTTTAATTAGCTATCGGTTACTGTAATCAAAATCTATTAATAGTATAGCAACTGCGATACCATATCGTAATGTACTGATAATCAGCAATAATTTTTTGCGTTTATTGTGGAATAGGAGGGAAACTCCCCAGAAAGTGTGGAAATTTTCCCCTGTTTCCCGAATTTTCCGGGATTCTATATTTGGTTTTCCATCGGGAAATACAGCGATTAATTCTTTTACTGGGGCTTTAAGCCCGGTTTTTGTCAATTCCCTTCCACTTAAGCAGATGGTAGGCAAAATGTTAATAAGATTCTGAGAAACGGGCTAATGTAGCGGTCTCGTAACTTCATTTTTGGAGTAATTCGTCATCCGAGTAATTATTTCCCGCCCATGGTGAGATAAGAATTTTAAAAATGATAATTAAAAATGACATTCCCTAAATCTCCATTTAAAGGAGGACTTCGGAGATTTCCTTCCTTGTAAAGGGAGAGCCGGAGTGGGACGTTCTTCATATCCTGAATAGTGGTTTTGGGTGAAAGCGATAATGTTTTCTTTCCTAAAAGATCAAGCACCTATGCCATTTGTAATCCATTGATAATCTTTATTATAGGACAAAAGTTTCGGGGTTCATCCTTCAGGCATTAATTTATGCTTATTGTCCTGAAATCGACACCGCGCCCTGCGGGCACCCCTCTACCAGAGGGGAATTAGGTCTATTTTCTTTTTTAATCC
>CAZBXQ010000104.1:0-7899 GCA_964495935.1 uncultured Flavobacteriaceae bacterium
TTCGGAACCATAAGCATAAATTGATACTTGAATCCGCCACTCCGAAACTTTTGTTGTCCTATAAAGTTAGCTCTTTTTTGTTAGCGATGATAAAGCACTATTTGGAATGCAGGTTAGATTGAAGGGATGGAATATAGTAATTAGCTTGCTCTTGCAGGTTGAATGCCGGGAAACACCACTAAGGTTTTGTTTTTGAAACTTGAGAATGTTAACTTTTTGACAAAAATTAAGTAGTTTAGCGGGCGTTAAATAATCACGCTTTGGACGAATTTATCTCTTTCTTGGTAGAACCCTATAAAACCTATGATACCTGGCAAATTGTGCTGGAAATAATAGCTGCTGTTTTGGGGGTGGCTTCCACCTATTATTCCACAAAACGGAACATCTGGGTTTTCCCCACCGGAATCATTTCTACCGGAATCTATATCTATTTGCTGTTTAAGTTCAGTTTATATGGGGATATGCTGATTAATGTTTATTATACCTCCATGAGTATCTATGGTTGGATTCTGTGGGGGCAAGCAACGGAGGTGGATGAAACGCATGTCAATGTGATGCATATGAACCGAAAGGAAATCGGATTGGGAATTCTGTTATTTGTGTTTAGCGTTCTTTTGGTACTTGGGATTTATTATTATCGTCCGGTGATTCAAAATAATTTCGAGGCTTCTTTTATGAATGAGGTCGGATTCCATTATACCTCCGTTGATTATATCGATTCGGGATTGACCGCTACCTTCCTGATCGGGATGTGGTTGATGGCTCGTCGCAAATTGGAGAGCTGGTATTTCTGGATTTTGGGAGACGTGGTTGCGATCGTCTTGTTTTCGATTAAAGGATTGGGAATTACCTCGCTTCAATATTTTGTGTTTCTGGCCTTGGCCATTATGGGTTATTTTAATTGGAGGAAACAGATTGAGGGTGCAGAAAAACCGGCTTCGGCGGGAGTTGAACCTGACTTTTACAGAGAATAAGCGCGATTTCCATATTCTTTTAAATCTTACCGGTAAAACTATTCAAATTTCAATGATAGCTGATCGGGCAATAATTTAAAGCTTTTTCGATGATAGGGAGTCGCACCGAATTTTCTAATGGCTTCTCGATGTTCTTTGGTTGGATAGCCTTTGTTCTTTTTCCAGTTATAGGCGGGAAATTGGTTGTGAATTTTGCTCATAAACTCATCCCGATGAGTTTTAGCAAGGATTGATGCAGCCGCGATATGCATATATTTGGCATCCCCTTTTACGATCGTCTTATAAGGGATTTTACGGGATTGGCCGGATTGACAAAGACTATAAAAGGGTTTGAATCTGTTCCCATCGACGGCAATAAATTCGGGTTGTACAGCGAGTCCTGCGAGGGCTTTGTGCATGCCCAGTATAGAGGCGTGAAGAATGTTGATTTCATCGATTTTGTCCATCATGATGTGAACGACGCTAAAGGCCAACGCTTCCTTTTCAATTTTTTGGCGTAAGCAATTGCGGTTTTTTTCAGAGACCTGCTTGGAGTCGTTGAGGAGTTCGCTGTGGAAATCTTCTTTAAGGATTACTGCTGCTGCCGTTACGGGGCCGGCCAGGCAACCTCTTCCGGCTTCATCCGTTCCGCATTCCCTATCAAAATCACTATATTTGGCGCGTAACATGATACAAATGTAAACTATTTTTTGAGTTATAAACGGGTGGATTGTAAAGTACAATCTCAATTTCATTATAGTATTCGAAATGATGATCGCTAAACCTCGGAATCAATTTTTGTTTAGATCTCCTGAGACCCAGGTAGAAGTTTGGATAAAGCGACTGGATGAGCTGGATCCTGAGGCTCACGGGAATAAACTTTTTAAACTGAAATACAATTTTGAGGAAGCTCATCGGCTGGGATATTCTACAATTTTGACATTTGGCGGAGCCTATTCCAATCATATTGCTGCCACTGCCTCTTTGGGGAAGCGGGCGGGGTTTCAAACGATCGGCGTGATTCGGGGGAAGGAATTAGGAGTGGATATAAATAAAACGTTAGCGCAGAATCCAACGTTAAAGCGGGCTTGTGAAAACGGAATGAAATTACATTTTGTCTCTCGTTCGGATTATCGAGAAAAGAATCAAACGGAGTTTTTAAAAAAGCGGGAAGCGCAATGGGGAGATTTTTATAGGTTGCCGGAAGGAGGAACCAACCCTTTGGCGGTAAAAGGATGTGAAGAAATCCTAACCGAGGAAGATGACACTTTTGATTTGATTTGTTGCGCAGTAGGAACCGGAGGAACACTTCGTGGAATTATCAAGGCTTCTAAAGACCATCAGAAAATCTGGGGTTTTTCGGCCTTAAAAGCGGATTTGTCAGACGACATTCGACGCTTTGTATCAAAAGATAACTGGAAGTTGTTTCAAGAGGATTATTTTGGTGGTTTTGCTAAAATAAATAACGAATTGGTGAGTTTTATGAATAGGTTTGCGCAGGAATATGATTTATCTTTAGACCCTGTTTATACGGGGAAAATGCTGTATGCACTCCATCAAAAGTTGATCTGCGGCAAAGTACCTGCCGGATCCCGTGTGCTGATTATCCATTCGGGAGGGCTGCAAGGGATATCGGGCATGAACAAGAAATTAAAACGAAAGAAATTATCAATTCTGGAGTACGCTTAGATGATGAAAATAAAAATATTGATTTTTTTGAGTGCGGTTTGGCTTTTATCCTCTTGCGGAGGAACAAAAAGAAAGATTTACAAGACCAACCGGAGCATCCCGAAAAAAGATCAGCGAATCTCCGGATCCGGAAAGCATGCACCCTCCAATCGGAGTCATCGAGGAATGGGAAGGGAAGAAGTGCCCGATATAGAAGAATTACCCAATCCGCTTGATGTGGAAGCTTATGGAAACACGGCAGTTGAGCACTATATTTCACTGTATAAAGCCGTTGCCATTGAAGAGATGGGAACCTATGGAATTCCGGCCAGTATCACTTTGGCGCAGGGGATTTTAGAATCCGGGGCGGGAAATTCCAGTCTGACTCGTCGTTCGAACAATCATTTCGGAATCAAATGTCATGATTGGACCGGTGACCGCGTGTATCACGATGACGATTTTCGGCAGGAGTGTTTTCGAAAATATGATAATCCTAATTACTCCTATCGGGATCATTCTCTTTTCCTGCGAAACGGGGCTCGATATAATTTCCTTTTTAAACTCCGAATCGATGATTATAAAGGGTGGGCCAGAGGCTTAAAAGCTGCTGGATATGCGACCGACCCGCGATACCCCCGAAAATTGATTAATTTAATTCAGAAATATAAGCTTTACCGTTTTGACCATCAGGCCGTCGATTCGTATAAGGAGTTGAAAGATCGACCCGAGGCGGAGGAGGTGCAGGAGAAGCAACTCGATATTTATACGGTGAAGAAAGGGGATACCCTCTACAATATTTCCAAGCGTTTTGGAATTTCGGTGGAAGATTTAAAACGTCAAAATAACTTGCAGAGTAACGTTCTTTCCATAGGTCAACATTTAAATGTAAGCAATTAAAAAAGAGAATGGTTTTTGCATGAAAGACAGAACCTGTATCTTTCGGGAAAGGAATTGCTTTTAACCTTTATTGATAATATAAACACATGTCAAAAATCAGATTTCAGGCCCTTTATGAGGCTGTAAACCATAAACCGGTTAAGGTGAAAACACCGTTGCGACAAACCGAGATTTTTGCCGAACGGGTTTTTGGGCCGCGGGCCAGACGGCAATATTTGACTAAGGAATCCTTTCGCGGGGTGGAAGCCGCCATAAAAGCCGGAACCAAAATCGATCGGGATTTGGCTGATCAGATTTCAACCGGGATGAAAGAATGGGCGATTTCTAAGGGGGCTACGCATTATACACATTGGTTTCAGCCGTTAACGGGAAGCTCTGCCGAAAAACACGATTCTTTTTTCCATATTGATTTTGAAGGTTCTCCGTTGGAAAAATTTGAGGGAAGCGCGCTGGTACAACAAGAACCCGATGCTTCCAGTTTCCCGAGTGGAGGTATTCGCAATACCTTTGAGGCGCGAGGATATACGGCTTGGGATCCGACCTCGCCGGCCTTTATTTATGGAACGACACTTTGTATTCCAACCGTTTTTGTGTCCTACAATGGAGAGGCTTTGGATTATAAAACCCCGTTACTTCGTTCGTTGCAGATTTTGGATAAAAATGCAACGGCAGTAGCCCGTTTTTTTAATGCGGATGTCGATCATGTTATGGCCACATTGGGCTGGGAGCAGGAATATTTTTTAATCGATACCTCGCTGGCAAAATCCCGTCCTGATATTATTATGACCGGGCGAACAGTTTTTGGTCATTCTGCGGCCAAAGATCAACTTTTGGGCGGTCATTATTTCGGTTCGATTCCGACTCGGGTTCTTCAATTTATGAGGGAGCTGGAGCTCGTTGCCCGACAATTGGGAATTCCCGTTAAGACCCGGCATAATGAATCGGCACCGAACCAGTTTGAACTGGCACCGATCTTTGAAGAGGCTAATTTGGCGGTTGATCATAACCTTTTACTCATGGATATTATGGGAAAGGTTGCGGAGCGTCATCACTTTAAAGTGCTCTTTCATGAAAAACCTTTTGCCCGGGTTAATGGAAGTGGAAAACACAACAACTGGTCGCTGGCTACCGATACCGGAGCCAATTTATTGAGTCCGGGATCGACACCGGAAAAAAATCTACAGTTTTTGACGTTCTTTGTCAATACCATAAAGGCGGTGAGCGATCATGAGGAACTTATTCGGTCTTCCTTTGCTACGGCTTCTAACGATCATCGACTGGGATCCAGTGAGGCACCTCCCGCCATTATTTCGGTTTTTATCGGCGATCAACTTACCAAAGTTCTTAACGAATTGGAGCAAGCGACCGAAAATGACCTGAGTGCTCAAGACAATGCGAAGCATCGCTTGGATGTGGTGATTAAAATTCCCGAAATTCTGATTGATAATACCGATCGAAATCGGACTTCAACTTTTGCTTTTACCGGGAATCGGTTTGAGTTACGGGCGGTTGGTGCTTCTGCCAATTGCGGAAATGCAATGACCGTACTTAATACCGTTGTGGCCTATCAATTGGGAGTTTTTAGAGAAGAAGTGGAAAATTATATTCATGAACATCAGGTGGATCGTGATCACGCCATTTTCAGAGTGTTAAAGAAATATATCAGGGACACCCGAAAGGTTCGGTTTGAGGGAGATGGCTATAGTGAGGAATGGGTGGATGAGGCTCGGAAAAGAGGATTGAGTAACCATATTAATACCCCCGATGCGCTAAAGACAAAGGTGAGTAAGCGTTCTGTAAAACTTTTTTCGGATCTCGGGGTATTTAACGAAACCGAGATTAGAGCCCGGTATGAGGTTGAATTGGAAGATTATATCAATCGATTGAGAATTGAAGCCCGGGTAATTGGGGATTTGGCGCGAAATCATATTATCCCCACAGCCATTCAATACCAGAATATATTGATACGCAATGTGCGTGGATTAAAGGATATTTACGGTTCGGATTACCGGCGATATGCCAAGGAGCAATTATATATTCTTGAAGCTATTTCTGGACATATTGAAGAGATTAACTCCGATATTACCGCCATGATAGAAACCCGTACAAAAGCCGATCGTGTGACCGATATTGAGGAGAAAGCACAATCATACTGCAAAGAAGTGAAACCTTTTTTTGGCAGTATTCGGTTCCATTGCGATAAACTGGAACTTTTGGTCGATGATCAATTGTGGCCGTTGTCCAAATATCGAGAACTCCTCTTCACCCATTGAGTTTTTAATTATTCATCAAGAAACTAAAAACTAACCAAAAGGGTCAACTCTATTTAGGAAGCATACAAAATTGAGGACTACGAACTAACACCTATTCCTATTCGATGATTAAGAAGTCAACCATTGATCGTGTTTTTGAAACCGCCCGGGTGGAAGAAGTCATTCGTGATTTTGTACAGCTGAAAAAGGCAGGAAGCAACTTTAAAGGACTAAGCCCCTTTACCGATGAACGTACACCGAGTTTTATGGTTTCTCCCGTCAAACAGATCTGGAAGGATTTTTCCAGCGGGAAGGGAGGAAATGTAGTCTCTTTCCTGATGGAACATGAGCATTTTAATTATCCGGAAGCCATTCGATATTTGGCTAAAAAATACGGAATTGAAATTGAGGAAACCGAGCAGACGGATGAGGAAAAACAAGCGGCGAGTGAACGGGAAAGTATGTACCTCGTCAATGCCTTTGCCAGAGATTTCTTTCAACGGCAACTAACCCGTACGGAAGAAGGAAAAGCCATCGGCTTGACTTATTTTAAAGAGCGCGGATTTACCCCTGAGAGTATTGCCGATTTTGAATTGGGATACTCCCCGGATCACTGGGATGCTTTTACCAAGGCGGCACAGAAAGAAGGGTACAACGTGGAGTTTTTGGAAAAAACCGGACTGAGTATCGTGAGGGAATCCGAAGGAAAGAAAAAAACGATGTTTGATCGGTTTCGGGGGCGAGTAATTTTCCCTATTCATTCGATGTCGGGCCGGGTTTTGGGGTTTGGTGGCCGTATTTTGGGAACGAACAAGAAAACCGCGAAGTACCTGAACTCTCCGGAAAGTGAGGTGTATCATAAGAGTAAAGTGTTGTATGGACTCTATCAGGCCAAACAGCAAATTGCCAAAGACGATTGCTGTTATTTGGTTGAAGGATATACCGATGTAATCCAATTTCATCAGCGGGGAGTGACCAACACCGTGGCTTCCTCGGGAACGGCTTTGACACCGGGACAAATTCGTTTGATCAATCGGTTGACCCAGAATATTGTGGTTTTGTATGACGGTGATGCGGCGGGAACTCGCGCTTCTGTTCGGGGGATTGATTTGATTCTGGAGGAAGGAATGAATGTAAGAGTTTGTTCGTTTCCGGAGGGAGAAGATCCCGATAGTTTTGCGCGGCAGCATTCCAAGGAGGAATTAACGCAGTATTTGGAAGAAAACGCCAAAGATTTTATTAGTTATAAAGCCTCTCTTTTAATGGATGAGGCTCGTGATAATCCCATTAAAAAGGCGGAGGTCATTCGGGATATGATGGAAAGTGTAGCTAAGATTCCCGATCCGATCAAACAGGAACTGTACCTGAAGGAATGTGTTAGGATTATGGATATTTCTGAAGCGGTCTTGTACAGTACATTGGCTCAGATTAAAGTCGGACAGGAGAAAAGAAATACCAAAAACCGCAACAAAAAGAAAAATTTTGAAGTTATCCGGCCTGCTGAGAAAACGGGAACCAAAATTGATCCACAATATGAAATTGAAAAGCATGTGATTAGTCTATTGCTTCGCTATGGCGGGATGACCGGAATTTTTGAGGAATATACGTTAGAACCGGATGACGATGGGGAGCTGGTTTTAAGGGCCGAAAAACGAGAGAAAAAGGTGTATGAGAAAATCATGTTGGATTTACAGGAAGATGAAGTAGAGTTTACCAATCCGGGGTTTAAGACTCTATATGAACGAATTCTTATGGAGTATAAGAAGAAACAAAAACTAATAGTTGAAGATTTTGTTAATGCGATACCCCCTGAACGAGCTGCCGAAGTAACTACTATTTTGATGCAGGATGAGCAATATAGCCTGCATCGATGGGATTCGGTAGGAATCTATGTTAATGATAAGAGCGAACTGGATGAACGAGAGATTTTACAAACAATTTTGAATCTTCGCACTTTGCTTATAAAAAAGAAAGCGGCCGAATTAATGAAAGAAATGGAAGCCGATAAAAAGCAATCTCACCGGGAAATGTTGGCAGAAATCCGGGATTACAAGAAATTGCAAGTGATTATTGCCCATAAATTGGATAGTGTGGTCAATCCCGGTATTTGATCGTATTAGCCTGCATTC
>CAZBXQ010000105.1:0-7530 GCA_964495935.1 uncultured Flavobacteriaceae bacterium
AATAAAAATTTTAAATCTCTTCATTTTTTAAAGTAACTTCTTTAAAATATTAATATATAATTTAATCCCTTCTTTGATTTCATTCAAATAAATAAATTCATCGGCCGTGTGGGATCGTGTCGAATCTCCCGGTCCCATTTTTAGGGAAGGATAGGGAATCAACGCCTGATCAGAACTGGTAGGCGAACCGTAGCACGTACGCCCCAGTGCTTTTCCCGCATTGACAAAAGGATGGTCTTCCGGCAGGGAAGAAGAATCCCGTTTTAAGGAACGCGCCCGTACCTCGGATTTCAAATTCGATTGTATGACTTCAAATACTTCCTGTGTGGAATACGCATCGGTTACCCGAACGTCAATGGTAAAATGGCACTCTGCCGGTACCTGATTGTGCAGTTCTCCGGCGCGGACAACCGTTGTGGTCATCTTTACTTTTCCCAACCATTTGGAAACCTTCGGAAATTCATGCTGCTCCACCCATTGAATATCTTTTATCGCCTTATAAATGGAGTTATCGGAATTGGGATGCGCCGCGTGAGAGGGTCTCCCCTTGGCCACTGCATCAATAACCAACAAAGCCTTTTCGGCTATTGCCATCTGCATTTGAGTCGGCTCCCCAACAACTGCAAAATCAATTTCACCCAAATCTTCTAAAATTGAAATCACTCCACCCGCCCCTGAAATCTCTTCTTCTGCCGTAGCCGTCATGATGAGATTATAAGCCAAATCCTCCTTCTCATAAAAAAATAAAAAGGTACTGAGCAAAGACACCAAAGCCCCACCGGCATCATTACTTCCCAATCCATAGAGCTTGCCGTTTTTCACTATTGGCATAAACGGATCCAAACTGTATTTTTTATTGGGTTTTACCGTGTCGTGATGAGAATTCAGCAGAATCGTTGGCTTTTGCGGATCATAATATTTATTTCGTGCCCAAATATTATTACCTTTTCGATGGGTTTCCACCCCTTGATGCCCCAAAAATCCTGCAATCAACGTCCCCGTCTTCTCTTCCTCCCGACTTAGCGAAGGAGTACCAATAAGGTCTTTTAATAAACCAAGTGCATCCGTATATAATTCCTGCAACTCAGTCTGTTTCAATGCTGGTTCCATAATTTTCTTCTCCTTGTTTGTGATCGATCAAGTCTTCGGCCCGTATAACAACGACCTCCTCAACTCCTTTTTCCCGTGCATAAAAAGCATTCTCCAGTTTCGGAATCATTCCCGAAAAAATCCGGTTATTTTTCTTTAAAGTGTAATAGGTTTTCAAAGATAATTCAGGAAGTCGGGAATCCTCTTGATTGATATTCTTTAAAACTCCGTTTTTTTCAAAGCAATAATAGAGTTTTACGGTAAACAAATCTGCCAAACCGATGGCGATTTCGGTAGCCAAAGTATCGGCATTGGTGTTTAGCAATTGTCCCTTTCCATCGTGGGTCAAAGCACAAAAAACAGGGGTAAATCCATCCTCCAGTAATTTTTTTAAAGCCTTCGAATTCACTCTTTCCACATCGCCTACATAGCCAAAATTGATGGGGCTTACAGGTCGTTTCTTACTGCCAATCAGGTTTCCATCGGCACCTGATAGCCCAAGAGCAGGAACCCCCTGTCCCACTAATCGGGCTACAATATTCCTATTGATCAATCCGCCGTAAACCATTGTTGCGACTTCCAAAGTTGGGGCATCCGTGATTCGCCGGCCCTCGATCATCTGCTGCGGGATACCCAATCGTTCCGCCCACTGCGTAGCGGATTTACCGCCCCCATGTACCAATATTTTGGCCTCTTTCAAAGTGGAGAAATCATGCAAAAATTCCTGTAACCGCCGAGGATGATCAATGATATTTCCTCCTATTTTGACAATACTTATATTCTGTTTCATTGAAATCTCTTCAAATTCCCAAATTAACTGGTTTTTATCATTCGAAAGGCTCAGGCCTACCTCTCAGTTACAAGCCTTTTGAGGGCTCTGTACATTTTATATCATGTTTTTTAACACCCATTGTGCGGTAATCATTCGATTCCCGGCTTGTTGATAAATAATGGAGTGCTCACTATCCAGCACCTCATCGCTGATTACTACATTCCGCCGAACAGGCAGACAGTGCATCACTTTGGCATTGTTTGTTCCTTTTAATTTATCCGATGTCAACATCCAATTATCTTGTACTTCCGGCAACGCTCCATAATCGCTAAAAGAAGACCAGTTTTTGACATAAACAAAATCGGCATCTTGTAGTGCTTCTTCCTGATTACGATTGATCTCCAACCCTTTCGTAAATTCCGGATTCAGATCATACCCTTCTGGATTGGTCACGACCACATCCGCCTCCATCAATGGCACCCATTCGGCAAAGGAATTGGGAACCGAATGCGCGAGGGGTTTGATATGCGGTGCCCAGGTCATCACAATCTTCGGCTTCCTTTTTTCCTTCCAATTCTCGGTAATTGTCAACATATCGGTAAAGCTTTGCAAAGGGTGCCGCGTAGCCGATTCCATAGAGATTACGGGAACGGTTGCATAGTCTATAAATTGATTCAGCACCCGATCTTCCACATCCTTTGCTTTATCGGTCAAACTCGGAAAACAACGAATCGCCAGAATATCACAATATTGGCTCATCACCTTGGCGGCTTCTTTGATATGTTCGGCGGTATTACCGTCCATCACCGTGCCATCCTCCAACTCCCAGGCCCAGGCACCTTGTCCGCCCACATTTAATACGATAGCATGAAAACCCAGATTTTGACAGGCCCGCTGCATGCTCATTCGAGTACGTAAACTGGGATTCAGAAAGACCAGTCCCACACTTTTATTTTTTCCGTATTCCGGCGTTTTGTATATATTTTTTTTGATCTCCCGACACTCGGCAATCGCTTGTTGAAGATCGGGAATATCGGTCGCACATGTAAATTTTTGTAAACTCATTTTTGAGAGGTTCGTTGGTGAATCGGTGAATCGGTGAATTGGTTAAGCGGTTAATCGGTTATACGGTGAATCAGTTAAACACATAAACAGTTAAACGGTTAAACGCATAAACAGTTAATCACTTAAACAAGTAATCACTCGTTTAGCTCCTCTTTTAAAGCCGTAATCAAAGCATCAATTTCAGGTTTTTCTACGGTTAAAGAAGGCAAAATTCGCAAGGTATTGGGCTGACTGGCATTTCCGGTCAGAATATGATGTTTCTGTATAAGTTTTAAACGAATCTCTGCACAGGGCTTTTCCAATTCGATTCCGATCATTAATCCTCGGGCCCGGATTTCTTTGATCTGATGGACTTCTTTTAACCTTTCCATCAAATAACTCCCCATTTCCACAGCGTTCTGCATCAGCTCTTCTTTTGTCATAACCTCCAACACTGCTTGGGCAGCCGAACAAGCCAAATAATTCCCGCCAAAAGTGGTTCCCAGCATCCCTTTTTGAGGTTTTATTTTTGGCGAAATCAAAATCCCGCCTACGGGGAAGCCATTCCCCATGCCCTTGGCCATCGAAATAATATCAGGTTTCACACCCGCCCATTGATGGGCAAAAAATTTTCCGGTACGACCATATCCGGACTGGACTTCGTCGGCAATAAAAACGGTATCGTGCTCCCGGCAAAGTTTTTGAATCGTTTTTAAAAAGGAATTGGTCGGCATTTGAACTCCGCCAACTCCCTGAATTCCCTCCACAATCACCGAAGAAAAATCGTGTTCTGCAAAGGCCTTCTCTACTCCTTCTTCATCATTAAAATCGACAAAAACCACATTTTCGGTCTCATTGACGGGAGCTACGATCTTTTGGTTATCCGTCGCGGCCACAGCAACCGATGTCCGACCATGAAAAGCTCTGGAAAAAGACAGTACCTTCTTTTTTCCATTATAAAAAGAAGCCAGTTTAATCGCATTCTCATTAGCTTCAGCCCCCGAATTCACCAAAAACAGCTGATAATCGGGATATCCGCTCAGTTCACCAAGTAAATCGGCAACCTTCTGTTGCCCCGCAATATGAACCGAATTGGAATAAAATCCGATTTTTTGCAATTGATCCGTTATGGTTTTTATATAGTGCGGATGCGAATGACCAATCGAAATCACGGCATGGCCACCGTAGAGATCCAGATATTTCTCCCCTTTTACATCCCATAGATAGCAACCCTTAGCGTGATCGGGAGTAAGATCAAATAGGCTGTAAACATCAAATAATTTCATGATTTATCGTATTTTGCATAAATGTATTACTGTACATCGTACAGCGTAGGGATTCCCTAAATAGGATTGACTACTTTTACTTTTGGTTGGTTACTCATTTGATTATTTATTTTATCAGACAATTTAAACTTTAATAATAGCTAATAGCAAACGGCGAATAACCTTTTACTCCGAATTGCCCAAATTGACGTTTGAACATCACATCGCCCCCATACGTACATTTTACATTCTACATTATACATTAATAAGCTAAAGGTTTAAGGTTTAGCCCGGTGGTCTCTTCCCAACCATACATCAGGTTCATATTTTGTATGGCCTGTCCGGAAGCCCCTTTCAGCAAATTATCAACGGCCGAATGAACCACCAGCATATTCTCATTTTTTTCTAACTGTATTACGCATTTATTGGTATTGACGACTTGTTTCATAGTCATTGGCTGATGACTGATATGAACAAAAGGAGCCTGGGCATAAAACTCTTCATATAATTCCACCAAAAGGTCCAGTTCCATATTGCATTCCACGGTAGAACTGATAAATATTCCCCTTGGAAAATCCCCACGCCAGGGGACAAAGTGAACTTTTACCGGCTCCCGGTTAAAGCGTTCTAAATTCTGACTGATTTCATCAATATGCTGATGCATCAATGTCTTATAAGCCGATACGTTATTATTCCGCCAAGAATAATGGGTCGTCGGTTTGGGCTTTACGCCGGCTCCGGTACTCCCGGTGATCCCGGTCGCAAACACTTGCTTTAACAAACGATGCTTGGCCAAGGGCAACAATCCGTACTGCAATCCCGAGGCAAAGCAACCACAATTGGCAATCTCATTGGCATTCTGAATCTCTTTTTTATAGATTTCAGACATCCCGTAAATAAAATTCCGCTCCCCAAACTTTCCATCGACCCGGAAATCATTTCCCATATCGATAATTTTGGTTTCCAAGGGAATATCGTGCTCTTCCAGCCAGGGTCGGCTTTCTTTATGCGGCAGGCATAAAAAAAGCAAATCCACATCAGATTCTACTTCGGGAATAAAATGCAGGGATAGATCTCCAATCAAATCCGGATGGAATTCGCTCACCTTTTTTCCCGATCGGCTTCTGCTGGTTGCAAATTTCAATTCTACATTCGGATGGTGAATCAGCAATCGAATCAATTCCCCCCCGGTATATCCGGTTCCTCCTACGATGCCTACTTTTATTTTAGTTTTCATGTTGACCGGTTTGATGATAAATATTCAGGGCATTGGCCACGATTTTGGAAAAGCCTTTTACATCCTCTCCGCTCCAAGCATTGTTCATTTCGCCGTATTGGGCAAATTCATTAGCCATTAAATCATGAGGAGACTCGATTCCATTTAAAATAAAGCGATAGGGATAAAAAGTCACAAAGACTTTCCCCGAGACCCGCTGCTGCGTACTTTCAAAAAAGGTCTCAATATCCCGCATGACAGGCTCTAAAAATAAGGCTTCGTGCAGCCAATTCCCATACTGTACGGCCAACTGCTCCTTCACCAGCATTTGATTTTTGGACAAGGTATGCTTTTCTAATAAATGATGTGCTTTTAGGGCTACTACCGCCGCAGCCGCTTCAAAGCCCACACGTCCTTTTATACCTATAATCGTATCGCCCACATGAATATCCCGGCCAATTCCATAAGGAGAGGCCAATTTCTCCAACTTCAGGATAGCTTCTGCCGAATGATTAAAAGCAGTATCATCAATGCCCACCAATTCGCCCTTCTCAAAAACCAGGGTATGATCTTCAGGGTCGTTTTTTTGCACTTGGGAGGGAAAGGCTTCTTCGGGAAGGTATTCCCGTGAATTCAAGGTTTCCTTTCCACCTACGGAGGTTCCCCACAGTCCTTGATTGACAGAATATTGAGCCTTCTCAAAATTCATATCAACTCCGTGCTTTTTTAAAAACTCGATCTCTGCTTCCCGACTTAATTGACGATCCCGAATGGGGGTAATAATTTCCAATTCCGGGGCAATAATCTGAAAAGTAACGTCAAATCGCACCTGATCATTCCCGGCGCCCGTGCTTCCGTGGCAAATTGCATCGGCCTCGATTTTAACGGCATATTCGGCAATCTTCTTAGCCTGAATACTGCGCTCTGCACTCACCGATAAGGGATAGGTATTGTTTTTAAGCACATTGCCAAAGAGCAAATATTTGACACACGTTTCATAGTACTCCTTTATACTATCAATACAAGTATAGGAATGCACTCCAAGATCCTTGGCTTTTTGCTCGATATGGGCAATTTCTGATACTGAAAAACCTCCCGTATTAACGGTTACGGCATGTACTTCATAATCTAATTCTTTAGCCAGATATAAGGCACAATAGGTGGTATCCAACCCGCCACTATAGGCGAGCACAACTTTCTTTTTTTTCATGATAATGTTATTGTTTTAGAAGGGCTTTGAGAACCGCGGCCCCTATAATTTTATTTACTGAGGAGAAGGTTCACTTCAGAAGGATGGCGTCCCCCCCCCAATTTCGCTATTTTTTAATTTCTTATTTTTTTGGGGTCAAATAACATCGCCGTACAGAGGCAATTCTTACGACCTTTACTTGTAAGGATTTTATAATTCACACAGGTTTTGCAACCTTCCCAAAATTTATCATCCTGCGTCAATTCGGAATACGTCACCGGGCGATATCCCAAATCGCTGTTGATCTTCATCACCGGCAAACTGGTGGTCAATCCAAAAATCTTGGCATTCGGATATTTTTTACGGGAAAGATCAAAGATCTCTCCTTTTATCCGTTTGGCCAGACCGCGATGCCGGAATTTGGGGTTGACGATCAATCCGGAATTGGCTACATATTGCTCTCCCGTCCAGGTCTCGATATAACTAAAACCGGCCCATTCATTTTCCCGGGAAATAGCAATCACGGCTTTCCCTTCCTTAATCTTTTTTTCAATATATTCGGGCGTTCGCTTAGCGATTCCGGTTCCGCGCACTTTGGCTGAAGCCGCAATCTCATCAACGATGATTTGTGAAAAAACCAAATCTTCTTCGGTTGCCGGTCGAACATCAAACACCATAATTCGAAACTTTTACTTCTGTGAAAAAGCAAAAATAGCTTAAAAACTAAGTATCCCACAAGGAAATAGATATAAATATTATATATTATTGCAATAATAGTTATATAATCTACATATAATTATTTTATAAGATATATTATATATAAAATAGAGCATGTCTAAAAAATTTAGGTAAAATATCGGGGAGAAATCGAAATGAAAATGAAATTTTAATAATAGTATAACTGAAGTTTCGGAGATGTTCTCATGAACTGAATTCAACACGATTTATTGGAATA
>CAZBXQ010000106.1:0-6982 GCA_964495935.1 uncultured Flavobacteriaceae bacterium
CGAATAGAATATTAAAAACGACAACCATAGATCACTCTTTATTGGCATCGTACACTTCTACAGAAATTTATTTTTCAATTCTAATTTTTATTCCTTTACTATGTGCACTCAGTTCCGGAGCATACGCATTTTGGAGAGTGGTTACTCCATTGGAGAAATTGCCGGCATTATTAGCCCGTAAATCATATTCAAAAACATACGTCCCCTTGGGCATAAAATCAATAAAGAAATGAGAGGCCGTGTCCCGGGTACTTTCGTAATATCCCAAACCGTGTTGATAATTATAGCGAGAAAGGACATGGACCGGCTCCAACCCCGAGGCGCGCATATCTTTTACATGTACAAACTGCATATCACGATCGGCTTGAATTTCTAAGCGAACGGTAATCATATCCCCCACTCGAATGGGAGTATCTTCTGTTATTTCCTGTAGCTTTTCTCCCGATTCCGTATTCTTTCTGAGATACAATTGTTTTCGCATAACAATCTTGCTATCGGCCGATTGAATTTGATCCAAATCCTCAAAATATTGGTAATACAGGGCTCCCCAGGAAACTCCGGGAGCAGTTTTCTTTACCGAAACCCTTGCCATTTCAGGCCGGATTTCAGCTCGTTCCCAGGTAGTTTTAAAATACCCATTCTCGGCTTGTGATGGATATTGCGCATGGGTCAAATCGATTGTCTGATCACCTACGGTCAATTGAATTCCGTCCCCGTCTTCCGAGATCCAGTCCTTTCCGGTACTGACCAGTGCATTTACAGCCTCAGTAGTAGATTTTACTGAATTCCACTGTCTGGTTTGTCGGTTTTTTAACAGCCATACTTTCAGGCTTTCTACACTCTGCGAGTCCTTTACGATACGATCAAAAGCCAAAGTCAGTAAACTATGGGTCGCGACCGGTGCCTCCATCCAAAACCACCCCGGTCGGTTATCGCGCCAGTACATTCCCATTTCGTCGCTTTGTACGGCCCGATCCCGGAGCGACTTCAGCAGCGCAACGGCTTCTTGATGATGCCCGTAATCCTCCAAAACAAACACCATTCTTGCCTGAACATAGAGCGGGAAATCAAATTTTCGTTTGATCATATTCCGAAGAGCATCATCCCGATGAGGCAATAATTTTTGAGGAAGTGGGGAATCCCCGACAAAATGCCCCCTTACCCATAAGTAATTCCGAAAGAATGCCGTTTGGTAGAAGTCTTCCTTTTTCCGGGTTTTCTCCAAGTTTTTTAAAGCCTCCCTGTCCAGATAATCAATCATTTTTTCAATGACGGATTGAACCTTCCCGTCAAACAAGGTATTGACTTCAATACCAAAATCTTCCAAATGCCCCAGGTTAGAAAGAAGGTATCCCGTGACGTAAAAATTGGCATCTCCCCCGTCAAACCAGGGAAACCCGCCATTCGGAAGTTGTTTTTCCTGCAAACGATCAAAAGCATCACTCAGTTCGGTATCTATCTTATTGATATCAAACAGGAAAGCGAGCCGTCTCATTTGTTCCGTTTCGTCCTCGGCTTCGCTAACCCATGGGGTTTCTTCTAAAAGGATCTCTTTTAACTCCTGATTTTTCTCCAATTTTGATTTCAACTTTCCTTTTTCCTTCCAGGAAGAAAACACGGTCTTTATCCGGGGATTATCATGCAGCACCTTCCGGGAAATTAAATTCGCATACAATTGTCCAAAGTTGGAAATGGAGTTGTCATACTTTGGTGTTCTGAGATACGGCAAGGAAAAAATGGCCTGCCAGATCGGGTTAGTAGTCATTTCCAGGGTCAAGCGTAAATCCTCTCTTGTTTCCGAGGTGTGATCCCGTAAATTCTCCAATATCAATTCTTTCTCTTGTCCCTCCCGAACATGAATAGGTAAAGTTTCCGTCACCAATTTCCGATTGGTCAGAATGGGCAGGATATTTTCCTCACCATCCGAAAACTCTTCCGTGGCTGCTACAATACGATAGGTTACCATTTCTCGGTTTTGGGGTACTTCGAGCCGCCAAGAAAGATTTACGCTGTTCTCTTTAGCAACGATAAATTCCTTCTCATAATCCGTATTATTAAACTCTTCGTTCAGAGAATCCCGGGATGTCGGGTCAAAAAGATAAAGGCCGATTTTTCCACGCAAAGAATCCTTTGTCAGATTATCTATTTTTACCGAAAAAACCACTTGGTCTCCCGCTCGTAAAAATCTTGGAGAATTGGGGGTAACCATTAACTTTTTTTGAGTCTGTACCTTTTTTTCCAGGCTTCCGGTTTTCAAGTCCTTGGTAAAGGCATTGGCCATAAACTTCCATTCCGTCAAACTCTCGGGGACCGTAAAACGAATCACCACATTCCCCTTCTTATCGGTATGCAATTCCGGATCAAAGAAAGCGGTTTCCTGTAGGTTTTTCCGGGCCTTTACCTCCTCCAAACGAATCTGCTTAGCAGACCCTTTCTCTCCTCCCCTAATTCCAAAATCCGAATCCTCCACTTCAAGCATATCGGAGGTCAGTATACCATTCTCCTCGATATCCTCCCCATCGTCCACAATTTCAATTTTATCAGGAATGCGGGGAGAAGGCGGTGGCAAATTATTTCCCGAACGCTGCATCCTCTTTACAGGTACCTCCTCCAACATGGTGTATATCGGATACGACTGGAACAAGCCCTCAAACCAAAACTTAAATCCGAACCAATTGAGATCATCAAAACGTAGATACATAAATTGGCTAAACCCATAATAATCACCTTTCAGCCATCGGAATCGCCCGCGATCAAATTGCCCCGACGTTGTCCAGGCCCGATAGCGAGAGTACGGGTAATAGATCTCGGGGTCAAACGTCAACGTATTGGATTTCCACTGATCCAGGGAGGCATCGTACATCGTCGCCAGTACCTCAGCCCAGACCTTTTCCCGGTTTTCGGCATGAATAGTCAATTCCCAGGTCTCCTCTTCGCCAGGGCGGAGTTTATCCCGAAAAACCCGGGTCGTCACCTTCAACTTCTCCTGATTACTATTGACCCGTGCAGTAAGGGTTCCCCGATAAGCAGTATTGAACTTTCCAAAATAATAATGAATATAAATCTTCCCCCGGTATTTCTTTTTAATCGGAAAGGAAAACGATTTGGATTCCTTATTCAGCCGGATCCACTTCGCCTCAACAATCTCGTGATTGGCTTCCACCTGAACAAAAACCTGAGATTTTTCTGCAGCAGAAGAAAAGCGAACTATCCCTTCCTCCCCCGTTTGGTACTCTTTCTTGCCTAATTTTGCCAAAAACAGAGTCTTATCAACAGGCAATTTCTCCTTGGAATTATAGAGGTAAATCAATTTTTCGCGGGAAATTGTATCTCCTTTTTCCACGACAAAACCATGCAACTTATAATATCCGGAGGCCCAATTTTTATTGTTTACTGCAATTTCATCCTCTCCCTTCAATTCAAATTTTTGACGGAACACCGTATCTCCGTTTTTGCGATTCCATAAATTATTTTCATTCCCATACGGTTGATGCGGAAAATAGGACACAAACTCCTCTCTTGGATAAAGTTCATAATCCGTTTCTTCAAGATCCGTTTTTCGTAGCACGCGATCGGGGGCTTTAATTTTGGCCAGGAACAATTCTCCATGTGCGCGAACCGGCTTTCCATTGAGATTCTTAACGACAATCGGCAGGGTCTCAAAAGTGTTGATATCCAACTGCTCAGCTATCGGAAAATCCAGCATATATCCTTGATCCCCAACTCTTACCTGTATCTTTGCAGATTGTGTTTCCCCATTGACATCCGTCACATCGGCTATTACGCTATAGATAAAACTCCTCTTTTGTGATCCTTTCTTCAAAACTCCGTCCTCGTGGAGAAACTCTCCCGGCACCGCATTAAAATGAATGGAAAACTTTCCTTGATCATCCGTGGTAACCTCCCCTTCGGCAATCTGTTGTTTTTCTGCCCGCTGCGGTAAAAAATAACGATACCACCAGGGTAGAAAGGAAAACTCCGGCTCACGAACCACCCGATATACTACCTTGGCCAAAGGTACATGAGCCCCCGAGAAAGCTGTTGCACGCCCTTCTATTGCCACCTCTTCATCAAGCTTATACACTGTGTCTTTGATCATTAGCTTCACTTGAAACTTCGGACGTTTATATTCTTCCACACGAAAACGGTATGTGGACGAATTCCAACCCCCATTGGTTACCCGTAAACTGTATTCTCCATTCAAACCGGAATTGGGCAGTACAAATTCTCCCGATAGGGAACCAAATTCAGTGGTCACGAGCTCCTGTTCACTCACCTTTTTCCCATTGACATCCTGTAAAACCACTTTTAACTCTCGGTTGGGAATGACCTTTCGCGTTCCATCGGGATACAATTGGTAGGCTATGATTTTGTAATATAACGGCTGCCCGGGTCGGTAAATTTTTCGATCGGTAAAAAACTGAAGTGTTTTTTCGACCTCCGTCAGAGCTTCCGGTTTCTTATGGGTCCCACTGCTCTCTATACGGATCGGATCCCCCTCTACCTGAAAACTCAAATAGTAATCTCCGGTGCTGTAAGTGGCTATTCCCTTATCGTTTGTAATCACTGTTTTCAAGAGCGTTGACCCGTTTCGCCCACCATAAATCGATAATTTTTTATCGATAATCGGTTTCCCGGTTTCCCGGTTGGTGATTAAAATATAATCTCTTTGTGTACTGATTGCGTATGGAGTAATCCGTAGCTGTTGATACCCCACTGCGGTATTCTTGTTTTTCAAATTAAAATCCGGTTGATTAGAAGAAAGAATAAGATAATACCCGCTCGATAAACTATCGATCTTTCCGGTTGTCCTTCGGGATTGATAATCGTCAAAGAGTTTCAGATCCAGAGTAAAGTTTTGAACCTCTTCCAAAGTACTAAAGATCCGGTTCAGTTTTTCCCGTTTTCTCTTCTTATCTCCATACCCTAAGTCATTGATCCGCTTCTCCTGCGATCGATTATATCGAAAAACCTTAAAATAAAGCTTATCCAGATTCCGGTATTGTATCCTCATCGGAATCATCTTGTCGGGAGCGTTGTATTCTTCAGTACGCAACCGAAAGAAAGGTGTAGTAAGCCTTTTTACGTTATTTTGACTGGCTTCAATCAGGGACGATTGAGGAAACCGATTCAGGATTTCCCGGCTGTAATACAAGGCTTTTTCGGCATATAAGCCCTTTTCCTTAAAGGATCGTTCCGGAGCATTCTGAAATTTATCAATGTAAAATTTTGCTCCTTCAAACAGGAGATAAGGAGAAAAGCGATTATCGGAATACGTATGGATGAGTTCCCGTAAGCGAAGTTCAAATTCATCGGGATGCCTTGGCTTCAATAATTTTAAACGTTCTAAACGATTGTAGGCTAAAGCCTCCTTCATTTTATCATGCTGATGAAAGCGAATAAGACCATCCAGTATATCTTCTATGGTCGATCTTCTTTTGAGCAAACCCGACCTCAGGCTGCTATTTTGCAGAAAATCGATATACCGATAACTGAGGAAATCAAATAGCGTGGGACGTAAATATTCGGTTTCCGGAATCCGGTCCAGTAGAAAAGCCCAATCCTTAATACGCTGATTCTTGAGTTCTTTTTCATTTTGCAAAGAAGCCGAATACAACCGTTGAACTTCCTCCTGAAACCGGGATTTGGACCAATACCTAAAATCTTCACCGGAATTCTCGAGATCCGTTCGATCTTTTACCTTTTGGCGGTTCCACCGGTAATAGTCCGTATAGGTTTCTGCCAGCATCGATTGGAGGATGGCTTTCGGCGGTCCTTCTGCCTCGTCAATCTCCATTTGGAAATTACGGATAATAACCGCCTCGTAGTCTTTATCATCTGTTACCCGAGAACGGATTCCTTCACGATAGATAAAAGCGCGGATTCGTTGTTGCCAATTCTCCTCCTCTTTTGCTGCTTCGTATATCTTTTCTACTTCAGGGAGAAGGCTTTTTACCTGTCCTTTCTGTTTATCGAGGTATTCGACCCGTTGCCAAGCTGCTTTATAATGAAAGCTTTTTTGTGCTTGAACGGGAATAAAACAAAAAAGGATAAAAACTGAAAAGAGACCCCTCATGACTGCATTTTCATAAATTTAAGCAAATGCAGTGCCAGTTTTCAAAAAGGGAATTCGGCCAAGGAATGCCAGTACTTTCCATCGTGTTGGAAAAGAGTTACTGCATCAACTGAAAATTGAGCCGAATAGTGCCGGGTTTTAAAATCATCCCAAGCCTGTGGAAACACCTCCTTCTTCAAGTCCCGTGTAGCCACGGTCATATGGGGCGTAATGGGTCGAATCTGACGTTCCCTCGACCTGAGAAAAACAGAATCTGACAATGCAGCCTGAAGGGCTTGTTGAAATTCGATTATCGGCTTCGGATTGGCAACATCCACATAAATCACACGGGGAGTAAAACAACCAAAATCTTTTAATTGGACGGTAAAAGGAGTCCGGGATGCTACAAAATTGCCCAAATCCCGATACAACAAATCCCGTTGTTCGTCCATTACCCAAAACGGGCGTTGCAAAGTAATATGCGCCGGCAGCTTTAAAGCATGTTGGGCTTTAAATTTCTCCTTTATTTCCTCCTTAAATCGTTTTACATCAGCTTGGATTTCAGCCGGAGGAAGTAGGGTAATAAGATATAGTTTTCGTTTTACAAATTCATTCGACATAGCCTGCTTCATTCATGAATTTAATTTTGAGGAGATTCAAAGCATCGAAATCCGTAGGAATCCCGTACGTACGGGATTTCAAGGATTTTGTAACGCGGAAGGCCTGTGGAGGACCTGTCCGCTCATGGTGAATCCCAAAATTAAATCAAAATTCACGTCATCGCTAAATATAGTGTTTTTTATTCTTCTTTATTATAACAAATTTATAATGAGCTATTTAAACACGAGTGTACTTTTTAAATTTGTGATCCCATAGCTATCCTTTAGATTTGTATAGTGTTAAAATCAATAGTTAATATGAGATAGT
>CAZBXQ010000107.1:0-6955 GCA_964495935.1 uncultured Flavobacteriaceae bacterium
TTAAATAAGATCATTCACCTCTCGATAACCACGGGATCATAAATTTAAAAAGTACACTTATATTTAAATCACTCATTATACGTTTATTTGATTACTTAATATTTTGCTTAAGAATAAATAGATGGCCATCTTAGACTCAAGTTTTGAGTCGGAGGAAGATGTATCGAGACCTCTTTATATTGTTAAAACCCTCGATGTTTTTTTACATCACGCTATGCTTCGCTATAAAAAATACTACATTTAGCATTACCGTGAATTTTGATTTAATTTTGGGGGCCACCATGGGCGGACAAGTCTTCCACGTTGCAAAACCCTTGGGATAGTCCACTATTCCTACGGATTTTGACGCCCTGAATCTCCTCAAAATTAAATTCATGAATGAAGCAGGTTATAAAGCTATCACAGAAAATCTTGTGATGGCTTTTTTTATTGTAGATAAAGTTTTAATTTCGCTCATGAAAATAATTTTTTAGACTACTCTAAATTATATTCTACAAGAGGCTATGCTGGAAGTACGAGATTTAAATGTAACCTACACTAACGGAGTAAAAGCTTTAACTGATGTCAACGTCCAGATTCCGGAAGGCAGCTTATGTGGAATCATCGGCCCCAATGGCGGGGGAAAAACAACCTTTTTAAAAGGAATACTGGGATTTGTTCCCCATCGCGGAAAGACCTATTTTAGGGGAAAACCTATTAAAAAATCGGCCAAACACACCGCTTACGTTGAACAAAAGGGGAAGTTGGATATGGATTTCCCAATTACGGTCATACAATGTGTTCTTTTAGGCACATATCCTCAATTGGGATTTTTTAAAAACCCCGGGGAGGTTCAGAAAAACCGGGCACAAAAGGCTCTTGAACGAGTTGGGTTAAAGGGTTTTGAAAACCGGCAAATCGGAGCCTTATCGGGGGGGCAGTTTCAACGCGTTTTAATTGCCCGAACTCTGGCGCAGGAAGCCGATTTAATAATACTCGACGAACCCTTTGTAGGCATTGACGTAAACAGTGAGAAAATTATTATCCATTTACTCCAAGAGCTCTGCAACAACGGAAAAACCATATTAGTGGTTCATCACGACTTGAGTAAAGTCAAAGATTATTTTGATTATCTCCTCTTTATCCATAAAACTATCATTGCTGCCGGCCCGGTAGAAGAAGTATTTGAAAAAGACAATCTCTCTGCTACCTTCAATATTTACGACAAGGCTTTGTTGGTTTAACTAAAGAACATATCGAAATTGGGAACAGCCTTTTTAAATTTTATCGATGATATCAGCCAATATGCTTTTCTACGGCATGCGCTTTACACCTCTATCATTTTGGGGATTGCCTGCGGTGTGGTAGGGTGTTTTATTGTCCTTCGCGGCCTTGCTTTGATGGGGGATGCCATTTCTCACGCCGTTCTTCCGGGCGTTGCAATTTCCTATGTTCTTCAGATCAGTTATTTTTACGGAGCCGTATTATTCGGATTACTGACGGCACTTGGAATCGGTTTTATACAACAACACAGTAAGATCAAAAGTGATTCGGCCATCGGTATCGTTTTCTCTGCTTTTTTGGCTCTGGGTATTGTGCTGGTAACAAAAATCCAAAGCGCAATCAACCTCAACAGTATTCTCTTTGGCAATGTTCTTACTATCAAAGATACCGATCGCATACTCACCTATGTCGTTGTGGGAATCGTATTGATATCCATTTGCCTTTTCTATAAGGAATTGCTCCTCACCACATTTGATGAAACCATGGCCAAAGCCAGTGGCTTACCGGTTAAAACCATTAACTATATGATGATGGTAATGCTCACGTTGATCACCGTCGTTGCTCTCCAGACCGTAGGTGTAATTTTAGTTGTTTCCCTATTGATTACCCCGGCTTCTACCGCCTATTTACTCACCCATAAGATGACTTCAATGTTATGGGTTTCAGCACTCATCGGTGCCATCTCTGCCGTTATTGGTCTTTTTTTTAGTGTTACTTACAACCTTCCTTCAGGAGTGGTGATCGTGTTGGTAGCCACATCCATATTCATTTTGGTCTTCCTCTTTAACCGAAAAACCGGACTCGTATGGAGACCCTTTAAATCCTAACCCATGACAAAAACAAACTATTCCTATCTTTCCAAAATTATACTCTCAAGCCTATTAGTTTTATGCATACTGAGTTGTAAAAACAAATCTCAAGAATCAAATTCCGGTAAAAAGATCCATGTGATTTCAAGTTTCTCCATCATCTCAGAAATGGTTGAAGAAATCGGAAAAGATTCTGTTATTGTTCACAACCTGGTACCCCCGGGCGTGGACCCTCATAATCACGAAATGACCCCCGCAGACATTAAATTTGCAACTTCTGCCGATGTCTTCGTTTATAACGGACTCCACCTCGAAGGAGGAGATACCGGCTGGTTTGCCAAGATGATTCAATCTTTACACATCGACCCCCACAAAGTATTTCAAGTCTCGACCGGAATTAAGCCTAAATACCTCGCTGAAAACAAGGATCGAAAAGAAGTTAATCCCCATGCCTTTATCGATCCCAATAACGGAATTATCATGGCTCGGAACATTCGTGACATTTTAGAAAAAGTCGATCCTCAGCACCAATCGTATTATCAAAAAAATGCAGCCGACTATATCCAAGCATTGGAACGAATAGAAAAAGAGTATCGCAATCAATTCGGAAAAATCCCGAAAGAGGATCGCGTTTTTATCGCCAGTGAAGAGGCCTTTCAATATCTGGTCGAACGCTATGATTTTAAAGAAGGCTATATCTGGGCCATTGATACCGAAGAAAACGGGAGTCCGGAGCAAATAAAAAGAGCTATCAATTTTGTCAAAAAGAACCATCCCAACGTACTTTTTGTCGAATCCAATGTCGATCGTCGCCCAATGGAAACCATCTCCAAAAGTACCGGAGTCCCGATTTATGACCCTCCTATTTTCAGCGATGAACTGGGAAAACCCGGCCATAAAGCCGATTCCTATATCAAGTACTTGAAATATAATCTTCATCATATTTATAAGGGCCTAACGGAAAAATAAAATTTAGATTTATGTTTCCCTTAACTTTAAAGCCGATTCGGGAAGGGGAAAACAGAATATGATTATATTTGGCTCGATTTATATAAAAAAGGGCTCCATAATTTTTCCTATTCATAAAAGTCGGAGTCTGCTCCAGACCAAAAACTTATGAAGATTATCCATTTTATTAAACGAAACCTCCTGGCACAGGTTGTTATTGCCATTGCATTAGGAAGTTTTCTGGGAAATACTTTACCTGTCGGCATCAGCCGTATTTTTGCCACTTTCAACAGTATTTTTGGAAATTTTCTGGAATTTATTATCCCCTTAATTATCGTGGGACTCATTATTCCCGCCATCGGCAATATCGGGAAAGAAGCCGGGAAACTGCTCCTTGTCACGACTCTGATTGCCTATGGATCTACTCTTTTTTCGGGATTGTTATCCTATAGTATCAGTATTTCCACCTTCCCCCAACTGCTGGCCGGAGAAAAATTGATGGAACTAAACGATGCTTCCAATAGCCTGCAACCGTATTTTGAAATTGAAATGCCTCCGCTCCTGGATGTGATGAGTGGTCTTATTTTTGCTTTTTTAGTGGGAATTGCTCTCTCTCGTTTTGATTTCAAAACCTTAAAAAACGTATTTGATGACTTTGGAGAGATGGTTATGTGGATTATTGAAAAACTCATCGTTCCTTTCCTACCTTTATTCATTTTCGGAATTTTCCTAAACATGACCTATAACGGGCAGGTTTTCCTTGTACTCAAAACTTTTGTCACCATTATCGGGGTGATTTTTGCCATGCATATCGGACTGCTCATTATCCAATATTGTATTGCCGGCGGTATTGCCAAACGGAACCCTTTTAAAATGCTAAAAACGATGCTACCGGCCTACTTCACGGCACTGGGAACACAATCTTCGGCGGCTACAATTCCCGTTACCCTGGAGCAGGCTATCGAAAATAAAACAGATCCTAAAATCGCCGGCTTCACAATTCCTCTGTGCGCCACGATTCACCTGTCGGGCAGCACCTTAAAAATAGTAGCCTGTGCGATTGCTCTAATGCTATTGGAAGGTCACGCCATCCATTTTCTACAATTCTTCGGGTTTATCTGTATGCTGGGAATTGCGATGGTCGCTGCTCCCGGAGTCCCCGGCGGTGCCATTATGGCGGCTCTGGCCGTATTAAGTTCGGCATTAGGCTTTAACACCGAAGAACAAAGCCTTATGATTGCCCTTTATATTGCCATGGATAGTTTTGGAACCGCCTGTAATGTAATGGGAGATGGTGCTATTGCCGTTATCATCGACAAAATCAACCAACGACAGGAAAAAAGAAAATTGGCAAAAGCAGCGGCATAATAATCTCCATAGGCCGACCATTTCTACTGCAGTTTTTAACTCCTTAAGGTGCTCCATCCAATTTGGCAGGCACCGGTAAAAACCGGTTTTGATCTTCTACCGATTGCCTATTTTACAACTTTTATCACCTTGATGTTAATCTTCATCCAGTTTTAAAACCGCCATAAAAGCTTCTTGCGGGATATCGACGTTTCCTACGGACCGCATACGTCTTTTTCCTGCTTTTTGTTTTTCCAAAAGTTTCCGCTTTCGCGAAATATCTCCTCCGTAACATTTGGCTGTCACATCTTTGCGCAAAGCTTTAACGGTTTCTCGGGCAATAATCTTAGAACCGATAGCGGCCTGAACAGGAATATCGAACTGTTGTCTGGGAATCAATTTCTTTAGCTTCGTACACATCTTTTTCCCGATATCATAAGCGTTTTCCCGATGAAGTAAAGCCGATAATGCATCAACCATCTTTCCGTTTAAAAGAATATCGACTTTCACCAAATCCGATTTCCGCATACCGATTGGTGAATAATCAAAAGAGGCATACCCTCGAGAAACTGTTTTTAACCGGTCGTAGAAGTCAAAAACAATCTCGGCCAAAGGCAAATTAAAAGTCAATTCGACACGCTGCGTCGTTAAATAGGTCTGATTGACAATTTCTCCCCGTTTGGCAATACATAGCTCCATAATCGGCCCGATATAATCAGCCTTGGTAATAATACTGGCCTCAATATAAGGTTCCTCAACCCGATCCATTCGGGAAGGATCGGGTAAATCGGAAGGATTATTAACCAAGATGGGGTCGTCATCTTCTGAAGCCGTTGTATAAGCATGATAAGAAACATTGGGAACGGTGGTAATTACAGTCATGTTAAATTCCCGCTCCAAACGCTCCTGGATGATCTCTAAATGCAGCATTCCCAAAAACCCACAGCGAAAACCAAACCCTAACGCGGCCGAACTTTCAGGGGTAAAAATGACAGAAGCATCATTGAGTTGTAGTTTTTCCATGCAAGTACGCAACTCTTCATATTCATCTGTATCCACCGGATAAATTCCGGCAAATACCATGGGTTTTACATCTTCAAAACCCGAAATGACTTCTTGTGTAGGGGTGTCAAAATCAGTAATGGTATCTCCAACTTTCACTTCCCGGGCATCTTTAATTCCCGTTATCAAATACCCCACATCTCCGGCGGTAATGGTCTTTTTAGGGGTTTGCTTCAATTTCAAGGTTCCTACTTCATCGGCGTAATAATCTTTCCCGGTATTGACAAACTTAATGTGCTCTCCTTTTTCAATACTGCCGTCATAGACTCTAAAATAAGTTTCGACTCCCCGGAACGGATTATATACCGAATCAAAGATAAGGGCCTGTAACGGCGCATCCGGGTTTCCGGTAGGAGCCGGGATACGTTCTACAATAGCTTCCAATATCTCGGCTACTCCTTGTCCTGTTTTTGCACTGGCTTTAATAATCTCCTCATGGTCACAGCCTATCAAATCGACTAAATCATCGGCAGCTTCTTCTACATTGGCACTGGGTAAGTCAATTTTGTTTAAAACCGGGATAATTTCCAGATCGTTCTCCAAAGCCAAGTACAAATTAGAAATTGTTTGTGCCTGAATCCCCTGTGCGGCATCCACAATTAACAACGCTCCTTCGCAAGCGGCCAGAGATCGGGAAACCTCATAGGAAAAATCAACATGTCCCGGAGTGTCAATTAAATTTAGAACGTAGGGCTCCTCCTCATATCGGTATTCCATCTGGATAGCATGACTCTTAATCGTAATCCCGCGCTCTCGCTCCAATTCCATATTATCCAATAATTGATTTTGTTTTTCACGTGCCGTTACCGAGCCAGTGGCATCTAACAGCCGATCGGCCAGCGTGCTTTTACCGTGATCAATATGAGCGATAATACAAAAATTGCGAAAGTGTTTCATAATCCAAATACCAAAAATAAGGGGGAATTCCCACCGCTACAAATATAAGTTTAAAGCTGTAAATAACGATTTATGCTACTGAAAAAGGAGATCTATCCTGCTTAATTCATGAATTTAATTTTGTGGAGATTCAAGGCGTCGGGATCCGCAGGAATAGTGGGCTATTTCAAGGATTTCGCAACGCAGAAGCTCCCAAAATTAAATCAAAATTCAATTTTACAATAAATACAATGGTTTATTGTTATTGTTCATTCTAATACGTTTATAATGAATAAAATAGCACGAGTTTTGTTTTACACATTTATGAATTGGTGAATTATGCAGGCTATAATCTTTATCCGGAAAGCTTTGCTCTTCTATGGCAAAACGTTAGAAACAACGTCTCATCGAATAATGGGGATCCACCCGAAAAAAATTCACATCAACTATCTTCCCTACTTCCCTAAAAAACTATAGATAAACGCGGCCCCAACCAAGGATTATAAAGATTTATAATTTATGGCTGTCAATAAATGATGTATAATTATTTTTGACTAATTTTAACAGCTCTATATTTAATTACCAGCAAATGTCCAATAAAAAACGTGTTCTTGTTGTAGGTGCGGGGATTTCCGGTTTAGCTGTAGCCT
>CAZBXQ010000108.1:0-4971 GCA_964495935.1 uncultured Flavobacteriaceae bacterium
ACCATATTCAAGATAAAATCTATACGAACACCGGGCGGAATATCTCTGGGAACGAGCTGCAGGGCGTCCTCCTGACGATAGTGGGGGAAATGGATATTAATAAGGTGCTTGCCGCCGGTGATAGCCTGTCGCATAAAATCAAGGCCAGCGCGTTTTTTTCGGATAAGAACGCTACCGATTTGGCGCAAATGCAGGATATCCTTGATGCCGTTCAGGAACTGGAGATCGGTGATTATGCCAAGACCGAGGACATTAGCGACGTAACCATCACGATCAAAAGCGGGAGCTTGGAGCTGGGGAACATCACTCTTAACCAATCAACCGCCGGGACAATCGACATAAAAGACGCGATCCCTAAAATCGTGGACGCGCTGACTTCCACCGACTCGGAAAAAACGCTTTCCGCGAAACAGGGGAAAGTGCTGATGGACTTAATCGACGACCTGCAGACCGTAACCTCGTCCGGCTTAAATCTAATCGATGACTTCGACGCGGGTGCTGAAACAGACTTCCCGGGGGGAACGGAAACAACGAAAGGAGATACATGGCCGGTAATCACATCAGGAACCGTACATGGCGAAACTATAGAACCGGGGGACATGATCATCGCCCGAAAATCGAACCCCTCTAAAACCAGCGGAGCGGACTGGATATTCATACAGCGTAACATCGACAAAGCCACCGAAACAAAAGCCGGCTACATTCGCATCGCCACACAGGCCGAAGTGAACGCCGGGAGCGACGACTCGACCGCTGTCACGCCGCAGAAACTCGATAAGAGGCTGGATGACTACACCAAAACTGACGACCTGCCAACCTACACCGGAACCGATGGAGTGGACATTACCGATATGACAGTTAGCCTTACACAGGGAACTCGGGATGACATTTCAAAGGGGGTGGAGGCGCATGGGTATGGTCTGGATGATGCTGTTAATAATGGCTCGAATACAAATCAAAATATCTCAACCTATACGAGGAATTTTATATGGAAAAAACTTAATGCAGATTATACAATAAATATAGGAAACGGAGACAAGATATTCATCCTGCTAACAAAGAACGAAGGCCAGATAAGAATGAGAATTACTGGCAGGATTACTGCTCATCGAGGTGATAGCAGGTTGCAAGGGTCGGCCTTAATAGACTTCTCTATATCCGCCGACTATCTATTTGAAGCATCAGATGTACAGTTTGATTGCTTAATCATGGGGTCTCTTCCAAGGGATGGTCAAGTATTCTCAGACCTAATGAAGATAACAATCGGAGAAGATGAATTTTTAGGGTTTTCTATCGATAACGCAACTAGCCCGTATAACGAATTTTATTTCTCAGGATACGACACAGAAAACGTAATGAAAGTCGTGGAAGAGGATGAAGTGGATTCTTTCGAGGAAGTGCAAAATTACAATCAGAATCCCCTTATAAAAAATAGCAAGGAAATAGCTTATAAGTCTGACCTACAAGACACCACCTACTCCCCCGGAACAAAATCCGACATAGACAACGAGGACGAGGAAAAGAAAGTTTGGGACGGCAAAACCTTAAAATCCTTAGCCCCAATTTGGCAAGAAAACGAATGGTAAAATGGCGAACGTAAATCTAAACATAGCAAATCAGTATTTTGAGGAAAACACCGGTTATCCCAACGGGTGGACTGACGACGACTCATTTTTTGATCCGGCCGCGCTGCACGTAGGAGACGGCTCAACCGTAGAGGGGATGCCACAGCCGAAACTTACCTACGCTCCCCTCGGGGAGAATTTCGTATTGGCATCGACGTCGCAAAACGTGGACTCGGACGTCTATCAGGTGGTGGACTTGCCAGAGGATGAAGTCCTATCAGGCAAAATCACATGGTGGCAGGGAACCACAAGAAGCCGAAACCATAAGTTAGGGCTTGGCTATATATTTATGGACGCAAACGACAATGAAATCGGAAGCGAATCCTTCTCCGACGTCAAGGCCGTGGGCGTTTCAGATGAGTGGGTAAAACGGGAATTCAATATTTCCGCTGCCCCAGCCAACGCAACCCAAATCAAACTGATTATAAGATTCGGAGCTTCGGGAACGGGGGACATTAACGCCCACATCGCCGGAATGGAAGCCTACGTTACCGTTCCAGACGTAACGGAGCCAACGGTCTCAACCGGAACGGCTACATCGGTAACAGACACCTCGGCAAGTTTGTCGGGGGAGGTAACAGATACCGGAGGGGAGGCATTAATGGAGCGAGGCTTTGTGTACGGAACCTCTTCGAACCCAACGACAGCCGATAATAAAAAGGTCGCATCAGGAACCGGAATAGGGAGTATTTCGGAATCGATCACCGGCCTGCAGGATAACACTACTTATTATTTCAGAGCCTACGCCACCAATAGTGCCGGCACGGCCTACGGAGCTAACAAGAGCTTCAAAACCGATAAGACCATCAACCTCCCCGAAATAGAAACCGGCGACGTTTTGTTTTTTGGCAGCGACACGGTGATGGTGGAAGGGGAAGTGATAAGCAACGGAGGGGGGAACGTAACAAAAATCCAAATAGAATATGACAAGGGAGAGACGCCTCCCCCCAGTTATAAAACTAAAAAAATCCCCCCCAGCACGATGGGCAAATTTAGGGTTTTGATCGACGAAAACGTCGTCCCCGGAGAGAAGCATTATTACAGATTCTACATAATAAACGAAGCCGGGTATTACAGATCGGAATGGAAAACATTTACAACCCTCGACGCTCCCACAGCGAGCATCAGGAATGTAAAAAAAGTCAATAACATAAAACAAATAAAATTGTAACGATGGCTGACGAAGCATATACATTAAGGAAAGTAACAAGGGCAACCTTCGAGGGAAAACAGAGCCTCGAATCCGACGCGGTTTATTTCATTAGCGAGGGAAATGATACGATCAGCCTCGTGGTTACCAGCAAAACCGGAACGCCACACCTACTAAAAACCGGGATCGATATTAACATCGGCAATCCGGAGAACGGACTGGAATGGGACTCGGAAACGGAGACCCTAAAATTGAACCCAGCCACCACCACCAAGGCCGGTGCTTTGTCCTCCGCCGACAAAAAGAAAATCGACGACATCGTGGCCGGAAATGGACATACATACACGTTCCCGGAGAAGTCGGGGACGGTGGCTTTGATCGATGATTTATTCTCGAACGCCTCAACCGTAAACCCGATCAAACAGAATCGGGAATATGAGGATTTTATCACTTTGGAAAACCTAATAAATAAACCCTACGTGACCCAAGGGGAAGATCAGTACGGAAAATATCTCGAGATAAACGGAGCTAATCAGGGAGATACCGTAAACCTATTAGACACCAGCGTGGATGCATTTTTAAGGGAAGGAGACGCAGACCTTTTCTGGAGATTTAGGAGGATAACCCCCTTAGGAACAGAACCTTCCCACATTTACATGGAGTATCAAAGCGGTTATGGCCAATCTTCAGGCAAGCTTTATGGGAATAATCAGGACGTGCCGACGCCAGTAAGCATGAAATCCGTGTTCGGTGGCGGGAATTATTTGGAAAAAATAAATTTAATATATACCGGAGATATTTTTCGTCTGTATAATTTGACAGCAATGGCAAGGCCTTGGCAGGGAGATTATCATTTGATGCCAAACGATTCAGAATTGTACTATACAAATTGGGGGAACCAGAATAATTACGTGAGCGTGAAATTTTTAATCGACAACTTTTAAAATGAACCTGTGAAGCATTGTAAGATTTTCTATATAAAAGTTAATGAAGGCGAGGTTTATTCTATCTCCCGGCAGCAGGCGTTGACCAACCGGTTCCGTGTGGCTTTTTCAGTTGACCGGCCGGGGGACGGGGTTGCATACACTGGTGAGATTAACGCCGATACCGATATGGAGATCCTAAACATCGTCATCCCGGCGGGAGTTAATTATCTTATTGTATTCCTCTCTGACGGGGAGGAAGATGTTTTGCAGAAAATCAAAGATTCGTTGATCCAGGTCGAGCGGGGTGAAACCGCAACGGCTTATGAGGAGCCTGTAACCGGTTCAACAGAGCTTCCGGACATCAAAGAGGAGGTCGAGGATATGCGGGATCAACGGGCTATCGATTACACGGTGATTGACGAGGGTGAGGTATTGACCGGCACCCTTTTGATCGGTAACGAATCCCGGGGCGTCATTTCCGGGTTGACCGGACAGGGAGGATCCGGGGCCTCGGTTGTCATTTGGTCGGGTAAGGACTTCGATAATCGCGGTACTGCGCCCTTTCGCGTGCTGGCCAACGGAAAGGTTTATATGGCGAATGCTATCATTTCGGGGAACTCCCAGATAGCCGGATTTAAGATTGTGGGGGATGCGATTGAGAATTTTAACGATGACGCATCTTTGATATTTCGGTATGTTGGGGGGCAAACTCCGGGAGGTGGAACACCTATTAATTCGATTTACCTAAATAGGCCTGGAAGCCCAACGCTTGTTGATATCGAAACGAGATTACTTGGAAAAGATTATGCCTTGCGTTTGGCCGGTGGAGATAGGTCCACTTTGAGAATCGAGGGACATAATGGAATGGCCATGTATATTTCAGGGGGTGTTAATATAGAACAAAAAGAGGTGGGAAGTCGGTACTGGAATGCTCCCGGGGTTTTAGCCGGCGGATGGATAACCGGTAACGTCACCTTAGCGCAAACCTGGCATATCGATTCGATTTCATTGCAAATAAGTGATCGAGGAGGAAATGTGACCCGGATAACTCACAATTTAGGGCATACTGATTATGGTGTCATGCCTTCTACGAGTAATCGGAATGCAGATATTTTACCGGTTACACGAACTGCTCATTATTTTGAGATTGAGAATAAACTGGGTAACAACGGATGTTGGTTTATCATGTTTGGGCGAAATACCGGGATGATTTAAGCCTAAAGGGGGATTAAAAAGCCCCCGACCTTTTGTACTTGTGACCAAACAAATA
>CAZBXQ010000108.1:5071-6829 GCA_964495935.1 uncultured Flavobacteriaceae bacterium
GGGGCCCAGCTATGGGAAGATGTGCCCATTTATGACCTGTATGCCCACTGGCGCAAGGATCGGCCCATCGTGGATGATATTGCCCCGGAGGGCTCTCTTAACGAAGTGACCGGCGCCCTGTCGGCCGTGGGATTAGGTGATGTGCCTGCTTGGTTGCGATCGTTCCATATTTTAAGCAACGGCGAGCAATACCGGGCGGGGCTTGCTCGACTGATTTGCGAAGCTCCCGATCGGGTGGTCATTGATGAGTTTACCAGCGTGGTAGACCGACAGATTGCCAAAATAGGCGCCGCGGCCTTTGCCAAAAGCTGGCGGAGGAAAAAGGGGCAGGTCGTGCTGCTCTCCTGCCATTACGACATCGTCGAGTGGCTGCAACCGGATTGGGTGTATGATACCCGCACCGGCCAAGTAAAAAAAAAGTACAAAAACGGCCGGATATCAAGCTCGATATTTGGAAGACAAACGGCAGTTACTGGAAGTATTTTAAGCCACATTATTATTTAGACCTGGGGCACCCGCCTGCTGCCGAATATTTTGTGGGAACGGTAAACGGGGAGCTCGTGGCGCATCTGGCGGTTTGTCCGCTGTTTACAGCCAATGCCTACCGGGCAACGCGGTTGGTGGTGATGCCGGAGTGGCAAGGTGCGGGCGTTGGAACTCGGTTTTTGAACTGGATGATGCAGTACCACCTGGAGGGAAACGGCCGAAAGGGCCGGAAATACCATACGTTTTTCCACACCTCTCACCCGCAGCTCTGTGGGTATTTGCGACGGTCGGGCAAATGGATTCAGACCAATGCCCGGCTGCACGGAGCGAATAAGGCACGGAGTATCAAAAGTATGATGAAGACCGGTAAAGGGATGAAACGAAAGGATGGTAAGCGCAAGAAAATGAGGGCGGGCTATGGCGGCCATTTCCGGGCCGTTCAATCTTTTAAATATTTAGGAAAATGAAGCCATTAAAAGTGTTTATAAGCGGCCAAAAATATTTTGGCGGGGCAGTGTTTGACCTCTGTCGAAAATTGGAAAGGGTGGAGATTGTAGGGGTTTGCACCCCCGTCGGAGATCAGTACCTGGGCCACAAGGCGCAATTACATGAAGTGCCCATTGTTCCGGCGGGCTCCCTCAATGGCGACACGATGCCCGAGGGTGTGGATTTGGGGATTACGGCCCACTCCTTTGACTATATTGGGAAACGAACGCGGTATAAGGCCCGGCTGGGGTGGATCGGGTATCATCCCAGCCTATTGCCCCGGCACCGTGGGCGGGCGTCTGTGGAATGGGCCATCCGGATGCGAGACGTGGTGACCGGGGGGACAATCTTCTGGCTAAACGCCGGGATTGACCGTGGAGATATCGCCTATCAGGATTGGTGTTGGATTCCTCCGGAACTATACGCTTTACCGCCCAAGGAGGCGGCGGCCAAGCTGTGGCGGTCGGAGCTACTGCCTATCGGGCTGGAGCTAATGGAGCGAGCCCTGCACGATATCGCCAAAGGAATCATCAAGAAGACCCCGCAGCGGGCAGCGGTGAGTACCTTTGAGCCGGATACAAACGTCAAAGATATCTACCGGCCGGACCTTTTGATGCTCCCAGAGCAGGGCACACGGGACTCCTGGTATGATTGACAAGGAGAACGCCCCTGACGGATTTGGGGGCGTTTAAATTGATTTTAACTGCAGATTAAAACGTGATTAAAAAAAGCTGGGGAGTGTATATTTGGTTTTAAAAAAATGTATATTTCGATTTTGGGATTATA
>CAZBXQ010000109.1:0-6734 GCA_964495935.1 uncultured Flavobacteriaceae bacterium
GAAAAAATACTAAACCCGGAAATTGAATATTTTCTTTATGAAACGGAGAGAGTTTGTTAACTTGGCATCAAAACCATAAATAATGAGTGTAGTACAAGATATTAAAATCTTAGATATAAAATTTTTAGAAGCATCTCATGTGATTGCAAATTATTTAATTCCTTCAGACGATGGTCCTATTTTGGTGGAAACGGGGCCGGAGACTACTTTTGAGCATTTAAAAAAAGCTATTGCGGGAGCAGGTTACCACTGGAAGGATATTAAACATGTTTTGCTCACGCACATTCATTTTGATCATGCGGGTGCAGCTTGGAAGTTTGCTCAAAACGGGGCTCAGATATATGTGCATCCCAAGGGGCTGCCACATCTTCACCAACCCGAAAGACTGTGGAATTCGGCAAAGCGAATCTATAAGGAAGATATGGACCGGCTTTGGGGGACCATGGAGCCCATTGAAAAGAAATTGCTGGTTCCCGTAAAAGACGGAGATATTGTGGCGATTGGAGGCAAGGAGTTTAGAGCTCATTATACACCGGGACATGCCATTCATCATAATGCCTATCAACTGGATTCTGTTATTTTTACAGGAGATGTAGCAGGTGTTCGGATTAATAACGGACCGGCTGTTCCCCCCTGTCCCCCTCCTGATATTGATGTTGCTTCTTGGAAGAAGTCCATACAGAAGTTGAAAAATCTGAATTCCGAAAGACTTTATATTGCTCATTTTGGAGTTGTAGAGCATCCTAACCGACATTTGCAGGAATTAGAAGAAATGCTGGACGATTGGGTCTCGTGGATGTACCCTTATTTTAAGAATGATGCAGATCCTGAACAGATTACGCCAAAATTTGTGAATTATACGCAGCAGCAGTTAAGGGACCAGGGACTTTCTGAGGAAGATGTACAGCGATATGAAAAAGGAAACCCCAGCTTTATGTCTGTGACCGGATTGATGCGGTATTGGAAATTGAAAACGCAGGGGCGTTTAGAATAAAATTAAAATGAGAGGCACAAAAACGATCTGGGTTCCATTCGTTCTGCTGACTTTTTGGGCCTTGGGAGATATGTGGGGACAGGGGGTCTGTAAAGATACACTGGTTGTTGACGAACAGGAAATGTTTTATGGTTTGCTGGGAGACGAAGGAGTAACATTGCAAACCCGGATAGATGAGGTTTTGGAGAAAGCAGATTATTATGATCCTCCCGTTCTTTTTGCCCTTGCCTATCGCCTGTTTCAAGAGGGAGAAAAAGAGCAGGCTGTTTTTTGGTTTTATTTGGCTCGGGTGAGAAGTCAATTTTCGGTAGGTTTGATGAACAATCCGCTCCGTGGTTTTGCAGAGAAAAAGATAGGTTTATATACCGAGTATTTTGGCTTTTCTATTGAGAAATACGCCCTATCCCATGGAGCCGTGTTGCGACCGGCTCTAAAAGAAGTTGAGAGTTATTTGGAAAATCATCCGGAACATTACAATCTGTTGTGGCCTTATACGCAGCGGGAAAGCTTACCCTCTTCTGGGGGAATACAAATTGCTCCACAAGAAGAGTGGGGCAAAATCCGCGAAGAAGCCCTGCATCGGTTTAAAAAAGATTGGCAACAATTAAGTAAGGATCAAAATTTTTGAGCCCCGGGTTTTAACAACAGACTTTAATTTTTTGTTTTCTTTTTATTTATCGGTAAAATGTACTTATTTGCAGCTTTCAGATTTATTGTAGTCCATCGATGTTTTATAAAGTTAAACGCCTCCTTGCCAGTTTTTCCAAATTTAGAAGAGCCTTTGTAAACTATTCTTTTGGAAGCTTTAAGTTTGTTGAGATTTTTTTGTTGTGGCTTCGAGAACGGCTTACGCGATCGCAGTTTCTTATTCTTTCAGGAATTATGGTGGGACTTTCTGCAGGATTAGCAGGGGTTTTGTTAAAGGTTTTGGTGCATCGGGTACAGTTTTTTGTCAATAATGAAATTCCTTTTAAAGAGCGGATTTTTGCCTTTGCCGTTTTTCCGATGCTGGGTATTTTCCTGACGGCCTTTGTGATGAAATATTTTTTCAGCGGAAAAGATGATCGGGTTTTCTCAGATCTTTTGGTGGATATCTCAGAGCGACGAAGTAAGGTTCGTTCCAGTAAAATGTATTCACAAATCATACAAAGTGCCATTACTGTGGGGTTTGGAGGTTCTGTAGGGGTAGAGACGCCCAATGCCATAACCGGGTCGGCTATTGGTTCCAATTATGCCCAGCGCTATCGCCTGGGATTTAAAGAACGTACTTTACTATTGGCTTCGGGGGCAGCAGCAGGTATTGCCGCTTTGTTTGATGCTCCTATTGCCGGTGTGATGTTTGCCTATGAGGTCTTATTGATGGGAATTGTTTTTACCGATTTGATCCCCTTGGTGATTGCAGCTATTTGTGGGAGTTTAGTCTCCTCTATTGTAGTGAATGATGAATTGATTTTTCATTTTTTGGAATCGGAAGGATTTCATTATTCCAATACTTTTTACTATATTATTTTAGGGTTGTTTACAGGTTTTTATGCTCGTTACTACTTGGTTGTCGGAACACGAATCAATCGGTATTTTAAGCGTTTCAGTAAACGCAGACTACGAGCAGCTCTTTTGGGGGGAGGGCTGGTTTCGATACTTTGTGTGATGTTTCCTCCGCTTTATGGTGAGGGGTACATGAATATTAATACCCTGCATGAAGGGAAAATAGATCATATTATTCACGAAAGCTTATTTCGGTACTTTAGTCTTTCCCCACTTGTGATTATTATCTTTTTGGGACTTGCGGTAATGATGAAAGCGGTAGCCACCGGATTGACCTTGCACGCCGGGGGAAGCGGTGGAAACTTTGCGCCTTCGCTGGTCTCCGGAGGAATGTTGGGGTATTTATTTGGCTATGTACTTCAAGTTATGGGAGTTAGTGATATACCGACGACCAATTTTATGTTGGTAGGAATGGCCGGGGTGATGTCGGGAGTATGGTATTCTCCCATGGCCGGTATTTTCTTGATTGCAGAAATTAGTAGTGGATATCAACTTCTGGTACCGCTTATGATTGTGTCGGTGATGGCCTTTGTGATTAATCGGTTTTTCTCCCAGGTCAATCCTAACTATTCGGATCTGGCCGATAAAGGAGAGATTTTTACTACTCGTCAAGATCGGAATATTTTGATGCATATTCCTTTGGAATCCTGTTTGAACCCCATGACATTGAAAGTTCGGCTTACAGAATCCTTTTCGGAAGTGTTAAATAAAGTAAGAAGCAGCAATCAGAATACCATTGCAGTGGTGGGGAAAGAAAATAAATACCTCGGAATTATTGATCGGGAACATTTACGCCCCTATTTGCTCCATGAAAAAGATGTCGATGGAGTGGAAGTCAATCAACTGCTGTCCAGTTCTTCCTTTGAAATTACCGAGGAAGATTCGGTCAAAAAGGTGATTAAAATGTTTGATGAAGCTGATGTCTGGCAACTTCCGTTAATTGATAAGGATCGAAAGTTTAAGGGATTTGTGAGTCGCTCGGCAATTCTCAAGAACTACCGTTTACTGCTTCGCGAGTATTCTGAGGCTTAAAAAAATCCCACAACTTTCGACGATTGTGGGATCCAAAATTATTAAAAAGAGTATTCGTTCAGAATAGTTACAAACTTCATGCCATTAATCATTTTTGAGTGTTGATAAGAGCTCAAAAGATTTGTGTTGTGCCTGTTGATCATAGCAATAAGTCGATACGATTAATTCATCGACCCCCGTTTGTTTAAGAAACCCCTCAAGGCCGTCTTTTACGGTTTTGGGGCTTCCGATAAAGGAATAATATCCCATTTTTTGCACGTTGGCGCGCTCGGCCGGACTCCAGATTTCGTCCATGTTTTTTACGGGAGGTTGAAGGGGGCTTCGGGTATTCCTGAAAATACCGAGCCGGAAGAGGTCGCCGCTTGTTGCCAGATACTTCGCTTCTTCATCGGTATCGGCCACCAGAACGTTGACTCCGGCCATGGTATATGGTTTTTTGAGTTGGTCGGAGGGTTTGAATTTTTCCCGATAAACTTCCAAGGCATCAAAGAGATGAGCGGGCGCAAAATGACTGGCAAAAACATAGGGTAATCCCAGTGCCGCTGCTAATTGCGAACTGAAAGTACTGGATCCCAAGAGGTAGATAGGAACTTTTGTTCCTTCCCCCGGGATCGCTCGTACCTGGCTGTTCTTTGTATAATCAGATAGAAAATAGTGGAGTTCCTGTACGTCTTTCGGGAAGTCATTTATGCTTTCAATACGTTCTCTGCGCAGTGCCCGGGCGGTAAGCTGATCGGTTCCGGGTGCTCTGCCCAATCCCATATCAATCCGGTTGGGATACAGGGTAGCCAGCGTTCCCATTTGCTCGGCTACGATTAAAGGCGCATGATTGGGGAGCATAATGCCGCCTGAGCCTATACGGATTCGCTTGGTTCCCTGCGCCAAATAGCTCAGAATGATGACGGTTGCAGAACTGAGCAAACCCTCGGTATTGTGGTGTTCTGAAATCCACAGCCGATGGAAGTCCAGTTTGTCCAGATGCTGGGCGAGTTGAAGGGAATATTCTATGGAGGTTTTGTGATCGAGACCCTCGAAAGAAGGAACCAGATCCAAAACGGATAATGGGATCTCTTTTAAAGGTTTATAATGAGGCATTCTTGTTGACTATCTTTTATGGGTAACGAAGATAGTTTTAATATAAGCGATTCGGGAAGCTTTAACTTTTTGATTAGATTTGTAGGGAGCAGTTAAACAAGGAAACCATGAAGTATTTTTCATTATTATTTGTTGTGCTAATCAGCTGCGGTCAAAATAAAAAGAAAGAACCGTATAAACAGATAACGGCAGAGGCGAAGCCTGTTGAAGTGCGCGAAACGCAGGAAGGTTTTAAAAAGGCTTATTTTGCCAGTGGCTGTTTTTGGTGTTCGGAGTCTATTTATGAGAGTGTTTTTGGTGTTCACAAGGTGATTTCGGGATATGCGGGCGGGACCGGAGAAAACCCGACGTATCGGGATTATGTTCGAAAGGGGCATACAGAAACTGTAGAAGTGATTTATAATCCGAAACTCATCGATTATAAAACCTTATTGGAGGTGTATTTTGCTTCTCAAAATGTGACTCAGCAAAACGGTCAGGGGCCTGATCAGGGATCGGGATATCGATCGGTTATTTTTTATCAGAACCATTCTGAAAAAAAGATGATAGAAGATAAGATTGCCGAAGTACAAAAGCGATATAAAGATCCGGTTGCTGCCGAACCTATTCCTTTCCGGAAATTTTGGAAAGCTGAGGAATACCATCAGAATTTTGAGGAGAAGAACCCGAATCACCCGTATGTGCGGAATGTTTCTTTACCTCGTTTGTACCGATTTCAAAATCGACATCCGGAGTTGTTGAAATCGAACCAAGACTAACGTTTTAAACTTCGTATGATGACGTCTAAAAAAAGAAATTTGATTCCTTATCGGTTCGGTATGACTGGTAAATGGCGATCAGATTTTGACCCGAAGGAAAGCCATGTTAAGCGTATCATGAAGGTACTGCAATTGGAAGAAAACGAGCTGATTTGTAAAGTGTGCCGGCATTATATCATAAATTTTATTCCCAATCCGGTAGCTCAGGAAGATTTATACTGGATCATGTCGTGTTTTCCTTCTACCGATAACTCTCCGGTACGGGTGAGCATCTGGTTTCCGGAGGTTTTTAATATTCATGCCGGCGGGTATTACTACAGTTCGAATGATGAATTGGGCTGCTTGGTCTTTGCACACGAGGATTATTTTGATAACTCCTATAAACAGCAATTACGGGATGTGGTGCGGGGCTTGCGTTTTGCTCCCGGCTATCGTTTCCAAACCGGGATTCGGAGTCAGTTGGCAGTTTTTATGCCGTTGACGTCTTATTTTGATTTTGTAGAAAACGAAATCGTTTATGAAAGCATCCGGGTTCATAATTACGAACTGACCCGAAAAGGGAAATCTCCCTTTCGCGGCCATAATTATGAATTCGTTCGTTTTTTGTTTGGAGATGATTCCTATCTGAAGGAATGGAAGTAACTTAAATTATAAGGAAACACTGAGATTGACGATTGACGATTTCAAATTTCAAAGGGCAAATTTTCAACTACTCACTACTTCATCACTCACTTACTACTAAAAATCTTCTTTTTTTAAGTTCAATTTCTCTCCCCACTCCCCACTAATCGCTCCTCTCATTTTTTAACCGCAGAGTTCACAGAGTATCCACAGAGTTCGCGGAGTTTATTATAAAATTTCATCCCGAACAACGAATAACAAGCCACAATTAATGATTGGAGATTTTTGATTTCAAATTTCAAAGGGCAAATTTTAAATTTTTTATCACACTACTCAATACTTCACCACTCACTTACTACTAAAAATCTTCTTTTTTTAAGTTCAAGTTCAATTTCAAGTTCAATTTCTTTCCTCACGTTCCTCATTTTTTAACCGCAGAGTTCACAGAGCATCCACAGAGTTCGCGGAGTTTATTATAAAATTTCATCCCGAACAACGAATAACAAGCCACAATTAATGATTGGAGATTTTTGATTTCAAATTTCAAAGGGCAAATTTTAAATTTTTTATCACACTACTCACTACTTCACCACTCACTTACTACTAAAAATCTTCTTTTTTTAAGTCATAGAAATCAAGTTCAATTTCTCTCCCCACTCCCCACTAATCACTCCCCTCATTTTTTAACC
>CAZBXQ010000110.1:0-6650 GCA_964495935.1 uncultured Flavobacteriaceae bacterium
GTGAACAGCCCTCCTTGTTATATTAAAAATCTTAGTACATAAGTGCCTAAGTCGAAATTTTTATTTATGAGGTGGTTTAAACTTTTGGGATTGAAGCGAAAAATAGAGATTATTGTTCCGGATGACGGCTTTTTTGTAGAGCATAGCATAGTTACGGTCGAAAAAAAGACTAAATCTGGGGCAATAAGATCATTTTGCAGCCAATTTTTGAAAGTTTAAATGACCTCTATAAAATGAATTGAAGTTTCGGAGAGGTTCTGATCTACTGCATTCAATCCGGCTTATTTGAATAGATCCACGCAATATTGATTATTAATAGGTTATAAAAATCATGAAATGGATTCAATGAATTAGAAACACTCCGCCTACGGCATCCCTCTTTAAAAAGAGAGGAATCAATTCCCCTCTGGTAGAGGGGTACCCGCAGGGTGGGGTGTCGATTTCCAAATAATAAGCACAAATTTATACTTGAGGTATTAACTCCGAAAATCTTATAAAATGAATTGATTATTAGCTCGTTGTTGAATTATTGTTAATATAAACAGATTAGAAATGCAGTTGTCCCCTGAAATAGGAAGTCCTGTATCGACAATACATAAACTTAAGGAGGGATCAAGTGCATGAGAAATTGCCCGTAATTGTAGGCGGGGGGTAGAAAGATTCATAGAATTGAGCCCGGTAAATACAGGTTTTTTTGGAAGTTTATAGCGGGGCTTTAAAAGTTTAAATGATCTCCATGGATAAACCCGAAAGGCTTTATGATAACAGTACTTTTTATTTATTTTACACTATACAATAATACCATATACGTTATACAACCTATCAAAATATGAAACTCTGGGATAAAAATACCGGCCATCACGCCGAAGAACAAGAAAAAATAGTAGAAGCCTTTACCGTCGGGAATGACCGGGATTTTGATGAGATCATGGCCAAATACGATATTATCGGAAATCTGGCACATGCCGAGATGTTGGTAAAAGTGGGATTATTGGAAGAAGGAGAATGGAAGGAGGTGGAGCAGGAATTAAAGAAGATGCTGAAGAAGGCCGAGGAAGGGGAATTTGTGATTGAGGATGGAATAGAAGATGTGCACTCGCAAGTGGAGTACAACCTGACTCAGACGTTGGGGGAAATCGGAAAAAAGATCCATAGTGCCCGTTCCCGTAATGATCAGGTTTTGGTCGATTTAAAGCTGTATCTCAAAGATGAAATTAAATCGATTGCCGGGTGGGTTGAAAAACTTTTTAATCGGTTGCAAGCCTTGAGCGAAGAGCACAAAGAAAAATTAATCCCCGGTTATACCCATTTGCAAATTGCCATGCCTTCTTCGTTTGGATTGTGGTTTGGGGCTTATGCCGAGTCTCTGATTGACGATCTGGAAATGCTGCTGGCAGCTTATAAGGTGACCGATAAAAACCCCTTGGGGTCGGCCGCCGGCTATGGTTCGTCCTTTCCGATTGACCGGGAGTTTACGACTCAAAAGCTGGGCTTTAGGACTTTAAACTATAATGTAGTATATGCGCAAATGACCCGGGGGAAAACAGAAAAATTTATGGCCTTGGCATTGTCGGCCATTGCGGGAACTTTGAATAAACTGGCTTACGATGTTTGTTTATATATGAATCAAAATTTTGGATTTATCCGTTTTCCGGATGCCCTGACGACCGGGAGTTCGATCATGCCCCATAAAAAGAACCCGGATGTTTTTGAATTGATTCGGGGAAAAACAACTGGAATCCAGTCTATTCCCAATGAATTAACACTGTTGACGTCTAACCTTCCTTCGGGATATCACCGAGATTTGCAACTGACTAAGGAGAGCCTCTTTCCGGGAATCGAAACCTTAAAAGATTGCTTGCAAATGACCGAATATATGTTCCGTTTTGTTGAGGTACGAGATCAGGTGCTGGAGGATGAACTCTATGCGTATTGTTTTAGTGTGGAGTCGGTTAACCAATTGGTAGTCCAAGGCGTGCCTTTTAGAGAAGCCTATCGGCGAGTGGGCCGAACCATTGAAAAAGGTGATTTTAAGGCAGCTACTAAAATAGACCACACCCATTTAGGGAGTATGGGAAATCTCGCTACAGCACAGATTAAAGACGGTTTTTATCAGGTCTTTAACCAATTTTCCTGATTTTAATCTTCCTCTAAATCGGGGATTTTGATGACGGTTTCCCGCTTGACTTCCGATAAAATAATGCTGCTGTGGTAGCGGCCAATATGAGGTATATTGGCAATTTCCTCTACCATAAAACGGTTATAGCTTTCGATGTCGGTAGAAAGAATTTTAAGCATGTAGTCATAATTTCCGGAGACACTGATAATTTCTACAATATCCGGAATGCTGAGTACCGCTTCTTCAAATTCAATTAAAGCTGCTTTAGATTGCTCTTTAAGTGTTACATTACAAAAGGAGGAGACCTTTAATCCCACTTTCTGCCGGTTAATAATCGCCATATAGCCGGTAATAATTCCTGCTTCTTCAAGCTGTTTGATGCGCTCATAAGTGGGGGTAAAAGAAAGATTGATTCGTTTTGCGATCTCTTTAATTGAGATTTTGGCATCTTCCTGAAGAATACCCAGGATCTTTCGGTTCTTGTCGTCTAAGTTATACTTCATTAAAAAACGTTTTTGATAGGGTTTCGTTAGTTATGGTCAAAGAAACCTTTGGTAAAAGCCGAAAAAGGCAAGGATCGTAATGATTTTTGTACCTTATATTTGATAGGTTTAAGTGACCTCAATAAAAATAACAATAAATCTGATTCTTTACGGCTTTAAGTAGATAAATTTTTTCATTTCTACATATTTGTTGGATGTAAATAGTTAATTCATCTAAAATACAATTTAAAAACATATAAATATCTTTTTTTAAATATATATCAGAATATTAATCTATATAAATATAAATATATGTGTCTATTATCTATATTTGTATTTTCTAATAGAAATGGAATGGATTTTAAAATAAGAAAAGCAACAAATTCAGATTCAGTATATGTCCCCTCTATTATCGAGGAAATTGCTTATTGGGCTAAATTTAGAAGTACCGGAGTGACCAGCCGTACCGTGGATTATATTTTGCGTAAAATTGAGGAGGGGGTTGTTCTTATTGCTGTTGATGAGCGGGATCAATGGGTCGGCTTTTCTTATTTGGAAACTTGGGAACATGGTCAATATGTGGCTAATTCCGGGTTGATTGTAAAACCTAAATTTCGAAATACCGGGTTGGCGTTACAATTGAAGCAGTCGGCTTTGCGATTGGCCGCTCAAAAATTTCCTCAGGCTAAAGTATTTAGTTTGACGACCAGTTTATCGGTTGCCAAGCACAACCTCGAATTGGGATATCGACCGGTGGCACACGACGTTTTGTTACGGGATAAAGACTTTATATCGGGTTGTGGAGGACTCCTGAATTACCCCGAAATGGTGGAATCTCATCAAGGTGATTCCGAATGTTTTACCATGGTTTACAACCCCGTTCTGAGCCGATTAAAAAAGGTTTCCTAAGGAATATGGCTCCCCGGATACTGTGATAATACTGATTTTAGCCGTGAATGGCATCTCCGTCGCTGAAATCTTGCATGATTTGGGCTTCGTATTCCAATAGAGCCTGCCATTTTTTATCCACTTCTTCACGCCCCCCGTACTTTCTTGCCAAGGTGAGAAACAGCGTGTAATGCCCGGCTTCGCTTTCCATGAGTTTTCGGTAGAAAACTTTTAAATCCGGATCTTCCAATTCTTCAGAAAACAGTTTAAAACGTTCACAGCTTCGTGCTTCGATGAGACCGGCATAGAGGAGGCGGTGTATGAGTTGTGTTTTTCGGCTGCCTCCCTTGGGGAAGAATTGGAGGAGTTTATTGACATATTCATCGCTTCGATGATGACCCAAGGTTAATCCTCGTTCTTCAATTTTTTCATAGACGAGCTTAAAATGGCTCATTTCTTCCATGGCCAGAAGGGTCATTTTTTTAGTCAGGTCGGTGTATTCCGGATAGTTAATAATTAATGAAATGGCTGTCGAGGCTGCTTTTTGCTCACACCAGGCATGGTCGGTAAGGATAACTTCCAGATTTTTTGAGGCTACATCGGCCCATCGGGGATCGGTTGGTAATTTGAGACCTAACATTGACATATAATCGTTTTTAAATGTCCAGACCGAAAGTGTCTTTCAACTTTTCGATAAGGGGGTTTTCTTCTTTTAGTTTTTGATATTTTTCTAATGGGGTAAAGGCTTTGCGGGTCACCAGTTGAGCATCTACTTTGATGTGGAGTGTGATATCCGTGTTTTGTAAAGTTTCCTTGAGGAAGGCCAGGAGAGCCCCTTTCTCGCGTTCAACCCCCTCCTTCATCGATTCGTTTGGTAATTTGATAAGGAGTTTGGTACCTTTCACCTGAGGGCGGTCGGTGGCCAGGATTGAAGGTAGGATTTTGCGTCCTTTTCTCTTTAATTTCTTAATAAAGTCGTCCCAGGCGGCTTGTACTTGTTCCTCTGTAAATTCCTCATGAGCCTCTTTTTCTAAGTGTTTCTTCTTTTTTAATTGCTGCGCTTTATGTTTGCGTTTGGCTTTTATACTTTTTAGAGACAACCCTGATGTTAATTGGTGTTCTTGCTTCTCTTCAGGCTCCGGAGATTCTTGAAACTCCTCCTTCTTTTCTTTCGACTCCGGTTTTTCTTTCACTTTGGGTATTTCGGGAGTCGCTTCTTGTATCGTATTTTCTTTGGGTTGAGGAGATGTTTGATGGTGTAATCCGGGATTTGGTTTTTGAGGAGGATGTTCCCGATTTGCAAAATGAGCAGCGGGAATTATGAAGCTTTCAAACTTTTTTTTTTAGCCGAAAAAGTGAGGGATGCCAATTGCATCAGGCAGAGTTCTACGTGAAGGCGCTGGTTTTGGGCGGTGCGGTAATTAAAATCGCAGGTATTGGCCAGTTCAATGGCGTCTAACAAAAAGCCTTTAGAAACACTTTTACTCTGTTCAAAATATTTTGCTTGGGTTTCTTTGCCCACTTCCAAAAGGGCAATTGTCTCTTGGTTTTGACAAACCCATAAATCCCGGAAATGAGAAGCGAGTCCGGCAATGTAATGTTGACCATCGAATCCTTTGGCCAGAATTTCGTTGAATTGTAAAAGCAGCGAGGGAATATCGTTGGTAGTAATATAATGGGTTGAGGTAAAGAAAACGTCGTAATCGAGAACGTTGAGGTTTTCAGCAACGGCCTCGCGTGTTATATGCTTTCCGCTAAAGCTCACGACCCGATCATAAATGGATAAAGCATCGCGCATGGCCCCGTCGGCCTTTTGAGCGATGATATGTAAGGCACCATCTTCGGCTTCTACCCCTTCTCTCTTGGCAATTTTAGCCAAGTAGTTTTTAGCATCTTTAACAGTGATTCTTTTAAAATCAAAGATTTGGCAACGGGAGAGAATCGTGGGAATAATCTTGTGTTTTTCGGTGGTTGCCAGAATAAAAATGACATGTTGGGGCGGCTCTTCCAAAGTCTTTAAAAAAGCATTGAAAGCTGCCGACGACAGCATATGAACCTCATCAATAATATAAACTTTGTACTTGCCCACTTGAGGAGGAATCCGTACCTGATCGGTCAATTCCCGAATGTCATCAACTCCGTTGTTTGAGGCGGCGTCCAGCTCAAAAATATTAAAAGCAAAATCTTCCTCTTCGGCAAGGGATTCGTCACTGGCTTGCTGGTTAATTTTTTTGGCCAGAATTCGGGCACAAGTGGTTTTTCCCACTCCGCGAGGACCGGTAAACAGCAAAGCTTGAGCCAGATGATTGGTGGCAATGGCATTAGACAGCGTAGCTGTAATTGCCTCTTGCCCTACGACATCTTCAAAAGTCTGTGGACGATACTTTCGGGCTGATACGATAAACTGTTCCATCTCCATTTTAATGAGTACAAATATAAAAATTCATTTCCAATGATATTTTTTTTTGATTTAGAGTTATCAACAATCCTATCCTGCTTAATTCATGAATTTAATTTTGTACAGATTCAGGGCGTCTAAATTCGTAGGAATAGGGGGCTATTTCAAGGATTTTGTAACGAAGAAGGCTTGTCCGTCCGTGGAGGATCCCAAAATTAAATCAAAATTCGATTTCGCAATAAACATCATGTTTTATTATTATTTTCCATTCTAACACGTTTATAATGAATAAAATAGCGGGAAGTCTGTTTTACACATTTAGGAATTATCTTATCTAACTACTTTTTTTATGAGTAACAGATAATTTGTAGTTGTGATTTTGAAGATCAGATATAATTTGGATAGGTACTCTCCTAAAAATGGCATCTCAAACGCAGTGAGAGATCTTAATCCATGAACAGGAAAAAGATTGCTCTCCCGAAGCCTCGGGACGAAATGATATTCTTTCTATAACAAACTTTGATGTTTCCTGTCATCCAGAGCGCAGCGAAGGATCTCTTTCTTCGTTGAATCTACGGATATAAAGATTCCTCACGGTGTGTCGAAACATTCTTTTTCTATAACAAACTTTGATGTTTCCTGTCATCCAGAGCGAAGCGAAGGATCTTTTTCTTCGTTGAATCTACGGATATAAAGATTCCTCACGGTGTACCAATGACACATTTTATAAATAATTGTTTATCTGACGATTATAAGCTTATAA
>CAZBXQ010000111.1:0-6511 GCA_964495935.1 uncultured Flavobacteriaceae bacterium
TTATAGTAAAATATAATAAAAATTTGGATTATTCTAATGTGTCAAAGTAGAACTATAAGAACTCCTTCCTCCTTAGCAAAATTGCCCGAAATGCTATAGTTAACCACATCTGTGGCACCGGATACATTAATATCGTTTTTCATTAAATAACCGGTTCTTTGCGTTGCTCCCAACCAATCTGTATTTACATTTGGAGGATTTTTTATAAAGTTTGGCTCCGGGATACCGGCATTCTCATACATTTGCCCCAGAACCTTAACATAACCATCAGCATCCAGAAGCTTCATCCTTTTCCTTAAGGTGTTGATGCTATAGGAAGAATTAATTGAAACTCTGGGTTTCCCCTTCTTTCCTTTTTTTGTGGTAATCATAACCACTCCATTAGCTGCTCTTGTACCATATATGGCAGTTGAAGAAGCGTCTTTCAAGATCTCCATGGATTCGATATCCGAATTGTTCAAAAAATAGGGATCCGATTCCACGCCATCGACAATATACAGGGGTTGGTTATTTCCAAAAGTCCCTATCCCCCGAATATTCACCTCGGGAGATCCCCCCGGCGCACCGGAGGAGTTCGATATAGAAACCCCGGATACCTTTCCCTGCAGGGCATCCATAACACTTGTAGAAGTGATTTTTTCGAGATCCTCGGCTTTTACACTTGTAATCGCCCCCGTTACATCACTTTTTTTCTGTGTTCCATAACCTACAACGACCACTTCATCCAATGCCGTTCCCGTCTTCAGGGTCACATTAATAGTTGTATCAGTCCCTACCGTAACCTGCTCATCCTGAAAACCTATACTACTAAAATTAAGAATTTCTCCCTGTTCGGCCGTTAGGGTATAATTTCCATCAAAATCGGTACTGGTTCCCTGATCGGTTCCTTCTACCATGATATTCACTCCCGGTATGGGGATTCCGTCCTCATCAGAAACAGTTCCCGAAATCTCTATCGTCTGTGCCTGCAAAAGGGCTAATCCCCCAACGAAGAACAACAATAAAGTCAATAGATTATTTAATTTGTCTTTCATAATCCTGATTATTTTGTAAAAGTTAGACAAACTTGCATCTATTTCAACTACTATCATTTGCACATATTAACTATAAATTTACATATTTTAACCAATCGTTACAGGTTTGTTTCCCTGTCTATCTTGTCATCAAAAGCACTCATAAAAATTGCAAGGCAGGAGCAATGTATTCAACATCTTTTCCCGTGGATGCATACTGAATTGATCAAAGATTTAAATGACAGACAACCCAGTAGATGATATTCACAAGGTTACTGTTCGGCATTCGATAATGAGAAAAAGAGTTCCGCGATACCAGCTACAAATCGAAGAAAAATAATCGGTTAAATCACCATCCCATCATAAGATTCCGAATCGGCTGCTGCACTTCGGTCGGCCGGAATAACAGAGAAAGGAGGTAAATTGAACAAAATCGAATTATAATCGAGCCTTCCATGCGTGAAAACCAAAATGCTACATTGAGTTTCTATGACTTTCGAATAAAGAGAAATCGGTATAAAAAGACACCGCTAAAAAAACAATTACTAAAAAACTTCGCTTTCTACTCACTTTTAAGTCATTTACTTTAATTTTGAAGACTCAAAAAATAATTCCTATGAAACGCTTATTTTCCGGAAAAACCAAAGATGTCTATTCGACGGATAACGATAACCACCTGCTGCTCAAATTTAAAGACGACGTAACCGGGACTGACGGTGTTTTTGACCCCGGTGCCAATACTGTCGGGCTATCTATTGAAGGAGCCGGAAAATCGGGATTAACCATGACCACCCATTTTTTCAAGCTCTTAAATGACAAAGGGATTCCTACGCACTTTGTAAGTTCAAATATAGAAAACCGAACGATGACCGTAAAAAAAGCAAAGGTTTTTGGAAACGGCTTAGAGGTGATTTGCAGGTTTCGTGCAGTGGGCAGTTTTTATCGGCGATACGGGGGATTATGTAAGGAAGGGCAAAAACTAAACAGTTTCGTTGAGTTTACGCTCAAAGACGATCATCGTGGCGATCCTCCCATTACTAAGGACGCCTTGGTACAACTACAGATTCTCACTCCGCAGGAATACGGTATAATCAAAGAAAATACCATTTCTATCTGCAATTTGATCAAAGATGAATTAGCTGCAAAAAAGCTGGATTTATACGATATCAAACTCGAGTTCGGCCGAGACACCGATAACCATATCATCTTGATCGATGAGCTATCAGGTGGCAATATGCGGGTTTACCAAGAAGGAAAATATCTTGAACCGTTAAAACTGGAAAAAGTTTTTCTCGGATAAAGAAAGGCCCGATAAACCCTTCCCGGATCTTAATTTTCAAACCAATTTCTATATACAGCTCAGGATTTCCTGCCTAACGGTATTATACTGTGAATCGCATTTGCAACTTCTATATATTGCATCTGCTTTTCCCCTCATACCCCGAATTTATCATCCTATAATACCCGTTCTTCCCAACCAATTACCCCCGTTTTCAATAAAATCCAAAATAAAAGAGAGTAAGTTAAAAAACTTCGTTAAATTTGAAAGTCGTTGGTTTTTCTAACTACCAACCACAAAGCACTTAAATAATATAACGGTTTTGTTCGTGTACAAACAACTCTACCTTATAATTTCAGGATTAGAACGATTTATCAACAACTACTCATTGGCCTGCCCACTCCGCAGGCTCCATTATACTCTTTTTTATATATAACCCCATGTAATTTCCATTATGGCAACAACACGCAGAAATTTTTTAAAGCAATCCGGTTTACTTTTGGGGGCACTCTCGGTACCCCATCTTGGATTTTCACTTGACCACCTTATAAAAGGTGGATATGAGCCGGGTATCCAGCTCTACACGATCCGCAACCAAATGCAGGATAATCCCGAAGAAAGCTTGGCCAAAGTGGCCGAAATCGGATACAAGCTGGTAGAACATGCCACATATAGTGGAACTCAAAAGTTTTATGGCAAGTCGGTTGCAGAGATTCGCGGGATTTTAAAAAGTAACGGCTTAAAAATGCTCAGTGGGCACTATGCCCTCGGAGATTCTAAAACCAAGGGAACCCTCCTCAACGGTTGGGAAAAAGCCGTTGAAGACGCCCAAAAAGTCGGTTTAAAATATATGGTTTGTCCTTTTTTACTACCGCCTCAACGAAAAACCGTAAACGATTATAAAAAAAGAGCCGAAGAATTTAATAAAGCGGGAGAAATATGTAAACAGGCAGGGATCCAATTTTGTTATCACAATCACAATTTCGAATTTGAAAAAATTGACAATCAACTGCCTTTCCAAATCCTCCTTAACGAAACCGATCCCGATCTTGTAAAAATAGAAATGGATATCTTTTGGGTGAGCCGTGCAGGCTATGATCCCATCGTTTTATTTGATCAAAGCCCCGGTCGTTTCACCTTATGGCATGTAAAAGACATGAAACGAACAGAAGATCGTGGAACTACGGATTTATCCCAGGGAGGGCCGGCCATGACCGAAGTAGGTAACGGGATTATCGACTGGCCCGGAATCTTTGCTCGTGCCCAAAAAGCCGGAATGGAAAACTTTTTTGTCGAACAGGATATCACTCCAGACAACCCCTTTCCCAGCATAAGAAGCAGTTTAACCTATTTAAAAAATAATGTTTTATAATTTATGAAACGACGAGAAGCCATAAAAAATACCGCCCTGCTTATGGGCGGAATACTGAGTACCTCAACACTCAGTATTATCATGGAGGCATGCTCCTCTCCTGCCAGGGAAGTCCAAACCGGAAAAGCAAAAGAGTTTACCGATGGGGAAAAAGAAATGATAACCCAAATGGCCGATCAAATCATTCCGGATACCGATACTCCCGGAGCTGTAAAAGCAGGGGTTCCCGAATTTATTGTTATGATGATGCAGGATACTTTCCCCAAGAAGGATCAAAATAAATTTCACCGGGGATTGCAATCCTTCGACTCCTGGTGTAAAGACCAAAAAGGAGCCTATTTCAACCAGCTTTCAGAAAGTGAACAAGAGGAAGCCGTAAAAGAATTAGACGAGCTGATCTTGGAGCCAACTACGGAAAGCTCAGAAAATCTGTCTTTTTACAGGGTCTTTAAGGAACTTACACTACTTGGTTTTTTCACTTCCGAAACCGGAGCTACAGAAACCCTTAGATACATACAAGTCCCAGGGGATTACAAAGGATGCATCCCCTATAAAGAAGGAGATAAAGCCTGGGCCACTTAATTCAAAATATATAGTTAAAACACATGAGCAATCTCAATATTAAAGCCAAAAAAGAACATACTTTTGACGCTATTGTCATCGGATCGGGAATCAGCGGTGGCTGGGCCGCCAAAGAATTAACAGAAAAAGGATTAAAAACGGTCCTATTGGAACGCGGCCATGAATTAAAACACATCACGGGATATAAAACGGCCATGATGAATCCCTGGGAATTTAAGCACAGGGGGCGGATCACAACGGAACAAAAAAAACATCATGAATTCCTTTCCCGAGACTATCCGTATGGCGAACATAATGCCAGTTATTGGTTTACCGATTCTGATGCTCCCTATGAAGAAAAACAGGGATTTGATTGGTTCCGTCCGGATATTAAAGGAGGACGATCGATTATGTGGGGGCGGCAGTCTTACAGGCTCAGTGATCTGGATTTTGAAGCCAATATAAAAGAAGGAATCGCTATCGATTGGCCCATACGGTATAAGGAAATTGCCCCTTGGTATGACTACGTGGAAGCATTTGCGGGAATCAGTGGCCAGAAAGAAAATCTTGCCCATTTACCGGATGGAAAATTCTTACCTCCCATGGAAATGAACTGTGTCGAGAAAGAATTTAAAAAGGGGGTTGAAGGAAACTTTGAAAATCGCAAAATAACCATCGGTCGGGTGGCCCATCTAACTGCCACCAAACCGATTCACGGCCAGCGAAATCAATGTCAAATGCGCAATCTATGCAGTCGTGGCTGCCCCTACGGTGCCTATTTCAGCACCCAGTCCAGTACCCTGCCGGCTGCACAGAAAACCGGGAATCTCACGGTCTTGGTGGACTCTGTTGTTAGTGAAATACTATACGATCAGGACCAAAAACGAGCGACCGGGGTTCGTATTATCGATGCTAATACGATGGAGGTTTCAGAATTTTATGCCGATATTATTTTTCTCAATGCATCTACTATCGGCTCTGCTTCAATACTGTTAAATTCTACCTCAAAACGTTTTCCCGACGGATTAGGCAACGACAGTGGGGTCATTGGGCGATATTTAATGGACCATCAATTCCGTTATGGAGCATCCGGTGAAGCCCCGGGATTTGAAGACCAATACTATTTTGGCCGACGTCCCAATGGAATATACATTCCCCGTTTTCAAAATCTCAGGAAGAATGAGAAAAGAGATTACCTTAGAGGGTTCGGCTATCAGGGGGCTGCTTCCCGCCGAGATTGGACAAGCAGCGTGGCAGAAATCGGAATTGGTTCCCATTTTAAAAAGAAGCTATCAGAGCCGGGGATGTGGACAATGGGGATAGGGGCCTTTGGAGAATGCCTTCCTTATAAAGAAAACCGGGTTTTCCTCGATCCGGAAAAAACGGATAAATGGGGACTCCCCACGGCCGTATTTGATTGTGGCTGGAAGGAAAATGAAGAGAATATGCGGGAAGATATGATGAACGAAGCCGCAGATATGCTGGAAGCAAGCGGGATGAAAAATATCCAAATATTTGATGGTGGTTCCAATCCCGGACAGGCTATTCACGAAATGGGAACCATTCGAATGGGTAAGGACCCCAAAGAATCAGCCCTAAACAAATGGAATCAAATGCACGAGGTAAAAAATGTATTTGTAACCGATGGAAGTTTTATGGTGAGCTCGGCCTGTCAAAACCCCTCGCTAACCTATATGGCCTTTACCGCCAGAGCCGCTGATTATGCGGTAAAAGAGTTGAAAAGAGGGAGCCTCTGATCGTTCTGTCTTCAAAAAGCACGTATATCCATTTAAATTCAAACGGCCCTACCACCATAATAAGTGATGAGGGCCTGTTTTTAAAAAGGATCAAATTTCCTGCTCTCAAATTTACTTTTAAACCAAGTTCATTATCTTTTTTTTAGCCTGCATTCTAAATAGTGCTTTATCATCACTAACAAAAAAAGCTAACTGTATAGAGCGACTGTAAAGCCTATGAATATAATGGGGAGTGTGATCCCTGCCTGCATTCCGGTAGGTAGTGGTCTTATCATCTAATTCGTGGAGTGATTTGTCATCGGCAAAAACAAAACTATTTACGACGAAAATTATGTTTCAAAAGTTTGTTTCTAAGCACAGTTCATTCCGACACACCGTGAGGAATCTTACATTTGTAGTTTCAGAAGAGAAAAAAAAGATCCTTCGCTGTGCTCTGGATGACAGGAAACGTCAAAGTTTGTTATAGAGCGACATGTTCATTCCGATACGCAGTGAGGAATCTTACATTTGTAGTTTCAGAAGAGAAAAA
>CAZBXQ010000112.1:0-6480 GCA_964495935.1 uncultured Flavobacteriaceae bacterium
CTCCAATAAACCGTGTTGAATTTGGCACATCAGAACGTCTCCGAAACTTCAGTTAACAATAACCACCGGTAACTTTTTTGATAGGAGTTATTATTGCGTCCCCAATATTCGGGAAAGAAATATCTTCTTTATCGATACGTCAGGATTTCTCTTCCGACAACCACCAGAAGCGTCAAACCGACACTTTTTTGGGATCGTCCTTTTTTAAATTACATTTACTCCCTGAACATTTCATTGATACGAAGCCGTAGTTTACGGTAATAATCCTCAAAAAGCCAATCCCTGTAATTTTTAGTGTTGTTGATAATGCAATATGAATAGCGTCGAATCCGGTCTCGGATATCGTCTTTTAATTCTTTGGCCAAAATACGGGCATCAAAAACGTCTTCGCTATTTTCCTTACACATTTGTGCATGTTGTTCAATGGATCGATCTAACACCTCTTTTGATTTTCGACCATTATCAAGGGCTTTTTCGTATTCCCCTTTAATATCAAAATCAATATTCTCGGAGTTTTTAAAAAGTTTACGAACCTCCTTTGGCATTTCATATTTAAAGGCTCGTTCAATGGTTTCATCATCTACCAAATTCTCCAAGAAATAATCTGGATTCTCAAAAATCAACTCCCAATCCACGGGACCGTCCCATAAGCCAAATCGGGCAGCGTTATTTCCCAAATCAATAACGTTAAATTCTTCTTTATCCGGCAGCCGTCGTGATCCCCGACCAATCATCTGATAATATAAGGTAAGCGATTTCGTCGCCCGATTTAAAATAATATTACGCACATCGGGCTCATCAAATCCGGTAGTCAAAATACTTACGGAAGTGAGAATAGCATCCGATTTCTCCCGAAACCATTTTAAAATATCGGCTCGCTCCTGTTTACTATGCGTGTTATCCAAATGCCGAATCTCATATCCCGCCTGTTTAAAAGTCTCATACACAAACCAAGAAGTATTAATACCATTATTGAAAATCAGCGTCTTACTTCCTTTGCATCGCTCCTCATAAGCTTGTAAAAGTTTATTCTGCATGGTCATATCGGTGTACAAATCTTCCGACGATTTAACCGTATAATCCCCGTTAATACCAATCTGCAACGAACTCAATTTTACATTATAGCTATAGGTATTAGCCTTGGCCAGAAATCCGTGTTCAATCAACCAAGAAATAGAATGGCCCACCACCAAATCCTGATAATTATCATTCATCGGCAGCTTGATATTGGAGCTTAAAGGCGTTGCCGTCACCCCGAGGATAAAAGAATCTTTAAAAAACTTAAAAAGCTTTGTAAAGGAATTGTAGTGTGCCTCGTCAATAATCACCAGCCCCACATTATCTACCTTAAACACCTCATCATTCAAGCGGTTATTCAAGGTTTCTACCATCGCCACAAAACACTGAAAATCATTTTTCTCGGGGAGTGACTTCACCTTGCTGTTAATAATTTTATTCCGCACCCCAAATCCTTTTAGAATGCGAGAAGTCTGATGACACAACTCAATACGGTGGGTCAACACCATAACTTTCTTATCGGTTTGTTTTAAATACCGCCGAACGATTTCTGAAAACACCACGGTTTTCCCTCCTCCAGTAGGGAGTTGATACAAAAGGTTAAAATCATCCGGAGCCTCGTTTAAGTATTTAAAAATCTTCTGTAAATCTTCTTCCTGATAATCGTATAGCTGTTTACTCGTAGTCGCCTGGGTTTCTGTCATAATAAATCGTAATCTCCTAAAACTTTTTCCAATACTCAAAGACTTTGCAAAAATAAGCAGAAATAAGGGCTCAGCCCAAATTATTCAATAGATTTGAGAGAAATTTAAACAAAAAGCACCTTCCTCCATATCCTATTCACCTTTGAATTTTTTATATCCTTTTATCATTATTTCATTTTTATAACATTTATATTTGCGACCACAACCCAAATAAAAACCTGTTCTGTTTTGACTAATAAAAAAGCTTTAAAACTCATCGATAAAATCACTGACGAACTGGAGCGCAACGGGATCATAACCAACACGCTGATTACCGATTTGAAGGCTTTACGTCCTTATGCGGTAGAGGAAAAACGCCCGGTCGTAGCCAAGGCCATCCGTTTAATTTATGAACACATCGAAGAATTTGAAACCTTTGCAATCCCCATTCCTCAGGCTGAAGATATCTTGGACGAAGATGGTGAAGTGCTTAACACAAATGCCGAGGAAAGCGGTCCCACAGAAAGTTTACGCTACCTTATTTTACTCATTAGAAACGAAGAACATCGTCAAAACAAGCAGGAGATCCGTTGGTATAACGAAGCCATAAAAGAATATGCCGATACTTTTGGCGGGTAATCCTACTCTTTTTTTAAAAAGGAAAAAATCAATCGTCGAATAGCAAGGTGATTTAAACCTTTATATAAAAATGTGCTCATCGCTCAGATGGACAGAGGGATTCCCCTTCCATAAAGCGGATGAATTCGGGGATCATCAATCGATTTCTTTCCCAATTACGGGTGATACAAACAGGCAGCACCCGAATTTAACTTCTTTTTGCCCGTATAGTTTGCACGATTAGAACAATCCACGCTCCCATAAAGAAAAATCCGCCCAAAGGTGTTAAAAAGGAAAAACGGGCATAATTGTATCCCGTCATATCAGCCGTTGACAAGCCGTATATAGATCCCGAAAAACACAAAACGCCTACTGCAATCAGCCCCAATAATACCCAGCTCGATCGCTTTGACAAAAAGCGCAGAGCTCCCGCTATAATTGCAAAAAGGGCATGATACATTTGGTATCTTACAGCCGTTTCAAAAGCCTCGTAGGTGGCATCATCTACCTTTGGAGCTAAGACATGCGTTCCGTATGCCCCCAAAAGAATAGCGGTTAATCCCAAAACACTGCCCAGGATTATCAAATTTTTATGATAATGAAAATGGTCTCTCATACTGTTTAATTACATTTGCTGGACGCAAATTTAAACAAGTCTTAGACAATGCGAAATATTCTTATCATTGGTGCCGGAAAATCAACCGCTGCACTGGTTCGTTACTTACAAGAAAAATCAGAAACTGAAAAACTTCAAATAAGGATTGGCGATTTAGCCTTGGAAAGTGCACAAAAAGCAGCTCAAGACCATCCTCGTACAGAAGCTTTTACCCTCGATGTTTTCGATAAGAAATCACGGGTTGAGGCCATAAAAAAAGCAGATATCATAATTTCCATGCTTCCGGCAAGGTTTCATATCCAAGTAGCCCAAACATGTTTAACGTATAAAAAGAATTTGGTTACTCCTTCCTATGTGAGTGATGAAATGTGGAAACTGGAAAATGAAGTGGAAGAAAAAGGCCTTGTTTTTATGAATGAAATCGGAGTCGATCCGGGAATTGACCATATGAGTGCCATGCGGGTTATCGACCGAATTCGCAATCGGGGAGGGAAAATGATTTCCTTTGAATCCTTTACCGGCGGACTCGTGGCACCGGAGAGCGACACCAATCTGTGGAATTATAAATTTACCTGGAATCCGCGTAACGTTGTTGTAGCCGGACAAGGAGGCGCAGCCGAATTTATCCAGGAAGGAGAATATAAATATATCCCTTATCACCGGCTCTTTCGAAGAACCGAATTTTTGGATATTGAGGGATATGGCCGCTTTGAAGCTTTGGCCAATCGAGATTCCTTAAAATATCGCCCCATTTATGGCTTGGAGGACATTCGTACAATTTATAGAGGAACCTTACGACGGGTAGGATTCAGCCGTGCCTGGAACATGTTTGTTCGCTTGGGCTTGACCGATGACAGCTACCAAATGCACAATACTGAAGACCTAAGTTACCGGGGCTTTATCAACTCCTTTCTTCCCTACTCTCCAACCGACTCCGTTGAATTAAAAACCCGCTATAACCTAAAAATCGATCAGGACGATATTATGTGGGAAAAACTGGAAGAATTAGATCTCTTTAACCCCAATAAAAAAATAGGAATCAAAAATGCCACTCCGGCTCAAGCTCTGCAAAAAATTCTGGAAGAAAAATGGACACTGGAGCCCGATGACAAAGATATGATCGTAATGTATCACAAGTTCGGCTATGAGCTCAACGGAAAAAAGAAACAAATTGATTCCACCTTGGTCTATATCGGAGAAAATCAAACCTATACGGCCATGGCAAAAACCGTCGGACTCCCCGTAGCGATGGCGGCACTCAAAATCTTAAATAAAGAAATTACCACTCCCGGTGTTCGGCGTCCTATTAAAGAAGATGTATATGATCCTATTTTAAACGAATTGGAAAAGTATGGGATAAGTTTCAACGAAAAAGAAGTGCCATACATCGGGTACAACCCTAATAATGTGCAAGGATAACTTCCTTCTCCCCGAGAATTGAAGTTGAATCTCCAATCAGTAGATTTTCAAGTATTTAAATCATGAATAGGATCCGGAATAACCGGAGCCCCAAAACCAACTATAATAGCTAATCGCAGGGTACCCGCATATCGATTAAACGTCAAGATAAAAATCTTTTGTTAGTGCTTGATATTCCTGCGTGTACCGGTGACGCGTTATCTCAAGGATCAGCTCGGCTTCCCGAAAAGATTCTTTTTCCCATCCAAAAAGTAATAAACTGCGTTTAACGGGGGTAGATTCCCGGCCTCGAACACGGAGTCTGCGCTGTAAATAGAGATGGTGTTCAGTCCCTTTTTGAAGGATGCTGTTCTCTGCAGAACGAGGCGCGATAAGAGCCCATTTTCCGTTTGGAGCAAGTAATTTTCCGACACCTTCAAAAAGTGCTTGGAAGGATAAAGCAGACGTAAAACGCGCCCGCCGTCGCCCCTGCGTAATCATCATCTCCTGCGAGGACGGCTCTTCAAAATAGGGGGGATTGCTGATAATCAAATCATAAACCTCTTCAATCTCCCTGTAAAACGTTCTAAAATCAGCATGATAACAAAAAAGTCGATCTCCCCACGGGCTGTTCTCAAAATTCTCAACGGCTTCCTCATAGGCATCTGCATCGATCTCTACAGCATCAATCACCGGAGCGACACTCCGCTGGGCCAGCATCAAGGCAATCAAACCTGTTCCGGCACCGACATCCAAAATCGATTCCGGGCGATGAGAAAGATCCGTCCAAGCCCCCAGTAAAACACCATCGGTTCCTACTTTCATCGCCGATCGCTTCTGAGAAATCGAAAATTGCTTAAAACGAAAGATATCAGCCATCAAAAAACAGAAGGATTCATGAGATTATTCTCCAATATACAATTCCAATAACCCTGCCGGGAGGAGAAGGTGGATTTCTTTTTTCTTTTTATCTACTTTTTGAAGAAAGGGATCCGTAATAGGAACCAAGATTTCATTTTGAGGATGAGCAATAATAAACAGAGCTTGAGCTGCGCGATCGTCTATCGCCTTTAGCACTCCAAGTTTTCCATACTGCTCATCAAATACGACAAACCCAATAACCTCATGGAAGTAGAACTCCTCTTTTCCTAACTCCGGCAGGTCGGTCAATGGTACATACAACTCCTTATCAATAAGCGCGTCGGCTTTGCTTTCATCGTCAATATCTTCAAACTTAATCCGCATCAAATCGGATTTATGGAGACTGCTGCGCTCCACAAAAAAAGGAATCAAATCTTCACCTATTTCGATGAAGAATGATTCCTTTTCTAAATACCGCAGGGGATTATCAGTATCCAATTTTACCAATAACTCGCCTCGAAAACTAAATTTCCCGACAATGCGCCCCAAATAAAAACAATCGGTTTTTTGCATTGTTAAAAGAGGATTTAATTTATTCCTCTTCCTGACTTCCTTCGGGCTCTTCTTCCGGCTGGGCATCGGCCACCCGTTTGGCACTTACTGCCTTCTCGGCCTCCAGTGCCTGAGCCTTAGCTTTTGCTTGAGAATCGAAATGAGCATCGCGACGCTTGGCCAATTTAGCTTCTTTTTCTTCCACCCAAGCCTGAAATTTCTTCTCGGCTTCCTCTTCACTCAGTGCTCCTTTTCGAACTCCCGTTAATAAGTGTCTTTTTAGCATCACGCCTTTTGAAGACAGCAAATCACGAGCTGTATCTGTAGGTTGCGCCCCATTCTGTAACCATTTCACCGAATGATCGACATTTAAATGTACCGTTGCAGGGTTTGTCAAGGGATCATAAGTCCCCAATTTTTCGAGATATTTACCATCTCTTTTAGCCCGGGAATCGGCGGCGACAATCCAATAAAAGGGTTTACCTTTCTTCCCGTGACGTTGTAATCTGATTTTTACAGGCATAGCAATTAAATTTTGGAGTTCACGACTCCGGTTATTAATAATGGGCGCAAATATAACTACATTTTATTTCATAACGACAAGCTAAGATTCTTTATTTTTTCCGGTTCCCCTCAAAAAGCCGAAAAATATTCCAATTCCTCTCTAAAGCCATCAAGTAACAAAAGTTTCGGAGTGGCAGATTCAAGTATCAATTTATGCTTATGGTTCCGAAA
>CAZBXQ010000113.1:0-6182 GCA_964495935.1 uncultured Flavobacteriaceae bacterium
GCCAAGATCCATTCGTCGGCGAACTCTTCGAATTTCTCAAAGTTCTTTCTAAAGTGAGCTGCCAAAATATAGGCTTTGCGATCATAGGCCGCTTGATCTCCCCATGTTCCCCGAGGGTTTAATACTTCGCTCGGAACATCAGGACATTCTACCGGCATCTCCAGTCCGAAAATATCATGGGTACGATATTCCGCCGCATTCAATTTATTGTCCAACACCGCCTGGACCATGGAACGCGTATATCTTAAATCAATACGCTTTCCCACTCCATAAGGACCTCCCACCCAACCGGTATTAATCAACCACACACGGGCTCCACTCTCCTTTACCTTCTCATTCAGCATCTCGGCATAACGAACCGGATGCAATGGCATAAACGGAGCCCCAAAACAAGCCGAGAAAATAGGCGTCGGCTCATCTATACCGGCCTCCGTACCGGCTACTTTAGCGGTATATCCACTGATAAAATAGTAGGCCGCCTGACCCGAAGTCAATCTACTTATCGGAGGTAGCACTCCAAAAGCATCGGCCGTCAAAAAGAAAATATCTTTAGGGTTCTTTCCCACCGAAGGCTTTACTATATTCTTGATATAATCTATCGGATAGCTCACCCGCGTATTCTGGGTGATCGAGGCATCCTCATAATCAACCTTCCCACTTTTCTTCAGCATCACATTTTCCAAAATCGCGCCCGGTTTAACAGCATGATAAATATCCGGCTCCTTTTCTTCCGAAAGGTTCAAGGTCTTGGCATAACAGCCTCCCTCAAAGTTGAAAATCCGATGGTCCTGCGTCCAGCCGTGCTCATCGTCACCTATCAGCTTCCGCTCGGGATTGGCCGACAGTGTCGTCTTTCCTGTTCCCGATAGCCCGAAAAAGATCGCCGTATCACCATCTGATCCTACATTGGCAGAACAATGCATCGCCAACGTATCTCGCTCTACCGGTAAAATAAAATTTAAAACCGAAAAAATACCTTTCTTGATTTCTCCCGTATAGGCCGTACCGCCAATCAAAGCAATCTTACGGGTAAAGTTTAAAATCGCAAAATTATGCTGACGTGTTCCATCCCGCTCAGAATCGGCCATAAAACCCGGAGCGTTTACAAGCAGCCAATCTTCCTTAAAATTACCTAATTCTTCTTTATCCGGACGCAAAAACATGTTATAGGCAAACATATTGCTCCACGGATACTCATTGATCACACGGATATTAAGACGATAGTCATCGGCCGCACAGGCATAGGAATCTCGTACATAAATCTCCTTATCTGAGAGATAGTCTGTAACCTTATCGTACAAAGCATCAAACTTATCCGGAGTAAAAGGGATGTTGATATCCCCCCACCAGACCTTTTCCTTGGTAACATCGTCGGCAACGATAAACCGATCCTTAGGCGATCGCCCCGTAAACGCTCCCGTTTTGACCACCAGAACCCCGGAAGAAGTCTCTTCTCCCAACCCTCGTTCTACAGAAAAACGCTGTAGATCCTCGGGGGAACTTTGATAGTGAATCTGGTTTTTCGCATTCCTTAGTCCATAATGCTCTATAAAAGGAGCTCTTATATCTTGATTATTTAAATTTTCCATTTTTATTCAAAAAATACAGCCACAAAAACGAGATAGTTACATCCAATCCAACTTGAACAATCGTATCAAACTTATTAATGCCAAAATTCATAAAATATAGTCATCTACTTAAAACTTTATTTAAAATAAAGGGTTTCAGATCCGGGCTATTATAAAGCCAGAATCAATCAATGCTTTCATTTTGACTGCGTATGTGGTAAGAACAGAGAACTCATTTTTTTTGAATAGATCAAGTTGAGCGAAGACCCATGGTTTCTAGTCTATCCATACATTGGATACCCAGTTCAATTCTGTCTTTTATTACGATTCAGACCAAAAATATTCGTCTCCATTCTCTGATCCATTATTTCTTTTGAAACGATTAAAATCAATATTTTTCCTTATAATAGCTGCGTTAAACTAGCCGCATAAAGGAAACATTTCAATCTATTGTCCTTCTATATCAGAAAAATCAACGCTTTATGATTCACTACGCCATAAGTCATAAATTAATTTGTAGATTTTCCGGGATAGTAAGTTTTAATGGTATGCTTTTTAATATCCCGCTGTGTGTAATAGACCGGCTTCATCTCCTTTTTTCTAAATATCTCTAATTGGTCATAGTAGTAAGGTGATTCCGGATCCTCGCTTTCCCCATAGGCCAAAACCGAATATGCCCGGGGCATTTTTCCGAATTCTATGGCGATAACCCAGCCGTCCCCGCCGGTTACAGCCAATCGGTTTTCTCCGCCAACCTGTGTAGGCGCATACCAGAATACCCGAAAGCAACCATAGATTCCGCTACATCCATTGGCGGGTTCGTTCTTACCTTCAGCCAACATACGATGTACTTCCCCCCAGGCGATATCATATCCTCCATAGGTCTCTTTTATCTTATCAACGGCCCACTCAAATGCTTTTGTTGCACGTTCTTTGTCGGCAAGACCATAAGGCGTATCCGCCGGATGACTGGTGGACCAAGGAGTAGAAAACAATTCATTAGCTTTAGCCGGAAACCCTACAGATTCAGGAGAAGGTTCAATGCCTCTTGTCGGTGCCGTTTCCACATACCGATCCCACCATATTTTAAAAAGGAGCCCTCCCCTACTATCTATAGAAACAGTATTATCCCATGTTTTTATTACAGCTATTGCCTTTTGAATTTCTTCCAGATTTTCTAAACTTCTTTTTGAATCCTCAACAGCTTTTACCAAATCCTCTTTTACCCGATCGGCCAATAGCATCCCAGTATTGTTTTTTAAACGAACAATATCTTCAAGGGAAAATTTATCCTCAGGATTTCCAATCAACTCATAAGCCTTCTGGCTCCGCAGACGGAAAATAGGCTCCGGGTAGTATTCCGGAAAATCCTCTGCCTTCAGCTCTGCATTCAGATTGGTAAAATGAAACGTATCGTTCTCATTATGTACATATCCGCCGGCCGGATTCTCCAACTGGGGCAGTTCATCCCAGGGAACAAGTTTTGACCAAATCTCATCGGAGCGGGTCACCGATCTAGCTTTTCCTTCCCCACTCCAGGGTACCGGTAAATCCGGAACGGAACCATTCCAGACGTAAAAAATATTACCATCCACATCGGCATAAGTGAAATTTGAGGTTACTATTCCGCGAATCCGCATTGCCTCCTTCCATTCTGAAAGATTGGTGGCCTCCATCATTGCCAGATACTGGTCTGCCGCCCGGTATTCATCTGCGGCAGCAGATTTTAATATATAGATCTTCCCTCCCCCTCGATAAATCACTGGACCAAAAGGTGTAGAAAGCACTTCTTTCTTCACTTCTGCCAATCCTTTACCATTTTTCACTTTAACCGTTCGAATATCCCGGATTATCGCATGAGAATCCCCGTCTAATATGTAATGATCAGGATTATGAGGATCGACATCAAAAGCATAAATCTCATCTTTAAAAGAATAATTATTAGTCGTCGAAAACCCCAAATATTTGTTGAATCCTCCAATGGTAATCAGAGGTGCGCCTATTCTATAATCACCATAGAAATTAAATTTTCCGGGAACTTCTACATGAGCCTCATAATAACCTGCCTTCCAGTTGAGATGGGGATTTCTAACCAAAAGTGCATTCCCCGATTTCGTCCGGCTCGGAGCCAAAGCCCAAGCATTCGATCCCACATCAATAGGAGGGGCTTTATATTCCCAACTGCGACGCTCCCAAAAATCCATAGAAGAGTCCGAATCAACAGCTCCTAAGGAAGAATCAGATTCTGCGGAGAAGTTGTTATTCTTAAGGTTGTGTAAGAACTTATGTGATGAAGACATACTCACCCTGGTAATTCCTACTGCATGTACATCATAAACAGTAAAAAAAGGCTTAACCCAATCCTCCAATTCCTCCGGATGAATACGAATATAATCATTTACGGCTTGTGTAAAACCACTAATGATATCCCTTGCTTCTCGGCTTAGTTTAGGAAATGTACGAACAGCTTTTTCATATTGAATTTGTCTGGCAATATCATCATCAACTGCACGTCGTAGCCGTGAGATCTCTATATCATGATATTTTGTCCATTCTCCACGAACCTTGATCAGATCATTAACTACCCGATCATGATAATCTTCCATCTGGACATACCCCAACCCATAACCCGCCGCTTCAATAGATTGAGCAGAAATATGAGGGATCCCATAATCTGTTCGTCGAATGAGTACCTGATCACTTAATTCTTCCGTTAAGATAGAAGTAGAGTCCAAAACTGCAGAATATTCGCTTGCTATTTTATCAGCTCTAACGACTCCAATGTTCAAGAGTAACAAAAGAAGTAATACTTCAACGTAATTCATTTGATAATTCATTTTGATGTTTTTATAAATACTCATATTTCAAATTAGGTTATAAACAAAAGATTCAAATAAATAATAAGGCTATTTTTTCAATGCTCTACCTGAAAGTTTTCCCGTGGGTTTTCCATTTTTTACGGAAAGGCTTCCATTTACAAAGACATATTGTATTCCTGATGCAGCTGTATCAGGCTTTTCGAAAGTAGCATTATCCTGAACCGTTTCCAGATCAAAAATAACGAGATCTGCAAAAAAATCTTTTTTTATAAATCCACGATCTTTAATACCTAATAACTTAGCCGATTTGCCGGTGGACTGATGGATAGCATCGACCAGAGAAAGGACATGGTCTTCCAGAGTATATTTCCTGATTTTTCTGACAAAGGTACCATAGGTTCGTGGATGCCCACCGCCTCCATCGGAGCCTGTAATTACCCACGGCTTTGTCATAAAGTTGTCAATATCTTCAGGATCCATAGAGAAAGAAATAGCACTTGTATTATAGGCTTCCTGAATAATTTCAACCGCCGCTTCTTCAGGAGAAACGTTCCATTGTGTAGCAATTTCGTGTAAAGATTTACCTATAAAAGCAGAATCGGGATAACGGGAAATGACAATTCGACTATCTCCCCCACGAATAGCCAGATTTTTACTGATATCCTTTTTTAATTTTTTATCACTACCGTAGTGCCTAAGACGTTCTAAAACAGCACTCTTTCCTCCGGATTGAACCCACTGCGGAAGAAGCATAGCCTTTAAAGAGGTTTGAGAAGCAATATAGGGGTATTGACTCGCAAATATTTCTACTCCCTCCTTTTGTGCATTCTCAATAAGTCGGATAACCTCATCGCTTTTGCCCCAAGCAGCTGGGCCCAAAGCTTTGATATGAGAAATCATGACTGGAATATCGGCTTGCCTTCCAATCTTGATATTTTCCTTAATAGCTTCAATTAAGCCATTACTCTCACTCCGCATATGGGTATCATAAAGTCCTCCATATTTTCGGACCTCTTTAGCTAATTCTATAACTTCTTTGGTCGAAGCATAACTCTGAGGAGAATAATAAAGCCCAGTTGAAAGTCCAAAAGCACCTTCCTGCATTCCTTTCACAATTAGTTCTTTCATGGCTTTTATATCTTCTTTGGAAGCTTTTATATCTTCTGTACCGATAACTTTCTTTCGGACGGGGCTAAACCCAACAAAAAGTGCAATATTGGTACCCACCCCACTTTGGTTATAGTGTTTTATTTTATCGCCAATATTATATCCTCCAAAACCATCACTCCCCAAAAACACAGTAGTAACCCCTTGCAGCAATGAAGGTAGGTTTTCTCGTTCACCGGTATTATCGCTGTTAAGCCACTTGTCATTATGTGTATGCGGATCAATAAATCCCGGACTGATATAAAGCCCTTCTGCATCAATAACTTGGTTAGCAGATACACTTTTAGAATGAGAAGAAATATAGGTAATTCTATCTCCATAAATCCCTATGTCCAATTTTTGAGGTTCATTTCGACTTCCATCAAAAACAGTGGCATTTTTTATAAGAAAATCAAGCTTTTGATTTTCTTGTGCATGGGAAAAAAAGATAATCGATAAAATAAACAAGCAATTAATAATTTTGTGTTTATTCATAATAGTCGTGCAATTGAGTTTTATTTACGTCTTAGGATAGATTCTTAATGCAAATTTGCGAATCATATCAGTAATATGACACAAATTACGGAACACAGAGCACCGACTCCGGCCGCCAATAGTGCCAATGGGGCCTGTGTTTTAACATGATCCA
>CAZBXQ010000114.1:0-6054 GCA_964495935.1 uncultured Flavobacteriaceae bacterium
AAACTTTTATAAAGTATCAGTTAATTATGCAAATAGTTAGATAAGATTATTCACCAATTCATAAATTTTAAAAAAATAAACCTCTATTTAAATCGTAGCGGTCTCATAACCTCTTTTACGAAGTATTTTGTCATTCTCCATCAACACTATTAGGGGCACGGCGACAAAGGAGGAATCTCTTCGTTATCGGGTTCCTAAGATTTCTCACTACGAAATGGCACTTTTGAGCCCCTAACTATAGATCGCTTTATCAATTGAATGCAAAAAAGTGCCTGTGGAAAAACAGAACCTCAATTTTTCAGGCTATTAGGAGAATTAAGAATATATTTGGAAGCGTTGCCCGGAAATGTCCTGTTTGAAGTGGGATCAATGATGATTTGTGTCTCAGTGGGATCTATCAATCGGTTTTAATTATGTTTTATGATCAGGAAATTGTTCTCCTTAGTCCCCAATTTTATTAGGACTCCAACGATTCTATGGATGAGCCTAATCAGTTTTGCTCTTTTTATGAGTTGTTCTCCGCAGAACACGTCTTATGAAGAGAATTGGGTGGAATTATTTAACGGTAAGGATATAAAAGATTGGAAAGTTAAGATTACGGGATATCCGTTAAACGAGAACTTTGGAAATACTTTTCGGGTGGAAGACAGCCTTTTAAAAGTATCCTACGATCAGTATAAGGATTCGTTGAAAGGACGCTGGGGGCATATTTTTTATAAGGATAAATTTTCGGCTTATCTTCTGGTTGCCGAATATCGGTTTTATGGAGAGCAAGTGGCGGATGGTGAAGCGTGGGCTTTTATGAATAACGGACTCATGCTCCACAGTCAGTCTCCCGAAAGTATGGGCTTGGATCAGGATTATCCGATTTCGTTGGAGTGTCAACTGCTGGGTAGTGAAGATTCGATTCAACGTCCGAATGGGAATGTCTGCACGCCGGGAACCCATATTCACAGAGAAGGAGAATTAATTACCCAGCATTGCATCAATTCGAATTCCGAGCCTCGCCCGGGGAGGAAATGGACACACGTGGAAGCCTTGGTATTGGGGGATTCTATTATCAAACATATTGTAGGGAGAGACACCGTTTTAGTCTATGAAAAACCCATTATTGGGGGTGGGGTAGTACATAATTTTGATCCGCAGATAAAAGAGGACGGAAAAGCCTTACAAGAAGGGTATATTGCTTTGCAGAGTGAGAGTTTCCCCACGGCGTTTAGAAAAATAGAACTTTTTAATCTGGAGCCGTATATGAATAATCCCGAGGAATTGCAGAAAGCTCTGGAATATTTGCGAAATCGGGAAGATCATTAATTAATCGTGTGGTAGGGCCGAAAAGGAATTGAAAGTTTAAATGACCTCTATATATTAACAGTAGAATTATCTATAATCTTCCCTTCCGTTATAGAGAGATTGAGAATAAAACCATTGCCGGTGGCTTTAGCCTCCGAAAAGAGGGAAAATAGAATAGGGTTTTAACCCCATTTAAAAAGATGAAATAATTTAAACTTTTCTGTTTATAAAATGAATTGATTATCAGTTTGTTACGAAATAGTCTTTACTGTAAATAAACGAGGAATGCGACTCAAGCGTAAAGACAACAATAAATAAATTTTATGGTAATTCAAGCGTGCTTTAGAAGAATTCATACAATTAGGTCTTACGAATACAGGTTTCATAAAAGTACATAGAGAGATTTAAAAATGTAAATGATCTCAAACCTGTTTATAAAATATTCTTTTATGATTGATACCCCCTCTCCGATTGCTTATAGACTATCAAAATATTCTGGTAAGATATTTCTCTTGTTGCTCAGCGTTCTGTTTTTGTCCTTGAACGCTGCCGCCAATTCTGATAAATCCTGGATCCGTGTTAATCAATTAGGTTATGCTCCATCCCAGATAAAAGTAGCGGTATTGGTGGCGAAAGAAGCGGTACAAGCCGATGAATTCACGGTTAAAGAAGCCGCTACAGAGCGTGTGATTTATACGGGCAAGCCCTCTGCGGATTTTGGGAGCTATGGCCCGTTTAGTCACGGTTTCCGACTCGATTTTTCAGCGGTTCAAAAAGAAGGAGAATTTTATATTGAAGTAGGAGCTGTCAAATCCCCTGTATTTCGTATTAAAAGCGGCCTTTATCAAGGGGCGGCCGATTTTGCTTTACGGTATATGCGACAGCAGCGTTCACTCTTTAATCCGTATTTAGAGGCCACCTGTCATACCCATGATGGGTTTTCCTTGTATGGAGAATCGGTCGGATTGAAGGATAGCACGCATGTCGATGTGGGCGGGGGTTGGCACGACGCTTCTGATTATTTGCAATATGCTCCTACCTCCTCCAATGCGGTCTATCATCTATTAATGGCCTATCGGGATTTTCCGGAGGTTTTTACCGATGAGAAACAAGCCAACGGATTGGACGGAAGCAATGGGATTCCTGATGTTTTGGACGAAGCTAAATGGGGGTTGGACTGGATGCTGAAAATGCACCCTCGTCCCGACTGGCTATTTAATCAAATTGGCGATGACCGAGATCACGCCGGTATGCGAATGCCGGGAGAAGATTCCTTATACGGCCGCGGTGCCGAACGCCCGGTCTATTTTATTGACGGAAAACCGCAGCAAAGAGGACAATTTCTTAATGCTACTACGGGAACGAGTTCGACGGCAGCCAAATTCTCCAGTGCTTTTAATTTGGGAGCCGATTTATGGAATGAAAAGAATCCGGAGTATGCCGGTATTTTACGGAAGAAGGCAAAAACAGCACTGGATTATGCCCATATTAAGTTGGGCGTGACCCAAACCGTCTCCGTAAAATCACCTTATATTTATGCGGAAGAAGATTGGAAAGATGATATGGAATTGGCTTTTGCCCGAGCGTATAAAAATTCGCACAAGGAGTCCGATTATAAAGCAGCTTTACAATATGCACGGGAGGATCCATTAAAACCATGGATGGCGAGAGATACGGCCAATCATTATCAATATTACCCTTTTATTAATCTGGGACATTATGAATTGGGAAAACAGGCTCAAAAGGAGGATCGGGAGGAATTAATGCGTTTTTATAAAAAAGGAATGGAATCGGTGTGGAAAAGGGCACGGGAAAATCCATTTTATCGAGGCGTGCCCTTTATTTGGGTAAGCAATAATCTGACGGTTTCCTTTATTATTCAGGCCTTGTGGTATGAGGAATTAACCGGCGATACAACCTATGCAGAATTGGCACAAGCCAACATCGATTGGTTATTTGGGGTGAATCCCTGGGGAGCTTCCATGATTTATGGTTTTCCCCAAAATGGCAATACTCCAACGGATCCCCATTCTGCTTTTACGCATTTAAAAGGTTATCCCATTGATGGCGGTTTGGTAGATGGCCCCGTGTATGCCGATATTTTTAATAATCTGATAGGTATTGAACTGTATAATGAAGATCGATATGCGGAGTTCCAAAGTGATTTGGTGGTCTATCATGATGATTTTGGCGATTATAGTACAAATGAACCCACAATGGACGGAACAGCCAGCCTGGTTTATTTACTGGCAGCGTTGGAAGAGGCTACCAGTGCGGTGTCTGATAAAAATGTAGAAGAAGATACTTTTGGAGCGGTGATTCGAGGCAATCCCACCCAAAAGAAGGTGGCTTTGGTTTTTACGGCTCATGATTTGAATGATGGTTATACGCCAATTACTAAGGCGTTAAAAAGTCAACAGGTAAAGGGAGCATTTTTCCTGACCGGAGACTATATCAGGAATAATCCGGAGGAAGTGAAAAAACTGTATAAAACCGGACATTATATAGGCCCTCATTCGTATGCCCACCTTTTGTATGCTGATTGGGAAAATCGGAAGACGCTGGTAAGCGAGGAAGAATTTAAAGAGGATCTTAGCAAGAATACCGAGCTCCTTCAGAAGATGGGGATTCAGTACAAAGATAAGATTTTCCTGCCGGCCTATGAATGGCATAATCAGGATCTTGTAAACTGGTCAAAGGATTTGGGTTATCAACTGATTAACTACACGCCGGGAATACGTACCGCAGCCGATTACACTTATCCGGAAATGGGAGAGCGGTATCTCTCATCTGAGGAAATCATAGAGAATTTATTACAAAAAGAAACCGATGAAAACTTAAACGGTTACATCATACTTATTCATTTGGGAACAGATTCGCGGCGAAAAGATAAGCTTTACGACCGTTTGGAAGAGTTGATCTGTCAGCTTAAAAATAGAGGATATTCTTTTCAACGCATCGATACATTACTGGATTAAGAGGGGTGGTTTTTGGGTTTTCGATGAGGGATAATAAAGATGTTTTTTAGCTTTAAAATATCCCTTCAATGAGTTCAGAGACCATTTTTCCGCTTTCAAGTTCGAGCTCAAAACTCACGCTAATTTGTCTTGAAAGACACCTCCTCTCTGTCATCCTGGAAAAATGTGACGAAAGGAGCATTTTATTCAGAATCTTATGCTTTATTGTAAAGGATAGGCATAGATTGATAATTTACTTCATCAAAAGTGTGAGACCCTGAATCGAGTTCAGGGTGACAGGTCATAGAAGTCTGATTTTGTAAAGATGCTAAATCAAGCCGCGCCTGCCGGCCCAGGCAGGTTCAGCATGACAGAGGCACAGTGGTTGAAAAAGTTTTAAAATTTATACAGAAAAACTTGGATTTATCTTTGAACGCGCAGGGAACCGTTCATCGAATACGACTCTTATCGATCGAAACAAGCAATACTCCATGGACCCTAAATCTATAGTACTTCTTCTATCGTGACCTCATTTTCTTCTTGATTCAGCATCAGTGAGGGATGGCGTCCTTTTCGGAATTTTTGGTCGCTATTGCATTTTCCCTTACGCAATTTCTTTTGTTCTTCTAAAGGCAGGCTGTGGATGTGCTTGCATTCTTCAGAACAGCAGCCTTCCATTTTTGCAGCACATTCCTCGCATTGAATAAAGAGGAGGTGACAGGCATCGTTGGCACAGTTGGTATGGGTGTCGCAGGGTTTTCCGCATTGATGGCAATGGGCGATGATATCATCGGAGATCCGTTCGCCTAAACGATGATCGAAGACGAAATTTTTTCCGATAAACTTATTTTCCAATCCTTGATCTTGGACTTCTCGGGCATATTCGATGATTCCACCTTTCATCTGGAAGACATTTTTAAAGCCTTTGTGCTTAAAATAAGCACTGGCTTTTTCACAACGGATTCCTCCGGTACAATACATCAACAGGTTTTTGTCTTCTTGGTGTTCTTTTAAATCCTTTTCAATGATGGGCAGAGACTCTCTAAAGGTATCTACATCCGGAGTTACAGCCCCTTTAAAATGGCCGATTTCGCTTTCATAGTGATTTCGCATATCGATGCAGATTGTATTCGGATCATTCAATAGTTTATTGAATCCACGGGCATCGACATGAATTCCTTTATCCGTTACATCAAAGGTGTCATCATTCAATCCATCAGCCACAATCTTGGGGCGGACTTTGATTTTTAGTTTGAGGAAAGATTTGGTGTCATGCTCGATGGCAATATTCAAGTGCACTCCTTCCAGAAAGTCAATGCTGTCGATAAAGGCCTTGAATTCTTCAAAGTTTTCTTGCGGAACAGAAAGTTGGGCATTTATTCCTTCGTGGGCAACGTAAATTCGGCCTAAGACTTCCATTTCGTTCCAATGGATGAACAGATAATCCCGAAAGAGTCGGGGATTGCCGATTTTGGCATATTGATAAAAGGAGAGGGTGAGGCGTTTTTGTTTGGCCTCATCTAACAGCGCAGCTCTCTCCTCAGCACTTAATTTGTTGTACAGTTGCATGCTATACAGGTTTTTAAGAGTGAGAAAAATTTTGGGCAAAGATAAAGAAATGAGCTGAATGAACAAGTTTAAAAATAAAGCTTAACCCTCAAAGGGTCCCAAACCCTTTGAGGGTTTTACAAACAATATTATTTGGCCTGCATCCCAAATAGTGCTTTATTGTCATTAACGAAAAAGAACTAAAGAGATTGTTCCGTATTCTGGCCGGTAGTAGTCGTTTCATAATCCTTTTAAT
>CAZBXQ010000115.1:0-5876 GCA_964495935.1 uncultured Flavobacteriaceae bacterium
TCTCCCTTTTCATTTGTATAGGTATAGCTTCGATCCCCATTATCGATTAAAGTGGTGACCGTCTCATCAACCTCAAAATCATTTAATTCAACCGTACTGGTTTCGCCCCGTTCATCGGTATAAACAATCGCATTAGCATCTTCATCATAACTGATATGGCCGGTAGCCAGCGGAATTACCGTTTCTTGGCCGTGTTCATCTTCATAGGTTAATTCGTGAGTATTTTTATCGTAGCTGAGAAACGTCAGGATTTGCTCACCGGCTTCGGCGGTTCCCAAAAGGTAGGTAAAATCATTTCCGTCCTCATCGGTATAGGTAAGAATATTGGTCTTTTCATCGTAATCCAGTTTTGTCAAAGTCTCTTCTCCGGCAACCACTTCGCCGAGATTGAGCTCGGTAACTTCTCCCCTTTCATCAACATAAGTGATCACATTATTTTCTTTATCATAACTGATACGCCCGGTATTTAAAGGGATCACCGTCTTCTGGCCATGTTCGTCTTCATAGGTTAGTTCGTGAGTTTCTTCATCATAACTAAGAAATGTCAAGATCTGTTCTCCGGCTTCGGCGGTTTCTAAAAGATAAGTAAATTCGTCTCCCGCTTCATCGGTATAAGTAAGAATATTGGTTTTTTCGTCGTAATCCAGCTTTGTAAGGGTTTCTTCAACTTCTATTTTATTTAATTCCAAAGCTGTTTTTTCTCCAATTTCATTCGTATAGACAATGGTATTGGTCTCCTTGTCATATCGAATATCTGCCATATTAAGCGGGAGGGTTGTCGATTTATGATCCTCATCCTCATACGTGAGTTCATGGGTATCCGGATTATAATTTAAAATGGTCAAGGTTTGATCTCCCGCAATGACCTCTCCCAAATGATAGGTCACTTCATCTCCATTTTCATCTTTATAAGTCAGCGTATTCCCTTCCGGATCATAGTCCAATTTCGTCAAGGTTTCCTCGCCGGGAAAATAAATTTCATGCACTTCCCCCCGTTGATCGATATAAGAAAACGACTGATCCCCGTCATTATAGACCACGGTATTATCAAGTATTTCGGCTTTTAAGGGCTCCCAATGGTCGTGAAACCAGTAATAAAAGCCTTCTTCGAGGGTTTCGTTCCGGGTTAGATTATAGACCAAAAGACTGTTCACATTGCCCCCTTCGATGGTGGTTTTATCGGTGTCGTTTTGCAGCTTTAAACGGGGAATAAGAATCCCTTTATTAGCCGATTTAATCTCCAGCTCGGCCGAAGGATCCGGCATGTCGGTTCCAATCCCCACCTGGCTAAATGCCGGGAGACTCAGAAAAAAGAATAATAATGGTAGAAGTTTTGTATTCATAAATACTCAACCTTATGGTTTTGTTCAATTTTTTTATTGTTACGCCGTTTTACGTTTTTAAATCGACCCTTGTCTCAACTCTCCCAATTCCCAAAGGAAGTGCCTTTTCCAATACTTGTAGATCATTTCAACATGACCTTAAAATCCCATTTCATAACCATTTATCAAATATCAAAATCCGCCTTAATCTTCGCCTAACGATCATTATTTTTATAAAAACCTATTACTAATTCTAATCATTTGTTATTTCTTTCTTTATAACTCTAAAAACTCAGCCTTATTTCTTTTTACTCGCTGATACGACGAAGGTCATTTAAACTTTCAAAAATGGGCTGCAAAATGATCTTATTGCCCCAGATTTAGTCTTTTTTTCGCTTCAATCCTAAAAGTTTAAACCACCTCGACAAATATAAAAGAAGTATGACTAAATTTATCCTTAATCTTTTTATTAATGCACGGCATTTATCAAAGTCATCTTTTCGCCCGTAATGTCGTTTAATTTTTCTATCATCAAAATGTTCATCATTTAAAATAAAGGGTTTTTAATATCCGTGGTATCATACCATCCTTCTTTCTTGGGCCCCAGTTCAAAACGGAGGATAATCTCGTGAGAACCATTGTTATATTTATTTAAACGGGTGGTCTCATAATCGTAGGAGTAACCGATCATCAACTGATTGTTCACCTGAAATCCGGCCATAGCACTCAACGCTGCATCAAAACGATAACCGGCTCCCACGATAATCTGATTATAGAGTACGGCATTGGCCGATACATCTACAGAAACCGGTGCTCCTTTCACGGCTTTAATCAGCGTGATGGGTTTGATATATAAATCGGCCGTAATGGGAATATACGTTCCGGCCAAGAAGTAAAAATTCATGTGCTCCTTGACGGTGGATAGTTTTACGTCCTTATAGTGCTTGGTTTGAAAGAGATTGGGAATCGAAAATCCAAGGTACCAATCCCGCATATAAAAATAAGCCCCCACCCCAAAAACAGGCATAGTATGATTATTTAACCGGAAAGACGGTACGTTCGGATCGTAAATATTGAGTTTATTCGGATCAACCTTCAGCATTGAAACCCCTCCTTTGATTCCAAAATCCAAGTGAAAGCCGTTCTCAAATGGAATCACATAAGACATATTGGCTGCAATCGTACTTTGCTTGGAAGGGCCGATTTCATCAGAGATAAACTCGGCTCCCAATCCCACCTGATCGGTTCTCCCCGCCGGTCCGTCGATGGATAAATTAAATGTTTTTGGAGCCCCTTCAATCCCCGACCATTGATTGCGATACAAGGCCAATATGCTGAGCCGCCCCCGAGCTGCGGTATAAGCCGGATTAAAGGACATCGTATTATACATGTATTGGGTGTATTGAGATTCCTGCTGGCCATATACAAAAGTGCTGGGCATGAAAATCCCCGAGATCAAGCCTACCAGCCCAAGAATCAAAACCCGATAATATGTCGTTGAACGCTTTTGCATTTTTAATCTTCTAACACATATACATAGCCTACTTTGTTTCCTTTTTTTATCGTGAGGCCAGTGTCATACTCATATTCAATCACGTAAAAGTAAGTCCCCGTGGGGAGTCCGGAATGCCGCGAAAGAGTCAACCGGCCATCAGAATACCCGTCAAAAACATCTCCGGTAGGGCCATAATCATCCGTTTCAAAAACTTTAACGCCCCAACGATTGTAAACTGTTACAATCATATTTTCGGCACACTCCGTACGAATGCGCATATAAGTATTATTACTGGACTGTGTGGCATCAACAAGATTATACACAATCACTTCACAGCCTACTTCTTCCGGTTGCGCGATGGCCAAGGTAAAGACTCCCAACTGGTCCACTTCTGTAGAAATTGTATTTGTCGAAAGATCGGAGGAACCTCCCTCATTTATCCATTGTTGCCGGTCTTCGTCCCAGCGAGCAATCACCAGGTAGTCATAACGGGCTGCATTGATAAAAATCGAAGGCGTCGTAACATCCCGATACGACAGCGTAAGCATTTGTTGTTCCTCATGTTTATCGGCTTCATCGACAATCCAATACTCCTTATCATCCACCTGCGTCATCCCGGTCTCTCGATTTTCAGTAGGGTAATCGGGATTCGGATCTTTAAAAAAGTATTCTCCCGATATGAGACGGTGGGAAGCCAAACTACCAAGCCCTGCCATACGGTAATACCCCCCATCTCCTATCGGATACGTAAAAGGAGTATTTCCAATTTTAATAACGGGGCCATGTACATGGCTCCAATCGGAGGTATTTTCATGATCGGCATGATCTCCAAAAATCATTTCTCCGCCAAAATCGCGGTTGTTTACAATACCTCTTTCAAAACTGACCTCCCCGTCAGCACTAAAATAATTAGAAAGCTCGAAAGGCATGGCGGTACTTCGGTTGTTAAATTGAATATTATAGAAATAACTGGGAGTGCTTCCTTTTAGTTGTTGAGGAGCTTTGCCCACAAAACGCGACAACCCGCCGGGGTTATAAAAATCGAAGGTGCCGTCATTGTTGAAGTTATTGTAGAAATAAATTTCACCGTCATTATTGAATTCCCCCGATTTTTTATTGTCAAATTCGGAAACAATAGAGACTAAAGCCTTTTCACTTACATAGGCAGTTCCGTAGTTCACAACCTGTGCCCCCAGAAAGAAAGGCCGAAAAAGGAATAACAATCCCATCAGCGAGGAGAGACTCCATACTTTATTTCTTGGTAGTATTGCTAACATCAGGGTACAGCGTAAAAGTTAATAATAGACTCTTCTTTTTATGTTTTTTATTTTTTTCCGTTTCTCTTAACGAGTTTTAATTCTAATTTTCTTTCTCCTTACTATAACTTAACGTTAATATTTCCTATTTATTGAAATCTCGAGCAAGATAATAACTATTCCTAAAACAAGCATCCCCGATTTGTATTCCTTATTCCTCTTTATAAACCTTTAACTTCTTTTTAAAACCCGCTCTCTATTCTTGGTGCCCGGCTCTATCCCGTTCCAATTGCTGTACCCTTTTTAGCAGCAGGCGGTATCCTTCTTGAATATCCTTTATCTGCGCTTGCTGCGCTTTTACAGCATTTAACAAAACAGCTGTAAATTGTTGATAACGAATGGACTTATATCCTTCTTTATCAATGGAAATCAATTCGGGAAAATACTTTTCAAGTTCTTGTGCCAGAAGGCCAATTTGCTTCCCCCGGGGAAGGTTTTTATCCGGAAACCGATCCCTTCTAAATCGGTAAGAATAGGCGTGGATGCTGTCAAGAAGGGGAAGGGTATTAAAAAGAGGTTTCAGATCTTGTTTTAATCGTCGGTCTGAAATGCTGCCTCCATCCGGATCTATGCTTCGAAGGACTCCGTCTCCATCCACAACGACAATTTTCTGAGTATTTGTTCCTGAAGTAACCGGCAAGTCACGAATTTTTACCCGGCCTTTACCGATATCCAACATTTCGGTGGGTTTCGCATCATTTTCCTCTCCATCTATACCAATTCCGGTCCACCCTTCAACTAATACCGTAAAAGCGTTATTTCGATTTCCGGAACCGATACTCCCATTTCCAATTTGAAATAACGGGTTGCCCGCAGTCAATTGGTCTAATCGACCTTTGGTTATTGCATTGTATTGACCAACAACTGTTTCTGATCGGTTATGTGCAGTAGTACTTAATCCCAAGGCCTTACTATAATCCCCTTCGGCCTTGGAACGATTGCCGTAGGAAAAGGCATTGTTCCCCGCCGCTCGTGCCCAATAGCCGAAAGCAAAAGAATTTTTTCCGGTTGCCTTGGCCTGATTCCCAAAGGCAAAGGCATTATCCTCGGTCGCACTGGCCTCCGATCCAAAAGCAAAGGAAGAATTACCAATAGCTGCTTCCGAATCAGATTCTGCTCCTCTAATGGGCCCTTCGATGTCTAACATTGCACCCGATATCGCCCGGTTTTTTCCAATGGCAACACTCCCTATTTGATAGATAGCGTCTGTGTTTTGAGTTGCTTTTTCAGAAGTTCCCTGAATTCTCCAAGGCTCTATGGCAATCGTATTCAAAGCAATCCATTGAGCACTACCGCTTTGCGTATAGAGAATTTCATGCTCTTCTCCCGGGCGGATATCGATTTTCAATTCTTTGAGAAGAGCATCTTTACCGCTTGTGGGAACTCCATTTTGGTCGTAAAGCCCAATCAGATTACCGGTTATTAATTCTTTAGGTTCAATATGTGCATCCTCACCGGATTCCCCCTTCTCTCCTTGTGGTCCGGGCGGCCCCATCGGACCCTGCGGCCCGGGCTCTCCCCGATCTCCTTGTTCTCCTTGCGGCCCCGACTCTCCCGGCAATCCTGCTGCTCCTTGTAAGGATGCAAGCCAAGCCTGTTCGGAGCCGGTAAAGCCATTTTCTACAGCAATTTCATACGCCGAAAGCCCGTTTTTTCCGTCTATTCCATCGGTTCCGGGATCACCTTTTTCGCCCTTTTCTCCACGTTCCCCGCTCCCTCCGTCTCCTACCAAAGATGCCAACC
>CAZBXQ010000116.1:0-5733 GCA_964495935.1 uncultured Flavobacteriaceae bacterium
CCTGAAATGAAAACGCAACCATCAGGAATAATGAAAATACAAAAACTTTCATAATAAAAGGTTTTAAAGATTAAACATATCCAAAAGTACCGTGTTTACTTCCTTTTAAAGAAAAATAAACCACATAAAAAATGTGGTAAAACCACGTATTTTAATCTATTTCTATGTTTTTTGAGTAAAAAATGTGGAAGATCCGGAGTGATAACAGAAAAAACCTCACTTGTAGTTGTCAGGTGAGGTTGATCATAGTCAGTTTAGGTGGACGGATATTTATATATACCCACTTGCTCTTGCTTTGGCCAATAGGGCTCTATTACCTTTGTCACTAACCCCAAAAAGTTTTTTTAGTTTTCGTTTTCGGTCCTCCACGGTACGTAGAGATAAATGTACATACTGTGGAATGTCCTTGGTTTGTGTACCCTGTGAGAGTTGGTAGAGTATTTTTCGATCAATTTCGTCTATAAAAGCGGTGTCATGGAGTTTTAATCGTATTAATTGTATGATTTTATGACTGTAGTAAGGTGGGGAAGTAAGTACTTTTTTAATACATAATTGTAGATCCTTTGGGTCGGCCTTTCCTTTTAGGAGGAATCCGGCCGGATTGATATGAATCAATAGATTATGGACCCGGAGGGGGTCTTCCAAAAACGTGATAATGATAATCTTGACTTTAGGGAATTTTTTTCGAATGGCTGCCCCCAAATCTTCTCCCGAAAGGAATCGGCTGTCTTCGTTGACCGGAAAATTGATGTCCAAGAATACGACTTGATAGGTGTTTGTGTTTAACTTTTTCCAAGCGGTATCGCAATCGGTTGCCGTATCAAGCGTTAACGAGACGCCCTCAATGTCAGTTTTGGCCAATACATTTTTATAACCCTCCAAGATCAATTTGTGATCATCAACTAACAAAATGGATATGATATCGTCTTTTGTCTTCATGATTCTTAATTTTTATCCTATTAATCCGTGGCGCGATATGACGTATAATATAGTATTGTGCATAATGATTAATATTTTTTATATAGCGCACCAGAGGTTCCAGTATCATAAAGATATGATAATTTTTAGAAAAGTCCCGGTAGAGTCGGATTGAATTGAGAATTTACCACCGATAGAACGGCTGCGTTTTTTGATATTTTTTAACCCGATGCCCGAGGTGATTGTATCGATTTTAAACCCTTTGCCGTTGTCATGAATCAGTAGGGTTAGGGATTGCTCGGTCTTTTTTATTTCGATACCGGCCTTTGTGGCTTGTGAGTGTTTATAAATATTCTTGATCCCTTCTTGAATAATACGGTATATATTGATTTTTATGGCATTTTCCACCTTTTCCCAATCGAGGGATGGATTTACCGTTAGTTTTAATTTTAGGGTATCCGGTTGCTTTTTGATCAGTTCTTGTAAGAGGGAGTTAAAGTTTGTCTGAATGAGGGAATCTTTGCTTAATTGATGGGAGATAGCTCTGATTTCTTGAGCAATTTTCTTTATTTCCTCAATGGATTCGGCTCTTTTTTGTTTGCTTTCCATATCATCTTCTTCGTTGAGTGTTTCCAAATTTAAACGCACTCCGAAAATACGACCTAAAATGGCATCATGCAGCTCTCGGGACAAATGTTGTTGAATATCCTCTCGATTTTTTTCAAGTTCCTTTTTATGGGCCCATGTCAAATGGTAGATTTCTTGATCGGCTTTTATTTTTTCTTTAAGGAGTTTGCTTCGGGAGCGTTGTACCAAAATAATATATAACAAGATCACGGTAAGGAGCAGTCCGCCGGCCAAAATGGATATACGGAGAATGCGTTTGCTTAATTTCTCGGACTTGGAAATATACCTGTCGGTCTCAAATCGAATGCGGGCGAATTTATTTCTGACCGCTCGTTCTTGTTTATAAAGGCTGTCATTAATCCGGATAAAACGTTTTGAATAGGCTAATGCTTTTTTGTTATCGACATTGTCGGATAAAAATTTTAACGCCAATAATAAGTCCCGTGTATTGTTGTTTTTAGAGGCTGTTTTTTCGGCCTTTAGAGCTTGTTGAAGGGCGTTTGCGGTATCCTTTTTAAAGAGAAAGTAATCGGCAAGATGCAGATAGCTCATGCTGATTCCGGCTTGATGATCAATCTCCCTTCGTATCTTTAAAGCTTCCCTCATCTGTTGATAGACCCCTGCGGTATCCTCTAAATGAAGACGAGCATAGGCTTCATTATCCAAGATCATAGCATAGACTCTCGGATTGGTTTCTTGTAGATTTTCAGAAACAGCCAGTGCTTTTTTAAAATATTCGACGGCTTGGGAATAGTCTTTTTTATTGTTATAAACCACCCCGATGTTGTTATAAGTAGCGGGTAATTTTTCTAAATGGCCGGACTTTTTTAAGTTTTCAAGAGCATTGTCATGATACCGTATCGCATTTTCATATTCTTCCATCTCATTAAAGATGATTCCGAGATTGTTGTATGCGTTGTATAAATTAACGTAATCCTCAAAGGGTTTTAATAATTGGATGGCTTGTATAGAAGTTACCTCACTACCCGTATAGTCTTTGATGTTTTTTTGGATAATCCCCATGTTGACCAATAATCTGCCGGAGTTTAAACGGTCGTTTAAATCGTCGTAAAGCTTTTTAGCCTCGTTGTAATAATAATAGCTACTGTCTTTTTTGTTGTGTCTATAATAATAAGTAGCAAGATCCCAAAAAGTTTCTGCTACTCCCGCAGTGTCGTTTATAGTTGCGGAAAGAACTCTGGCTTCCCTATTGACGCTCAAAAAGAGGGGGGAATTCTTTTGATATGAAGCGTTGTAGGAGAGATCTAAAAGTTTCTCGTTTTTTATACTGTCGTTGGTTTCTTCAAGCGCGGCTTTATAGGTTTCATATAAAGTGTTTTGTTTTTTATCTTCGGTTTGTGCAGCTGCACTTTCGGGAATAATAGCCTTAGGATCATGTTCTTGCGTGCAGGAAATGATCAGAATAATTGCTGCGATCAAAAGACCCCAAAATACTTTCAACATTAAGCGTTTTGTCAAAAATACTAAAATATCGGGTGTTTGGGGAAGCTCTATAAATCAAATAAAGGAGGCGGAATGAATAGTATGAAAACAATCAATAATTTCAAGACGAACTATCTTCTTAATTGTTTGTGTTTTTTGGATTTCCTTTGCGATCGGCAATACTTTCCTCCTGATCGCCAGTATCAGCATGGATATCTAAATTATCGCTCGAATTGGAACTGGGAAGTTCTTCCGGAACACAGGAACAGACGGCTAAAATTAATAAAATAGAGTACAATAAACTTTTTAAGAAACGCATAACAATTCGATTAAAATTAAACAATACGGCCCTTAGGCCCGGAATTGGCTTAATTGTTAATCATGCATGATTTGGAAAAACGGATAAAATCCTTGTTCCTGTTTTTAAGAAGCTTCTCTACTTAAACCGAGGGTGAAATTACCTGAATAGGGGGATAAAAGGGATTCGTTTAAGCTTGATTTAGCCGTTGGTCGATTTCTGTGAGGGGTTACGGTTTGTTTATGAGTATTTAACGTTTTTAGAAAACCGCTTACCTGTTGCACAGTCCAAGATTAATTGAATATAGCCTTTTGTTCCAAGAACCGCTCCATAGTATAAAGGTTGTGACGATATGTTTTGGAAAAAGGCAAGCGTATTCGGTTCTTGCCCAAGAAACATTTTGATTTTCCAAAATTAATCCGGAAGATGTGATTTTTGTTGACCATATAGCTATGATGGATTCGTATAAAATTATTTGGTAAAACAGATTCAAACGACTTAAGTGTTTTAAAAGCACTCACGATTTTCCCGTTTACCAATACAAAATCCGTAGCATTATTATCAGCCTTCAAATAGAGGATTTCAGCAATGGGAAGCAAAGTGTAGTCCTTATACGATTTAAGACAGAGTGTATCTTTGAAGAAGTTCTGCCGGTCTTTTAGAATTCGCAATGTGGTTTTTCGAATCTCCAATTCTTTTCCCGGTTTTAACAAGTAGTCATAGAACCGGTTTTTTAAGGCGAAGTAAGCTTTTGAAGAGTCTTTGGACAAAGCCACATAGAAGGGCTTTTTTTGAATATAACTGTTGATTTCCCGACAAAATGAAAAGATACTTTCAAAGCCGGAACATGTATCGATGTTGATAAAAATGATATCCGGATTCATTTTTAAGATAAGATTCATGCCTTTCTCATAATTATCGGTATGACCGACGCAGCTGAATTCGGAAAATTCTGTAAGAACCCTGCTTATATTACGGGTTATAGGATCCTTCCTGCTCAGTATAAAATAAGAGATCAGCAAGAGAATAGTTTTGCCCCGAATGTAGTCAATACCGACTGATTGGATTCTTGTTTTTACCACGTATTTTATGTGGTAAAACCACGTAAATTAAGGATGTTCCTTGTTGTTTTTGCCGTTTATTTCCAAAATAATGTTGATAAGGATATAGAGTTTCAATCCTTGTTGTTAGTGGATTAGGTCTAAAAGTGTCCAATAACTTCACGTCTGCAATATCTATGGGCAGTTTCAATCCTTGTTGTTAGTGGATTAGGTCTAAAAGTAGATATAATTCAAAGAACAGAGCATTCCTTTACCAGTTTCAATCCTTGTTGTTAGTGGATTAGGTCTAAAAGTCTCTATTTGTTTCGATCTATCTATTATGTAGACCTGTTTCAATCCTTGTTGTTAGTGGATTAGGTCTAAAAGGGTTGTTAGCAGGTATATTCTTTCCTACCTCTGAACGTTTCAATCCTTGTTGTTAGTGGATTAGGTCTAAAAGTGAATATAAGAGTCTTATTTCCTGCTTGATTTAAAGGTTTCAATCCTTGTTGTTAGTGGATTAGGTCTAAAAGAGATCTCCAAAGAAGCAGACAGGGGCTTGATCCCAGTTTCAATCCTTGTTGTTAGTGGATTAGGTCTAAAAGACTCCCATGCTGGATCATCGTTTCCATCGCAGGTAGTTTCAATCCTTGTTGTTAGTGGATTAGGTCTAAAAGTTCGTCAACTTGTGATCTGATATCTACAGAATCCTGGTTTCAATCCTTGTTGTTAGTGGATTAGGTCTAAAAGTTTCTTGACTCAACAAGTGGGATAACGGCATCAGTAAGTTTCAATCCTTGTTGTTAGTGGATTAGGTCTAAAAGGCGTATTGGAGTGGAGCAGGAACAGCTTTTGATGCGGTTTCAATCCTTGTTGTTAGTGGATTAGGTCTAAAAGCGAATGATTTACCCGAACCTCTCCCACCTGTAATAAGTTTCAATCCTTGTTGTTAGTGGATTAGGTCTAAAAGATTGATTGAAAGTTTTTAGATTATGAAAATTACAGAGTTTCAATCCTTGTTGTTAGTGGATTAGGTCTAAAAGACTTCAACACCGATGATAACCTCATAAAAAAGTATAGTTTCAATCCTTGTTGTTAGTGGATTAGGTCTAAAAGTTGATGGTTTAGAAAAAACTCTAAATCCTACACGACGTTTCAATCCTTGTTGTTAGTGGATTAGGTCTAAAAGATTATGAACAACAATCTACCGACATTAAAAGAACGTTTCAATCCTTGTTGTTAGTGGATTAGGTCTAAAAGGATGGATGGACGAAGAAATCATTTTTTGGGAAACCAGTTTCAATCCTTGTTGTTAGTGGATTAGGTCTAAAAGATGGGCTTTTTATGCCAACTTTTCTTTAGAATCTCGGTTTCAATCCTTGTTGTTAGTGGATTAGGTCTAAAAGC
>CAZBXQ010000117.1:0-5604 GCA_964495935.1 uncultured Flavobacteriaceae bacterium
GACAAAAGAATCAAGTTAAGAAAAACAAATTAATTTCCGGGCTTTTTCAATTTTGGAGGGAATTGTAAAGGAGAAAGTTTTACTCTCTTTCTGGGTAAACGTATAGAGGGCAATGGCTTTTTGGGCTAACTGGGATTGTGATCTTTTTTCTACAGAAGCGGTTTTCAGTAATAAATCGGCCAGGCTTTCCAGATTGGAATAACTGAATTCTCTTTGTTTTAGTTTTTGAAGGAGTTCATCTACAGGGAGCTGAATGAAATCGGATAGCGGTAAATCAGTGGTTTGTCGCAGGATTTCATCGACTCTTTTCTTTTCCTTGAGATTCCAGAGTTCGGGAACAAAAGCCAATTGCAGACCGGCCCGAAGAATCTGATTCAACTGGTTTTGTTTTTCGTTTTTAAATCCTTTGGTAAGCATAGAGTTGGGATTTATTCAGCAAAATCTGCTTGGTTTAATTTAAGATATTTGTCGATGTCGCTGCTTTTTCCAAAGACCACCAGGACATCTCCTTCTTTAAATCGGGTTTCGGGTTTTACCATCCCGATAACATCCTGTTTGGAAGCCCGTCTGCCAATTAAATTGGAGTAGTTCTTATTGCGAATGATTGTGATGATATTGAGATGATACATCTTTCTAAATTCTGCGTTTTTCAGGGTTTTGCCTATTACATCATGGCTTACTGCAACCTCGGAAACCAGATAATCGCCTTCTATTTCAAAATTTTCGATACTGCCTCTCAGGTTTATTTTTTTAGTGAGTTGTTCGGCAAATTCTTGTTCCGGATGAATGATTTGATCGACGCCCATGGCCTCAAAAATACGATCTTGAACCTTTGATGAAGAACGGGCAAAGATTTTTCCTTTACAGTAATTTTTGACGATGGCGGTGGTCATGATGGCGGCTCCTTCATCCCCACTAATCGCAATAATGGCAAGGTCGGTATCTTTTAGAGGCAATGCGCGATAGGCATTTTCATTCATGGAATCCATGGTCACCGCATGGGAAACCTGATCTTTTATAAGATCTATTTTTTCGGGATTTCGATCGACAACAACAACGTCATTGCCGGTATTTGCCAGGTGTACGGCCAGTGCGGCTCCGAAATTTCCCAATCCAAATATTGCAATTTTCATGTCTTGTCGGTTTATACTAATCTTAATGCCGCCAATAGGCTGGCGAAAATAGAATAAATACGGTGAATAATTCCAACCGCCCTGCGAGCATCAGGAAGGCACTCCACCATTTTCCAAAAGTAGGCATTTCACTAAAATTTCCAATAGGTCCGAAATCCCCAATTCCGGGACCGACATTTCCAAGAGAGGTTGCGGCACTCCCCAGGGAAGTCAGGAGGTCTAAACCTAAGGCAGAAAAGACTAAGGTCCCTATACCAAAAGAAAGCATATACAACACAAAGAAGCTGATAATATGGGAGACGATAGTACGATCTACCGATTTTCCATTTAATCGTATCGGAAAAATAGCCGTGGGATGTAAAATTCGTTTAAAGGCCGTGACGCCATTTTTAAACAGAATGGTATAGCGCACTACTTTTGGACCCCCCGATGTAGAACCGGCACTTGCTCCAAGAAGCATAATTACCAAGAAGAGTACCGTTAAAAAAGGAGTCCACATACTAAAATCTGAAGACACGAAACCGGTTGTGGTTATGATGCTGACGACTTGCAGAGCAGCGTGTCGAAAGGAGCTTTCCAACGGGCCCCATACCATCGGATGTGAAATACTGTCATAAGAGGGATCGGCTTGATAATAGACGGCTAAGGTGGTGATAACAATGAGCAAACCGACTAATAATAAGTAAACGCGGAATTCTTCATCCCGGAATACTTTTCTAAACCTTCCTTTTATTCCGTAATACCCGAGAATAAAATTAGTTCCTCCAAGAAACATAAAAAAAGTCACGATATATTGAACGAGAGGTTTGTTGTCCCAATAGGCCAGGCTGGCGTTTTTAGTTGAGAATCCTCCCGTTGCCAAGCTGGCCATGGCATGGTTTATCGCATCGAAGAAACTCATTCCCGCCCATTTTAGTAAGATTGTTTCTGCCAGTGTATATCCTAAGTAAATTAACCAGATCCATTTGGCGGTATCTCCGATTTTGGGGCTGAGCTTGTTACTTTCCGGGCCGGGGGATTCTGCAGAGAACAATTGCATCCCGCCGATTCCCATCAGTGGAAACAAAGCAATAGCGAGGACGATCATTCCCATTCCACCAATCCAATTGGTAAAACTGCGCCAGAAGAGAATACCTTTCGGGACAATCTCTACATCATTCAGAATCGTTGCACCGGTTGTGGTAAAACCACTCATGGACTCAAAAAAGGCATCGGTAAAATTGGGAATAGCTCCCGAGATGAGGTAAGGTAGGGTTCCCGTTAAGGCCATAAAGAGCCAACCCATCGTAACAATAAGAAAACTTTCCCGCGCTCTAATTTCCTTTTTATAATTGCGCGTGGCCCACATAATCAGCCCTCCGGATATTGTTGCAATCCCTCCTGCCATTAGAATATTGATCAGGACCCCATCGTTATAGATCCAACTAATTCCAGCAGAAAGCAGCATAAACAAGCCGTTTATTAAATCCAGAAAACCGAGGATAAAGAGGCCGAGCTTATAGTTTACTTTATAAATAAAATGACTCATCCAAACAGGGATTCGATTTTACTAATGACATGGGGCAGACAACATATGACAAGACGATCTTCCGGTTCGATCTTAAAATCGCCCAGTGCAATAAGTCCTTTTCCCTTGCGAATCACCCCGCCAATCACAGCGTCTTGGGGAAAATCGAGGCTTTTAATGGTATGGTTTGTAACCTTGGAGTTTGTACCGGCTTTGAATTCTAAAATCTGTGCATTCATATTGATTAGGGTACTAACCGCCATGATATGCCCTTTTCTGATGTAACGAAAAATCTCATTGGCCGCCAACGTTTTTTGGTTGACCATAGTATCGATTCCTGCCGAACGGGAGATTTGGTAGTATCCGAAATTTTCTACCAGTGCAATTGCTTTTTTAACCTTTTCGGCTTTTGCTGTTAGACAAGCCATAACGTTAGTTTCACTTTTATCGGTGAGGGCGATAAAGGCATCCATGTCTTCGAGAGCCTCCTCTTGCAATAGATTTGTATCGCGCCCGTCAGCATGTAGAACCATGATGTTTGGTAGTTTATCGGCGATTTCTTTAGCCCTTTGTTCATGGTGTTCGATAAGTTTGACCCGAATCTTTTTTTGGGAAAGGCGTTGAGCCGTGAGATAGCCAATTTTACTGCCTCCTAAGATCATAACTTCTTTGATCTTATGATTCGTTCGCCCGATCTTGCCCAAAAGAAGTTTGACTCCATCGTCAACGGTGATAAAATAGACTTGATCTCCTTTTTCAAAAACAGTATTTCCATGCGGAATAATGGTTTTTTGTGATCCGGTACGCTTAATGGCAACGGGAACATAAGCCAGTTCGGGATTGTTATGTCCTACTTCTTTTACCGATTTACCGATAATTTCGGATTGTGAGGTAAGATGGACTCCGATCATCTGGAGGGCCCCCTCATCAAATTCAAAGGTATCGTCAAAGGCGGTTTGTTCGATAAGCTGTTCAATTTCGCGAGCCGCCAAGCTTTCGGGAGAGATCAATTCATCGATTCCAAAACGTTTAAATCCCACTTTGTTTTTTTTCTCCAGAAACTCGGTGTTGTAGATTCTGGCTATCGTCCGTTTGGCTCCCAGCTGTTTAGCAATTACACAGGTGGTAATATTGACCGTTTCGCTGGAACTTACCCCAATGAGCAAATCGGTGTCTTCGACTTGAGCTTTTTCCAATATAGCAATAGAAGTACAATCTCCTTCGATTACCTGTACGTCAAGATGACTTCGCGGATAGATAAGGGCTTCGGGATCGCTGTCGATTATGGTAATATCCAATGCTTCGTATGATAAAAGCTTGGCGAGATGAGCCCCCAGTTCGCCGGCACCGGCTATTATTACTTTCATAAGCTGTCCGTTTCTATAAGAAGATTTAACCCTCCGATTTTTTGTGTTCGAAGGTATAAAATAGAAATCACTTTTTTTATTATTTGTTTTTTAACGGAGTGGTCTAAGCTATTAAATCTCTCGACAGGTTTTTGAAAATCCTGTATATATGGGGATTATATTTTTAGAAAAGGAGTTCTTTTTGGCCGTTGGCTACAGCCCAACGACAATGGATATAGGCGATGAATATTATGAAGTTGTAGTTGAAGAGCAGCGATTATCTGCTGCCGGCTTGGGCAGGTGAATGATTCCGAGTTTAAAGATTATCCCTTGCCGGAAGAGGGAATTTTCAAAAACAGGACTTTAATTCAGGTAAAAGAATCTATTGCTGTATTCCCTGATGGAAAAATTGCAGCCCCAACCCGGGTTCTATGAATCCTTTTATGACGAGGCAGCAGATCTGCCCATTTTATAACCAATTGATAATCCATTCAATTTATAAATAGAAAAGTTTAAATCACTTATTCGATTAAAAATTAGGAAAACATTGTAAATTTACATTTATTTTAAGATATTCGCTGAGGCGATTGAACAGGGATTTATGTCCATGGAGAAAAGAGAGCTACAAAAAACGTGGGTAAGGCAGCTTCAAGATGGAAGCCGCTCTGCTTTTCATGAACTCTATCAATTGTATCATCAGGATATCTATGCTTATGCCATAAGCCTGTTGAAATCCAAATCCCTGGCCAAGGATCTGCTGCAGGAAGTTTTTATAAAAATATGGGAAAAAAGAGAGCAGCTGAATCCCGACTTATCCTTCCGGTCTTATATTTTTACGATTACCCGAAATATGGCTTTTAATACGTTGGCCAAAGCAGCGACACAAACTAAACTTAAAGATGAAGTTTTTTACAAGAGCCAGAGAAGAAAGACGGATACGGCAGATTATGCTTTATTGGAGCACAATTATAATAAGTTGAAGCAGAAGGCTCTTGAGAACCTAACGCCACGATGCCGATTGGTTTTTGAGATGTCCCGGGAAGGCGGGAAAAGCTATAGAGAAATTAGTGAAGAGCTGGGGGTTTCTGAAAATACCGTTAGAAATCAGATTAGCACGGCTCTGGCCGATATCCGTATGTTTTTGGAAAAACACGGGGATGTTGTTTTTATGATGATGTTTTTGATGGAGATGACACAACTTCTCTGAAGAACTACTTTTTTTAGAATTCTAAAAAATGAAAACGATAGCGTTAAACCTGACGATATTGTATTTGCTACGTAATTTTATAGACCTCCCATAACCGCCAATTTTTTTGCTCGTAAAGCCAAAGCAAACCAGACCGGTTTCTCTTCTCCACACGAAAAAACCGGTCTGGTTTTGAGTATTGAAGCGTTATTCTAAATCCCCCCGTTTTTATAATTTAGGTAAGGAATCGCTCCTTGAGCTTTAAAAGAGAAGGCTTTTATCGGGCAAAGTTGTATTGAGATATTTTATGGCTACCGATGTATCTATCCTGCTTAATTCATGAATCAAAAGTTTCGGAGTTACTATTTCAAGTATCCATTTATGCTTATGGTTCCGAAATCGACACCCCGCCCTGCGGGCACCCCTCTACCA
>CAZBXQ010000118.1:0-5521 GCA_964495935.1 uncultured Flavobacteriaceae bacterium
TCCCGGCTTCTGTGGCATTATTATGAACCGGAGAGCGATTGGGAAGCTCCTCATAATCGGGTTGAATAAGTTTGTAGAAGACTCTTTTTTTCCGAAATCACGAGGGGTTTTCTCCTACCTGCTAAGACTCCTAAAATACCAATTCTGAGGAATTTAATAGGTCGTGTTTTGTTGAGATCAACAGGAATATCGGCTATTGATCTTCAAAAAGTTCGAAAAAAACTGCATTTTTTCGCTTTTAATCGAATCTAAAACTGTAATTTTCGGACAGATGATCTAAGATTCTGTTGATTATTCCGGTTTACACAACCTTGTTTAGCCGGGAATCAGAATCCGGTAAGACCGGAAGAATTATTTACGATTTATAAAATAATCCGGTCTTTCATAAAAGCAAAAACAGCTTACAATGGCTGATTTTGACTCATTATATATAGCTATAATTCTAAATATCTTTTATGTTATGGACGAAAAGCGAAATCGGTTATGCAAAGACGGACTTCCCCCATGGTCCGGGTCTTCTTTAAAAAAGAAATTAATGGTATTGGGGCTATTTGCTCCAGTAATTGGGATGTTGGGAAGCCCTTTGAATAATGTGGAAGGAGGAGTTTTTGAAACAAATGAAATCACAGACCTTGTGGCGGTTGAAGCTTCTATGCCGGACTTTAGGAGGCCTGAAATGGAAACGGTAATTTCGCATCATTCCATATTTCAACAGGAGATTGAGATTAGCGGTACGGTTACCGATGAAGATGGCATCCCGCTTTCGGGAGTGAATATTACCGTAGAAGGAACTTCTCAAGGAACACAGACGGACTTTGATGGAAATTATAAGATTAAAGTCGAAACCGGAAGGACATTACAATTCTCCTTTGTCGGGTTTCAGGATGAGGAGGTTGTCGTGGGAACTCAGGGTACGGTGAATATTCAAATGAAGCAAGGAAGTGCCTTAAACGAGGTGGTCATTAGTGCTTTTGGCCGGAAGATGACCCGAAATGAGTCAACGGCCTCGGTAATTACGGTTTCTTCTGAAGATATTGCCGCTTCTCCCTTTGTGAGTGCCCAGGAGGCTTTGCAGGGAAAGGCACCGGGACTTACGGTGAATAGTACTTCCGGCTTGCCGGGTTCCTCGGCAGAAATCAGGATCCGGGGCATGAACTCCATTACCGCGGGGAATTCTCCATTATATGTGATTGATGGAGTTCCGGTAAATTCTGGGAACGTGGGAGGGGCCGGAGAGGCAACTTCTATAGATCTGTTGAGTTTGGTGAACCCGAGCGATATTGAGAGTATATCAATATTAAAAGATGCTTCTGCAGTAGCTCCTTATGGAGCCGAAGGTTCAAATGGCGTGATTTTAATCACTACAAAATCCGGTAGTCGGGGAGAAGCGAGATATTCGTTGAATTATAGCCTTGGGATTACCAATCTGGCTCGCAATAAATTTAAGCCGATGAATTCTGAACAACGTTATGAAGCCGTTAAGCTGGGGCTTCTTAATGGCTATGCCAATGGAGCAGAAATGAGCGATGAAGAATTTGAAAAATTTGCGTTGGATGAATTGGGATACACCCAAATTCAGCATTGGCGTGAGATTGGGCAGCCGGATACCGATTGGTCAGATGAGGTTCTTAATAAAAATGCAATTACCCATGATGTCGATTTTTCGGTTTCTAAAGGCTCTGACGAATCTTCTTTGTATGCCAGTATAGGGTATAATCATTCCGAAGGAACCATTATTGAATCGGGATTTGAACGTTTGTCGGGAAATGTAAAGTACACGGCCAATTTGAGTGACCACATTGATTTGGCGATTACCGGCTTGGTTTCAAATGTCAAGAGCGAGCCGGCTTGGGAATCTACGTCGTGGTTTCAGAATCCTACTTTTGCCCGTTATATTATTCCGCCTTGGCAATCTCCCTATTTGGAGGACGGAACCTTAAACGGAACTTCAGGCTTTAATGCTTATGGTGGAAATATCTATAACCCGGTATATATCCGGAAGTTTGATGATGTAGAAAACCAGATCACACGGGGTATTCAGAATACCGAATTGAATTGGAAAATTTTAGACAACCTGACTTTTACGAGTCGATTGGGAATCGATTTTACGCTGCGGTATTTTAATCACTACCAAAACCGTCATCACAGTTCAGGACAATCGATAAACGGTTATAAGGAAGAAAGAGAAGCTAAACTGTTTAATTATACCACCCAAAACTCATTGGATTATTCTTTTCAACTGAATGAGAAACACAACTTTCGCCTGACGGCCGTTCAGGAGTTTACCAAGTATAAAACTCGCGGCATGTCAACGGCCGGGGCACAGTTTCCGAACGATCAATTAAAAGAAATGAATTCGGCCTCTGATTTATTTGCCGCCGGAGGAAGTTATTCTGAACGGATGAATATGCGATATGTCGGTCTATTGAATTATGACTTTGATAAGCGATACCTGTTAAATGCTTCTTATTCTTATCAAGGCGATTCTCGTTTTAGCGATAAATGGGGGGCGTTTTACTCGGTCGGTTTAGGATGGAATCTGCATGAGGAAAATTTTATGGACCATGTTGATTTTGTCGATGAACTCCGTTTAAAACTGGCCTATGGAGAAACGGGAAATGCCAACATTGGGATTAATGAATACCAAGCTTTAATCGGTTATGGAACCTATCGTAAATTACCGGCTGCTTTTGTCGATAATTATGGAACAGATGCGACCTGGGAGCGAAGCGGGCGATTTGATATCTCGGCAGATTTTGCCTTTTTTGATAATCGACTTTTTGGTTCGTTGGGTTATTTTAGGAACGAAACCCGCGATATGTTGCTGGAAGTTCCGATTCCGTTTAGTGTTGCTTATTATCCCTCTTCCCTGCTACAGAATCAAGGTAAGATGAGGAACACGGGAGTAGAATTTGATATCCATGGTGATCTTATTCAAACCCCCGATTTCAATTGGAATGTCGGGTTTAATATGGCCACACTTAAAAATAAGGTAACCCGTATGCCTGAGGATGGTGAGACGATTGCCGATGGATTTGTTATTCAGCAAGGACATGAAGCTTATGAATGGTATATGGCCGAATGGGCCGGGGTGGATCCGGATAACGGTGATGGCTTATGGTATATAGATCGCACCTCGGGAGAGGAGACCACAGCCGATTTTGGAGAGGCTAAACGCCAATATGTAGGAAAAGGCCGATTGCCCACCTATACAGGAAGTTTGTCCACCCGATTTGATTATAAAAATTTCTTCCTGGGCGGACAATTGTACTTCTCGGGAGGTAATAAAATCTATGAGGGGTTTACCAATTTCACACAAACCACAGGCTCTCAATTGGAGGCCCGGAACTCTTCGGTTCAAGCATTTGAAGGAGCTTGGCGTAATCCCGGAGACATCACCGATTATCCGCGTTTTGATACCAACTCGGCCAATGTGGACAACGTTGTTGGACAAACCTCTACCCGCTGGCTGCACGATGGCGATTATATGCGGTTGCGAAATGTGGAAGTGGGGTATACCTTTAATCAAAAGTTGTTGAAAAACTTTCCCGTGAATACAATTACCTTATCGGTTCGGGGAACCAACTTATGGACCTGGGTGAAAGATAAAAGCCTTTGGCTGGATCCTGAAGTACGGACGGACGGATACACGAATTTGACGGCTCCTCCGGTGAAAACAGTCACTTTTAATGTTAATATAAACTTTTAAATTATGAAGAGATATAGTTCAGTAATGCTGGGACTCCTCTTTTTTTTGTTGGCGGCATGTTCGCTGGATCCCGCGATAAAGATGAATGTAGAAGCCGGAGGTGAGGAGAGTGTGGATGAATTAAGACAGCTTATGGATGGTGCTTATGACGACATGGGCGACTCCGATTATATGGGTCGTGATTTTATTATGGCCGGAGAAGTTCGTGCTGATAATGTCTTTGCCAATAACGCCACCGGGCGATTCTCAGACCTCTCAAAAATGGATTTACAAAGTACCAATGGTACGGTGAGTAATCTGTTTAGGCGTATTTATGCCACCACGGCCAATCCCAATATTGTCTTGGCTGTAGATATGGACGAAATTGAAGGAAGTGACGAAGATAAGGCGCAAATTCTTGGAGAAGCATACGCTGTTCGGGCGATGGCACATTTTGACCTGATTCGCCTTTTTGGGCAAGCTTATATTAATGGCGGGGATAATTTGGGAATGCCTTATCTCAAAGCGTTTAAAGATGGTGATCTTCAAAAGCCCAGAGGAACCCTTGATGAGAATAAACAGGATCTGTATGCCGATGTGGAGGAGGCCATCACCTATTTTAAGCAAGCTGAAGGATCGCAATGGGCGAAGGATAAAACAAACTTTACGTTGGATGCTGCTTATGCTTTAAAATCCAGAATGGGAACCTATTTTAAGGATTATGATAAAGTTATAGAAGCCTCTGAAAAATTGTATGGAAAATATACGGTTACCGATGCCCATGATTGGGTGGAGTATTGGGAACTTCAGGACCCGCCTCCGGCCTCTATATTAGAATTGGAAAATAATGCCGATGATAACCCCGGAATAGATGGTCTGGCTAATATTTATCGCGTTTTTGAAACCGGATATGGAGATATTCAGGTGTTTTCCAACTTTGTGGAAAACGCCGGGTTTGACGATGGAGATGTTCGAGCTTCTGAGGCTATGATTGGGTTGGAGGACGGCCGGTTGCGGAATATGGGAAAATACCCCAGTGATGGCAGTATGCCGGGATTGGTACGGGGAGAGGATAATATTAAGGTATTCCGCTATGCCGAGGTGGTTTTAAATTATGCCGAGGCACTGTTGGACCGTGATTCCGGTAAAGCTTTGGAGTTACTCAATGAAATTGCTACGCATCGAAATGCTAAACCCTATACTCAGGCCAATGTGGATAATATATTAAAAGAGAGACGGAAAGAATTGGTCTTTGAAGGTTTTCGATTTTTTGATTTAGCTCGATTCCATCGAGAAATTCCACAAATTGATCAGAATGCTGCCAATCGACATGGAGATGTAGCAGCTGGAAGTGCTCGTTTTGTTTTTCCGATTCCACAACAAGAACTGGATACCAATAAAAATATGGAACCCAATCCCAATAATTAGTTTTTGTTGATAAATCGATGAAAATAGCTGTATCCTCTGCTGATTCGGCTATTTTTTTATGCTGATTCTAACACTACTTTAATCTTATGAAAAAATGATAATGATTTCTTTTTTTAATGCTTTTTGTCTCGATCCTAAGGGGGAAGCTCTAAAAATATCCTTGATTCCCTTTAAGATCAGGATAAAACAAGGATGTTTTTAAATTCAGGTCAATACAACTCTTATATAAAGTCAATGGATGTCATATTGTTCTGATATAGACCAAAGCAGAATGAAGTTGGCCGATTTGTTAAACAATAAGAAGACGATTTTGGGAGTTGATATTTATTATACCTTTATTTTTACGATTCATTACTCCACTCTTTAAAAAACAACCGATGTCTCGATCTAATTTTTTGTCGATAT
>CAZBXQ010000119.1:0-5355 GCA_964495935.1 uncultured Flavobacteriaceae bacterium
TTGCTTTCTTTTTTTATCCTTCAAATCTCTAACTAAATTTTATTGAACCTCAAATTCATTCCCCTCTTTAAAAAGAGGGGTGCCGTAGGCGGGGTGTTTCCGGTGAATTGAATCCATTTACTGTTTTTGTAACTTGCTAAAAACCCATATCATGTAAGTTGACTCCAATAAACCGTGTTGAATTTGGCACATCAGAACGTCTCCGAAACTTCAGTAACTAACTGATAATTCATTAGTTGTTATTTTTGAAGTCCAGATATAATTTGAATTGGTACTCTCCTAAAAATGGCATCTCGATCCCGTATGTACGGGAGAGAGATCTTAATCCATGAACAAGCCATGAATAGGAAAAAGGTTTCTCCTTCGTCAAAAGGATCAAATCACTCCGAAAAAAATAATGGGAAGACTACTTTAACCGCCATAAAACTTCAGAAGAACATCGCGGATTATTGCTCCTCGCGTATGGTTTCTATTTTAAACTCTCCTCTTTTCCGACCTGAGCCGCAATTAACGGAGATTTGGGAGCCAGAAAGAATCCCGTCAAGCTGGCAAATAAAATGGGCATAAAAAAGCCGAATCCGGTAAGGGCTGAAACCAAAAGGATGGTACTGATCGGGGTACGAGTAACACAGGCATTGACTGCTGCCATACAACAAACTACTGCCAACCCCACCCGCTGGAACTCCGGGTATAGCTGAAATAGAATAAGCCCCAGGGCGGCTCCAATAAAAAATAAAGGAATAATAAATCCACCGCGCCAACCGGACGTAACGGTGAGCGACATGGTGAAAATTTTGGCCAGCATAATGACAACCAACAGCCCGATTGTCCATTCGCTGTGTAAAAGGGTAACCAACTCATAGTGCGAGAAATACCGGGTAATCGGCAATTTCCAGGCAATGACTCCCAAAATAATTCCGCTAAGGGTGGTTTGAATATAAAAAGGCAGTTTTGCTTTTTTAAAGCCCTTTTTGAGCATTCTGAAAGTCCAGATAATTCCCCAGCCAACCAGCGCACCGATAGCTCCATACCCCATAGCCCAAAAGAAATCGGTGACTTCAAAATAATTTTTAATTTCAAAGGGAAGTTCCCAAACCGGTGCCAATCCCATTTGTGTAATAAATTGATAAACAATAAAACTGGTTCCGCTGGCGACGAAAGAAGGAATAAGAGCTTGGTAATATTCCACTACATGTTTATGATGCATAATTTCCAGCGCAAAAAAGCTTCCCCCCAGAGGAGCACCAAACATAGCCGTAAAACCGGTGGCCATTCCCGCAATGCTCAACGATCGATGTTCTTCCCCTTTTAAACGGAATACTTTGGCCAGCCAAGAGCCCAGCGACCCAATAACCTGAACCATAGGAGCCTCCGGACCTGCACTACTTCCCGCACCTATCCCAACGGCCGATGTAATTAACATCGTAGGATTATGGCGGGTATCCAATCGGCCCCCGTTAAAACGGATATTGTTCACCACCAATTCCATCTCCCCGGGATTTCCAAAGAAGTGGATGATAAGACCGATAATAAGACCGGCACCTCCCATAATTCCGATAACCTGCCAAGCTAAGGTAAGACGGCCGGTAAGCCCCATAAGATAATCAAGGATATTCCAATATACGCCGGCTACAATTCCCCCAAGAATACCGAGCAGCATCCAGGTAAAAAAGGAACGGGTAAACACAAAAGGATTTAAGGTCAGTGGAATATTGACCTGATTCCGTAGTTCAATCCATTTTCGTCTGCGTGAAAAATCAGCCATCTGCAGAATTTGTGAGATTAATCTTTGCTGAAAAAACGGACAAAGATACGGGAGGAAACTCAAATTACATGAGAAAATAATAAAAGAAGAAGGCAAATCCGAGTATCCCCTAATAAAGGGATCGGTAGGAAAACCAAAACCGAGCCTGAATCATTTAAAATAGTACGATAACAATGATTTATAGAAATTAGGAGGTTGTCGAGAAGATACTCAATCTGCCTCATGAAAGATATACACAGCAGCCGGCTCCCCCTAGAACGGAGTTATAACTCTCTTCGCAGATCTGTCAATGCCTTGTTCAAACTGTCGTATATCGGGATGTCATATTGTTCGGCAACAATATCTACATTCCCTTTTCGCCAAAACCCCTCGGGGCATACAATTCGTAATTTTTGAGAGGAGGCATAGAGTCCCAGCTCCAATAAACTAATTGGACTTTGTGAGCCGGGAACCAAATACATGATTATGATATCGGCGGCTTTCAAAGCGTTTAGCTCCCATTCTACTTGTTCTCGAAAATGGGGATCGGAGCTCACCGGTTTCCAATCCGGATTCCAATCCAGACGTCGGGGGTTTAATATCACAATATCTTTATTGGCCAAAAGTTTAATCGCCTCGGCTTGCCAATTCCCTACTCGTCCCATATCAATACTTCCGGCCAAAAACACCTTCGTTTCTTTTTCATTCACGGAAAAGGATTCAGGGGCTGTAACCACGGTTGCCCGCTGTGCTTTTACAGTCATTAAAATCCCAAAGCAGCAAAAGAACAATAAATGATTTTTCATGGAATACCTCAGCATATTGAATTATCGAATTAAAAAGAATGTATTTGTAGCTTTCAAAGATAGACATTTCTTGTTTTTGATCACAATTCTATTATTGGTCAATCATGGCCCATACATTTCTTTTGAACAAGAACCCGGGCTACTGATAATCTCAAGCACGGGGCGTCTTGTGTACCCTACACCTCTTGCTTTCTGTCAAATCTAAGAATTTTGTCTTTTGTGGTTCGTTTATCCCATTCAATTAAAAAATAAACCGGAAGCTTTTAAAATTTGTTATCTTCGCGATCCGAATTTTAAAAATCGTTGTATATGCTCAATCTTCATCCGGCTCAAATTGAGTCTCTGTCGCTGCATCGTGTGGGTAATAAAAGTCGAAACGAAGCCCTTTTTTTATCCGAAGAGCCTCATGCTGTCGATGATGAGATGCAGGCCTTGTTAAAAGAGTATTTTTTAAAACCTTTTCGAAAGAAAGAAGAGAACTACTATCGGTTTGTTCACGATGTTGATTTGGAATTTCATGAGTTGTATGGATTTATCCATACGATTTTCAATAATCCACATACCGTTCACGAAAACTCCAAAAAGATCGCCCGACATCTCTTTGAACAATCTCGGCATCCTCATATTAAATCCGGCGAGATCTATGTTGTTTATTTCGAAAATGTATTGATTGATAATGAACGTACCGCTGCCTTAGGAATCTTTAAATCGGAATTGAAGCACGACTTTCTTCAATTTCACGAAGCAGGAACGAATCTTGAAATGTTGTTAAAACAAGGAGTAAATCTCAATAAATTGGATAAAGGTGCTCTGATTTTTAATACCAACAGCGACGAGGGCTATAAAGTTCTTTCTATAGATTCCAATCGTTATGACACCAAATACTGGCTGGAATCCTTCCTGGGCGTCGATATCTTTGCAGATGAGAACTTCAACACCAAGAGCTACTTAAAATTCTGTCAGAACTTTGCGAAAGACGTAGTTCTTCCCGCTGAAGATAAACAACAGGAAGTGTTATTTATGAATCGGGCAGTTAATCACTTTGCCAAAAACGATGAATTCGAGGAGAGTACGTTTCTCAATGAAGTTATGGACAATCCCGATTTGATTCCCGAGTTTAAACACTACAAAACTGAAAAAGCCCCAAAATATAAAATTGAAGACCTCACCCGGTTTCCGGTTTCCAATACTGCGGTTTCAGCAGCTCGGAAAAAGATAAAAAGTACGATTAATCTCGATACTAATATCCAGATCAAATTGGATTTTGTCAATCCTGAAAGTGCCGAAAAATTTATCGAAAAAGGCTGGGATCCCGATCGGGAGATGTATTATTATCTGGTATATTTTAATAAGGAAGAAAAGAAGTAGCGGGTTTTGCTCTATCCTTATCATTTGAAAAAGGGTTAAGCGCGTTGTATGCTTAACAGGGCAAGACGGAGTGAATCTCCATGATGCTGAATCGCACTCCGTCTATTGACTTCGTTTGTCCAGCATGACTAATCTCCTCCTGTCATTAGATTTGGCAGAGCAAGCTGATAAATTTGGGTCTTATCTTTTATATTGCCGGATAAGCTAAAAGCAAAACGGCAATATTCCCTAAGAATCAACTTATTCCTTCACAAATAAATCGGCAATTAAAAAGTGGAGATTATAGTATCGTAATTCACTAAGATTGCTGGTAAGTGCTACAACAACCTCGGCTTTGGGATACACGATAAACTGCGTCGTTCCCCCCACCGATCCTCCACTATGTCCTACCCATGAATGTCCACTCTCACTTTCGCCATCAAACCACCCCATACCGTAATGGGTTAACGCTCCGTCATCCGTTTTTTGAGACCTCCAGAGTTCCTTGATGGTCTCCGGCTTCAGATAGGTGGCATACAGCATGGCATTGCCAAATTTTACCAAATCTGCTGCCGTTCCTATAAAACCGCCTCCTGCCCATTTATTACTATTGTCAACATAAGGTGCATTGATTAGCTTTCCGTCCTTATTTTTCTCATAGAAAGAGGTTCGATGTAAAATAATCGACTGATTTTTATCGGGAACCGTTTCTGTCATATGTAAAGGAGCAAATACTTTTTGGTACATATAATCCAAATAATCCATTCCCGAAGCACCTTCCACAACGGCACTGATCAAATTCCATCCAAACGTACTGTACAGAAACTTCATCCCCGGTTTGAATAACAGGGAATCGTCTTTAAAAATATTCAAGCTTTCTTTCACGCTTCTATACGGTATAGCACTTAAAAATTCCGGACTCGTCGCCTCCTCTCCCTTATAATGCCGGATCCCGGCAATATGACCCGCCACCTGACGAGTCGTAATCACATATTTCTTATCGGGAAAATAAGGAACATATTCCTGAACGGGTAGATCCACATCCAATTTTCCGTCCTCCAGGAGTTTTCCAAGAGCCACAGAGGTCAACGTTTTAGATAAACTTCCAATCCGCATTTTGGTCTCGGGCCAGACGGGAACTTTGTTTTCCAAATCGGCATACCCCATCCCTTCAGACCAAACCTCTTCCCCCTTTACAGAAACTGCAATCTGCATCCCGGGAACATTTTGCGACTTCATCAACGTGTCAATCATCCATCGAGCTTGTTTAATTGCTTTTTCATAGGTTGAGTTGATGGCCGGTTCCTGCACCATTCTTTCCTGTGCATCCCCATTTTCCACAAGACCGGTAAACAGGAATAAAAAAACAAATAGCTTGATATATTGAAATGGAGCAGTCTTTATAATGAAGTCATTTAAACTTTTAATTTTCTGATTTTCTTGAAAAATATGGCCATA
>CAZBXQ010000120.1:0-5320 GCA_964495935.1 uncultured Flavobacteriaceae bacterium
TCGACATGACATCTTCCTCCGACTCAAAACTTGAGTCTAAGAGGGCCCTCTATTTTATTCTTCCGCAAAATATAAAGTAATCAAAAAAAATAAACTCCGATTTTCACCGGGAGTGATGAATCGGAGTTAAAAAAAATGATTATTTCGAATCTTATCAGCGTTCGTCAGGACCGTAAACCAAGTTTATAAAATCCTGCTTTTCGAGGGCTCCAAAATACATATACAAATCAAAATCCTGTAAAGCTTCCGTAATGTCTGCTTTCGTATATCGAACACCTTTTAGGGCATTCTCAATATCTTCGACCGGATCCTTACCAAAGAAGTCGCCATAAATCTTAACATTTTCGATTTCTCCTCCTTTTTTAACTTTGATTCGCAGATCAACAATTCCGGAAGGAAATTTCTTTTCACGTTTAATATCGAATTTTGGTGATTTCCCATAATTCCAATCCCAGGCAGCATACTTTTCATCCCGTAATTTGTAAACGCCTTCCCACTCTTCTTCCGACATATCGTAGGTTTCAAAATCGGGATCTTCGGCAAAGATTCCTTGTAGAATCTTCGCTCTGAATTCTTCGGTTGATAAAGGTTCATCCAAAAACTCAGCAATATTAGCCACCCGTGCACGCGCAGATTTATGCCCTTTTGATTTGATTTTGGTCATTTTAACGGTCAGTGCTTTTGTTACTTCGCTCAAATCCGAATCCAACAGTAATGTGCCGTGATTAAACATTCGCTTTACGGAAGAAAATTGCGCATTTCCGGAAATCTTTTTATCGTGTACCACAATGTCATTCCGTCCTTTTAATTCGGCCGGAACCCCCATCTCGTTTAACACCCGAACGATAGGCTCGGTGAATTGCTTAAAATTATTTAGTTTTGAACGGCTGAAATCGGTCATAAAACTAAAATTGAGATTTCCCAGATCATGATAGACGGCACCGCCGCCGGAAATTCGGCGTACAACTTTAATATTATGCGCCTCACAATATTCCTGATCGATTTCTTCCAATGTATTTTGATTTCGTCCAATAATGATCGAAGGGGCATTCACGTAGAACAACAAGTAATCCTCCCCATTGGGTAGATTTCGAATACAATATTCTTCCAATGCCAAATTGATCTGGGGGTCATTAATCCCCTTATTATCGATAAAGATCATAGTGTTTACATATTATGAATTAAATTTTACTCCGGATACTCCACACGGAGATGATAAATATTATTTAATTTTCGTTTCAGTATTTTTTTAACGGTCTGTATTTCTTTAAAAGTAATGCTCGCATTGGTAAACTGCCCATATTCCATTTGCTTGTCAATAATCTTCTCCACAAATTCATCAATCTTTGCGGCCGTAGGCTCACGCAGGCTTTTACTTGCCGCTTCCACACTGTCGCTCATCATCAGAATAGCTGTTTCCTTGCTAAAGGGTGCCGGGCCGGGATATTGATAATCTTTTACGTCAACCTCTTCACCGGTTTCTTCGGCTTGCTCCAGAGCTTTTTTATAAAAGTAATAGACGATTGTCGTACCGTGATGAGTTCGGATAAAATCAATGATCCGATCCGGAATCTGGTGGTTCTTGGCCATTTCAATCCCGTGAATTACGTGATTGATAATAATCTTTGCACTTTCCTTGGGAGGCAGTCCATCGTGCGGATTGACCGAAGTCACTTGATTTTCGGTAAAATACGTAGGATTGGTCATTTTTCCGATATCATGATGCAGGGCTGCTACACGCACCAACATTGCATTGGCTCCAATTTCATTGGCGGCTGCCTCAGCCAGATTGGCCACATTCAAACTGTGGTGGAATGTCCCGGGGGCCTTATTAGACAAATCTTTCAATAGTTTTGAATTGGTATTTGAAAGTTCCAACAAAGAAACATCCGACACCAAGCCAAAAACTTTCTCATACGCATAAATCAGGGGCTGAACAAATAACGTCAAGATTCCATTGACGATAAACATGAGGATGGTAAACGCACTAATCCCACTAAAACTACCTTCCTGAATCACTGTAAAAGCAAAATAGGCCAGGATATAAATCAATGTGATCTTGCCTACAGAAATAAAGATATCAGCACGTTTATACAGTTCCGTAAAACTAAGGATGGTCATAATACCCGCCATGATTTGCAAAAACATATATTCATAGCTATTAGGAACAATAAAACCCAGAATAAGAACGGTTATAATATGAACAAAGAGACCAAATCGCTTGTCAAAAAAGGCACTGAGAGAAATGGGCAAAATACAAATGGGGACCGCATAAATGTAATTAACATCAAATTTCATCATACCCACCGTAAGGGTTACCACCAGAACAATATTAAAAAATACAAAAGTTACTTTCTTGTTGTTTTCAAAAATAGTAGTCCCAAAACGCTTGATAAACAGAATAAGCATAAATAAGGCCAAGGCCACCAACAGGGTGTATCCGGCTACCACAATTCCGTAACTCGCTTTATTCCAAAAATCGGAACGATATTCATCCATCAGGGAATCGAGAATCTGTTGCTTATTGCTATCGATGATCTCTCCTTTACTAATAATCTGACTTCCCTGGGAAACCATCCCCTTAGTATATGAAATTTTGGAAAGCTCGGCCTTCAGTTCCTGCTCTGTCAGCTCTTTATCCAGCGTGACATTGGGCTGAATTACATCAAAAAAGAGATGACGTAACTCCGAAGAAAATTCGCCCAGCCCTCTTTTTTTACTTTGGGCTTCTACATAATCGTCCAGATCACCAATCTTAAAAAGACTCCTATACACCGTTTCACGAGCTTCATTATCCCGCTTTAGAAAAATAATCTGGCTATCGTCAAAGTGATCGGAAGGTTTTATTACCCCCCGATTATATATCGCCTTAAAAAGAATATTAGAGACTTTAACAAGCTGTACCCCTCGTACATTCATGATGCTGTCGTTAAAAGTCTCTTCCAATTCAGATTTCAACTTTTCTTCGGCATAATCAACAACATCTTCGTTATAGTCAAAATAGGGAGAGTGTTCTTTTTGTATTCTCTCCCTTTCCCGCTTAATTTCTTTATCGGTCTTTTTTATCGCAAAATCAAAAGGGGCATACAGCGTCTCATACTGCCAGGGTTTTCCTTTTGTGATTTCATATTTAAACTGACCTCCTTTCGGAAAGAGATAGACAATGAACCAGACCACCGCTACAAAAAGAAAGGCCTTGTAAATAAAAGCCTGATTCTTATAAATGAAGTCAATAAATTTATTCATACTTTCCTATTAGCTCTCAAAAGTACTAAAAAAATAAAGGTTATTTAAGTCTTTCGGGGATTCGTTATTTAAATGCTTAAATTTGCGTAATCAAATAATAAAAAGACAACAATAATGATAAAAGAAGTAGTCATCGCCAGTGCTGTGCGAACACCCATTGGAAGTTTTATGGGGAGCCTTTCAACAATTCCGGCTACACAGTTGGGGAGTATCGCTATTACCGGGGCATTAAATACGATTAAACTGGATCCTAAACAGGTACAGGAAGTGTTAATGGGAAATGTGGTTCAGGCGGGAGAAGGTCAGGCTCCTGCTCGACAAGCAGCGTTAAACGCCGGGATTCCAAAAAATGTTCCCTGCACAACAATTAACAAAGTATGTGCAAGCGGGATGAAGGCCATGGCTTTGGCAGCTCAGTCTATTGCACTCGGCGATCGTGATATCGTAATCGCCGGCGGTATGGAAAACATGAGTCAGATCCCTCATTACGTCAATGCCCGGAAAGGTAAAAAATTCGGCGATTTAAAACTGATCGACGGGCTGCTGAAAGACGGGCTGGTAGATGCCTACGACCACAATCATATGGGGACTTGCGGAGATTTGTGCGCCTCAGACCTCGAATTCTCAAGGGAAGAAGTCGATCGTTTTGCCATCCAATCCTATGAACGTTCAAAAAAGGCCTGGGAGGCCGGAAAATATAAAGAAGAAGTCGTTCCGGTGACTGTTCCGCAACGAAAAGGAGAGCCCATAGTGGTGGATGAAGATGAGGAATATAAGCGTATTAAACTGGATAAAGTCTCCAAGCTGCGTCCGGCTTTTAGTGCAGACGGAACCACCACCGCAGCCAATGCCTCTACCATTAATGACGGAGCGGCAGCTGTTGTGTTGATGAGTCGTGAGAAAGCTGAAGAATTAAACTTGAAACCTCTGGCCGTGATTAAGAGCTATGCCGATGCCGCACAGGATCCCAAATGGTTTACAACAACCCCGGCCAAGGCTATTGAAAAAGCATTAAACAAAGCCGATTTAACAAAGAAGGATATTGACTATTTTGAAATCAACGAGGCCTTCGCTGTTGTCGGATTGGCCAATATCAAGCTATTAGAGATTGAAGAATCCCGGGTTAACGTCAACGGAGGTGCCGTCTCTTTAGGGCATCCCTTGGGCTGCTCAGGAACGCGAATTATGGTTACCCTGCTCCATATCCTGAAACAAAATAAAGCAAAAATAGGAGCCGCCGGAATTTGTAACGGCGGCGGCGGTGCCTCGGCCATGATTATAGAAAACTGTCAATAACCCAAATACACGGCTATGCCCTACGGAATTTGCAGTCTGAATAATGCCCCTGTACGCCGGGAACATGATGATCGCAGTGAAATGATAACGGAATTGCTCTTCGGTGATTTCTTCGAAATTCTGGAATCCCGAAATCAATGGCAAAAAATCCATCTTTATAACGATCATTATGAAGGCTGGATCGATCGTAAACAAATGAAAGCCTTAACCGAAAAGGAAGCCGATCAATATCAGGAAGCAGAAAATATTTTCTTAAGCGATCTTGTGGGATACGTCAGTGATCAACAACAAGCCTTAACGGCATTGACTACGGGTGCCAATCTGAAAGCCGTTCCCTTTCTGGGGTTACAGTATGACGACCAGATTGAAACGACCACTCAAAAATTAAACCGACCGGAACTGGTCGAAACGGCCTTACTATATTTAAATGCACCGTACCGCTGGGGCGGGAAGACTCCTTTTGGAATCGACTGTAGCGGATTGGTACAAATGGTTTATAAAATAGGTGGATACAGGCTATTCCGAGATGCCTATCAACAAGCCACCCAAGGTGAGGTATTGAGTTTTCTGGAAGAAAGCACCCCCGGAGATCTCGCATTTTTTGATAATAAAGAAGGTCAAATTATCCATGTGGGTATATTATTGGGAGACCATTATATCCTTCATGCCCATGGAAAAGTGAGAATTGATCGCATTGACCATACCGGCATTTTTAATCATGAAACCCGTCGTTATTCGCATTCATTACGATTGATTAAAAAGATTATTCCTTAAAAAA
>CAZBXQ010000121.1:0-5318 GCA_964495935.1 uncultured Flavobacteriaceae bacterium
CTACCCGCTGGATGGGGGTCATGTTCTTCTCTTTTAGCTCTACCTTCTTTAGGTAAAAGCGGTACTCCTCTTCGATGTTGATCTGTTTTTTGCTGCTCATTATTCAGTTTATTTAGGGGGTTAAGGTTTTATTTTCTGTTGCTCCGGCTCCCTGGAGCTTTTCATAGCCTTGTTTGTAGATGATAAACAGGCCGCCGTTGGGACCTATGGTCCGGCCTTTACAGTAGGCCGCATATCCGGAGACGAATATTTTCATTTTGGCGTCGTGCATCACCTGATACTCAAATTCGCTCCGGGGGTCTTTTCCTTTGGCAAAACCGGAGCAAATCAAAATCTTGTCTCGCTCAACGGCCATACGTTTCAGTGCCATATATTCTCCAAAATCCCGGGTGAGATACCGCAGGGAGTCGATAAAGATGACCTTCGGGCTTCGGCGACGCTGCATAAACTCATAGAGCTGCTCATAATTGAAACCCTGTGTATGGAAATTATCGGCTACCTCGTGCATAGCAAAGAGTTGAAGTCGTTCAATATATTCGGCGTCGTCAATCTCCTCTTCCAGAAGATTATAATGGGTGTCGTAATGCCGGGAAAAGGCTTTTGCCAGCTGCATAAGAAAGGAAGATTTACCGGAGCCGGAACTGCCCCATACAAACCAGACCCCGCGGTCCTGTGGCTCACCAAAGGCGGCTTGAAATTCACCCTCAAAAGGGACGTGTGATATGTTTTGATTGAGAACATTGGCAACGGTTAAGACGCGGGGTAACTTGGTCATTTCCTACGCAGCGATATAATCCAGATTTAATACTTTTCTAATGAAATCGATGGTGATCAACTCACCGGTGCGCTCACTTTCCCGACGTACAGGAACTAAAACATCATGCAGCTCGCCGTAGTTGTCACAAATCCGTCGCAAGAATTTGACAACCTCCCTGTCGAGCCCATCCAAAAAGAGTTTGAAAGACCGATCTACATCGGGCAGCTGCCGAATCCCAAATTTGATACGGCGGTAAAACTGCGGGATCCCGGGTTTGTTACGCTTGCGGAGCCGGTCGATATTCTCGATGAGTTGATCGGTACCCACCAGGACAATGCTGCAGTGCTGGTGCAGGTGATCGTAAAGCTCTTTAATGGAGCAGAGGGCCGGCTGCTTCATGTACTCCGCCTCGTCAAATATGAGTTGGGGCTGGTGGCCGGCGGCCTGCATGTTACGCATCTTTTTGGCGATGTCGCGCAGTTTCTTGGATTTGGTTTTTCCGGTGGTCACCTTGACTCGGTCGATAATCTTATCGATCAGATCGTTCAGGTTATCTGTGGATCCGACGGTGATGACAAAGGTGTCGGTCGGGTTCGATCGGGCAAATACCTTGATACTTTCGGTTTTCCCGCTGCCGGTCTCGCCGATGATGATATTGGTTTCTCCAAACTGTTTCCCGTCCTTCAGGATGGCGAGGGACTTGGTAAGCTGTTTGGTCGGCTTGAGCTCCCAATAGGTTTTTTTAACAGATTCTCCTATATATTCGGCGATTGCCAGAAAATACTTATCACCGATTGGGCTGGCCCCATTTCCGGTAGGGATGGTAAAGTCTGAACCTTCTTTGAAGATGTGGCTTAAATGGGTCTCGCTTACGCCCGATCCCCGGGAGAAATCTGCGGGCGTCATCCCGTGGGTTTTCATATAGGCCTGTGCCTTTTTTACCAATTGTTTTTTAGTTGCTGTGTTCATGGTTTAATCCTGATTTAAGTACTCGTTAATATCAATTTTGCCGGCGTAGTATTCGGCCTCGGCATCGGCCATTTCCCGAGCAGTCTGGCGTTCCTCCTTGCGGGATTGTCGCTCCTCGATACGGGCCCCGGTACGGGCGGCCTTGAGTCGTTCTTCGGCCTTGTGGGTTTTATGACCGCCGCGGCTATCGGTGATGATCAGTTTGGCCAGGGTATCATTAAGTGCAGGGTTCTCATTAAAGAACTCGTCGAGGATCTCGGCGTTTTCGGCCCGTTCCTCAATGATTGACTGGCGTACTTGTTTGTTGAAATTGAAGATGTTTTGAAGCATTTCTGCGTCTCCTGGCTTACGATCGGCCAATGCCATCGGCTGGAGGTATTTCTCCTGTAGAATAAACCGCTCGCTACCATCCTTGGAAACCGCCAGTACCTGGCTTAAATCCTCATCGTCGTAGAAGATTCTCCAGTCTCGGTGTGACTGATGCCGAAAATTGATATCAAAGCTGTCGTAATAGCGGTCCTCCCGGTTGATTCTTATTTTTAGCCCTTCACCGGTCAGTCGATTGGTGTTTCCGGTCGTTTGACCCATCGCCAACAAATAGGGCTCATCGGCCAGTGCGGCTTTTAGTTCCGGCTGGATCAGCTGGAAGCCCTCCACAAACTCTTTCTTATGCTTGGTGCGATGTTGGGCAATGATACTGATGATCTGCTGCTCGCAGCCTCGTCGATCGGGGAACGCCTTCTTAATTTTATTGATAAACTCGTCATTCGGCTGGTTCTTGCTGCCGGAAGCCACCCCATACCCGGACCAGTTATCCATGAGCCGGAAATATTGCTTGTTGATCCGATTAAAGAACGGCTCAATGGGTTTGGCTTTGGCGTTTCCAGCCTCTGCAGGGGTATAATATTCCGTAATCCGGGCGAGGGATTCTTTTAAGGCCTTTCCTCCGAAGTTATCGCTCTGGATTTGATACGGCCGATATCGATCTCCGAAAAGCTCTTTCATGTGGTTCAGGGCATTCCGAAGTGCCTTTTTGATAAGCCCGGAGGTCTCGGTCTCTCCAATGGCATATCCCACTATATAATAGTTGTAGGGATCCACCACAAAAACTGTGGTAAGGCGGTTATGATAAGTAGTCACCCGGCGGCCTTTCTTATCGATATAGGTTTTTTGATAAAGGAGCTCGGTGTCCCACCCGTCAAAGGTCCAGAATAACAAAGGGGCGGAAGGTCTTTTTCGCTTGGCCTGCATAAGAATATTGTGTTTTAGTTTTTTCAGGCCGTTACGGCCGGCGTAGGTGACCAGGTTCTTCTCTTGCTTGCGGTTGAATACGGTCATAGCATCGATAGATTTCCAGTTCATTTTTTCGGCTACTACGTTGTAGAGGCTTGCGATTAGTTCGTTATCTAAATTGGTGTGTTTCGAGATCAACTCATCGATGAGTCGTTTTTGGGCCGCGTGATCGTCAATTTTAGAGGCGTTTTTGTTCATCAGTTTTCTACTGATCAGTGTTTCATAGGCAGCCTGCTGGGAATCCTTGAGAGCCTTGGCGTATTTATTGGCCTTGTAGCGGAGGCCTCCGGGGGTTGTAGGAAGATTATGGGGAACCTCTTTGAAGTGGTTGACATCGAGCGAAAGGCTTTCCCAAATACGAATTTTTACGTTCCCAATGGCGCGGGCGTATTCCTTGCGGTTTCGTTTAACCTTGAGTACGGTATTGAGCACGGATGCGTTATAGGTGTACTGATCGATCAGCTTTAAATCGAGCTTTTTTCCATTTTGCTTACCATACCGGTGCGCCAGGTAGAAATCCCGGGCCTCGCCATCGGTTATATAGTGCTTGGCAAACCAGGAGCGTTTGATCTCCCGCTCGGGGTCTCCGAATTTGGTGGTGATAGCGTCCTTCCAGTCGCGGGGAAGGGAGGAGAAAAGAATCAGGGCGTCCATATTGAGGCAAGCGCGGCGCAACCTTCTTTCAGGCCGAGTATCAGAATTCATGCGCTTACACAATGCCCGGTACGAAATTAAGCCCAGGCTTTGATCTGTACCTCGGTCAGAAGTCAGATAATTCAGTTTAACTCCCAGTTTGCTGTCGTAATATTCGTATGGGCTTTCCATTGGGAATTACTTTAGCTGATTATGCGATTTCTTTAATTGATCGACATCTTCAGTAATCGACTCGTATTCCTTAATCAGCTGCTCGGAAATGCCGGCCTTCCTCTTTCCGGATACAATTTCTCGGATATATAATTTTGAAAACCCATATTTGACGTGGAGCGTATTTATGGCCACCTGATTGTACGATCGATATTTTTTCTTACTTTTAGGCATTTGTACGGGTGTTTTGTTTTTCGTTACAAATATATATGAAATATTGCATATAAACATAATGATAACGCAATATTTCATATATAATTATATTATTAATCCTTATTTGCCTAATTATGAATGCTTTATACATTAAAAAGATTCGAGAAAAGTACGACTGGACACAGCAGGATTTGGCAGATAAATTAGGTGTTGGGCTTAGAACCGTTCAATATTGGGAGAAGGGGAGAAATATCCCAATTACAAAACATGCAATATTGCATGATCTTTTAGAAGATGATCCAGGCTCTTTAGATATTGGCCGGGTATCGGATCACGATCCCGATTTTTATAACAAGGGAATCCCTTTAATCCCAATAGATGCGATGGCCGGATTTGGTAAGGGTGAAATTTCTATTGAAGAGATGGACTGCGATCGGTATATTGTCCCGATGTTCCGGAATGCCGATTATCTCATTCGTATATCAGGTGAGTCTATGATTCCCAAATTCACCCCCGGCGATGTTGTCGCCTGTAAAATAGTGCCTTTTCAGGATGTCTTTTTTCAATGGGATAAAGTTTATGTTTTGGATACCGACCAAGGGGCTATGATTAAACGTGTCCACAAGCTCCAAACGGAGGGAAAAATACTACTGATCAGTGAGAATATCAGCTATCCACCAATTGAATTATCTCTAAACCAAATACACGCAATCGGGCTCGTAATTGGCTGTATTCGGCTCGAATAGGGTTTTTGTATCTGTATATCAGCGTTTTATATATATTTTACCGGTATAAAAGTGGCATTATAGGGGTAGTTACCCCCCTTTTTTGGGCTTTATAGGGGTGTTTTTTGACATTATAGGGGTAGTTACATGTATTTTCTTGCCTGAAAAAGTTCCCCCATTAGTTCTCCCATTGGTTCCCCCATTACACTTTTGTTATATTTTTTCAACTCGATCACCGGGTGAGGGGATCTCAAAAATCAACTATAAAAAAAGGGCCGTAAGGCCCTATATGTACGGGTATTTCAACCCTATTGTAGATAATTCAATTAAAGTCCTTTTAAAAATCCTTTAAATACGCAATAATGCCCTTTTTATGGCTCTTAAAGTATATTTCGTAATTTTATAGCCTAATAGGAAGAAAACCCCGGAAATATACTATTTATGCGACTTTCCGCCTTTTTTCGCCCTTTTATATCGTGTATATTTGGTTATTGGGGGGATAGAAGCCCAATTACTACGGGAATTGGTGCTTCATAAAAATCAATTGGCCGATCGGA
>CAZBXQ010000122.1:0-1223 GCA_964495935.1 uncultured Flavobacteriaceae bacterium
TTACCTCAGTTCGGGAGCACAGCTGAAAAAATGGCAGACAGAGGCCGGTGCCGTTAGCTCCCCTATACAATATATTCCCATTCAGCAGATTGCGCCTCAAATTAAAGTCAAAGGACCGGGAACGGGCAAACTCTTAAATCGCATTCAGGATTTACAAGCAAAGAGCTTTAAAAATGAATCCTGACACGATGAAGCCAACGGTCTTTTTTACGCTAAAAATTTACTATTTTTGTCAAAATTAAAAATTACTTTTTATGAAAGCTTATGTTTTTCCCGGGCAGGGAGCGCAATTTCCGGGGATGGGTGCCGATTTGTATAAGGCCTATCCGGAGGCCAAAAAAATGTTTGATCGCGCGGATGAGACCTTGGGATTTGAAATCTCCAAAATCATGTTTGAAGGAACTCGGGAAGAACTCCAACAAACCCAAGTAACACAGCCTGCGGTATTTCTACATGCCGTTGCCCTCCATGCCATTATTAGCCAAAAAGAAACGTCGGATATGGTCGCCGGCCACTCCTTGGGCGAGTTTTCTGCTCTGGTAGCTTGCGGTGCCTTACATTTTGAAGATGCGCTTCAGTTGGTTTCAAAACGAGCACTGGCGATGCAAAAAGCTTGTGAACTCGAGCCCTCGACAATGGCTGCAATTTTAGGTTTAGAAGATAAAATCGTGGAGGATACCTGTGCCGAAATTGATGGAATCGTGGTTCCCGCAAATTATAACAACCCCGGCCAACTCGTGATCTCGGGAGCAATTGAAGCGGTAGAAAAGGCCTGCGAGGTTTTAAAAGAAAAAGGAGCCAAAAGATGTCTCTTGCTTCCCGTGGGGGGGGCTTTTCACTCCCCTTTGATGGCTCCTGCACAGGAGGAATTGGGAACGGCTATCGAATCTACAAATTTTCATCAGCCGAATAGTCCCATTTATCAAAATGTATCAACTACCGCCGTTACCGATCCCGAAGCCATAAAAAATAATTTAAATCGTCAATTGACTTCTCCCGTTAAATGGACGCAGAGCATCCGGAATATGATTCGAGACGGAGCTCAACAATTTATAGAGGTAGGTCCGGGTAGAGCCGTTTCAGGAATGATCAAAAAAATTGATCGTAAAGTTGAAGTTGGAAAACCCGTGTTGTAAACTGATTACTTAAATACGTATATAAGTTGCCTCCCAACCTGCTTTTGGGGCGTAATTTGTCGTTTCATCCCGGGTACTAAAGAGTTG
>CAZBXQ010000122.1:1323-5288 GCA_964495935.1 uncultured Flavobacteriaceae bacterium
TTTGGCGGTAAGCTTTCTAATTCCCCAACTAATTTTTTGGAGGAATTTACAACCTGCTTCAATATCTCTTTCAATTCTTCACCCGGTAAATCCATCGTATTTCGCTCCAGTTTTTCCAGCGGAGGAATCAAAGCCTCGGCCTTAATCTGACGGGTCATGGGTAGCATTTTGTGGGCCAAGTAGGTCACTTTTTCCAGGTCTGCAGAATTATCGGTTTTCAATTCTTCAAAACGCTTAATATTTTTTTTCAGATCTGTAATAAAGCTTTCGATTATGGTATTTAGAGAGTCTTGGTCATCTCCAATAAAGGATTTAACCGCGGTTAAATCAAAAAGATGAAACGTTTTAGATTCTGGTTTTACGGAAACTTCAGAGGTAACAGGTACCATTTTTAAATGGAGAAAACGCGTTAAGATCTTTAGAATTTCCTCCTGTCTGTAAGGTTTTAATAGATAATCTGAAAATCCTTTCTTGAGATAAAAACTCTTTTCCCGCGTACTTTCACCCGACAGGGCAATGACAGGAAGTTCTTCCTTACTGATGCATTTTCGGAGTTCTGAAATAAGCTCAAATCCACTCATTTCCGGCATATGGATATCCGTAAAAACGAGATCAAAATCTTCCGTCTTAATTTCCTGTAAAGCAATTTTTCCGTTTTTAGCTTCGACGATGGAGAATCCTTGCGTTTTCAGCAATTCTCTGATCATTCCAAGTTGTGCTTCATCATCGTCCACCAATAAAATTTTTTCGTGATGAACACCTACGAGTTGAAATTGCTTTTCTGTTTTTTCTTCTTCGTTTTGGACGGCAGGAAGAACCGGTAAATTGAGTGTAAAGCGACTCCCTTTGTCGGTGTGGCTCTCCACCCTAATAGTTCCGCCTAAAAGAGCCGCGAGCTTTTGGGTAATGGCAAGTCCCAATCCACTTCCTCCAAACCGTTTTTCGGTATCTGCATTGGCCTGTGAAAATTCATCAAAAATTATCTTTTGCTGTTCTTCTGAAATTCCAATACCGCTGTCAATGACTTCAATCTGCAGTATTTTATTTTTTTCCGTTATCCGGCCTCTGATTTTAATGGTTCCTTCTTTTGTAAATTTATAGGCATTTCCGATCAGATTGGCCAGAATCTGTTGAATTCGGAAAGGATCACTTAAAAAAGCATTTTGACAAGCCCTGTCGGTATCGACTTCGATGTTAAGCTGCTTTGGATTGTCGGAGGGAATATTCACGTTTAAGGCTTCCCGAATCAGCTTATCGGGAATAAAAGGCCGTTCCTCGATACTTATTTTCCCTGCATCCAATCGTGAAAAATCCAATAAGTCATTAACCAGCCTCAAGGTATAATCGGAAGCCTTGTTCAGTTGGCGGGCATATACCTTTTGTTTGTTATCGAGGCTTGTTTTATTAAGCAGATTAGAGTATCCGAGAATGGTTCCTATGGGGGAACGCAAATCATGGGTTACCGTATTCATGAGCTGCTCCCTGCTTTTCAGTAAACTTTCTGCATAAATTTTGGCTTTCTCCAAATCCTGCCGATACTGCCGACTTTTATTGGTATCGCGTACAACAATGATAATAAAAGCTATAATGGTAAGAACACTCGCAATACCAAAAAATATCAATATCTTAAAGGTCTGGTGCAGCGTTTCTTGTTGCAAACCCACTGTAGCGAGTGAATTTTGAATCCCCTCCTGCTCGATTCTATTCCTGATTTTTCGGAGTTGATTAGAAATTTTCATGCCCGTTACAAGAAGCTTCCTTTCTTTATTGGCAATACTGTCCTGATAATTATGTTCATTGAGTTCCAGTGTCAGTAAGACCTGTTTCATGGTATTAATAAGGGAATCGACGGTTCGATTGGTCAGGCGGTCGGCATTATCTTCTTCGGCATATTCCAAAAAATCAACAATTACTTTTTGTTGATAGGGTTTGAGGTCTTTGACCATTGGTTGGTAGTCGGTACTTCCAAACAGGTAATCGGCTTGTTCCAGTCTTTTAAGAACACGATCATAATAGTTGTTACTCGCATTTTTACGTCTAAAGGCGATTAATTCTTCCAGATTTGTTCCGGTACGATTCAACAGGAAATAAATACTGTCTAACTCGGCACGGGTTTCGGGTAGGGAATAGCGTGATTTTAAGGAATCTAAGGTCGTGGCAATCGTATCAATAGAGGCATAAAATTTGCTGAGATCGGTGTGTTCCCGATTTTGAATGATATTTCGACTAATTCCTTCAGTATCGTATAAGCGGGTCGCCACCTCACTAATCAGAGAAAGCTTTTTCTGATCATCTTTTGATGTGCTCAGGGTATTCATCTTAACGGTTTGGTTGTAGATAAACCAGACCGTAACCGCTCCAAAAGCAGTAAGTAACAGGTACCCTAAAAAGACCTTAAACGGTATGGTGTTTTTTGGCTTTTCCACAAGTCCAGAGACAAATCCGTCCTACAACTCGATATTATAGGTTTTGAGTTTATTATAGAGTGTCTTTCGGTCGATCTTTAATCGCCGTGCAGCCTCGCTTTTGTTCCCTCCGGTGGCCTTTAAGGTCTCGAGAATCATACGTTTTTCGTTTTGATTCTTAAAGAGTCCCTCCTCTTCTACCGCTTCGGAATAAAGCAATTTATCGGGAAGTTCTTTTTTAGTGATTATTTCCCCTTCGGCAAATAGAACGGCACGTTTTATATAATTTTGCAACTCCCTCAAGTTTCCGGGCCAGGAATAATTTTGGAAAATATCAATAACCTCATCCGAAAAATCAATCACGTTTTTATCGAGTTCTTCGTTTGCTTTTTCCAAAAAATGAGAAGCAAAAATAATTAAATCTTCCGGGCGGTCCTTTAAACTTGGCGTAGTAATAGAGAATTCATTCAAACGATGAAACAGATCCTCCCTGAATTCTCCCTTTTTTACAGCCTCTTCGAGGTTTTCATTGGTTGCGGTGATGACCCGAATATCAACTTCGACCTCCTTGTTACTTCCCACGGGTTTAATTCTTCGCTCCTGCAGAGCTCGTAATAATTGTACCTGTAGCTCATAATCCAGATTTCCGATTTCGTCAAGGAACAGGGTTCCGCCGTTGGCCGCCTCAAAATGGCCTGTTTTATCATTGATGGCACCAGTAAAAGATCCCTTAAGGTGACCGAAGAACTCACTCGAGGCTAATTCTCTTGGAATGGCACCACAATCGACCGCGACAAAAGGAGCCCCTCCGCGCTTGCTTAAATCGTGAATGCGTTTGGCGACATATTCCTTCCCCGTTCCGCTATCTCCTACGATGAGTACCGACATTGTCGTGGGAGCCACTAAATTGATATAGTGATTTAATTTTTTGGATACTTCGCTAATTCCTGAAATAAATTCCGGAGAACCCAGGGTTTCAAAACTATTTTTTGTCGGTTTTGCCGGCGGTTTCTGAGTTTTGGTTATCTCGGCCGTCGAGTGTGTATTGGCCGACAGGGCTTTTTCAATCGTGTTAAGTAATTTTTCAGGGTTTACAGGTTTTGAAATATAATCAAAAGCCCCCATTTTCATCGCATCAACGGCGAGGCTTACTTCTGCATATCCGGTCATCAAAATTACCTGTACCTGCGACATCTCCGATTTCGCAATTTTCAAGACTTCTGTGCCGTCTTTCTCGGGGAGTCGGACATCGGACAAAATAATGTCAAAATGATTCTTGCCTTTTATATGTTTAAACGCTGATTCTGCTGAAAATGAAGCTTCTACATCATATCCTTTTTTTGATAAAAAGGTCTCCAACATCTTGCAAAAAGCCACATCGTCATCAACGATTAAGATTCTAACCATCGCCTGTTCTCTTTTTCCTCAAAAATAGAAAAATTAACGAGGCCGATGCCTAAAAAACATAAAAAAGAGTGTCCTGTTTAAACAGGACACTCTTTTGATGATAGAGAGGTCATTTAAACTTTCAAAAATGGGCTGCAAAATGATCTTATTGCC
>CAZBXQ010000123.1:0-5283 GCA_964495935.1 uncultured Flavobacteriaceae bacterium
TCTGCGTAAAAAAATTGCTTTTTTGTTTCCGTATAACAATTAACATTCTGTCCTGTTCGTCCTACAAGTTCCCACTAAAAATAAGGAATATCAAAAACCATCTCCGGTATCTTTAGACTGGACGGAATTGGAACCTCCGTTTCAACAACAAAAAGAGCCTGCTAAAATCAGCAAGCTCCTTTTGAAAATTTTGATCTACCTTTCTCGTACCTACTCCGTTATCAATGCATAGTCAAAAGCAGGGTATCCACGTTCTCCATCCTTATTTACCAACGCCGTAAATTGAATCTTATAAAAATTCCCCTCGGCATCTTTTAAGACATAAAACCGATCATCACGAGCTGCATGTTCAAAAACATCACGCCATTTATCTCCAATGACCGTGCGATCAGAAGAAAGCTTACTTTCATCAATATCGCTTTCTGAAAAATCGGTATATGCAATATCTTCGGCCAAGACTTCATAAACCTGTACTCCGGCCAAATTATTAATAGCAATATAATCCGAAAAACCGTAAGCCGACTGACCTCCGCCCCAATCACCGGGCAAGTCCAAGATATTGGTATAAGTCGTAAAGTTAAGATCCCAATTTGTTTGTTCGGGTTCGACCTCTACCGTATTTTCTTCTTCAAAACTAAAGAAAGTAAAGTTATATCCCGGGGCTTTCTGAATTACTATTTCCTCATGGTTGGTATCGTCTAAATCGGCATACTGCAAGACATAATCTTCTCCATCCCGAAGAATACGGATTTTTTTCCATCCCCGCTTTCCTTTTTCCGGCTCATCGGGATCACTCTGATCGACGGCTACACTCCCGGTTTCCGGTTTTTCGGTGCCCACCTTATCTCCCATATTAATCAAATAAACCGGATTTTCTGCGTCTTGATCTGAGATTTCTCCAATAGCAGTCTTGTTAATATCGCCACTGGGGTCATCTACAAATTGATCTGAACCCGATGACAATAAAGCCATCTTGGGTTTGAGTGTATCAAAATCATCTTCATTTACGGCATCGATATCTGTTGCCTCAATAGCTCCGGCAAACATTTTTAAGGAACCGTTGAGGATCACACGAAACTGATCGCCACTGTAAAACCCGAGATCCCAGCTATCCCGTCTAACGACTGTTTGACGCTCCGATTTCAAACTCACATACACTTGATTGGGTTCATTAGGCCCGCCTACTTCGGGTTTAATTGAACTTCCCAAAGAGGCACTTTCGGTAAAAGCAACCTTTACTTCGGTGTTCCCCTGGGCAGTAGCACTTTCTATACTAATCCCGGTAATCGAAAAAGTAACCGACTTATCCTCTCCCGGTAAAGCATCTTTAATTTTATGCAAGCTAAAAGAAACGCTTTTATCCCCTTCTTTAAAAGGTACTTCTATTGTACCTTCTGCACCCGACGGAGTTGTAGTAAAGTCTTCTTCATCGCCATATTGTACATTTTGAGCATCGTAATCAATCGTGATGGTACCGGATTGAATAGCGGCCTCGGAAAAGACAATTTTGATTTCTTGTTCTTCCTCCTCTCCGGAAAGGTCAATGGATTTATTTTGAAATCCTACAGCCAAAAAATCCGGAATTTGATTATCATCACTGCTACAACCGGTTATAACTGCACCAGAAATTAGCAGGGACAAAAAAGTATAGAGCATTGTTTTTTTCATAGGTATTATGTATTAAAAATTTAGGTTATACAATAGTTTTAAAAAATAGGATCGACCATACCCTAAAAGCAGGGCATTATTTCCTGTTCCATGAACCTCATTACTCGAATAGGTTTTAATATCCGTCACATCCAGCAGGTTTCGTGCTCCCAGAGTAACTTCAAATTTTCGATTCAAAAAATATTTACGGATCGAAGCATCCAGCCAGCCGTAACCCTCCTGGCGATCCTTATAAAAGGTCACTTCCCCCTGGTCATCAACATCACTGATAAATTGGGCTTGTTTCCCATTGTATTTAAAATAGGCAGAGATTATCGTCTCCCATTTTGGGATCTGGTAGGAGGCATTAACAGTGGTCTGCAAAGCATATAAATAGCTGTCATCATAGTCTCCTTCGCTAAGGAGCTGCTTGGATTCCCCATTAAAGGAAATACCCAAACCAAAACTCAAATTTTCATAGCGCAACTGATTGCGAAAAGCCAGCCCCCAAGTTCGATACTGGTCAATATTATTGTATTCGTAGGTTAATGGAGCAGGATTGGTGATGATCAAATCAATCTTGTCTTTGACATCTAAAAACCATCCTGAAAGTTTGGGTTGATACCGCATCTTGTTATTCTTAAAATAAAAATTCTTCTTGAAGTGAAGAAAGATCGATTTCCCTTTTTCGGGCCTTAGATTTTCATTTCCACGAACATTGTGATTGGAATCCACCAAGTAAAAATAAAGCTGTTCAAAATTTGGAATTTTAGGAGCAGTTCCCACTACCGCCCGCAATTGATACCTCTTTTTAAATCGATATTTCCCACTAAAAGACAAGGCGTATTGATCGGCAAAATTATTGGAATGAATGTACCGAAAACCGGGACGCAGGGTAAGACGTTGAGTCGGGTTCAGTTCTGCCGAAACAAACCCGCTGTACGTTTTTAAAAGATTGGTTTTTTGATCTGTACTACTGTTCTGCTCAGAGAGTCCGGCAGCCTTTCCTTTATCGGTATTAATCTCATAACCGATTTCAAAATTATAACGCTCTGAAGGAAGAATATGATTTAGCGTGCCCCGCGAGAAAAAACCTTCTCGAGTATTGTAGTCCAGGCGTGTTTGATTGTCTTTTTCCCAGGTTTTTAAGTATCGGGTAAAACTTTCTCGATTTCGCTTTTGATCTTGATAGGAAAAGGAAAGATTGTAATTCATTCGTTTCCTCAGTTTTCCGGTAAAATTTAATCGGTGATAAAAGCGACGGGAGCGGAAAATCTCGTCATTCCCCGTAGGGTTCACTGTAGCGGTAGCACTTTGCCGATTTAAATTGACCCGCTCTGCATATTTATCGGTTTGTTCATGGAAGTACTCAAACTTATAAAAAGCACGAAAATTTTTATCGTTGTCATAATGAATCAGTGCTTTGCTATGATTTTGTTCTTTGGGAAGCCAATCATAGCCGCGACTTCGATCGCTGCCGCTTTCCGGATTAAAATAATATTTTCCCTTTTTACTTCCTCTTAATCCCATAAACTCATTATGCTCGTAGGAGGCTTCGGCATACCAACGATCTGCAAAACTATGCCCTACTCGCAATCCTTGAATATGCCGCCCCTCATTCGACCAGTTATACTCGCCTCCTACCGTTTCTTCTTGTAAATAAGGCACAATTTCCCAGCGGTGTTCCGATCCCTTTTTAGTGATAATATTGATAACTCCGGTTACTGCATTAGCCCCGTATTGTACTCCCATTGCTCCTTCTACAATCTCAATTTGTTCAATATCATCCAGATTGATCTGAGAAATGTCAATAGCATTCCCAAAGCCTTCATCTCCTATCATGGGCACGCCATCTACCAAAATCTTGATATATTCCGAATTGAATCCAAACTGCTCCAGCCCGCTTCGTCCTTCACCCGGATTCGGAATCACATTCAAATTGAGATTCTGTTTCAACACATCATCTAATGTGTTCCCGGCCATTCGCTGAATGTCTTTTTGGGTCACTACCTCAACCTCAAAAACCGATCGGTTTACCCGCTGCGGATTGTACTGCCCCGTAAAAATAACGGGGGCTAAATCCTGTGGCGCGTTTAAATCCAAAAGAGGGGGTGCTTCCTTTTTATTCAGGCTGTCCTTTTCCTGTGAAAAAAGAAAAACAGGATAAAACAATAAAAAAAACACTACTAAATAAGGGTATTTCATCAGGCTATTTGTATTTTTAGTTCGAATTTATTAAGATTGAATAAAAATAACAATGCAATATTACAGCCCGGAAACAATGATTGGGTTACGCAGGTGGGAATATTACCTACGAAAAAGGGAATTATTTACGGCAATAACCAGATTATAAGGGACTCCATCCAACAAAAATTTACTCCCGAAAGGCCTATACTCCTATTCCTCAATATTTTACTTATATGAAAGTCGTAAAAAAGTAAACCATCGTTTAATTCGCTCTTTTATTTAGACCGATTAAATATAATTTATATATTTGTTTCCGCTTTAATCAGTTGTTTAACAATTAATTACGTTTTAAGGAATTAAACCTACGTTAAACGGAGTTATTAAAATACAAAATGATAACAATCAATGATATACAGAGTAATCTCTCAACAATAACTAAGAAGTCATCGGTCTATCATGCCGGAGGCGTCTTTAAAAATTATGAAAAACAGATAGACTCTTCTCTTGGTTCGGGGCAGATCTTGGCGATGCAATTGGAAGATATTTCGATTCGTCGCTTACATTTAAATATAAAAACACGTGAAGAAATCCAGCTTCGGATGGAAGAGGAATATATTAATGTTTATTTTCTGTTCGATGGGCGGGCAAAAATAGAAACGACTTCAGGCCCCGATTTCCACCTTCATATCGGTACCCATAACCTCTTTTACATGCCCCCTTGTTCCTGTAAAATCCATACCCTGCCTTGTCATTATGACCTCTTTTATATGCGCCTCCCCATTCCCACCTTTAAGGAATACACACGGCAAAATAAAGGAATTTTTATCCCGTTCTATGAAGGAATAAAAGCTCATAAATGTGTTTTTCTGAGGTCGGAGCACGGGATTATCGGGCATCGTATCCATCGGATTGTTGATGAAATCTGTAAGAAAAATGACCAACAAGAGCTGCGGCCTTTGTTTATTAAAGCCAAAATTATAGAACTGCTCTCCGTACAGATGGAACAACTCTGCAATCTCTGTTCGCCTCCTTCCTCACTCGGTAAAGAAGCAGCTCAAAAAATGTTTGCCGTGCGGGATTTTATAATTCAAAATTTAGGAGAATATTACTCCTTAAAAGAACTGGCTAAACGGGCAGGCACCAATGAATTTACGCTCAAAAAAGAATTTAAGGAATTATTCGGGAATACAGTCTTTGGATTTTGGCATGAGCTAAAAATGGAAAAAGCACAGAAACTTCTTTTGGAGAATAAAATACCGATAAAAGAAATTTCGGAAATCATTGGGTATAAAAACCCCCAACATTTTAGTACCGCTTTTAAAAACAATTTTGGAATTACCCCCAGCAATTTTCGTAAGAGAGGCTAATTCATAAAAAACAAGAGAAAACGATGACTATACAAAACCATTTATTTACGATGAGAGAAGTCTTAATAACAAGCAGATTAAT
>CAZBXQ010000124.1:0-5206 GCA_964495935.1 uncultured Flavobacteriaceae bacterium
TGCATCGGCAAGTAGTGTAAGGCTCCAAATGAGAGGCTGTTTGAATGAATAGTTACTCCCTTTTTACAAGGCGCGAATACCAAGCCGAATGAGTAAAGAGATCGTTTTAGAGATTCTTACTCTTTTAGAAAATGCCGGACAAGGAGAGAGGAAAGAGAAGTTGGAGCGTTTAATGACTTATTGACGCCAAATAAAACTATACCTTGTAGATAGTTAAAGCTGCCCATTATGAATAATTCTTTTTACGTATTTTAAATAGTCAATCTTTTGTCTATTTCATAGGTCTTTCGTGTTTTCCTGATAATCATGGGATTAAAGGAAATCCGTTTTAGTCTGCATAATTCATAAATAAAGAAGACAGACCTCGTGCTATTTCATTCATTATAAATGTATTCAGTGCCAGCAAAGAAAATTATTCTCATTTTAGAAGTTATTTTTATAAGCAAATTTTCCGTAAATTTGGAATACAAATAAGTATGTTATGGCTAAAATAATATCAATAGATTACCCCGAATATTTAGCGAATTCACTTCGACTAAACAAGGACGATTTTGGAAAAGAAATGAAGGAATCCGCTCTTGTAAAATTATTCGAATTAGGTAAAGTTTCTTCAGGCATGGCTGCTAAAGTCTTGCGCATATCAAGAATTGAATTTTTAGAATTGCTCAATAAATATAAGGTCAGTTTTTTAAATACAGATAGCGTAGAAGAAGATTTGAATAATGCCTAAAATTGTTTCCAATACAACACCGATAATCTCGCTCTTGAAAATTGAGAAACTTTCAATTCTAAGAGAACTGTATAATGAGATTTACGTTCCCAAGGAAGTTTTTAATGAATTAGAAAATGGAAAATCCAAAGAATATTATACAGATTTATCAAGAATAAGTTGGATAAAAATCACAGAAATAGAAAATAAGAAATCACTATCCTACTTTTTAGATTTGGACGAAGGAGAAGCCGAAACCATTATTTTAGCCACTGAAATAGATGCGGATTTGACAATTATAGATGAAACTTTAGGAAGATTCTACGCCAAAAATGCCAATTTGAAAATAACCGGAACACTCGGAATATTATTAAAGGCAAAACAATCCGGACACATTGAAAAAATAGAGCCCCTACTCTATCAATTAAAAGATAAAGGGATCTGGTTGAGCGATAAATTAATTGGCCGAGTATTGAATTTAGCAGACGAAAAAGAGTAGTGAAAACATTGTCGTGACGGTGTCACGAGATTTGGAAAATAAGTATGGACGTGGATTTGCGGAAAGAGACGTGCGTCGAATGATTCAATTTTCTGTACTTTTTCCCGATTTAGAGATTGTGTCGACACTGTCGGCACAATTGGGATGGTCTCATTTTCTGGAAGTTATTTCCATAGAGAAGGAAGCTAAGCATCAATATGACCGCCCAAAGCATGGGTTCGGCAATGTTTCAACAGTTTAGCTCCAGTAAGCATCAGCCATACTTCTTGTCGACTCAAAACAACTGGTAATGTTTTTGCTCGAGGAACCGAAGGTAGTTTTAAATGGCTATAAGGCAATCCTTCTGATTTTAGCAGACTTCTCAACCCATAAACAGTATGTTTAAAATAAGTCTCAGAGGGTGTTTTAGAGCGTTGTTGAAGCATAAACAGGTAATCCTGAACCTGCTCGGGATCCAGCTCTGTTGGCAAACATTTGAAATGTAATGCTATCGCTGCTATATGCCTCGAATAATTATCGTATGTTCGATCCGAGCGCCCCAGAATACTCATATTCCGGCGATAGCGATAAAGAAGTTCTGAAAAACCACTAACTTCCCTACGACAAGCTCAGGGCAGGCACGGCAAGCGCGGTTAGTCATTTTGTTGGGCCTTAAATCCCGTAAAGACGGGACAGGCTCTACGGATTCTTTTTTTAATGGTCATAACTAAATATTTTTTGGTTAATAATCTTCTAAGTTAGACAATACTGAATGAAAGCTACCGTAGGTTTAGTCTAACACACAGTTTGCCACAAGGGCGGTCATTCCTCCTTCATTCGCATTACGGCAAACAAGCCCTCTTTCGTTCATACTTCGTCAAACACGTGTTTTAAAACGGAAGTTCTGTTCTTTTCTGCACGCAAGACCTGTACCGTTTAGCAGGAGACCGAGGTTTTATTAAGTTTGAAAAATAAATAAGGAGCGGCCAAAGATAGCGTTTGCAAGGATGGAATCGCACTTTCCATGTTCTACGCTTGAAACTATAAATACCGTAGATAAGATGTCCTTTAAATCAAGAAGTTTAAAGCTTGGAAAGAAAAAGGGTTAACCGCTCTAAAATAATTGACGGGAAAACTTCAACAACTCACTTAAAAATCCTCTCTAAAACCCTTACTTTTGAAAATAATTTAAAGCGATGGAATCAGCAGGAAGGCCAAGTGTAAAAATAAACTCTACCCTACTGATTATTTTCAGTATTACCCTGATATCCGTAATGGGAAATGCTTCAATTGCTCCGGCATTTCCTCAATTCCGCGATCATTTTGCCGTTTCCGACTCAGAAGTGGCCTGGTTGATAACTGTCTTTACGGTTCCGGGTATTTTCCTAATACCATTTTCCGGTTGGCTCGCCGATAAATATGGGCGGAAAACCATTTTAATTCCCTCGCTTGTCCTGTTTGGTATAGCGGGCGTTGCCTGTTTTTATGCACCTTCTTTTTGGATGTTGTTGGTATTTCGATTTTTTCAAGGGATAGGATCAGCTCCTCTGAATGCATTGAATAATACACTGATAGCCGACTTTTTTAAAAACGAAAAACGAGTTGCCGTGATGGGATACAATGGCAGTGTTCTGGCCATTTCGACGGCTTTATATCCTGCAATCGGTGGAGGTCTTGCCGTGATTGGATGGAATTTCCCATTTCTACTGCCTTTATTGGCCTTTCCGTTGATTTATTTTGTTCAACGTCATATTCGGGAGCCAAAGGAAGAACAGACCTCTTCCTCAACAAAAAACTATTTGAAAACCATCAGAGAATCTACCGATCGACAACTCTTTATCCTCATAGGCCTGGTGGTCATGGTTTTTGTCTTGCTTTATGGTGTGTTTATCACATTTTTCCCTTTTCTAATGGATACCAAATTCCATTACTCCAGTTCAGGCATCGGAATTTTAATGGCACTTATGTCAGTTGGCTCTGCAGTGGCGGCATTTGTGATCGGAAAAACTTCAGACAAAATCAACTTGCGAAAAGCATTATGGTTTGCTTTTCTCCTTTTCGGTTTGGGAATTTTCGGGATAATCTGGGCCGAAAGTTTATGTTTATTGCTCTTTGCCGTCTTCGTTTTTGGAATAGCTTCTTCCGTAAGCCAGGTAAGTTCATTGAACTTGATAGCAGAACGGGCTCCAAAAGGTCTGAATGGAGCTTATATGGCTTTCAACGGAATGGCCATCCTCACCGGACAAACGCTCGGTCCGGCCTTAATGGGTTGGATTGTAGGATTCTATTCGTTAAAAACGATGTTTTTTGTGGCTACCGGTATGAGTGTTTTTGTCTTTTTATTACTCTTGGGGTGGAAAAACGAGCGGTAACAACCAACATTTCGTTGCGTCCGTAGGACGAACAATAATCCACCGAGGTGGAGAACGGAACTGGGCTATTATGGAATTATCATTAAGTAGCTTTGGAAGTTAGAAGCAAAATATGACCTGCCTTTTTATTGGAACCACAACGTTACTATCTTTTCTGGTCATTTTTAGGGAGAGGAAAATGAGAACATAATCCGCCTTACCCACCACATTATGCGGCAGGAGATTTTTGAGTTTTCAATAAATATTCCTTCGGAGGCCATCTTTCGCCAAAAGTTTTTATCGTAATCAAGTTGCTCGCCTTACAACAAGGACGGTTTCTCAGCTTGGTCTTTATCTTTTCTTCCGTACTGTTTACATTCCGAAATGGTGGAGATGGTATTTAAATTTGAATTACAATTCAATGTGGTGTAACTTTACACCACGACAAAGCATAACCTTTACTAAGCCCAATAATCAATGGTTAAAAGAACAGGTGGCAAGCAAGGAGTATTCCAGCAAAAGTGAATTGGTCAATGATCTTATCCGGCGGGCTCGTAGTGCACAAGCTCGGATCGAATGGATTCGGCAACGGATCGAAAAAGCCGAGGAAAGTGGTTTGACGGAGAAGAGTAAAGTCGAGATTTTGGCCAAAGCGAAGAAAGGTTTGAATGAATAACTACAAAATAAGCTGTGTTGAGGAGGAAGATATCATCCAGATTTTTCTCTGTGAATATAGCTTGTATTTCTGCCTTAATCTCCTTTTCCTGTTCTTTGAGCTTTTTGATTCGGGATTTAATCTTTGCCAAGTGTCTAAAGGATATATCTACCATAAAAACCAATACTAAACTATGAAAAAAGTAATCTGTATACTTTTTTTACTCCCAATTATTTTTAACGCTAATTCTCAGATAGATATGAATAAGGGAGAAATCGAACAGAAACATTATCTCGATACCATTCCCTATCGAGTTAGACAGGATAAAATTTTTATTCCGGTTGAAATAAATGGCATCACCTATAATTTTTTATTTGATACGGGGACTACTTTTGCGATTTATGATAATGTCTATAAAGAATTGGGCATCATAAATAGTGAAGAGGCTACTCTTAGTGACATACATCAAAAGACTGCCGCAAAAAAGATAATTATGCTACCCCAAATGAATATTGGCAAAATCACTTTTTTGAACAGCTTGGGTATGGTCTTTAATAAGGGGGACTCCAAACCCCTTGATTGTTTTGATATGGATGGTGTAATTGGCAGCAATATTCTTCGTAATTCAGTTGTCCAAATTGATTCAAAAAACAAGTATTTGATAATTACTGATAAGACCCGGAATTTATCGGTGAAAAGAAAGAATAGTAAAAAATTAAAATTCAATCATCAAAAAACACCAATCTTAAAAATCCGACTTCAAAATAAGCCTAAAGTAACCGATGAAATAATGTTTGATACAGGGGATGATAGTTTTTATACGATGTCAAATTCTTCTTATGAACTCTTTAAAGCAAAAGGCGTGAAGGTTTTTAATGAAATAGCAACTGCAAAGGGCTCTACGTCTTTCGGTTTTTTAGGAAAGAGCGATGAGCAAAACAATATCCTTTTAAAAGTATTGAGCTATACGGATAAAAGCCGTATATTAGAGCCTATAAATAAAGGATATGGAG
>CAZBXQ010000125.1:0-5139 GCA_964495935.1 uncultured Flavobacteriaceae bacterium
CGTTAGAATGGAAAATAATAATAGAACATGATGTTTGTTGCGAAATTAAATTCATGAAGTAAGCAGGTTAAAGAAAAGACGCTCCAAACCTTGATATTTTTGCCTGAAAAAGATAGATCCGGAATTGGTTTTTCTTTCTATATATTAAAGAATTACAGCATTAAAAACTATAAATCCGGAATTGTATGGAGACGAAAGTTTTAATTTGCATTAACGACAGAAAAGATCTCGAGGCTGTGCGCGATAAATAAAATATGTTTTAACTTTTTTAACAATATGAATCCTTAAATTAGACCAATTTTTCTAACATAATTATCAATAAACTATGAAAAAACTCGGACTTGCACTTGCCTTTGTGGCGATCTGGGGAACAAGTTCCTTTGCTCAGGAAATCGAATTCGAGGAGTATGACTTATCCAATGGATTGCATGTCATTCTCCATCAGGACCATTCGGCCCCTGTTGTGGTAACTTCTGTAATGTATCACGTGGGAGCCAAAGATGAAGAACCCGGAAGAACAGGATTTGCTCATTTTTTTGAACACTTACTTTTTGAAGGAACCGAAAACATCGACCGCGGGGAATGGTTTAAAATTGTCAAATCCCATGGGGGGCAAAACAATGCTAATACCACAGACGACCGAACCTATTATTACGAAGTTTTCCCTTCTAACAATCTGGAACTCGGGCTCTGGATGGAATCGGAACGAATGTTACATCCCATTATCAATCAACAGGGGGTGGACACTCAAAACGAAGTGGTAAAAGAAGAAAAACGGCTACGAGTTGACAATCAGCCGTATGGAAATCTTTTGAAAGCCATTAAAGAGCATTTGTTTACAAATCATCCGTATCATCACACTACCATTGGAGAAATGGAGGATTTAGATGCCGCAAAACTGGATGAATTTAAAGCCTTTTTTAAAAAGTTTTATACACCTAAAAATGCTGTTTTGGTAGTTGCGGGAGATTTTAAAAAAGAACAGGCCAAAAAGTGGATTACCGATTATTTTGAAGGTATTCCCGGTGGTGAAAAAGTGGTTAAAAAGGAATATAAGGAGGAACCCATTACGGAACAGATCAATGCAACCTGGGAGGATCCCAATGTTCAGATTCCAATGCTGGTTGTTGCCTATCGAACGCCCTCTATGAAAACGAGAGAGGCCAAAGTTCTGGATATGATCTCCACGCTTTTGAGCGATGGGGAAAGCTCGCGTCTCTACAAGCGGTTGGTTGACCGAGAAAAGAAAGCGATGCAGGTCAATGCAATCAATTTAAGTCAGGAAGATTACGGATCCTATGTGATTCTGGCACTTCCGCTTAAAGATACCCCCATGGAAGAGCTGTTGACTGCTTTTTCAGAGGAGATTAAAAAAGTACAGACCGAATTGATTTCGGAAAGAGAATACCAAAAGCTGTTGAATAAATTTGAAAACAGCTTTGTCAATGCAAATTCCAATCTTCAAGGTGTTGCCGGCACGCTGGCTTCCGATTATTTGTTATATGGAGATACCCATTTGATTAATACCGATTTGGATACTTATCATTCCATTTCCCGGGAGGAAATCAGAGATGTTGCAAGAAAGTACCTAAATGACAATCAGCGTTTGGTACTACAATACGGTCCGGAAGAGAAATAAAACAGTTGAAAAAGAAAATTATAATACCATGAAAAAAATAGTAACAATACTCATTATGGCCTTTATCGTGATGGGAGTTAACGGGCAGATCGATCGCTCAAAACGGCCGGAATCCGGCCCCGCTCCCGAAGTTCAAGTGGGGCATCCCGAATCTTTTACCTTGGATAACGGATTGACCGTAATGGTAGTTGAAAATCACAAATTGCCACGCGTCAATATAGCGTTACGCCTGGATAATCCGATATACACCGAAGGCTCTAAAAAGGGAGTGTCCGATTTAACCGGAGAACTGCTTGGGAATGGAACCAAAACCATTGCTAAAGACGACTTTCAGGAAGAAGTTGATTTTATGGGAGCCCGTATATCCTATTCTTCTTTGCGAGGGCAGGCCAATATGCTTTCCCGGTATTTTAGCCGGGTTCTCGAACTGTTTGCCGATGGTTTTATCAATCCCAAATTCTCAGAAGAAGATTTTCAACGGGATGTGGACCGGATGACCGACAATTTAAAAGCTGCTGAAAAAGATGTAAAAACCAATGCTCGAAGGGTAGAAAATGTATTGACCTTTGGAGCCCACCATCCCAAAGGGGAATATATAACCATAGAAAACCTCGAAAAACTTTCTTTACAGGATGTAAAAGATCACTATGCGTCTTATTATGTACCCAATAATGCGTATTTGATCATTGTGGGGGATGTGGACTTTGCCGAAGTACAACAACAAGTTAAGAAGTATTTTTCGAATTGGGAAAAGGGGACGCTTCCCACTTCTGATTTTGAAGCTCCCGAAGATTTTAAAGAAACGGAGATCGATTTTGTCGATATCCCCAATGCCGTGCAATCGGAAGTAGCTATTTTGAATCCGACTCATTTGAAAATGACCGATCCCGATTTTTACCCGGCAATTGTCGCCAATCAGATTTACGGAGGTGATTTTAATAGTTATTTGAACATGAGCTTACGGGAAGATCACGGCTGGACATATGGAGCTCGATCCAGTCTGACCGCCGACAAGGAAATAGGAAAAGCAAGAGGCGGGGCTGCGGTTCGAAATGTAGTGACAGACAGTGCCGTAGTCGAGGCTTTAAAACAATTAAAAAAGCTAAGAACTACAAAACCTGATGAGGAGGTACTGGAACGGGTAAAAGCCGGAATGATAGGAAGTTTTGTGATGAATATTGAAAACCCCCAAACAGTCGCCAATTTGGCTTACCAAAGCCAGACGCAAAATCTGCCGGATGATTTTTATGAGAACTACGTTAAAAACATCAATGCAGTGACTCCGGAACAGGTACAGGAGGCGGCTCAACAATATTTTAGTTATGACCACGCTAAAATTCTGGTTGTTGGAAAGGCTTCTGAAGTTTTAGAAGGACTCAAAAATTTACCGTATGCCATTAATTATTACGACCGATTTGGGAATCCTACGTCAGAGCCGGAAGAAAAGACCGTTGGAGCAGACGTTTCGGTACAATCTGTAATGGAAGATTATATTGCCGCCATCGGAGGAGAGGACAAGGTTGAAAATGTAAAAACGTTGACCGAGGAATATGAAGCAGAGGCACAGGGTATGAAATTGAATATGAAATCTATTAAAACGGCCGACGGAAAGATGATTGTGGAAGTGTCGATGATGGGAAATACAGTTTCAAAAACGGTTTTTGATGGGGAAAAAGGCTATGTTATGGCGCAAGGCCAAAAGCAGGATATGGACGAAGATCTGATCGAGGAAATGAAAGTAAATGCTTTCCCTTTCCCGGAATTGCAATGGGCTCAAAAGGAAGGAGTGAAGATTAGTGGAATTGAGAATTTTAATGATAAAGATGCCTATGTAATTGAAGATGGCGATGTGAAAATATATTATGACATAGAATCGGGATTAAAACTGGGAACCCGGACGACGGTTGAGGTACAAGGACAGGAAATGGCACAAACGATAACCCTCGATGATTATGAAGAATACGATGGACTCCTTTTTCCGACGGTAATGACTCAGGATGTGGGAATGAAAATGGAATTTAAAATTACCGATGTAAAATTAAATGAGGAGTATGAAGATACGGATTTTCAATAATTCCCCTTTTTATTTCGAAGGGCAAAACCAAGAATACGACCATTGAATACCTTTTTGTTTATTAAGCAATAGAAACGTCCCGGGTAGAATGCCGGGACGTTTCTATTTGTAACGCCGGTTTGGGAGTGGTCTCCCATTCTGTTGCGGCCTGCTTAAACCCTGTTTTTGGGAGGGGAGTCAATCCCGACCGGGATTAGGCAGATTCAGTTTATGCCGATTTATAATCGACATCATCATGTAGGGGTATGGATTATTGATATCTAAACCTTGAGTTTGTAACCCTAATGCTTTTATCGGCAAAGCCCTGACAATCCTTCAGTAAAAATGGGAAGGAATGTCAGGTTTAGTTTATCCTAATTTTTCATATCCTCACTATTAGACGATAAATATACATAATACTTAATAAAATAGTTAATTATTTAAATAGTTGTCATTTATGAAGAATGAAATTTTATAAAGCGACAGACCGCACGGTCCTTGTGGCTATAGGCAGAAATTAATCAAATTAATTTAAAGCATTATGAAAGTATTAATGATTGGGGCCGGAAACATGGGAGGAACCTATGCGGAAGGGATGTCAAAATCAGAATTACTCAAGGGAAGAAAACTAAGAATCTTCGACAAGGATCCGAACAAAATAAAAGCTGAAAAAGAGCGTGGTGTCTTTGACGTATTCGAGCGGTTAGAAGACTGTCTCCCGGACGCCGATCTCGTTTTTTTAGCGGTTAAACCGTACCATAGTCAAGCACTGTTTGACGAAATGCGACCTTTGATTAACGATAGTCAATTGTTTGTTTCTCTTATGGCGGGTGTCACTATCGATACGCTGGTCAAGGGATTGAAAGCTCAAAAAATTATTAGAGCGATGCCCAATTTGCCGGCGCAGATTGGGAAGGGAGTAACCGCTTATACGGAATCATCTGCGGTTTCTCGCCTTGAATTACTTCTGGTACGAAACTTTTTAGACATGACGGGAAGATCCATTCATGTGGAAAGTGAAGAGTTTATCAATGCCTCTACCGGAATATCGGGAAGCGGGCCCGCTTATGTCTTTTATTTTATGAAATCGATGTTGGAAGCTGCTAAAAAAATGGGATTTTCCAATTATGACTCCCGGGTTTTGGTGAGTAGCACTTTTGAGGGGGCTGTTGAACTTTTCAACAATAATGATTTGAGTCCGCAATCCTGGATGGATCGTGTGGCTTCAAAAGGAGGAACAACCCGGGCGGCTCTGGATTCTATGGAAGAAAATCACGTTCAGGAACTAATAGAAAAAGCGGCCTATGCGGCTTTTGATCGTGCTGTTGAATTGGGTGACGAATAACGAATAAAGTACTGTACTGCTCATTCAAAGACTATGAGGTGGTTTAAACTTTTGGGATTGAAGCGAAAAATAGAGAGTATTGTTCCGGATGACGGCTTTTTT
>CAZBXQ010000126.1:0-5029 GCA_964495935.1 uncultured Flavobacteriaceae bacterium
TCGTTTTTAGGTAGCGGATACGAGATCTCCTATTTTTAGGCGTTGACCTATGTTTTTTATCGGCTCCTATTAGTGACCATTTTTCAACAAACTGATCATCAACTAAATTTATGAATAGAAAAGTCTGAATCACTTCCACTTCAAAATGTATAGCTTGGGTAATACGAAGATTGCGATATCTCTTTTTTGGTTTTTATTTAAAGGTTAAAAAAGTGATACTGAGGCCGGGTATTTCCAAATCGCCTTTTTCAATGTTGTTCCCTTTGATTTCGGGTATATCGTCATCGACCAAATGGAGTTCTCCACCGTTTAACATTGTCTTTTGGCTATCCAGAGCTTCAGAGGTCAACGTATATTGTATGGCCGAGGAAGGCAAATCCAATGTAAGGGATTTTTTATTTGTGTTCAGAATCAAAATTGTTTTTCCTGAGTTATTTCCATGTAGATTATGGGCAAATACATAGACGCCATCCTGAGGTTGCAATTCCGGCTCATAAACCGTGGTTCCCATCAATTTAGCCCATAGGAGGGCAGCCCAATAGTTGGGTTTGGGCTCAAAGGTGTCTCGATCTACGAAGCTGTATTCGCTGGATTCCAGGGTGTTGTGCATATTGACCCATACGCCTAACTGGGCTTGTCGTCCAAGTTCGTATAAATAGCGGAAAGTATCGATATATTCTGCGGCCCAAGGTTCGCCACCTCCTGCTGCTTGCGCTGTTTCTGTGTTCCATATTTTGGCATGGGGAAGATACTTGTCTCTCAATTTTATGTTATAAATTACTGCAGAATCTATACGACTGAACCACTCGTTGGTCAGTGACTGATCAAAAGTAATGTCCCAGGGACTGGTATCGCCCAAACGTCTTGAGAGTGCACCGTAATAGTGAAATGAAAAAATATCAAACTGGGGATGAGGTTCTGCAGACATTAAATCTTCGGATGTAAAAGCATGGTTTTCAAAAATATCTTTGAATTTAACCTTTGGTACACCCTCACCTACGCTTCCCGGGCCTTGAGATAAGAAGGGAATCTCGTTTTTCTTTTTCCAGTTATTGAATAGCTGAACGTCTTTTGCATAGTCAGATGCCGAATAGGATTCTGGCATCTCTCCCCCTACATGGGGTATATTAGGCTCATTAAAGGGTTCGGCAGCATATATTTTGCCTCCGATTTCCTGGGTATAAGCCATGAGTTTCTCAACTTCTTTGGGAGTCCATCTTCCGTTTTTGTCTCGAACGCCATTAGATATGGCAAAAGAAGTTACTAATTTAGAATCTGTGGATTCTATAAAATCAATTACCCCTTTCCATTCTTTTCTGGTGAGAACGTTCAAGAAACCTTTTGGAGGTATTTTCATTTTAGGATTGTCATCGTTTTGAAAAAAGGCGGCATTGGCCCATGTCCCACTTACTCTTACGTAGGCGGGTGCCAATCCCCGAGCCAGGTTACGAAGTTTTTTATTGCTCAAGTCGATGGGCTCCAAACGTTGGTATATTTTATCACTTGAAAATCCGGATCCAGAATAGTCAGAGGCACCAGGGAGAGTATCCATGTTTTTGTAGGGGCGCCAGAACCGACCTCCTACTACCGAAGCCATCTCGATGTTGTACGATTGATAACGTTCATCTACCTCTCCTATTTTCTGTAGGTTTTTGAACTCTATTCTTAGTATTTTATCTTCTTTCTGTCTGGATTTTTTTTCTTGTTTACAAGCGTGTAGAGTAAGTAGAAAAATACCTAAAACGGGGATGATTATTCTTCTTTTCATAGCGTATAAAGCTTTTAGTGTTAATAATTTTTCCGGAGGACCCGAATCAACCGTATAGTTTCTTTTGTAAGTGTTCCTATCTCATTATAATTCCCATTCTCCAATAAATCTTTTCGGATTAACTGACTACCCATCCCAACGGCATCTACACCCGCATTAAACCACTCTTTGAGATTCTTTTTTTCGGGAGTAACTCCGCCGGTGGGCATAATTAGTACGTTAGGACAAACACTTTTCATCGCCTTTATAAATTGGGGAGTTAATACGTTTCCGGGAAATATTTTAACTATTTTGAATCCTTTGTTTTCTGCTCGTATAACTTCTGTCGGGGTCATGCAACCGGGAATCCATAAAGTGTTTTGTGCCTTGGCTATTTCGGCTACCTCATCATCATAGCCCGGACTGACCAGAAAGTCGGCTCCGGCCCGGATAAAGTCCTCAGCTGTTTTTTGGTCTTTTATCGTTCCGACGCCCAGTTTGAAATCCTGAAGGTTTTCTTTTTTCCATAGGATTAATTTTTTGTAGGTCTCCAAGGCTTTTTCGCCTCTGTTGGTATATTCTACTACCCGTACACCACTTTTGTACAATGATTTCAAAATATTTTTACAGATCTCTATGTCGGGATGATAGAAAAGCGGTAGCAGCCCTTGCCGAGTAATGTTTTTGATGATTGTATCAGCATTCATGGTATTGGTATTTAACGTTGCACCCGGGCATTATGCCCTCCTGTTTCCATAAGACTATAAACTTCCTCGGGGGTTGAGAGATTTTGATCTCCCGGAATGGAATGCTTTAATATAGAAGCAGTCCAAGCAAATTCGGCTGTTTCTTGCAGGGATTTTTTACGGAGCAGGCTATAGATGATTCCGGCGGTAAATGCATCTCCTCCACCAACCCGATCTACGATTTGAAATTCTGAAGAGGGGGTCTGATAAAAGTCTTTCCCATCATAGGCCAGTGCCCCCAAACGATTATGAGAAGCACTTAACGTCTCTCTTAACGTAGAGGCCAAAAGCTTAAATCCAAATAACTCTTTGAGCTTTTTAAACATTTCTTGGTATCCCTCTAAATTGAACTTTTCCTTCGATAAAAGGGGCTTATTTATTTCTATTCCTAATACATTGCCAACCCCTGCACCAATGAGGACATCTACATATTGGCAAAGCTGAACCAATGTATCTCGAGCCTCATATTTAGGCCATAGATTTTGTCTGTAATTGATATCCAAACTGGTTGGAACGTCGTATTCTTTAGCCTTCTGAAGAGCTGTTTCAGTTAATTTTGCTGCTTTTTTACTTAATGCCGGAGTGATCCCGGAAATATGAAACCAAGATGCATTTTTAAAGATTTCTTCAAAATTAAATTCCTTGATAACAGCTTCTGAAATGGAAGAGTTTTTTCGATCATAAATTACCTTGGAAGATCGCAGTGAAGTTCCTTCTTCTAAATAATAGATTCCCATTCGTTTACCTCCCCGGAGGATATGTGTAGTATCAACTCCGTATCGTCGTAAATGATTGATTGCCAGCTGTCCAATGGCGTTATTAGGGACTTTGCTGATAAAAGAATTGGACAAACCGTATTGCTGAAGTGCAATAGCGACATTGGCTTCTGCTCCGCCACAGGCAGCATTAAAATTATTGGTTTGAATAAAACGCTGATGATCGGGTGGAGTTAAACGTAATAGGATCTCTCCAAGCGTGACGACTTTCTTTTGTTTTGTCGGGGGCATTATAATCTAACTTTTAAGATGATTCATAACTGCAATTTATTTTCTGAATTGGAAATAATCTTTCGCATTGTTATAACAGATATCTTCAATCATTTCCCCTATCCACTTTTCATCATTGGGCAACAAGCCTTTTTCCATGTCCTCTCCCAGCATGTTACAAAGAAGCCTGCGGAAGTATTCGTGCCGCGAATAGGACAGAAAGCTTCGGGAATCGGTTAGCATACCCACAAAATTGCTGAGGATGCCCATATTGGAGAGTACGTCCATTTGTTTTTTCATTCCGTCTAATTGATCCAGATACCACCAGGCCGCTCCGTATTGTATTTTCCCTTTAATACCCCCGGTGTTAAAGTTTCCTGTCATGGTTGCAAAAAGTTCATTGTCGCGAGGGTTAAGATTGTACAGAATGGTTTTTGCCAGTAGATCTTCTCGCTCCAGTTTATCAAGGAATTGCGATAATCCGGGTTCTTGTTTAAAGTCACCGATGGAATCAAAGCCTGTATCTGGACCTATTTTGTCAAACATTTTCGTGTTTGTATTACGAAGCGGATTGAGATGAAATTGCTGGACCCACTCTTTTTGTGCATAGATTTTACACAGCTCAAAAAGAACATGCCCTGTATATTGATCTATTTCTTCTTGGGTTAGCACTTTTCCACTCAATGCTTTTTTGAAGGTTTCGTCCGTTTTCTTAGCATTTTGTTGGTCAAAAACAGGGATATAGCTTAAACCGTGATCAGTGAGGGAGCCACCATTTTTATCAAAATAGTCTATTCTGCTTTTTAATGCTCCTAATAAATCTTCTAAATTATTGATCGGGGTTTTGGCAGCCTCTGAGAGTGATTTAATATAGGCGATAAAAGCTTTTCCTTTTTGAATATGGAGGGCCTTGTCAGGTCTAAAAGCAGGAAATACCTTAATCTGAATATCACTGGTTTTTATAGCTTTATGGTATTCCAGACTATCGATTGGATCATCTGTCGTACAGACTGTTTTTACATTGAAATGATCCAGCAGTTGATTCGCCGTAAATTTTGATTCTTGGAGAAGGTCATTACAATATTCATAGATTTCTTTTGCATTCTCCTTATTGAGATAAGTTTCAACGCCAAAAGGATTTTTGAGTTCGAGATGTGTCCAGTCAAAAAGCGGGTTTCTTAAGGTTTTGGGGACTACCTCAGCCCATTTTTGAAATTTCTCTTCATCAGAGGCATTACCCGTAATGTATTTCTCATCTATTCCTAAAGCTCGTTGAGCACGCCATTTGTAATGATCCCCTTGAAGCCAGATTTCAGTCATATTCTTAAACTGATGCTTTTTGGCAATTTCTTTTACCGGCAAATGGCAGTGATAATCGATGATGGGCATTTGGGAAGCATAATCTTCATATAAATGCTCTGCAGTTTTGCTCTGTAATAAAAATTTATTGTTGAATATGTAATTTTTCGATTTTCGCATGAATTCTATTTTTCTATTATTGTCATCCTATGTTTGTAAAGTAGGAGGAAGAAGGTTGATTAATATTTAAA
>CAZBXQ010000127.1:0-4972 GCA_964495935.1 uncultured Flavobacteriaceae bacterium
CAAGAGAGCAATGGAGGCTTTTTGAATCTTGTCAAAAGTCTTTTGAATTCCCAGGCCTTCAATTTTATCGGTGGTCTCCCGAATTCCGGCGGTATCGATAAATCGAAACCCGATTCCGCCAATCGCCATTTCATCTTCAATGGTATCGCGGGTCGTTCCCGCAATATCGCTGACGATCGCCCGATCTTCATTAAGCAAAGCATTTAATAATGTCGATTTCCCGGCATTGGGCTCACCAATAATAGCCACGGGAATCCCGGTTTTTAAGACATTCCCCACGGCAAAGGAATCGATGAGTTTATTGAGGGTTTTCTGGATTCGCCAGATCAAATCCTGCAATTGCTCGCGATTGGCAAACTCGACATCCTCTTCTGAAAAATCGAGTTCGAGTTCGATAAGGGCCGCAAAATTCAGCAGCTCATCTCGTAACTTTTTAATTTCTTCCGCAAATCCACCGCGCATCTGATTCATCGCCAGTTGATGAGAAGCCGCATTGTCGCTTTCGATCAAATCAGCTACCGCTTCGGCCTGACTCAAATCCATTTTCCCATTCAGGAAAGCACGCATGGTAAACTCGCCCGGTTTGGCGGCCCGGCAGCCTTGTCGCAGCATCAGATTGACGATCTCCTGCTGGATAAACGGACTCCCGTGACAGGAAATCTCCACGGTCGGCTCCCCGGTATAAGAATGGGTTCCCCGAAACACGGAAACCAAACTCTCATCGATTATCCGATCGCCGTCTTTAATATACCCCAGTTGCAGGGTATGGGATTCTTGATCCCGCAAATCAATCTTCCGGCGTCCTTCAAAAACCGGTGCAACATTTTCAATGGCCTTTGGTCCCGAAATCCGAATCACGGAAATGGCACCACTCCCCGCAGGGGTTGCCAAAGCCACAATAGTCTCCTCTAAAATCATAGGGCAAAGATAAGAACAATATAAACCGTTATAAAGATTTATTTATCTTTGCTTTCCCGACATCCCCAAAACCATAATCATGGAAAGAGTAGATTCTTCTAATTCTCATTTCCCAACCCTCCGGGAAGATCATCAAATCCTAATGTGGATGCACCTTAGTCAACTGCTAAACCTCTTTACTGCCGTTGGTGGTTTAGTTGCTCCTCTGGTTATCTGGCAAATTAAAAAGGATGAAATCATCAATATGGACGAACAGGGAAAAGAGGTAGTTAATTTTCAAATCAGCATTGTTCTCTATGCTGTTATTTCTGCAATTCTGATTATAGTCCTTATCGGCTTTCTCTTACTTCCGGCGGTTGCCCTAATCAACATTATCTTCCCGCTCATCAACGGTCTTAAAGCAAGGGACGGTAAACCGGTTCATTACCCCTTAACGATCCGGTTTATTCGATAAATAATATACTCGCTCTACCCCCTTTTTAATACTGCCCCTCAACATAGCCTGTCAAAGTCACAATTTCCCTCAATAATTGGAATATAACGATAAACCGTACCCAAAAGAGGAAATAGAACAGCTGCTGGGAACGATAATCTTTAAGGAAGAAAAAATTACCCCATCAAATTGTTCCTTCGACAGAGTGTGTTTATAAATGGCACAAGCATTTTTATACCTAAGCTGTGGATATTATTTTTAACCATTAAGGCATTAAGAGAATTAAGGACACTCTTATGGCTTAATGCGTTTTCGCTTTACTTAGCAATGCTATTCGATTAGCACTTTCAATAAGTGAATGTTTATCTTTGACACCAATAAACCATCAATAACGGTCGTTGAGCCTGTCGAAATGAACTTCTATAATGAGGTCATTTAAACTTTCAAAAATGGGTTGCAAAATGACCTTATTGCCCCAGATTTAGTCTTTTTTTCGACCGTAGCTATGGCTATGCTCTACAAAAAAGCCGTCATCCGAAACAATAATCTCTATTCCAGCCTGCCGGCTGGCAGGTTTCGCTTCAATCCCAAAAGTCTATACCACCTCAATAACTAAAATCGGGTTATTTAGTAAAAAAGTATCGATAAATATCGTTTCCATTGGCATATAAGACCAATGCCAGGAGAATGATAATCCCGATCATTTGTGCAAACTCCAAAAACTTCTCATTGGGTTTGCGGCCGGTAATCATTTCATACAATAAAAACATCACATGCCCTCCATCTAAAGCGGGAATCGGGAGAATGTTCATAAAGGCCAGAATAATGGAGATAAAAGCTGTAGTATTCCAAAAGCCCTTCCAGTCCCAAGTGGGTTGAAATAGACTGCCAATGGCTCCAAATCCACCCAATTGTGAAGCTCCTTTTTTGGTAAATACATATTTAAACTGCGCCACATAATCATGTAGGGTCCAATACGTAAATCCAAAGCCCTCTTCGATACTCTCCAATAAGCCATAGGATTCATGAGAAACATCAACATTCATGGTTCCGGCCAGTCCCATTTTTCCGTCTTCCAACTTGAGAGAAATCGTGTCCGGAGTGGCTCTCAGCAGAGATCCTCCCTCTATTCCCTCAATGCGGTTCTGCTCCTTGGCACGAAAACCTCTTAGAATTCCCAATTGCACGACTCCTGTAGTATCGGCATCCTTAACCGCATTGATTTCTGCCAGATTATTTACCTCAACCCCGTTAATACTAACAATTTTATCCCCTTTTTGCAGTCCCACTTTTGCAGCCGGTGTATCGGCAAAAACACTATCGATAACCGTATTGGAAACCGGAACAAAAGCAGGAATTTCCCCCTTTTTAAAGAGATCATGTCCAATATTCTCCGGAATTGAAATCTCCTGAATACTGCCATCCCGATGCCGGGTCGTTACCGAACTCAAATTCCGCACCATCAAATACTTGTTGATATCCAAAGCATTTTCGATAGGTCGGCCATCGATTTCAGTCAATACATCCCCATCCTGAAAGCCCATCTCCTTCATGGTTTGGGAAACGGCAAATCCATCGGGCAAGCCTTCCGGACTCACATAATCCCGCCCCCAATGAAAGAGAATCATCATAAAAATGACAAACCCCAGAATCATGTTAACCGTCACCCCTCCCAACATAATGATGAGTCGCTGCCAAGCCGGCTTACTCCGGAACTCCCAGGGCTGCGGGGGCTTGGCCATTTGCTCCTTATCCATGCTCTCGTCGATCATTCCCGAAATCTTCACATAACCGCCCAAGGGCAACCAACCGATTCCGTAAACGGTCTCCCCAATCTTCTTCTTAAACAAAGCAAACTTGACATCAAAGAAGAGGAAAAATTTCTCTACCCGGGTTTTAAAAATCCGGGCAGCCGCATAGTGCCCACCCTCATGTAAAACAATAAGGATTGATAAACTTAAAAGAAGCTGAAAGGTTTTAATCCAAAATGGACTCATAAGTATAGGCTTTCACATAAAATCAGGCAAAAATAGTTGTTTGTAAGCTCTTAAAAAAATGGATTACGAAGGATTTGGGAAACATGAATAGTTTTGGGTACGAATGCGTGAATCAAATTTTCACCGTTAGACATTCAAGCCATTTATACCTGCATAATTCACCAATTCATAAATTTAAAAAAACTGTTTATGTTTAAATCACTCACTATAAGTTTATTATAACAAAGAAGAATGAAAAAACACTACATTTAGCATTGATGTGAATTTTGATTTAATTTTGGGAGCTTCTGTGTTGCAAAATCCTTGAAATAGTCCACTATTCCCACGGATTTTGATGCCTTGAATCTCCTCAAAATTAAATTCATGAATTAAGCAGGTTATAAACTCGTATTCATTGACCAACTACCTTACCTTTAATGCTCAGTACAAAAACCCAAATAGCCACAACGGGATGACTTGATTTGATCCGTATTCAATATCATCTTTAACTACAAAAGCATTTCTTACGCCGGAAATTTGCTTTTTGGTCTTATTGATTCCTCCGATCTCAAAAGTATATTTCTCATCTACCAAAAAATCCCCTTTTGAAGGGTATTCTATAAAATGTTGATATCCTACTTGATTGGCAAAAAAGCTTTCTCGAATACTTCCGATACTTGTTTTCTGAAAAGAAAGCGTATGTTGAAGATTGGTGTTCTCTAAAAATATTTTATCCGGTTTCTGAAGCTGAGTAATTCCTTTGGCATTTTTATATAAATTTCGGGTTAGTCTTGCCTCCTGCAGATAGTACAAATAAGTAACAAAAGTATTCCTTGTAATTCCTATACGAGCACTAAGCTTACTTACATTAGGCACAAAAGGCACGGCCTCAGCGATAATTTTTAGTAATTGCTTGAGTTTAGAAACATTAGCCGGGTCAACCTTCCTCAATAGTGGTAATTCTATTTCTAAAATAAGATTGACAATCTCTTCTAAACGTAGGGCATAGGTGTTCTTCCCTTCTAAAAAGAACGGATAATACCCATATTCTAAATAATCCCCAAAATACTGTAAGGGTTTGATGGCCGAATTAATTTCATGAGCAATGGAGAGGTGATTTTCTAAAATATCTGAGAGGCTATAATGCATAAAACTGATTCCTAAAATCAAGTTTAAAAACGAACGATAGGAAAGCCCTTGTAATTCGTAAACTACTGCTCTTCGGCTTAAATCAGCACGGGCTTTCAAGATTTCCAACAGAGAAGATCCCGTAAAGACTATCTGTAAATCCGGATAATCATCATAGGCATTTTTTATTTCTTGTGCCCAATTTTCATACTTATGAACCTCATCTAAAAATAAGTGTTTCCCCCCTCTTTTCACAAAAAGATCTATTAAATTACCGAGGGTGTGGGTGGAAAAATACAAATTATCCAAATTCACATATAGCGTCTCGTGATTGGGGGTTAGCTTGCTTTTGATGTATTGCAGCAACAAAGTTGTTTTTCCAACTCCCCTTGCTCCTCTGACCCCGATTAATCGCGATTCCCAAGCGATATCATCAATTTCGGAACGCACAAAATCAAGCGAAACTGACTGCAATCGGCGATAAAATTTTTCTTGTAAATTTTCCATTTTGCTTTAT
>CAZBXQ010000128.1:0-4757 GCA_964495935.1 uncultured Flavobacteriaceae bacterium
TTAAAAGGGCGGGGCTTTAAACTTTTAGGATCAGCGGGAAACACGGAAATTATTATTCCCCGTGAGGATTTTTTTGTCGTGCATCGTCGGTTTACTACTTCGCGAGCCCCATTCAGTTTTAAACTTATTTTAGTAGAATCCAATACAGAAGTGCTTAAGTTTGGGGTATAAAACATTTAATTTATCCTATGCAAGAATTGAATAAAAAGGTTGCTTTTATTACCGGAGGAACCAAGGGAATAGGCCGGGGCATTGCCGAAGCTCTTTTAAAAGAAGGAATTTCTGTCGCAATTACCGGAAGACAGCAAAAAACACTGGATCCGGTCGTCGAGGAACTGTCTCGTCAAGCAAGACAAGATGCCAAAATTTTGGGCTTTGAAGCCGATGTCAGAACATTTGAAGATCTGCAAAAGGCAGTAAAACAAACTGTTGATGCTCTGGGCAAAATTGACATTCTCATTGCCAATGCGGGAGTGGGACACTTTGCACCCATTGAAAAACTCACCATAGAGCAATGGCAGCAAACAATCGATACCAACCTTACCGGGGTTTTCTATACGTTAAAGGCAGGTTTGAATCAACTCCTTAAAAATAAGGGATATTTCTTTTCCATTGCCAGTCTGGCGGGAACCAATTTCTTTAAAGGAGGAAGTGCTTATAATGCCAGCAAATTCGGAGTAACCGGATTTACACAGGCAGCGATGCTCGATATGCGGGAAAAAGGGATCAAAACCAGTGTCATTATGCCGGGATCGGTAGCCACTCATTTCAACGGAAATGCACCCGGCGAAAAAGACGCTTGGAAGATCCAAAAAGAAGATATTGGGCAATTGGTCGTTGATCTCCTTAAAATGGAAGCCCGAACACTACCGAGCAAAGTGGAAGTGCGTCCTTCTTTTCCTCCCGGCAAATAAGATCAAAAAACATTAATTCTCTGATTATACCCCTTTGCGAGCCCATCATGTGTGATTTGCTTTCAAGGGGTTATTGATTATAAATTTCAGATTCCTCCCCGACTCACAAACGACCCCACGGTAAGTAATGCTACCCCCAGAAGTGCCACCAGGATAACATGAATCGCCATTATCGGAATTCGTCTGGGGGATTTTCGTACGCTGGGCAAAACCCAAGTCTGGGCACTAATGGCCAATGCCACTGTAGAAAGCAGAAATATAACCTTTAATGAGAGGGTCGTTTCGATAGGTGTAGAAAAGGCAAATAGATCGCCTAAATGAACACCAAACTGATACATCATCCAAATCCCGGTCACGATTAAAAGGAGTAAACTGGGCATTCCCAAGGGTTCAAAACTCTTTTCAAAATTCAACATCTTTGTGGCATCTCTCGTTTTTAAAACCGATGGAATGATAATGATCGCCACATAAAGATGCCCTCCTACCCATATTGTCGCACATAACAAATGGATAATCAGAAGGAGTTGATGATTCATAAGTACAATTTTTAGAATACCCAAAAGTACATATTGTAATTCAAAATCGATTTAATTAAAGACATAAATATCGATAATAAATTAACCCATCAAAAAACGATGCTGCTCGCAAGCCGCATCGTCCCGTTTAAAATTTCAAAAAGGCCCTCTTACAATTTAGAAATAATATTTTACAGCCAGATTATAAGTTCGTCCGGTTCCATAGAAAAACTCCACTTCATTACGCTGCTGACTGACGTATTGATGATTCATCAAATTGTATATATTTCCGGTAAACTGGAGGCGATTATGACCTCCTTCAAAGTGTAAAGTATAGGAAGCTCCCCAATCTACGAGGGAATAGGAATTTAATTTCTCGGGCTGATAAATATTTCCTTCAAGAGCTTCATCGGCTGCTTTTTGAGGGTCAACATAACCATAAAATTTACCATAATGATTCCAATTGATATGCGTTCGCAATTTCATGGGAAGGATGTGATAAGTCAATCCCAACCCGGCAGAAGTTTGCGGGGCCTGCCCTACTTTGGTTTTCTTTAAATTTACCTCCAACTCATCAACAAACCGATTGGAGTCGTTGTCTCGCACACGTACCGGGCTTCTTCCATTATATTCCCAGTTTCCTACTGTGGCATAGCCCCGCAGGCTCAAATCCGGAATTGGATCCCATTGGGCATCCAACTCCAAGCCTTTGTGCAATTGAGCAATATTGGTAAACTGAAAAGTAGTGCTTTGGTATTCTTCCCCATTCACGTGATAAGTGCCTCCACTTCGGGAAAGAAATCGATTTTTCCATTTTGTATAATACGCATTCAAATGCACGCGAAAATCCGGTGCTTCAAAGCGATATCCGGCTTCTAATCCCAGGATCTCTTCATTGTCCACATTATCCGAAATGTGAGTTTTATCGTTATTATCATTAAAAATGCTATTGTTAAACGGCTGCCGGGAATATTTTCCGGCGTTTACAAAAATCGAATGATCTTCAATAAATTTCCAAGAAGCTCCTCCTTTAATATTATACCCGGTTTTATAAATCTTCTTCGACTTTCGGGTTTCTGCAAAGTGTCCCCGATCTACTCCTCTATACGATTGATTAGAGAATGATCCCTGAACGAAAACGGAGAATGCCTCATTAGCCCATTCCGCCTGCCCAAAAACACCTTGATAGTTTACGTCTTCATAGTCATTCCAGTTTTGCCGCTGATCGGTAGGTGCATAATTAAATAAGCTGGACCACGGGTCGGCTCGATAGGTTTGAGTAACTACATGATTATCATCGCCAAAAGTGGGAAAATTAAACCCCTCCAACCCCAAAAGATCCACTACTTGCTGAAAGTGATAGCCCCGATAAAACCGAAGATCGGCCCCGATATTCAGCGAGAGGTTCTCAATCTTATCATATTCAAAGTTACTCACAGCCCCATACCACACGTGATTATTGACATTGGAGGTCAAGATTGTGCCCTCGCGAATCGTTCCCTCTCCCGGAATATATTTTTGTCGTCCAATACCACCTTCAATTTCACGATTTTTCATCTCGACAAAATCCCAGTCTATCAAGCCGTTGTCTGATCGGTAGGCTCCCCGTAAAAAATCGGGGTCATCGGGCCGACGCTCGTACCCTTCCAAAAATCCGATTCCATCCCCCGCAGAACCGGTTCCTCCACCCCGGCCAACAGAGGCATAGAGAACAGTAGAAAGACTTAGGTCCTCCTCCATATCCCAGTCCCAGTTGAAATTCAAAATCGGCTTATGATAATAGTTTACCCGTTCAGAAAGGAATTTTCCGTCTCTAAATCCGTAATTCGAATTATATTTTCTTCCAAAGTAATCGTATTCTTCCTGCGTTTTGGTAAAGTTCTGGGCATGCTGCTGAGGAGCACCGGTCAACATCAGGTTAAAATTATGGTTCCCGGCTTTCTTTCCCACCGAAAAAAAGTAAACCTGTCCTTTTCCGCGTGTTCCGTAGGCATATTTCCGATCGGCTTGCCAATAATCCAAAAGGAAGGAAAAACCCCATCCGTTTTCGCTAACTCCGGTATCATAAGAGATGGTTCCCTTCATATAACTGTCGTTCCCAATCAAAAAACGAGCAAACCCGCCTTCTCGTCGTTCGGTAGCTTTAGTCACCATATTTACCGTACCTCCGACGGAAGAGATGGCCAGCTTTGAAGATCCCAGTCCGCGCTGTATCTGAACCACATTAACGATATCGGAAAGACCCGACCAGTTGGACCAATAGATGCGGCCGTTACTCATATCATTGACGGGCTGGCCGTTCACCAAAAAAGCCGTATTAGACTGGTCAAATCCCCGCATATACATTTCAGAATCTCCAAACCCTCCGGACTGGTTTCCGACATATACGTTGGGCGTATTCTTCATCGATTCGGGGAATTCGACATTCCCGACTCCGGAGAGTTGAATTTCACGCTTTGAAATCGTTGAAACCGCAATGGGGGTTTCCCGATCCTCGGTAAGATCAATAATCCCTTTTCCGATGAGTACTACTTCACCCAACGAATGATCGTCAGTTTCCAATTGAATTTCACCCAAATCAACCAGGGAGCCGGAGCTGCTATCAAAAGAAAGTTCACGATTTCTAAACCCGATATAACTAATTATTAGTACCCCGGATTCCCGATCGGTTGAAATCGAAAATTCACCGTCAAAATCTGTTGTCGCTCCGACTGTTGTACCTTTTACCGATATATTGGCTCCCGGAAGCGGTAGTCCATTATCATCTAAGATTGTCCCCTTAATTATGTTTTGACCCATGGCATAATGGGTCAAAAAAACAAAAATTAAAAACGATAAATACCTCATTGTTAATCCGTTAAGTTAAAATAAAAATAGTTGATATTTTTGTGCAAAGAAAACCAATACGGAGGATATTCAGATCTTAAACAATAAACTTTTACAAATACTTATCAACAAATAAAAATGATTAATAGCAACCTTATGCACAATTAGGCATACTGATTATCAATCCACTATACGATTATAAACAAATTATTCACAATTTTATTAACCCCATTTTCGCACATCAATTATCACATCGCATGATCGTAATGTCATCGATTATAAGTTGGTAAAAACTAAATCGACCCGGCAATTCAATGTCGGTACCTCGTAGTAAACAAGTAAAAACTCTAAAACCGGAGTTATTAAAAAAATAAAATGGTTGCTGAATTTAATACCTAAAGCTATAATTAGCTAAAATCCAACGGAATGTTGTCTATTCGATTTTTTATAGCGAAGCGAAGCGTGATATAAAAAACATATCGAGGGTTTTAACAATATAAAG
>CAZBXQ010000129.1:0-4662 GCA_964495935.1 uncultured Flavobacteriaceae bacterium
ACCGGATTATTTTTCTATTGCTTACTTGCGAACAAGGACTAATTTATAAGTAGTGGAATTTGCATTTTCCTCGTCTTCAGAATCCGAAGAACCTAAATCTGCTTGAAGTGTTATCTTGGTTTCCGAATAATTTATGATGTCCATAGTCGTTTCCGGTTCAAGTTTGCTAAAACCTTTGAGTACAAGTTGCCCCTTTTCTTCGAGAAGACTCCAAGTACCCAGTTCTGTGCTTTTAGGTCTTGAAATAAGAGTTTCATCTTGACCGTTTTCGGTATAATTATCTTCAAAAACCGCATCGCTATATGTGATTACGAGTTCTCCGCTTTTTATAAAGCTAAAAGAGACATCTCCTTCTGTTAAGGTTTCTCTTCCTTCCTTAGTGCTCACTTCTCCATCTTCACCTGTAGTAATTTTAGAATGATCTTTGGAATAAGATTGCAAAGTCCACTCTCCGGCTACATCTTGGGCTTCCAAACCATTACTTCCATTGTCGTCACTGCTGCAACTGATTGCAAAAAAGGTGATAAGAACTGCTAAAATAGAATACTTCATTTTCATAACGTATGTTTTTGGGGTTAGTAAGTTTCTATAATCGAATTAAATTAAAAAGTAAATCACTCGTTCAGGAGCGCGCAAACATAAATAAAGAATTTTTATAGAATGGGGAATTTATTTCTTTTTAACAAAATTTAATTATGGGGTTAAACTGCCGCTATAACGGGCATATTCGGTATAAATTATATTACCCTTTAAATTTTTCTAATTTTCGCGGAACCAGCCATAAGACCACAAAGAAGGTGAGGATTCCAAAGACTACCATCCCGTAAAATACATGACGATTGGCCAGATTAAAGCTTTCCTGTACAAATTGTCGGGCATCTTGCGCCAAGTTTGGAAGCGAATTTAATACGTCTTTGGTTTCCTTGGGCAGATTAAAAGTCGAATTTTCAAATCGATTCATATAAGTAGTGTTAAATATGGCCCCAAAGATCGCAGCTCCTAAGCTTTGTCCTAAATATCGGCCAAACTGATTGGCACCGGTTACCAATCCTCGTTTATCCCAATCGACAACCGATTGAATTCCAACAATGGTAGGGGTGGAGAGCAATCCAAACCCGGCTCCCAGAAAAACCATGTTTAAAGCGATAAGATACAGGGGCTGGGGATAGGGAATAAGCAGAAAAGCCACACAGGAAAGAACGACTACAGCAGCTCCAATCAACTCTGTATTTCGAAATCCGATGCGCAAATACAATTTTCCGGAAAGGGCAGAAGCAGTAGGCCAGCCAATGCTCATCGCCGAAAGCACCAGTCCGGATAAGATAATATCATATCCCAGAGAGGCTTGTAAGAAGGTGGGAAGATAGGTCTGTGTACCCATCATGGCGATGCCTAATCCCACAACGGCCAGATTAGAACCCAGAAAAGTGGGATTCGTCAGTACCCAGCCCGGCAGAATGGGCGATTTTGCCTTTCGTTCTACAAAAACAGCCACAAGGGTAAGAATAATAGTAGCACTTAAAAAAACTCCGCTTTGCCAGGAGATCCAAGGCCAGGTTTCTTGATCTCCGGCATTAAAGAGAAGGATAATAGCAGTAAGAAGACTAAAAATAGTGAAGGCTCCCCAATAATCGATATGGGCTTTCTGTTTAACAATTTTCTCTTTTAAATAGACGGCAATTAAAATCATGGCAATAATCCCCATGGGTATATTGATCCAGAAGATCCAACGCCAGTTTAAATATTCAGTGAGTCCACCGCCTATCACGGAGCCCAGAATAGCTGAAATTCCCCAGACGCTGGAAAGCCAACCCTGAATTTTAGCCCGTTCTTCAATGGAGTAAATATCGCCGGCAATGGTGGCTGCCGTTGCCATAATCGACCCTCCACCGAGGCCCTGCACGCCGCGAAATACGATTAAGGAATAAATATCCCAGGAAAAAGCAGCAGAAGCTGAACCTACTAAAAAAAGAAGAATCCCGATGATTAGGATTTTTTTCCTTCCATAGAGATCGGCCATCTTTCCATATAAGGGGATAGTCGTTGTTTGCGTTAACAGATAAATAGAATAGACCCAGGGAATTTTATTAAAGCCTCCGATATCCGCTACAATTTTGGGAATTACGGTCGAGATTACCGCAATATCCATGGCGGCCAAAAACATGGTTAACATAAGTGCTGCCAGGATCCAATTTCGCTTCAATTCGGGTTGTGGAGTTGTCATTTTCAAAAAATAGAATGCAAAATTAAAGGTTTTTAATGAGGAATAGAGGCGGCTTAGCAGGAATTAAACCCGGATGCTGACCGTTTGTTTTACTTCGAAATTCTTATCTTCACGCCGAATTTTAAAAGGAAAACCATGAAACTCAAATATGTACCCGTGATTTTGATGGGGATGCTACTCTTTTCAGCCTGTAAGGAAACGCCGGCAAAAGAAGCAAAAAACGAAGATAAGATGGAGAAAACCGATGATCAGTTTGATTATTTGGTAGAAGAATTTGCCGATATCAAAGTGTTACGGTATAAGATTCCGGGATGGGAGAATTTATCTCTGCAACAAAAAAAATATGCTTATTATCTGGTACAAGCGGGGTTGGAAGGGCGCGATATTTTGTGGGATCAAAATTACAAGTACAATCTGGAAATCCGAAAAGCCCTCGAAAAAGTATATACAAATTACGACGGGGATAAAGAATCAGAAGATTGGAAAAATTTTGAAACCTACTTAAAACGAGTTTGGTTTGCCAATGGGATACATCACCACTATTCCAATAATAAGTTTAAACCGAAGTTTGACCGGGAGTATTTGAAAAAGCTATTATCAGCTACAGATACCGAATTAAAGGTTGAGGCTTTTGACGTGATTTTTAACGATAAAGATGATAAAAAGGTCAACCTGGATGCCTCAAAAGGATTGATTTCAGGATCAGCTGTCAATTTTTATCGGGGAGCCATTACGGCAGCAGAAGTCGATCAACACTATGGGGCTATGCAATCACCAGATCCGGATAAACCGTTATCTTTTGGTTTAAATTCTACTTTGGTAAAGGAAAATGGAAAATTGCATGATGAAGTCTGGAAAAGCGGAGGTCTCTATGGTCCGGCAATCGATAAAATCATTGAATGGCTGGAAAAGGCTCAGGATGTGGCCGAAAATAAAAAGCAAGCGAAAGCATTGGGGTTACTGATTGAATTCTATCAAACGGGAGATCTCGAAAAATGGAATGAATATAGTGTAGCCTGGACAAAAGCAACGGAGGGAGATATCGATTATATCAATGGTTTTATCGAGGTATATGAGGATCCGAAGGGCTATAAAGCTACGTATGAGTCGGTGGTTCAGATCACTGATTTTGAGATGTCTGAGAAAATGAAGATTATCGGAGAAAATGCCCAGTGGTTTGAAGATCATTCGCCGATTCAGGACGAATACAAAAAGGAAAAAGTTGTCGGGGTAACCTATAAAACGGTAAATGTAGCCGGAGAAGCCGGGGATAATTCACCCGCAACGCCAATTGGAATTAACCTGCCCAATCAGGATTGGATACGGGAACATGTGGGGAGTAAATCGGTTTCCTTGCACAATATTATTACCGCCTACAGCAAGGCCGGGGGAAAAGAAAAGTTAAAGGAATTTGCCTATAACGATAAGGAAGTCGAGCTTTCTTTAAAATACGGGGAAACGGCAGATAATATTCACACCGCATTACACGAGGTGGTAGGCCATGCTTCGGGACGCTTAAACAAAGGTGTTGGCGAGCCCAAAGAAACGTTGAAAAGTTATGCTTCAACCCTCGAGGAAGGGCGCGCCGATTTAGTGGGATTGTATTATATGCGGGATCCCAAAATGGAGGAACTGGGGCTCACCGATGATTATAAAAAGCTTTCGGAAGCGGGTTATAATGACTATATCCGAAATGGAATGATGACCCAGTTGGTACGTATTGAGCCGGGCGATGACATTGAAGAATCCCATATGCGAAACCGGGCTTGGATTAGCCATTGGGTTTATGAAAAAGGGAAGGAAGATAACGTTATCGAAAAGAAAGTGAAAGACGGGAAAACCTATTTTGTGATCAATGATTATGATAAACTGCGGGAACTGTTTGGAGACTTGTTACGCGAAACCCAACGCATAAAATCAGAAGGAGATTATCAAGCGGCTAAGGAACTGGTGGAGAATTACGGAGTCAAGGTCGATCCGGAAATCCATAAAGAGGTTTTGAAACGAAATGAAAAAATAGCCACAGCTCCGTATGGTGGATTTGTCAATCCGGTGTTAACGCCTGAAACGGATGATCACGGAGAGATCACGGATATCAAAGTCGTTCAGCCGAAGGATTTTGCCTCCCAGATGCTGAATTATTCGAAGAAATACGGAAATCTGTAAATCAAAGAGGCCTTGAGGATTAACTTGAAAACAAGTCCCCTCAAGGGTCGGAAGAAATGCGTTTTTGAATGTTATAATTATAACTGAAGTTTTGGAGACGTTCTGATGTACCAAATTCAACACGGTTTATGGGAGTCAACTTCCATGATATGGGTTTTATAGCAGGTTACAAAAACAGTAAATGGATTCAATTCATCAGAAACACCCCGCCTACGGCACCCCTCTTTAAAAAGAGAGGAATGGATTTGAGGTTCAATAAAATTTAGTTAGAG
>CAZBXQ010000130.1:0-4554 GCA_964495935.1 uncultured Flavobacteriaceae bacterium
TTGAGGGCCTTCCCCTCGACCCCGGAGAATTTGGGGGCAATCCCAAATTCATATTGGTAGAACTGCATCCAGGCAGAGACGAATTTTTGATACATAGAGGCCGTCTTCTTTTTAAACGGGGTATAGACTACCCGGCGGTCAAATCGCTCATTGTATTGGATGATATCACTTTCCCGAGGGGGGAGGTACTTGCCTAATTCGGCGCGTTTGTCATCGTCTAAAAATCCGGCCTTTCGTTCTGCCCGGAAGAAACGGCCATTTTTATAGGAAAGTTTGTATTTGACGCCCAGCGTCACGAAATGGAGTATATAATGATTCATTGTTTAGTTTTTAATGATTAGAGCCAGACAGCCGTCTGACCGTACTGAGGTGCTTTAGGCACTTCGGTACGGTAAATTATTGGGGGTTTTCTTGATGCTGTATAAATTCCTGCAGGGACTTGAATTTCCTTCGGTATTCGGGGACATATTTGATCTTGTCGTGATGTCGGGATTGGGCGGCCATCACGCTGGAGGAGTCCATCCCGCCTAAAATCTTCCCAATCTTTTTAAGGGTATAGCCTTGCAGCCGAGCCAAATTGATATACATATCGCGCGCATCGACATAGATCCGTTTCCGGGTGCGTCGGGAAAGATTAATAGAAAAATAAGCTTCGACTTCGTCTTTTATTATATATAGAGACCTGTGATTTTTGTAATTCAGCTCCTTATCGATGACTTCCTTAAGCTTGGGAATATCGGCGTCCTTAATATGGACGCCGTAATTTTTCCACATAAAATCATTGAGCCGGATCATTTCCAGTTAAATTTATCGGTCAGCAAGACAAGGGTGCGCATATCGTTTTCCATGGTGATAATCGCATAGTCCTCGCCGATGGTCACATAGGCATAATCGGCATCGCCCAGTTTGTACCGCATCTCGTTGTCGATAATCAGAAAATCATCATCCATCACGTTCATCGATTTGACCACGGTACCAAAATCAAAGGTGATCCGGCCTTTGACCGGGTCAATACTGATTTTTCGTTCATCGTCGCGAAATTCCTTCTCCTTATGCATTTTGATGTCCTCATAGGTAATTTCCTTCTCGGTCTGCAGGACAAGAGATTTGGTGTACTCAAATTCGGTTTCCCGTATTTTTGAGTCTTGAGCCGCAAGGTTTAACGTCAAGATTACGGCAGCGATCAGGGTTAATAGTTTCTTTTTCATTGTTTTAGTATTAAGGGTTAGCATTCTGTTATAGGATCGGTTAAATTTGTACCACACCAGGTGCATCGCTGAACGGTGGTCTCGCAGCCGGCCGCAGTGGTGATGGCCACGATTCGGGTGTTGGGATGGCTGCACCGGTGCCGGGGATACTGCCCGAAGTGCCGGGCCAGCTTATCGTAATTTTCAAAAACGGGGATCTTGAGGTTAGTGGCAAGCTCCAGCTCGATACTGGCTCCGGTACTGTTCGTCCAATTGTCCAGCATCAAGACGGCATCGGCTTTCATCATCTCGGCAATGGTAAGGCGCATGGCTTTTTCCCAAGGGCAATTCCAGTCGTTGACCACCTCCAGCGGGTTGATGGGTAGAAATCCGTACCCGCGCAGGTAATTCACGGCCCGGCTAAAGTTTACGGCGCACTCAATGTGTGATTCTCCGGTTACTTTACCGGCAATGTAGATTCTTTTTTTTCTCATGAAAACATGGTTTTTGCGGTTGTTAAGGCGGCCTCTGTTAGGTTTTGCAACTCTTTTTCGGCATTGATTAAATAGGCAATCTCCATAGAGAGCTCGGAGCGGTCGGGGCTATATAACAGCCCGCCTCCATTGAAGTAGAATACTTTAAATTTGATGGGGACATTTTTTTCAATCACCCCGGTTTCTATATTTAGGTTGAGCATGGGAAGGTCGATGTGGTAGATATGACCTCCCGTGCCAATCTCTCGCTCTAAAGCAGGGTCGTTTAAGTCTAATCGCTCAAAGCCCAGGTCTTTCAGTTGTTTTACAGTCATAGTTTTGGTTCATTTGTCATCCCGGGCTTGATCCGGGATCTATTTATATAATTAGTCCAGCCCCAATTCATAACAGGCCTCACAGAGCCCCCCGAACATGTCAAGTTCCGCTTGATTAACTTTTTGTAGGCACTCCGGGCATTTAACTTTATGATTGGAGTATCGGTATTCTACAACCCCTTCCAGGGCTTTGATCGTCTTGCTTAACTCTTCGGGCGTCTGCTGTTTTAAAGGTTTTTTAACCGGGCTTTTAGCACTCTTTAAAAACCCCTGCAGCCGGGCCAGATCGGCCACCTCTCCATATTTGGGATTGCAGGTCGTCCATCCGGCCTGCCGGCACAGCGACAAAATGAGTCGGTGTTGGGAGTTGGTCTTGTCAAACAAGCCCCATTTGATACGGTGGTACCGGGCCCAGTCTTTTTTTGTCATTTCCTTTTGCATGGTTCTACTCTTTATAAGGGATCAAATCGATCACCTTGGTTTCGATACGTTGGACGCATTTCAATATTCTTGGACCTTCTGCCGGCCGTAACGTGGAGTTGAAAAAATTAACGGCCATATTGGCTTGGTCAATCGCCTCCTTATCAGTCGCAGGTGGGCCATAATCACCGTCCTGCGTTACCAGGCCACTAAGACGTTCATTCCATGTCATGCGACTGTTACCCACCGTCATTTCATAATGAATCTCCGTATTTTCCATGGCTATAGGCTTGAAAATTGAAGGCTGATGTCCTGCCACTTCTTTTTATCATCCCGCACATAGCAGCGGCAATACAGGGCGGTACCGGTCACGCGGCGGCATTCTTCCAGCTTCTCCAGCTCGGCAAGGATATCTTTATGGCCCTCCTCGATGGCGCGGTGGCGTACCTTGGTAATGAGCCGGGGGTCATAGTCGCCTTTGGAGTTCTTGATCAGGATATCGTTGATATAGCCGTACATCGATTTATTACGGCTTTCAAATTTCTTTTGAAAGATCTCCTTGATGGCGTTGATATGAACCTCGGCGTTTTCATTGAACTCTAATAACTGTTGCCGATCGACGGTGACCTTGACGGTGTCGGCCTTGTTTTTCATGGTGAAGCTCTGCACCTCCCGTACCTCCTTATCCTCCATTTTGTACATACGCTCATAAAGCTCATTGGCCTTGGAGATCGTGAACTCCTTCAGCTGGCGCATCTCGTCCCGCAGTTGCCGGAACTTTCCGGCGGAGTGAGTGAGAAAATCCTCTTTATCGGTTTCAAATTGCTTTTTAGCCTTTACTTTGGTGGCTTTTTGCTCGGCCTCGCGGCGGGCCAATTCGGCCTGAAGCTCCTCCATACTCATTTCATTTAGTGTTTTCATCGGTTTGATTTTAAAGATTTGCTTTTTATTTGTTCGGTCAAGATCCGGCTGTAGGTATAATGTGCCTGCTGAATGAGGGTTTTTACCCGTTGGTCCTCGGCCATCAGGGAAACCAGGCCGAGAAGTAGATCCTCCCCGCCGCCCTTAAGGTCGAGGTTGATCGAATCGTCGTCAAATACGGACATATCTAATTTTGCTGTTATTTTTTTATTCATATTTTTAGTTTAAATGGATTGTACTTTTATTATCGGAAGCTTCAGTCTTATTTTTTGGCATCAAAGGCCGGGAAAAATATTTGAAAATCGGGATGATCGTTTGCGCGTAATATTCCCGTGCGGTTGATTTGTCCAAGAGGCCGTTATAGGCCTCAGTCTCTCGCAAAAACTGTATTTCATGTTTGCGGAGCTCCCGCTTGAACCAATTAAACAAGGCCGGGGTAGTCATTGCCTTTTGATGGCCCCGGCGGGTGGCCGTTTTTTCGGCGCACCATTTATTGAATATAGATAAGATCATCATCTCGTATTCTTGCGGGGTCTGGTGGAGCCTTTTTTGAATTGCTGCGTTCATAGAGGTAGAGATTAGTGGTTAGTGATTGGTTTTTTTATAAAAAAATCTATTTTCATGGGGGTCACTTTTGTTACTTTCAGACGTAAAGAATTGGGTGACTCAATACCGGAGTCTATGATTCCTTTTCGAAGGGATTTTAAGGCCGTGGTGATCGCATCCTGTTTATCTCGAGGATTCGTGACGAGGAAAGCGATACTGTCAAACTCATACTTTGGGTGATTCGGTTTTATCAATACGCGACAATATTTTGTGTTTTTCGTGCTCATTTCTTTCCGTTTAAAACCCATTCAAGGGCGGCAACCTCGGCCTTCATTCCAACTTGAATTAATGCCAGTGGCGCATTAATATGAACAAGTGCGGGTTTGGCGTGAAATCGGGAATCTGACTTAATAGTGCTGATTCTTTTCTCTATCTGTTTTTTCTTTCTCATTTTATAACTTTCATTTGTGCGTTATGTCTTTTCTCTTCGGCATCCCAAAAATCTTGCAGGTCGTTGCAGGCTTGCTTAATGATCTCCGGACCGGTATCCCCTTGGGTATTTTGGATTAGGGTGATGATTGCCTGCGAAAAACCGCCCATAAAGGCGCGTTTGGTCTCTACCCGCTGGATGGGGGTCATGTTCTTCTCTTTTAGCTCTACCTTCTTTAGGTA
>CAZBXQ010000131.1:0-4449 GCA_964495935.1 uncultured Flavobacteriaceae bacterium
TGGGGCAATAAGATCATTTTGCAGCCCCTTTTTGAAAGTTTAAATGACCTCTATAACAATAAGATAAAATATATGTATAAAAAGAGAATTTTAGTAAAAGTAGGTACCAATGTTTTGACCAATCGGGATAACCGTATTGTGGGGCCGGTATTGGAGGAGCTGGTTCGCCAGATTGCCTATTTATATGAACGCGATATTATAACGGTTCTGGTTTCTTCGGGATCGGTTATTGCGGGAAAAGAAGTATTGGCTCAAAATACGATAGCGAATAAGGATATTCGCCACCAGGTATATTCTGCCGTGGGGCAACCCCGAATGATGCGGCATTATTATACGATTTTTGATCGTTTTGGGATGCGTTGTGCACAAGTAGTGGCAACAAAACGTGATTTTGCACCGGGGGAATACCGTAAAAATATGGTGAATTGCTACGAAGGGTTATTGTCGCAGGGAATTATTCCGATTGCCAATGAAGATGACGCAACGTCCTTAAATAAAGGAAAATTTAGTGATAACGATGAAATGGCCAGTTTGATTGCGGAATTGATTCATGCCGACCAAATGATCCTTTTAAGCGATATTGAAGGGGTTTATAATGGAAATCCACATGATGAAGGCACCCAGAAATTCAATATTGTAAAAGTGGATGACGATGTTGAGAAATACGTTCAGGCTTCTACTAAAAAAGAAGGAGAAGGACGCGGGGGCATGAAATCAAAATTAAAAATAGCCAAACAAACGGCAGCCAAAGGAATTCCCACGGTTATTGCCCGAGGTAAAACCAATAATATCATCGTTGATATTGTTGAAGGAAAGGAATATGGAACGCGGTTTATCGTATAAATTTGAACCGTTAAAAGAGAGCTCTTGGAGGTGAAAAATAAAATGATCTTATGGTGACATCTCGGTTTGCTTCCCGGCAAGCGGGTTTTGTTGTTTGGGTTGTCATTAGCCCTGTGGCCGACAAAAAAGCTGTCATCCGGAACAATAATTTTTATTCCGGCCGGCTTGCAGGTTTCCCTTCAATTCCATAAGTTTCAATCCCTTCAATAAAACCTTCGAAGAAAACACAACTTTATAAATCAAAAAACAAAAAAATGAAACTTTTAAGTTCAGAAAAGAAAAATGATGTTTTACGTTCGATGATGACCATTATGGATCGCGAGCGGGAAACACTTATTCAGGAAAATAAGAAAGATTTGGAGGCCTTTCAGAAGGATGATCAGGCACTGTATGATCGTCTGATTGTTGATCATGCAAAAGTGGACTCTATGATTCAAGCCATTAAGGAAGTCGAGGAACAGGAAGATCCGGTAGGGAAAATTCTTTTTGAGGATACGCTTAAAAACGGTTTGAACATCGTGAATAAAACGGCCCCTTTCGGCACTATTCTAATTATATATGAATCTCGGCCCGATGTAACGATAGAAGCTGCCATGCTCGCTTTTAAAGCAAATAATAAGATTCTATTAAAAGGAGGAAAAGAGGCTTATCACAGCAATGTCTTACTTGAAAAATTCTGGCATGAAGCGTTGGCAGAAAATGATTTGGATCAAGACTGGATTACGTTATTACAGCTCAAACGCGAGGAGACGCAGGGATTTCTGAAAAATCCGCCGGTAAAAATCGATTTGATTGTACCCCGGGGAGGAGAAGGCTTGATTAGTTTTGTCAAGCAAAATGCGTCCTGTCCGGTTTTGGTAAGTGGAAGAGGAAACAATTTTATGTATGTATCGGCAGATGCGGATTGGGAGAAAACGAAGAACGTGATTCTTAATGCCAAAACCGATAAGACCTCGGCATGCAATGCATTGGATAATGTATTGTTGGACAAGAATTTGCCGGAAATCGACGACAAGCTTAAAGACTTACAAACGGCATTAAAAAAATCGGGGGTGGATATGATTGTTGATGAGGAAGTAAAAAAGACGCTGACCGATGAAAAGTCCATTCCGAATGAGGATGCCTGGTATGAGGAGTTTTTGGATATGAAAATTCTTTTGGCCAAAGCCGATAATATGGAGGATGCGATTAATCGGATCAACAAATATTCCGGAGGACATTCTACAGCTATTTTGACAGAAAACAGCGAGGAAGCCGAGCATTTTATGGCCGAAATCGATAGTGCGGCAGTTTTTCACAATGCTTCAACCCGATTTACCGATGGAGGACAAATGGGGGTAGGTGCCGAATTGGCAATAAGTACCGATAAACTGCATCATCGCGGACCTTTAGGGCTGCCACAACTGGTGACTAATAAATATTATGTTCACGGGGATGGCCAGATCCGGGAATAAAAACATAAAAACGGGAATAAAACATAAAAAAAGGCCGCTCATATGGTTTTGAGCGGCCTTTTACACAATCTATCAACAGGGCTTCTAATTAGTCCTTTCCATTTTTGTTACACTTAATTTTTAGGGAGTTGGGTTCATTTTCAGATGGGTAATCTCCGGAATCATAAACCGTAGAATCTCCCTTAAAATGAGTTGCTGTCCAAATCGTTACAGTGGCTCCCTTACTAACTTTAAAAGAGTCGGCCTCATCGGTCCAATCAAATCCATCAGCATTGGGAAGATCAGATAAATCGGCATAGTCTGCCGGGCCCTCTACTTTGAGGTGATCATCCTTAAAATTGTCACCGTCAAATAATTCAATAAAACAGCCTCCATGATCTTCTTCTCCCGTTTCGTCCGGATTTTCTATATCATTATTTCCCCGATCATCATCATTGCTACAACTACTGTTTAGGGTGAGAAGGGAGATCAGAAGTATAGTTAAAAAGTGATTTTGTAGCGTTTTAAAAATCATACCGATATTGAAAATTTTTAGGATTAAAAATCATTTTATAGTATAACGGAAGTTGTGCCAAAATCGTATGATCTTTGTATTTGTTTTACCGATTTTAACATTTTGTCGCTTTTAACGTAATCAATTCTATGATTACTCGAATTCTCAGAATCCCCGATAAAGTTATCCAAACTTTCAAAAATGGGCTGTAAAATAATCTTATTGTCCCCTGCTTGTCCACTTCCCGGCGGGCTTTTTGGTCTGTAGCGATGGCTATGCTCTGCAAAAAAGCCGTTATCTGGAACAATAACTTCTATACCTGCCAAACAGTGGGGTTCGCTTCAGTTTCAAAAGCTTAAATGACTTCAGTTATAAAAGAGTTCGATTTTCTTACCGCCTTCTAAAAACTCTTTTTCTTCTTCCGCCCAGAATATTAAAAATTACACCACTGATAATTAGCAGCATTCCTAAAATCAATTTCCAGGTAGCCGGCTCAGAAAAAAGCAGGACACTTACCAAAACGGCTGTCACAGGTTCTAAGGCTCCCATGATCGCCGTTGGAGTAGCTCCGATTCTTTTGGCTGCATAAATGAGTCCGACATTTGAAATTACGGTTGTAATCAAAGCGAAAACAGCAAAGTTCAAAAACGTTTTAGAGTCTGGTAATAACAGAGATTCATTTCGAATAAAAGCCTTAACGAGATAATATAAAGAGGCAAAAAATAAGGAGTAAAAAGAGATTTTCCAGGCCGAAATATCGAAGTTTCCACGGTTTACGGTAACGATAAAGAGGGCATAAAACAAGGCTGCTCCAAGGGCCGCGACGAGTCCCGGAACGTTAATCGAAAAAGCAGAGTCTCCCATCGTGAGTAAATAAACCCCCGTTAATGATACGCACAGCGCGATATATGTAAGATTACGCAGTTTTTCCCGAAAGATAAACAAGGCGATCAAGGCTACAATGATGGGATATATAAAAAGCAAAGTTGATGCAATAGCCGGTGTGGTCAAGTCATATCCCAGAAATAATAATTCATTGGATAGGGCATAATCCATTCCCAGAGAGAAGAGGAGCCAGGCTTCCTTTTTTTTAATTTTTAGATTTTCACCTTTAAAGATAAGTATCAATAAGGCCATAAAAGCGGCAATCAGAAATCGATAGGCCAGAGTTACATCCATTGAAAAGCGGACTTGTTTCACCGGAATGATAAACCAAGGTATCAATCCATACGATATGGAGGAAATTACAGCGGCAAAATATCCTTTTGTTTTTTCCAAACCTGATCCTTGCTAAAAATGCAATTTCGGATATTATTTTAAAAAGGGTAGCGCGTTTCTCCGTAATCTTTATATCTTGAAATAACAAAAACCGCATTGGGGAATTAGACCGTGTTGTTTATTTTTTGAATTGTACAATCTTATGGAATATCTTATAGAGATATTTTATTGCTTATAACTGACTGAAGTTTCGGAGACGTTCTGATGTGCCAAATTCAACACGGTTTATTGGAGTCAACTTCCATGATATGGGTTTTTAGCAAGTTACAAAAACAGTAAATGGATTCAATTCATCGGAAACACCCCGCCTACGGCACCCCTCTTTTAAAAGAGGGGAATGGATTTGAGGTTCAATAAAATTTAGTTAGAGATTTGAAGGAT
>CAZBXQ010000132.1:0-4395 GCA_964495935.1 uncultured Flavobacteriaceae bacterium
AAAAAGAAGATCTTTAGTAATAAATAAGTGAATGATGAGTGATGACATTTTGAGTGGTGTGGGCTTAGGATACTGAATTAAGTATAGCACAAACAAGACTCCACCATTTCCGTCAAGTCCGATTTTAATAGGATAGGTTTAGATCCCTTATCCCTTTCATCAAACAAAGCTGTATAATGCTAAAACAGATCCTTTTTCTTCTTTTTTCCTTTTGAAATCCCCATATTTGAGCTGACATAAAAAAGAATGCCATGAAAATTGAAGATTCCGAACTTATACTCAACCCAGATGGCAGCATCTATCATCTGAATATTAAACCCGAACAACTCGCCGATACCATTATTACCGTTGGGGATCCCGATCGTGTTGATCGGGTAACACAATTCTTCGACTCCGTAGAGTTTACCATTAGAAAGCGCGAATTTCACACACAAACCGGAAGCTACAAGGGCAAACGAATAAGTGTGGTTTCCACCGGGATCGGAACCGATAATATTGACATTGTTTGCAATGAGCTCGACGCTTTAGCCAATATCGATTTTGAAACGCGGGAAGTAAAAAAAGATCTGAAGTCCTTGACGATTATACGCATTGGGACTTCAGGCTCCTTACATGCCCATATTCCGGTAGATTCCTTTCTTATCTCCAAAGCGGCTGTCGGTTTTGACAGCCTTTGGTATTACTACAAACACAAGCCGAATATACACACCGATTTTATACAGCAATTGGAAAGCCATCTGCAACTCCACCCTAAAAAATCAACCCCTTACTATGTGGCCGCCGATACTGACTTATTAAACCTCTTCAACAACGATAAAACATATACAGGAATCACCGCTACAAATGTCGGGTTCTACGGTTCGCAAGGCCGTATTTTACGAGCTCAGCCCCAAGATCCAGCCATTGTAAACAGAATTGCCGATTTTAAATACGATGGTGAAGTCATTACCAATATGGAAATGGAAACCAGCGGAATCTATGCCATGGCTTCCATTTTAGGGCATAAAGCCCTGTCTTCCAATGCCATTATTGCCAATCGTGCCACCGGTGAATTCAGTAAAAATCCTAAAGAAACCACCAAAAAGTTAATTCAATTTGTGTTGGATAAAATAACCCGATAAGAAATATTGATCCGGGTTTCAGAGCTGCCTTACACTCTATACAGTCTGCTTAAACCCGTTTCTCGGGGAGTGGATCAAGCCCTCAATAGAAGTCAGATCAATTCAATTTCTGTCCATCTATAATCGATGACATGACAATCATGTGATAGGGAGGTTATTGGTAATTGATATTCGAAACTTAAGGTATCTATAGTTTTCTATAATCTTCATCATACAATCGTTTTAGAGGGGCTTGCATCAAAGTCACGGGCAGATTTCGAAACGCCCAATTTCGAATCGCAATCCCTACCGGTTTATCCATCTGCGCAACGCTCCCCGCTCGTCTTGAACTTTTAATGATATAAGCCGTTCGCATAAGACGACGTTGCTCAAATCTCCGAAACGCGATTTCAATTTCATGGTTTTCCAATTCTTCCTTTAAAATAGCCACATCTTCAACGGCCATTCCGGCTCCCTGCCCCATATTGGGAGTCGTCGCATGAGCCGCATCCCCAATCAGCAGCACCCGACCATAGAGAAATCGCTCTAATGGATTGATGTCATATACGGCATCACTAATTACATCCTCTTCCCGACTATACTGCAACAGTTGAGAAACCGTTTTATAATCTTTAAAACGGGCCTTAAGATCCGACAGTTTATAATTCCGAATCGTTCCCTCTAAAGGTGTATTAATACAAGCAAACCAATATACACGATTCGACCCCATTCGTTTTATTCCAAAACGACCCTTTTTGCCCCAAAGTGCTCTTCCCTGAGTCATAAAATTCATCGGAACTTGGGCAATACATCGCCAGCACCAATATCCGGCATAACGTTCAATAGAATCCGGTACAAGCTGTTTACGCGTTGCCGAATGAATTCCATCGGCTCCTATCACAAAGTCAAATTCACTACGGGTACCATCCTGAAAGCTAAGCCGTACTTTTTCGCTATCCATATTAATACGTTCTAATCGTTTAGACAGCTCAACTTCAACACCTTCCAAACGATTCAACAACAGCTTATGAAGAACGGCACGATGAATAGCATAACTCTTTTCCTGATAGGTCTTTTCGATTCGCCCGGTATCAATTTCGAATAACATTTTCCCGGATGGATCATAAATTCCAAATTCTTCAACGCGATTCCCCAACTCCCGAATTTTTGCTGCTACTCCCAGATCTTTCAGGGCGCACATGGCATTGCTCGCCAACCCGATTTCAGCACCAATTCCCCGAATCGAATCCCCTGCCTCAAACAGGCTAATCTGAAAATCCAAATCCTCAAAAACCCGAGCAGCAAGGAGTCCGGCAATTCCCGCTCCAATTATAGCTACTCGGGTATGTCGATGCTTCACAATAATGGCATAAGTAATGGTTTCCGTAATCCGAATAACTTTTTGTTGGCTGTCATCTCCACTATTCGCTTGCTGTTCGTTCACAATAAATACTTATCGAGCCGGGTTCTATAACCGACGGATATTTTCCGGCTGGATAAACAATCGAATCTCCACGATAATTACGATGTGGCCAGGCCATCACCGTGGCCTCCTGTCCGACAGTAAAAGACCGGGCTTTTCCGGTCCAGTTTTTCCCTCCCGATCCCGCCAGATCGTCCAAATTAGAATAGGAACGGGATCCGCCAAGCTCGATTTCATCGCCCTCGAAATTCTCTTCACTAAACAAAATCACAGCACAAGGTTTTTCCTGATCGCGGTTCACCAGAGCATCATAGCCTTCATTGCTGCAACTTTCCAGAAGTGCAAACAGAGCAATAAAGAGGATCCATTTATAAGAGAGATTGCAATTACAATACATCATGATTATTTTATAAAAGCCGTCAAAAAGCGATAAAAACCGAGAGTTCTCAGCCTATAACTTTACCCAAACAATTTCAAAAATAAACATTTTAAGAAGGTTAAGCGGGGTAAACACTGCACGAAAATTTAAAAAAGTTTTGTCTTTTTGGCTTTCAGTCCTCAACTCCTGTCTTGCTCACTTCATAAAATAGAATTAACTTTGAACGATGCGAAAAACAAGGCCATTTTTTGGATTATCGATGCTGCTCATTTCGGCAGTGATTTTTGGTTTTTCAGAATTTCCTTTAGAAAAAGGGAATCCCGTTTTTCCATTGGCTCATACAGCCAATACCCCACAAACATTCTCCATTACCGGATCCCCAACCGTTTGGTTTGCGCTTACGGCCGAGAATCCAAATTATTTTACTACCCATCAGGAGTTTTCTGGCGGTAGTGCTATTCCTAACGGCGCGCAGCAAAATATACAATATCGATTAACGACCCCCTTTTTTGCTCATCCCGTTTTTAATTCACTGGACCAACGCACTCTTATTCTTCAATACCTATACCCCTTCCATTTTTTCTTTTAAACGCTTATCCCACCGGTAAAATAGCGGTATCTACCGCACCTAAACGCTTATATCGCAGGTCAAAAGAGGTATATAAAGGTTGGGGAATATCCCCTATCCTTACTCCTTACTATAATAGAAAAAGGAGTATACCGACTTGCGAGTAAGCTCTTAATCAATTTTAAAAAGTAGTACAATGGATACAGGAACACTCCTAATAGGAGTCGCATTATTTTGCATTTTAATCATCCCTTTCATTTTTGCCATTCGGCATCAAAAAAACAAGCACAAAGGAAAAAAGGAAAAATTTTCAAATTTGGCGCAAGCTAAAAATATTCGTATTTTGAAACCTGATATCATCAATGATCTGATTCTCGGATTAGCTGTAACAGAAGACAAACTGGTAGTCAGCCAAACGAGTAACATGGAACACCACATGAGGATTATTGACCTGAAGAGCTTCAATACATACAGGGTTCTTTCACAATCTTCAGAATATGTCAAATTAGCGTTGATTAATTCTAAAAACAAGAAAAAAGAGGAGTTTTTATTTTGGGAGAAACCCGATGAAAACTTTCCGGAAAAGGATTTCCCAAGCTGTAAAGAAGAGGCTCAGAAATGGGGTGAAAAGCTTCAACTTCTGATGATTAAACCTTAACAGGCAAAAACAAAACCTCGGCTACCTGAACTGGTGTCGGGGTTTTTACTATAATATTTCCAAATCAGATTACCCGGATCATGAAGAGAATAAAAGATTATCATGGAACGGTATTGTACGGAGCCCGCATTCCGTGGAATCCAAACAGCATCCATCTTTTTATTTAAATTTTGAGATTCTTCAACCGTACCTTTCAAATTTTCCTTTGTCAATCCTTCTTCTTAAGGATAATCGAGTATCACCTGCATAATTCACCTCCCGATAGAA
>CAZBXQ010000133.1:0-4206 GCA_964495935.1 uncultured Flavobacteriaceae bacterium
TATGCCCATAGCCGGGGGCATTTGAATGAAAAGTAAAATAAAGACGCCAGGGATATTTGGTGTCGAATGCCTGTCCGTAGTTAGTTCCTCCGGCAGGTGTTACACCCGGAAAAACTTCCGGTTCATTGGTATCGCGATGGATTCTGGTCACCGTACCATCCCTGTTTCTGGTATAAATACAACTGTCATAGGTGCAAAAACTCATAAAGTTCTTCCATCTATCACCATCCTTAATCCCATTAAGTTCTGCAGTAGTATATTTTATTGCCTGCTCCCGAGGCGCCCAAGCCTCTCTGGGATCAAATGTGAAATACTGTTCTTTAATGGCATCGGGAGCAAAAGCTACAAGATTCGTAATTGGGTCAACACTTACCGCATTGGGTGTCACTCCTGCTTCATCCGCATCAAAAAGCGTAACCACTATGTTTTCCTTTTCATTAATCCTGATAATCCCTTTGCCATTATCCCGGTGCGCCCCAAAAATATTGCCTTCATCATCTACAGCCAAATAACGTTCTCTCACCTCTGCCTCTGCCAAGGTGCCATCTTTATGAGCCATTTCTCCGTTTCCTGTTACCGTACTCACCAATGCTGTCACATTGTATTTAAAGGTATTATCATAAACCACAGAATCTCCATCTATAACAACAGAAATCACACAAATATCTCCCGGCAGGCGGGGGACAATAGCATAGATCCTATCTCCATTAGAAGACACAACAGAAGCCCGTGCTTTGTTAAAATAGACTCTGATTTTCGATGTATCAGAACCAAAATTACTACCATCTAAAAGTATCTTGGAGCGAACCCCTCCTTCTAATGGAGAAAAAGAGGTCAACGTAACCGGTTTGCCGGGGATGTGGTTTTTAAATTTGACGTTCTCTGTCGTGCTATTACATGCAGAGAAACAAAACAAAACAAAACCAAATAATAAGTAGTAATATTTGCGGAATGGAAAAAGTAAAGTATTTACCATCTCAATGGGGTTTAATGTGATTAACTAATCATTAACATGGCAAACCTATGTAATAAATTATTAGGAAACAACTTTTTTTATTCTTTTTTTAAAAAAGAATAATAGAACGAAATAAAGTAAAACATTTAACCTCTTAATTCATTATGTTATTAGCCCCAAATGAAACCGTATGAAATCCTCTACTTCAATTTAATTATGTATTCTCTTTATCATAGGCAATCATCCGATCCACTTTGGGAATGGATCTGCCCCCCTGAAATTCACTCTCAAGCCAAATATCCAGAAGACTTTTGGCCAATTCGGCTCCGATTATTCTCGCACCAAAACATGCAATCTGTGCATTATTACTTTTACGGGCTCTTTCGGCCGAATAGGGATCATGAATCACTGCAGCTCGTACGCCACGGACTTTGTTTGCGCTCATACACACCCCAAGTCCGGTTCCGCATAAAAGAATTCCCCTGTCATATCCTTCTTTCGCCACTGCTTCGGCTACAGAAAAAGCGACATCGGGATATAACACCGTTTCCCCTTCTTTCACTCCATAATCTATCATCTCATACCCTTTCTCTTCTAAATACTTCTTTAAAGTTTCTTTCATTTCATAAGCAGCTTCATCGCAACCAATCGGCATTTTTTTCTTTTCCATGATTTGTGTTTTTTTATGATTCAATTTATATGGTTTCGTTTCCTTAATTATCCATCAGAGAAGTTAAATTCTTTACTTTTTCTAAATTCAGATATTTTTGATATTCTTTACGATAATACGCTCTATGCTTTTCATTGGGAGTATATATTTTTAACACTTCTCCTTTCATTCTCTCTTGCGCTATTTTTAATGAAGGATGTATTCCTGCTGCCGTAGCAGCACATATAGCCACTCCCAGAGCGCAAGCTTCCCGTGTGGCCACTACCTTTATCGGAATGTCAGTTACATCGGCAAGTACCTGCATGACAAAAGGAGATTTATGGGAAATGCCTCCAACTGCAATAATCTCCCTCAGCTGCCCTCCGTTTTTTTGAAATTGTTCTATAAAAGCCATAGCGCCATAAGCAGTTGCTTCAACCAGCGATTTATAAATATGTGGTGGTGTGGTAGATAAGGTTAGTCCCGCAATCGTTCCTTTCAAATTAAAGTCGGCATGGGGAGATCGACGGCCGTTGATCCAATCTGTAGCAATTAATCCGTTGCTGTCATGGAAAATTTCCCCTGCTTGTGCTGCCAGCAGAGGCAATATGCCACATGCTATCTCCTCCAGCAGTTCTTTCTTTCCTTTGTCATCCAGAAGAACTGACTTGCTGATAATATGATGAGCCGGCCACATCAATATTTTTTTAAACCAGGCATACAAATCACCAAAAGCAGATTGTCCGCCTTCATATCCCATCTTGCCCGGAATAATCATGTCTCGCGCCTGTTGAGGTACCCCGGGAATGGAGCCTCCTTCTTCCTGATAGGGAGCCACCGTAATAGCCACGGTTGAAGTGCCAATAATTTCAACCATTGATCCATTTTTTACACCGGCGCCAATCGCTCCTGCATGACAATCCAAATTCCCTACTGCCACTATAACCTCTTCATTCAAACCAAATTTTTGAGCCCATTTTTTACTTAATTTTCCCACAGGAAAATTACAAGTATAAGCTCGGGGATCAAAAGTATAGATCAATCCGTCCAAAACCGGATCAAGCGCTTTAAAATAATCATTAGGCGGATATCCTCCCCATGCATGATTCCAGAGCGCCCTCGAAGAAGCTATCCCCATTCCTCTTTTAAGCTTTTCTGGCTGTGTTTCTCCCGTTAATTCGCCCGGAAGCCAGTCGCTGGCTTCTACAAAGGAATGTGCGGCAGATTTTATTTTGGGATCCTTAAAAATATGCAATGCCTTTGTCCAAAAATGTTCCACCGAGTAGTTGCCACACAAGCGCGACCGTGTATAATCCGTCTCACGTGAAGAGGAAAATTTATTTAAATATTCATTTTCTTTTTGTCCGGTATGATCTTTCCACATAATAAACATGGCATTGGGATAGGAGGCAAATTCCGGTAGTAACGCCAGGGGGGTTCCCTCTTTATCCACCGCCACCGGCGTGGAACCGGTCATATCTATTCCAATGGCTTTTATCCGTTTATTCGCTCCGGGAACTTTAGCCAGGCAATCCTTTACTGAGCATTCCATCGCCTCCAGATAGTCTAACGGATGTTGACGGAATTGTGATTTTGAGGGATCACAATACATTCCTTTTTCCCAACGGGGATAATTCCTCATTGAAATAGCCCGCTCTTTTCCCGTTTCGGCATCAATAACAACGGCTCGTACAGAATCTGAACCAAAATCAAGTCCCAATATGAAATGTTGAGGTACTGCCATTTATAAAACCTTTTTAAACTTCGACTCTTCTAGCTGCTCCTACGAGCTATCTCAATCAATTCTCCTAACTCCCTGATGGCTGGTAAAACCAGTTCCAACTCCGGTTTAGCCAATTTAGCATCTTCCAGCGTAGCTTCCCCTGACAAGACCAGAATACCTAAAGCGCCTGCGTGATGTGCCATCATCATATCTGTATAGATGCGATCACCAACCATGGCGATCTGCCCCGGCTCAAGCTGCTCTCGTTCAAGAATACCGTTTAGCATTTCCGGACGCGGTTTCCCAAGTATTTTATCCGGTTTTCTGCCGGTTGCCGCTTCAATACAGGCGCAAATTGACCCACAATCCACCAATACCACCTTTTGATCCGTAGGACATACCCAATCGGGATTAGTCGCAAAATAGGGCTTCTTTTGTTTTGCCCACCAGGCAGCACGGCAAAGACGCGTATAATTCAAACTCATGTCGAAAGCTACTATCAACGCGTCCGGTTCATCGTCAGGAGAATCTGCTGCTGATATAAAGCCTTCTTTTTCAAACTGTGCTATCATGCTCGGTGTTCCCAGGATAAATAATCGTTTAATCTCCGGATGATGATGTTTCAAAAAATCAATTGTAGCCTGCGCAGAAGTATACATTTCCTCTTCTTTAGCTTCAATCCCTATCGCGGCCAACTTTTTCAGATAATCCGACGTACTTTTCGAAGGATTGTTGGTTAAAAATGAATAACCAATCCCCAAGTTCCTTAACTTTTGTAAAAAATCAAGTGTAAATGGAAATAAAGTTTTCCCGTTATAAATCGTGCCGTCCATATCCAGCGCCACATGTCTGATTTTTTTTATCTTTTCAAGAATATTT
>CAZBXQ010000134.1:0-3855 GCA_964495935.1 uncultured Flavobacteriaceae bacterium
CGTTCTCTGCGGTTAAACGCAGGGTATATGGAAGAAAAAGAATAAACCGCAAAGTGCACGGAGAATGCGCAGAGTACACAGAGAAAATAAACTCTGCGTCCTCTGCGAAAAACTTTGTGCTCTCTGCGGTTAAACACAAGATCTATGGGAGAAAGATGAAAAGATTAACCGCAAAGCACACCCCGTTCTCCCTCTTTTGATTAAAAATTTTGGAATTTTATAAAAAACATGGGTATATTAGGAACCCTCTAAGTAAACTGGATACCCGATAAAAATAACAGGTTCATACAATGAACGAGAATACAAACGAAAACACTTCTGACTTACCAAACCCAAATCCAAACGCTTCCGAAAAAGAAACCCTGACCAAAGTCACCGGGATGTATGAGGACTGGTTTTTAGATTATGCCTCGTATGTCATTTTGGAGCGAGCTGTACCGGCAATCGAAGACGGCTTTAAACCGGTGCAACGCCGGATCATGCACGCCATGAAAGATTTAGATGACGGGAGGTATAATAAAGTCGCTAATATTGTGGGGCACACGATGCAATATCATCCCCACGGTGATGCCAGTATTGGCGATGCTCTGGTACAATTGGGGCAAAAAGACCTGCTTATTGATATGCAGGGAAACTGGGGGAATATCTTAACCGGTGACGGTGCCGCTGCCCCCCGGTATATTGAAGCTCGCCTATCTAAATTTGCACTTCGTGTAGTTTTTGAACCCAAGATCACCGAATGGCAATTGTCTTATGACGGTCGGAAAAAGGAACCCGTGAATCTTCCTGTAAAATTCCCTCTGCTTTTGGCGCAGGGTGTAGAAGGCATTGCGGTAGGGCTCAGTACCAAAATATTACCTCATAATTTTATCGAATTGATTGAGGCCTCCATAAAGCACCTTCAGGGAAAACGCTTTAAGCTCTATCCCGATTTTCCCACCGGAGGAATCATGGATGTGGGCGATTATAAAGACGGAAAAAGAGGAGGGAAGATTCGCATCCGAGCCAAAATCGAACAAGAAGAACGAAATGTTCTTACGATTACCGAAATTCCCTATGGCACGACGACTACCTCGCTGATCGATTCTATTCTAAAAGCCAATAACAAAGGTAAGATCAAGATTAAACACATCGAGGATAACACCGCCGAGAAGGTAGAAATCCGAATCCATTTACCCCCTTCGATTTCCCCCGATAAAACTATCGATGCCCTGTATGCCTTTACTTATTGCGAGCAATCCATTTCGCCCATAGGTTGTGTGATCACCGATGACAAGCCCGAATTTATCGGGGTTTCCGAAATTTTGAAAAGAAGTACCGACCACACCGTTGAGTTACTTAAAAAAGAATTGGAAATCAAGCTGGAAGAGCTTCGGGAGAAATGGCATTTTGCTTCTTTGGAGCGAATTTTCATCGAAAACCGGATCTATCGAGACATTGAGGAAGAAGAAACCTGGGAAGGGGTTATTGCCGCTATTGACAAAGGTTTACAACCTCATATCGGGCATTTAAAACGGCCGGTGACTGAGGACGATATCGTCCGTTTGACCGAAATAAGAATCAAGCGGATTTCACGCTTTGACCTTGATAAGGCACAACAAAAAATCGAAGCCCTCGAAGCTGAGATTGCACAGGTAGAATATAATTTAGCACATCTGATTGATTTTGCCGTTTCTTATTTTAAAGATCTCAAAGAAAAATTTGGCAAGGGTCGCGAACGAAAAACAGAAATACGGGTTTTTGAAGATATTGTAGCCAGTAAAGTGGTCATTCGCAATAATAAGCTCTATGTCAATGCTAAAGAAGGGTTTATCGGAACGGGATTGAAAAAGGCCGAATACGTAACCGATTGCAGTGATATTGATGATATCATTTGTTTTACCAAAAGCGGTAAACTAAAAATTGTCAAAGTAGATGCCAAGGTTTTTATCGGGAAGAATATCATTTATGTCAATGTACTGAAAAAGAAGGACAAACGTACGATTTATAATATGATGTATCGTAATGGGCGACAGGGAAATGTTTATATGAAGCGTTTTTATGTTACTTCTTTTACCCGGGATCGGGAATATAATTTGGGAACGAAAGAGAAGGGAGTAAAGGTCCTTTATTTTTCCGCTAATCCGAATGGAGAAGCAGAAATCGTTACCGTTTACTTACGGCAAACCGGGAAGAAAAAGAAATTGAAATTTGATGTCGATTTTGCCGATATGAATATCAAAAGCCGACGTGTACGTGGAAATCTGGTGAGCAAGCACCCGGTAAAACGGATTTTATTAAAAGAAGAGGGGGTATCCACGCTAAAACCTCGAAAAATATGGTTTGATGAAACCGTAAAACGATTAAACGTCGATGAACGTGGCGAATTTTTGGGGAACTTTAGAGGAGAAGATCGAATCCTGCTGATTACTCAGGAAGGAATAGTAAAAACTATTGTTCCCGAGCTAACGGCTCATTTTAATGAGGAATACGTAGTCATGGAAAAATGGATTCCTAAAAAGCCGATCTCTGCTATTTATTGGGATGGCGAACGAGAACGGTATTATGTTAAGCGATTTCGTATTGAAAATCCGGAACGCGAAGAATGCATCATCACCGACCATAAAGATTCCCAATTGGAATTGGTCGCCACCGATTATAATCCCGTGATCGATATTGAATATCGAAAACCTCGCGGGAAACCGGCCAAGCCCAATGATCAAGTGGAGCTGCGGGAGTTTATTGCCGTCAAGGGAATCACAGCCTTAGGCAATCAATTGACCACCGAGACCGTCAATCAGATTAATTTGCTTCCGCCCTCTCCGCAAGAAGAGGAAATAATAAAAAAAGAACTCGGGGAAGAGAACGAAAAACCTGAAAAATCCTCTGATTCCGAGATCAAACAAGGGAACCTTTTTGACGATTAAATATGATGAGAAATACACAATTCATCAAAGAATTTAAGGACTTTGCAATCAAGGGGAACATGGTGGATTTGGCCATTGGGATCATCATTGGTACGGCCTTTAACAATGTCATTAATACGATTGTAAACAAAGTTTTGATGCCGCCGTTAGCCTTGATTACAGATGGAATTAATTTTCAGGATAAAAAATGGATTCTTCGGCATGCCATTAAACAAGGAGATGAGATTCTCAAAACCGAAATTTCTATCGAATACGGAACTCTTATTACGGTATTAGTCAATTTTTTTATTATTGCATTCATTACTTTTTTTGTAGTCAAAGTAATGAACCGATTGCGGGATAAAGCAGAGGATCCACAAGAAGTAACGGTTAAAACGCCAAAGGACATTGAGCTGCTCGAAGGAATGCACGACTTGATGGAAGAGCAGAATAAATTATTGCGAGAACTGAAGGAAGAGAAGAAGAGTTGAGTGACGACAGCGGAAGACGGAAATAAAATTTGGATATTTCCTATCCCACAAATTCCCCCATCAACTCAACAACTCACCACTATTCTCACTTTTTTAACCGCAGAGCATCCGCAGAGGTTATTATAAAATTGTCATTCTCGCCAGTCCCAAGAGGGCAGGTTGGAAAATCCCCAATATCTATTGTCATTCTGAAAAATTGCGAGGAACGTGCAATTTATTCAGAATCTTATTCCTGACTGTAGAAGCCGAACATCGCTTGACTTGTTTTCAAATCAAGTTCAAGTTCGAATTCAATTTCAATTTCTCTCCCCACTTCCCCCACTTTTTAACCGCAGAGCATCCGCAGAGGTTATTATAAAATTGTCATTCTCGCCAGTCCCAAGAGGGCAGGTTGGAAAATCCCCAATATCTATTGTCATTCTGAAAAATTGCGAGGAACGTGCAATTTATTCAGAATCTTATTCCTGACTGTAGAAGCC
>CAZBXQ010000135.1:0-3825 GCA_964495935.1 uncultured Flavobacteriaceae bacterium
ACCACTTCAATATAACAGGAATCCCTTAACTATAAAGGAAGCAGGATTAAACTTATTCACAAAGTTATGAAAAGAAATAGCTAACGATAAATCTACGACACCTTATAAAAGCCCGGTAGAACTATAAAACTATGGCCGCTTAGGGATCAGGGGACTGTGTTTTCTTTTCCGGGTTATGATTCATTAAAGCCGGATTGACTTTAAACATGTGGTAGAGACGCTCGATTTCAGCTTCGGCTTCACGGGGCTTATCACTATCTCTTCTTGGACGAGACAAGCTGGTAAAATTGGCTTTATTCAAATAATCAATATCTTCTTTTCCTTTTTTCATTACTCCTTCAAGGACTAACTCGACAGTTTCCCCAATCTCAATGGGGCCAATGTCCCAAACTCCTTTGTCATCTCCAGTCTCGTAATAAGTTCCTTTTTCAGGTTCTATCGGAGAGGTGATACTGTATCCTTCGGGAACCAAGTCTCGCACATAATTAAAAGTAGATCGCTCCGGACCGTAGTTTTTTACCGCGATAATAAACTTGATTTCGGGTTCATGTTTTCCATCAATAAACTCCTGTTCGGGAACCCCCTTTTTGGTGATTTCTATATTGGCAATTTCCGGGCAATTAAAACGAGTTATATCATAAGTATTTGAGCTACAACCCGTTCCTGTATTTTCATCATATTCATTGATAATTCGAATTTTATAAATTTTTGGAATGGGTTCCGATTCATTGTCTATAACGGTATGTACATCTAAATCCTTAAAAGGCCAATACAAATCTCCTCCCTCCTCTATAATACGTGTCATGGGGTTCCCATCCTCGTCTATAACTGGATTTCCATCCTTATCTAAAAGTTCATAATAAAGAGGGTATAATATGGTACCTCGATCAATATCTACTTCAATTTGCGCTCGTTTTTCATCATTATCGGCTATATAACAAAAATAGGTGACGCTCGGAGTCAAGTTTACCGGTGGATCAATATCCACAGGAATAATAATTCGTCTAATATATTGACCATATTCTTTATTAATAGGGTCATCACCTCTTTTAGCCCTATTTTCGTTGGTGTTAACCGCCGAATGAAAATCACGCCCGGCTCCCCTCATTTCTATATCATACTTCCCACTACTGGGAGCATTTACAAAGGTGCCGTCCATTCTGTTATTAGTAATCAAATTTTCATGATAGCCATCTGTAAATTTATGTGAAATACCATTGTCATTCGCATTTGCAATCGGATATAAACTATACTCAACATCTACCCCACTACACTTCCTTATGATATCTACGCAGCTATAGTTAGAATCCTCCTCTGCTTTGGTACAAGAATATTGAGCTAAGTCATTTTTTTTGATTTTTTTTGATATCTCTGCATTTTCTCCATTTATTTTCATCGGTTTTCCCGAGCACGGATCTATTATGACGATATTATATTCCCCCTCCGGCAAGTCAGATATCTTAATATCATCAGTGTCCTTAGTAGGTGTATCTTCAAATTCTATGGGAAAATTGTACTCGTAAGTGCCCCCTAATCCTGGTGGTCCTTCATACGTACATTCATAACGATTTGATCCTTTTTTTGTACATTTATCGGAAGTAATGGAAGTTGGTGTAGAAGGAGTAACCCTAACGCGGACCCTTGGATAAATACTCTTCCCGATGTCATCTTCAAATTTTAATTTTATACTAAACCCACCCGATTCCTCTAAAAGAGAGTAAGTCGGTTCTACAGTCAGGCTTTTAAGTTGGTCTTCTCCTTTAGGTTTCTCAGGAAGAGATATTAGTTTACTGATCTCATAATCTCCATCTTTAATCAATTCGACCATAAAATTTCCTCCATCTGGTAGGTCAAGTGGATTACCGTTCTGATCAGTCAATAATATGGATCGGTCTCCGGCAAAATCGTTACCGGGCCATTTTCGTTTACTATCGCCGCCAATAAATTGAACTCCCTCCAATTCGGAAGAAAGGTATTCCAATTCGGTAAAATCTCCGGATTCCGGTGGATCTTCCTGATAAACTTTTATATCGGTACCCTCACAGACCATATCATAATAGGTGCGGGTATTGGGGGACATCGTACCATTTAGAAAAAGTTGTGGTTCAAAATTACAATTTGCCTCTTCTTGATATCCATCGGCCTTATATAAGACTTCGTCATTAAAGTCTTCGATTTTATAGTTGTTTCTTGGTAATGGTTTATCCAAACAACCGGCCATATAGGATGCAGAAATTATATCTCCCGGATTGGGGTTCTTTTCCGTAGGAATTTCATAGCGATACTCTAGAGAGCTCTGTTTTTCTATTAAAACCTCTGGATTTTCAACCGGATCAAGCACAAATGTTTCCCCACTAATAGTTAATTCTAATTGTCCTGGAATTTGATCATCTAAAATTTTGCTGTCATGGCGAATCCCCACTTGCATGCTATAGCCTCCGTTCTCACAATCTCGTTTAAAATAATAACGTATTTGATTAGCTTTAGCAACTACAGGACTCTTGTGCAAAGAATGTCGTCCGGTTGTGGTAACCGCTACCCCACAGCTATAATCAGTAATTTTATAGAATACCTCCTTCCCACTTTCGATTCCTGAAAATGTATATTCAGTATCCTGAACTTTTCCGCTGGATTGAGATTCAACCCCCTCTCCATAAATCTCAAAAGTAAAACCGTCGCCTACTACCTCTTTATTGGTGATTCTTAGGGTTATTTCAGCCTCTTCATCAGTCCCAAAACAAGATGGTGATACATTATCCGTGGCTTGAATGATTGGGGTAACATATTCATCATGAATCGTAATTTCTCCTCTATTTCCAGCATTGGCGGTAAATCCTGTACCTCCATCCCAATAATAGACCTGTTCACCACTTTCATCTTCAAATTCCAAGTAATAAGATCCTTGAGCAAGATTTCCTAAAGTTCCCGCTTCCCCAGTTTCATCAAAAGAAGAACTTCTGGCCGATTTTCCTGTTGCTACGCTCCGCACCGATACTTTCCAGTAACAATTTAAAAAATTATCATCATACTTTTTTACATCTATGCTAACATCTATACTCGACTGATTGCAAGAATTTTCATCCTTACTCACATCTACAGTGTATCCTTCTAAACTACATTGCGCCCATAACGTATTCCAGGCACATAATAAAAATAAAGAAAAAAGAAATCCTATTCTAATCCGTAAATAAGTATTCACCTTAAAGAATTATTTTTAAACTTATTTTTTACATTAATCTTCCTTTACCTCAAATACAATATTCATAAAAGAGGCCTGGTCCCAAGTATAATTGGGATCGACCTTATAGGTCAAAGTTCCATCTGTAGTAACATTTACATCCTGAAACACGGTAGAATCCCACCATACGATATTATATATAAGTTCGTCTTGAGCAAAATGGGGTATTTCATGGCTACTACCTGCTGAGGAAACACTATTCCCCTGCATGGTAAACTGATCCAGATAAATATCATAAAGCTTAACCGTATAAGTTCCCCCCGACTCACTGATATGAGCCGTACCCGAGCCATACGAGTCATTAATCTGGTCGATCTGTTCGGGCCTGGCCGGTAAATATACCGAGGGCATATAAAAAAACCGCGGCATCGCCGATTTAGCCCATTTGGCTTTAAGCTCTCCCTCTACTTTTTCTGTAACCATAACCGTTCGCTCATCGCCGGGTGCAATCCCAATTTTAGTAGGTTGTAAAACCGCACCCTCCCCATCGGTATCCTTTGTAAATTCTAAGAGATCTTCCAATTCTAAATTTGCACCTTCTGTTTCGAGACTGTCTATGATCGCTCCAAAATCAATGGTGGTATCTT
>CAZBXQ010000136.1:0-3559 GCA_964495935.1 uncultured Flavobacteriaceae bacterium
CCGGTAATCTCATTTATTACAGTCGATGATAAAACCGGCGTTCTATGGATATACGAGGCTATTCGTTGGTGTGCCTTTTCGATATCTTTTTTTGTAATCATAAAGTATGACAGTCGGTCAATAGTGTTTTAAAATCTAAAATTCAAACTGGTAAACACCTGCCGACCGGCAAAGCCCATCTGCACAGGATCGAAAATCCCACCGGATTCCGTATTCCCTTCATTCACTCCTTCACCATGAGTGGTCGGGTAACGGTTAAACAAGTTTCGGGATCCGATTACCCAATGAATGTTATCGGATAATTTAAAACCAAGAGACAAATCGGTCGTAATACGAGGTGAATAATCCTGATAATCTGTTGGGCCTTCATAACCGATTAACCGTATTTTATGGAATCGTGTCAATTGTAAATTTGCCGTAAACCAATCCACCTCATAATTTAAATTGAGATTAAACTTGGTCTTGGGAGCCGATGCCAGGATAAAGGCCCGTTCTCTTTCCTCGAGATAAATATCCTCTTTCCCCGCCAATTTATCGGTTGTATGAATATCGGTAATCTTCATATGGTTGATATTTCCCGCCAAAGTCCCGGTAAAATGACCCGGACCAAAATCGTCATTATAGGAAAAAATAAGATCTACCCCCGAAGTTCGGGTGTCAATAGCATTGGTAAAAAATTGAACTTGATCGATCCGATCGGCCTTGAGGATATCCCCAATAGCGTCATCACTCTGGTCAAAATGCCCGGTTAAGACGATACGATCCTTAATGCGGATGAAATATCCATCTACGGTAGCCGTAAATTTATTGCTATTGAAGGTAAATCCTCCACTGGCATTCACCGACTTCTCTTCCTTGAGGGAAGGGATTCCCACTTCCTTGGCAACATGGCTATCGTTAGAAGCCAGTTGCACGGTCACCATTTCACCTCCCTGAAAATTGGTAAATTCGAGCGTATAATAGCGTTGTGCCAAGGATGGTGCTCGAAAGCCGGTCGAGACTGAGCCACGCAAGGCAAACTGCGGCGTGATCTCATAACGTGTAGAAAATTTACCGTCCAGTGTATTTCCAAAATCACTGTAATGCTCATATCGACCCGCCACACTAAACATCCAGCGTTTTGTCACATCGAGTTCGGTATCGACATAAGCGGCCAGGTTATTTCGACTTTCCTTAAAACCTATGGAATAGCCGGGGAAACCTTGGGATCCACCGGGGCGGATTCCGCCGGTTTCCGGATTCACTACCAAAAGATCCTCCGGAGTATCGCTGGTCGCAACATTTCCATTGATATCATACGAAGCATAGGAGCCTTCTTCTCCCGCGATTTGTTTAAAATTCTCATAGCGGAATTCGGCTCCGAAAGCCACATTTAAACCTTCCAAAACTTCATCAAAATTTCGAGTTGCTCCAAAACCGGTTACATTCTGAAGTATGGAATGTCCACCGGCGTCAAAACGGGTTGGAGAACCGGCTAATAAGGTAGCATTAAGCGTGTTTCGGATATCATAAATAAATTTATTGGTTCCCAATGCATTGAAAACATCCAAATCCCAGTCTCCCCATTCAAACCGAACTCCGTTATTAAAGGTAAAGTCATCAATTGTGGTATGCTCAATCGGATTAAAATTATCGGAGTAAATCGCACTGATATGATTATCTCCGCCTACAAATCGCGTCCAAGCATAAGCATCGGTAATTCGATGTGAATATGCCGGAACCGAATAGAAAGTAGCCTTATCGCCCAATGGGATTTCCATATTCCCAAAGAAATACAAGTTTTTGGACTTGGCATCTCCAAAACGCTCCCGAGAGGTTTCATACATCTCCGGGTTTGCATTTCGAAAGGCATACCCCTTATCGATATATTCTACGGTAAAGTTCCCAAAGCCACCATTTCCTATATCAATTCCATAGTTGGCACTCAAATCAAACGTTAAGCCATCTATACGTTTATCGGATACCACTTCTCCGTGCCCCGGACTGGAAAAGAGATTGGCTCCCGAAAAGAGATTTACCTCCAATCCTTTTTTATCTTCCAATACAATGTTGACCACCCCCGCAATCGCATCCGATCCATATTGAGCAGAAGCTCCGTCCCGCAGAATTTCAACCCGTTTAATGGCGGCCACCGGAATGGTATTTAAATCGGTTCCCGTATTCCCTCTTCCTTTGGTACCAAAAAGATTAATCAAAGAAGACTGGTGATATCTTTTCCCATTAATCAGCACCAGCGTTTGGTCCGGTCCTAACCCCCGCAACGTGGCAGCATCCACTGCATCAGAACCATCAGAACCCGATTGCTGATTGGAATTAAAAGAAGGAGCACTAAACTGCAAAAGTTGTGTTACACTGGTTTGTCCCGTTAACTCCTGTGTTTTCTGAATGTCAACAACATCCACCGGTACTGCCGATTCCACTGCCGTACGGGCCTTGTTACGAGAGCCTACCAAAACGACTTCCTCGAGAGCCTGAGCATCTTCCAGCAGGATAATCCGGGCTGTGTCATCCGTACCCACGACTCGGGTTTCATCCTTGTATCCAACGAAACTGAATTGCAATATATCCCCCTCATCTGCCTGAATCGTATAATTCCCGTCAAAATCCGTCACCGAACCCCGGGTTGTTCCTTTCACCGTAATGGTAACTCCCGAAAGAACTACCCCGCTTTCATCAACAACGGTGCCTTCTATAGAACCATCTTGAGAGAATGAGCAGGGTGCCACAAAGAGCACAAAACTCATTACCAGTATAATTTTATTGATCATAATAATTGTTTTTTACAGAACACAAGTTAATAAACTTCCGTTAACAAATACAAAATAAAACTCAATTATTAATTTATAAAATTAGTATTTAATATCTAAATACATGGTTTACAGTATCGTATAATGACATAGTAAAAAATAAATTATATAAAATTTTTAGAATATCATAAAACAAACATATAATCTATTAACTCCTCTTTACTTATATATTAAATATTTGACAGAAAGGATATATTATAAATAATATACCTACATACCCTGATTGTTTTAAGAATAAAGCTCTAAAAATACTATTTATTTTCAAGGCCAAAATCCTTGTTTTGGGCTCGTGTTTAAAAAAGAAGTATCCGCGAAATTGTAAATTACAGCAGTATAAAAAACCATCATTCATAATCCTATTTCATAAACTCCAGATTTCGGAATTGCCGAGCTGTCTCCCGGAGTCTGCTTAAACCTGTCTTCAGGGAAAGTCAGGCTCTTAATACCGGTTATTTTTGGGTTTCAATAGTAGAATTCCAACTCCTTTCAAATTTTGTTGCACGGAATATGACTTTCCGAATGGCCCTTTATCAGTGCCAACAAAAAAGAGTTAACTTTATAGAGCGACTGTGAAATCTATGAATATAACAGGGGGGCATGGTTTGCTGTCTAAACCCGAGTTGTGAAGAATAAAAACGACGACAGCTCTTTACCTCTTTAAAACGACCATTATTCCCAGAAAACATCATCGGTATTCTCTTCAAAATCCTGCTCCCGATAGACCTTTTCCAATTCTTCCAACTGCTCCGGAG
>CAZBXQ010000137.1:0-3515 GCA_964495935.1 uncultured Flavobacteriaceae bacterium
CTTTAACATTTACCCCTTGTTTTAATCATAGAATACGGGATCATAAATTAAAAAAACGCGACTATATTTAGACTATTTGTCATGAGTATATTGTAATAAAGTGGCGTAAAAAAACACCATATTTAGCATTGACGTGAATTAAGTAGGTTAGTAATGGAATAATTGCTTACTTTTGACGTTAGTAACGCAAAAGAGTATGATTGTTTCTTTTGGAGATAAAGAAACCGAAAAAATATGGAATGGCATTATTTCCAGAAAATTACCTCCTGAAATTCAACAGACTTCAAGGAGAAAACTGAGGATGCTGAATAATTCTATTGATATCATGGATTTAAGAATTCCTCCCTCAAATCGACTTGAAAAACTCAAAGGTGATTTGAAAGGATTTTATAGCATAAGAGTAAATAATCAGTGGAGAATAATTTTTAAATGGGAGAATGGAAATGCTTTTGAAGTGAGAATTGTAGATTATCATTAAAAACAGAAAAATGGAGAAGCTTAAAAACATAGCACCGGGGGAAATCCTTCTGAAGGAGTTTTTAAATCCATTGGGGATCTCTCAATATAGATTGGCCAAAGATATTGATGTTCCACAGACGCGAATTTCCGAAATTGTCAAAGGTAATCGTAGAATTACCGCCGATACCGCAATTCGATTAAGTGCCTATTTTGGTAATTCCACTGTGTTTTGGCTGGGGCTTCAGGATGATTATGATATCGAAAATGCACTAAATAAAAAGGGAGAAGTGCTGGAGCGGATCATTAAAATTAGAAGAGAAAGGGAAAAAACATCTTAACTGCTCTATCTATTATTTGTGAATTACAATAGAGGCCTGATCTTATGGCAGTTCAATTCCTGCGCCAAGTTTCTTGGGCAATGCAAAAAAGAGCAGAGCGTATATGAATAACTCGATTATTTGAAATTTAGTTGGGTTAAAGGTGTTTTTATGAATCTTGTGAATAATCCGGGGCAATCCTATTTTGTAGAAATACCTCCCTCTTAAAGGGTTCCAAATCCTTTGAGGGTTCTTGCCGATTGATTATCTTGATATTTATGGCTGCTCGGCCTCGATCTTCTTCAGGGTTTTGATATCCTTCAACAGTTTTTTGACTTCTTTTGGGTCAGTGCCGTCATAAAACCCGCGAATTCGTTTTTTGGTGTCGATTAGGGCCAGATTTTCGGTGTGAATCATATCGTATTTTCCACCGCCGCCATCGCCTCCTTCAGCCCCGTCTTTGACGACGAGATAGGATTTTCGAGCTAACTCGTATATCTCCTTTTTGGAGCCCGTTACCAAATTCCATTTTTTATCGTCAATTCCCTTTTTCTCGGCATATGCCTTTAATGTTTCCGGAGTATCGATATTCGGAGTTACGGTATGCGATAACAGTTTGATTTTATCATCATCTTTTGTGGCCTCTTGAATTTTCTTCATCGATTCCGTAAGAATCGGGCAAAAAGAGGGGCAGGTGGTATAAAAGAAATCCGCTACATAGATCTTATTTTTATAATCTTCTTGGGTGATGGTATCTCCGTTTTGGTTGATCAGTTTAAAATCGGCTATTTTATGATATTTACGTACATATTGAATAGAAGAATCGACCAACGATCGATCCACCATATTGGGCTCATATATCGGGAGGGAAGGAGGGGGCTTATGAAGTTGATATATAAACCCCATAGAAATGGCCGACACGATAAAGAGTGTCACCAAGAATTTCCAATAGTGCCTTAAAAGCTTTTTGAAATTCATCGCGTTTTATCTTCCTCTGCAAAGGTACGATATCGTAAAGGAATGCCGATTAAAGTTTTGTTATAGCACGAAAGGCAAAAATGGAGTGCTTATCTACAAACGTATAAATTTATATCGAATATAAAAATCCTTTGTAAAATGTGATGTATTGCATAAAACTCCTTTGATAAATGTGATGTATTTCACAAAACTCCTTTGCTAAATGTGATTTATGATTTAAAAAACGCCTATATTTGAAATATGAAACGCTTTATTTTAAATAAACTATTACGGTGGAAAGAATCTGATATTCGCAAACCCTTGTTATTGCGAGGGGCGCGTCAGGTGGGTAAAACATGGGTTATGAAGGAGTTTGGACGTTTACATTATAAGCAGATTCTTTATGTCAATTTTGAACGGGATAAGCTTTTGCAGAACTTGTTTGTGGCAGATTTTGACTTGGAGCGTATTTTATCTGCTCTACAAATTCAATCGGGAGTAATTCCCGAGGCCGAAAACACATTGATTATTTTAGATGAAATTCAGGAAGCAGCAGGTGCTTTAACAGCTTTAAAATATTTTCAGGAGGAAGCCCCGGAATACCATATTATAGGTGCTGGTTCCCTCCTGGGAGTAACTTTAAATCAGAAGTCTTTTCCGGTGGGCAAAGTTCAATTTTTAGAGATGCACCCCATGAGTTTTTCAGAATTTTTGGAAGCTGTGGGTGGGAAAGAGCTGCTCAAATTATTAGAGGAAAAGGACTGGGAATTGATTCGTACGTTTCATAAAAAATATGTTGACCTGCTAAAACAGTATTATTTTGTTGGTGGAATGCCCGAAGTTGTGAATAGTTTTAGAGTAGATGGCGATTATGAGACCGTGAGAGCATTGCAGAATCAGATTTTACAAGCGTATGAGCTTGATTTTTCTAAACACACGCCGCAAAATCTTATTCCGAGAGTTAGACAGGTGTGGCAAAGCTTGCCGTCTCAATTATCCAGAGAAAACAGAAAGTTTGTTTATGGCCTTATAAAGCACGGCGCAAGAGCAAGAGAATACGAAGGTGCCTTAGAGTGGCTCGATAATTATGGTTTGATCCATCGTGTTTATCGGGTGTCAAAACCGGAATTGCCATTACGTGCTTATGAGGATTTGAAGGCTTTTAAGATATATGCTTTAGATGTTGGTCTTCTTGGGGCATTATCCGGGTTGGATGTACAGATTTTGTTGAATAAGACCCAATTATTTTCTGAGTTCAAAGGGGCTTTGACCGAACAATTTGTATTGCAGGAACTTCTTAATAAAACCTCTTTCCGCCCTAATTATTGGACGAATAAATCATCCACCAATGAAGTGGATTTTATAATAGCGCATAAAAACCAAGTGTTTCCCATCGAAGTGAAAGCTGAAGAAAACTTGCAGTCAAAATCACTTCGTGTATATCACAATAAGTTTGATCCTCCCAAAAGTATCCGTACTTCTTTGGCGGGCTATAGAGATGATGGCTGGCTTGTTAATATTCCCTTATATGCTGTTTATGGTCTTCAAAGGATTTTGAGCGAGATTCTGAAAAGAGGATAGGATTCGTAAAACGATTAGAAATATAGAATCCCGGTAAAAAACGTTCTTAAGAGTTTTACGGCCTTGTATCGATTTGAAAATTCAACTCTAACTTAAGAGTTCTTGATTCTTCTAAAATCAGAATTAAAGGTTATGAATAGGGGAGAGGTGTGCAAGAAGTATAGATAAATTTGCTCTTTATATAAAGAGATGACCTTATTA
>CAZBXQ010000138.1:0-3442 GCA_964495935.1 uncultured Flavobacteriaceae bacterium
GGGTTGCACTTCCCAAAGAATTGGAATTTACCAATCCCCAATTTTCACATGTCGAAGAGGATCAACTCCCGATCTGGACAAGGCATCATGTGGATTTTAAATTGATTGCCGGCGATATGATGGGGCATCAATCGCCGGTTCCCGTTCACAGTGCCCTTTATATGATAGAAATCCGGAGCGATCACCGGCAGACCTTAAACATCGGTAACGAGCTCTATGGGGAATCCGGACTCTACATCTTAAAAGGAGCTGTTGAAGCCGAAGGGGAAACCTTTGGCCCTCGACAGCTCTTGATTGCCAGAGAAAGCACACTTTGCGAGTTCACACTAACCCCGGGAACCACCGTTTATCTCTTTGGAGGCGAACCCTTTGGGGAAGAACGTTTTTTGGATTGGAATTTTGTAGCCTCCGATAAGAAAACATTGGAGGAAGCACGGGAAAAATGGAAATCCGGAGAATGGGAAAAAATCAAAACCGATCCCAAAGATTTTGTGCCTTATCCCGAGAGAAAGAGCTGATAAATCGGCTCTGAAATTTATTTGTAATTGACGTTAAAATACTCATCGCTATAAAGAGGTCATTTAAACTTTCAAAAATGGGCTGCAAAATAATCTTATTGCCCCAGATCTGGCCGCAGCAGGCGGGTTTAGTCTTTTTTCGACTGTGGCTATGGCTATGCTCTACAAAAAAGCCGTCACCTGAAACAATAATCTCTATTTTTCGCTTCAATCCCAAAAGTTTAAACCACCTCAAAACCTTCCTATCCCTCGACAAAAAATCGAGGGATTTTTTATAACGAACGTAAATCAGAGGACAAGAGAAAATAAAAAAGACAATTAAAAATCCGGATCTCCAAGCCTCTTCCGAGAGGGATAAAACCGGTTTCAAATCTCTAAAAGTGCGTCCACTTCAGTATCTTTGTGAGACAAAAATCAACAAAAAACCAACACTTTATGAAGGATGCCTTTGATGCCCAAAAGCAAAATCAATTAGCCGAGATATTTCATGCCCTGCACGATAAAGACAAACCTCTTATTTTAGCCAATGCTTGGAATGCCATGGCCGCAAAAGTAGTAGAATTAGGAGGATTACCGGCCGTTGCCACTACCAGCTCAGGTATTTCCTGGTCCTGCGGATATGCCGATGGTGAGCATACGCCCCCGGAACTAATGATCGAAGAAGTCCGGAAAATTGCTCGCGTTGTCGAGATTCCGGTTTCTGCTGATATCGAGAGCGGATATTACGGATACAATTTAGAAGCTTTGACCGGATTTATCGAAAAAATCATCAAAGCCGGAGCCGTAGGAATCAACCTGGAAGATAGCAATGCCAAAACCGGAAAATTGATTTCCATCGAGGAAAACATCGATAAAATCAAAGCCGTTCGAAAAAAAGCCGGAGAATTAGGAGTCTCTTTATATATTAATGCGCGAGTCGATGCGATGACATTGTCCACAGACACGGATAAAAAACTGGAAGCAGTCTTTAAACGTGCCAAAGCTTATGAAGAAGCCGGGGCCTCCGGTATCTTTGTGCCTTTTATCGAGGATATAGAAATCGTTAAAGCCGTAAAAGAAGGAATCTCCCTCCCCCTAAATATCCTCATGGCTAAAACATTGGATGTTCAAGATCTTAAAGATTTAAAAATCAATCGAATCAGTGTCGGGGGTCGGCCTTCATTAGTGGCCCAATCGGTCTTTAAAAATATTATTAAAGAGCTCCAGACCACCAATCAATGGAAGACTTTATTCTCGGGTGATTTAACACATCCGCAGGCCAATAGATGGTTCGAGTAAAAATTCCAGATTTTTGCATAAAGAGAGGATTTTTGAATATCCGTTAAGGGATTTAAAACTTTAAATAATCTTTCAATAAAATTTTATTTTCCTACATTTCCGGTTCGCTTTACTCTTCTCTATTCACCTTTAAATAGGAATTTACAATCTCTTGGATTCGTCCTTCTTCCGCCAATTTCAAGAGTTGCAGATTGGTTTTATAAACCGCCTCACTTTTTAAGGGGAACACAAAACCGTAATTTTGTCGTTCATACTCGGCAGTAGCCAAATAATAACCTTCATCCCCGTGTTTGTTGACAAAATATTCCAATTGCGGACGATCATAAATTACGGCATCTACTTTATCCTCCTTGAGCTTTTCGATTCCTTCATCCAAAGAACTAATAAGATAGGGGCGTGCCGTATAATTCCTCATCAGCTCCTGGCCCGGAGAATCTCTTAAAACCGCGATCCTCTTTCCGGCCAAGTCTTCTACGGTATTCACATCCGTTACCCCGCCCCACATCGTCAGGACACTGGCGATTCCGGCGATCATGGAAGTGGCAAAGATAATGGTGATGATGATCCAGGAGCCCGCCAGAATCCGTCCAAAAGCCGAACGCGGTGCTAAATCACCATAACCCACCGTGCTCATGGTAACCACTGCCAGCCACATTCCGTTCCCTATTCCCTTCACCGGATTGGGCGGAAACTCTTCCGGATTTCTCTTACGCTCGGCAATCCAGAACAAGGTTCCCACAATTCCCAGCAAGAACAAAAAACCGCCCACTGCAATAAAAAGCTTATAACTGAACAAGGGCGCAACATACGACCATAGCCCCTCTTCTGATTTGGAGAGTATGGATAAACTGGATTGGTAAAAAGGTTGAGAAAAAGAAACACGTTCCATTCGATTTGAGGTAATACTCACGGGACCTACAAGCATATCTACTTGTCCTTCTTCTATCGCTTTAAGGGCATCGCTCACCGAGGAATAATTTTTGTATGTATAATGTACCGAAAGCCGGTCGGCCAGGTCATTCCAGATATCCACGGCAATTCCTTCGGGAGTATTCCCTGCTTTGTCGGTATTCATCACAAACGGTTCACTTCCCGCCAAAGCCACGATTAAAGTGTCTTTTTGAAGGGAAGAACTATCTCGGCTCCATGCTTTTCCCAAAAAAGAAAGTAGAAAGAGCACCCCTAAAATCGAACGGCTATAAAATAATTCTAATTTCATAAAAATTACTCTGTATTATACATTATCAAAGGGCATTTTTATTGAGGTCATTCATACTTTCAAAAATGGGCTGTAAAATGATCTTATTGCCCCAGATTTAGTCTTTTTTTCGACCGTAGCTATGGCTATGCTCTACAAAAAAGCCGTCACCTGGAACAATAATCTCTATTTTTCGCTTCAATCTCAAAAGTTTAAATGATCTCATTCCCCAAAAAATATTTCTTACGAGGTAAATATATAAACTTATCAAGATCAAATACCTCTATGTTGGCACAAATCATCGTTTTTAAAGGTTTGTATAGGTGGAGGTTCCTTCATCATACGTACCTGAAAAGGAGGAATCAATTAGGTGATTTCCCTTCATGTGCATGTCGAATAGAATATTAAAAACGACAACCATAGATCACTCTTTATTGGCATCGTACAC
>CAZBXQ010000139.1:0-3329 GCA_964495935.1 uncultured Flavobacteriaceae bacterium
AACGGCACCGGCCTCTGTCTGCCATTTTTTCAGCTGTGCTCCCGAACTGAGGTAAACGATTTTTCCAATTCCCGCCCAGGCATTGGCACCGGAACACATGGCGCAATGTTCACCGCTGGTGTACATGGTCACTGCTTTTCGTTCTTCTGCTGTGAGGTTTTTTAGGGCCCAATCGGCGAGCTCATATTCGGGATGAGCCAGAGCATTAATTTCAACGGCTCGGTTTCGGGCTTCAGCTATAATTTCTCCTTTTCCATTGACCAGAACGGAGCCAAATGGAGCATCGCCCGCCTGAAGGGCTTCTTCGGCCAGTTCTACACAACGGGATAAATAGTAGCGTTCTTTTTCAGAAAATGGAGTGCTCATATTCAGATTATGAGGTGGTTTAAACTTTTGGGATTGAAGTGAAAAATAGAGATGATTGTTCCAGAGGATGGCTTTTTTGTAGAGCATAGCCATAGCTACGGTCGAAAAAAGACTAAATCGGGGGCAATAAGGTCATTTTGCAGCCCCTTTTTGAAAGTTTAAATGACCTCTTATATGTTGAGATTGTAAACTTAACAATTTAAGGTGCCGGATGGGGCTGAAATAATAAAACCGGGATTCTGAACCTTCAAATTCCCGGTTTTTGCTTAACCAATAACCCTTTTATCGAATGGCATTTTTGGCGACTTTTTCAACAACTTCGGGGTTTACGAGTGTTGAGGTATCGCCAAAATCATCAGTTTCTCCAGCTGCAATCTTGCGAAGGATACGGCGCATGATTTTTGCTGAACGTGTTTTTGGTAAATCTGTAACAAATTGAATCTTATCGGGTTTAGCGATCGGACCTTGAAGTTTTGATACAAGGTCACGGATTTCCTTTTTCAATTCTTCTGATGCTTCTTTGGGGTCATAGAGAATGATATAGGCATATAATGCCTTCCCCTTGATTTTGTGGGGGAACCCTACAATAGCACTTTCAGAGACTTTGGGATGTTCATTGATAGCATTTTCTACCGGGGCTGTTTCCAGGTTATGTCCCGATACAATGATAACATCATCAACACGCCCGGTGATGCGATAGTCTCCTTCCTTGTCTTTATACGCTCCGTCACCGGTTTCATACATGCCTTTAAACGTGGTAAAGTAAACTTTTTTATAGCGTTCATGATTTTTCCAAATTGTACGAGCCAGAGAGGGCCAGGGAGCTTTCATAGCCAAACGGCCTCTTATTTTTTCGCCTTTCCATTCAATTTCATTTCCATTATCGTCCATAATCGCCGGTTGCACACCCGGTAGTGGTAAAGTGGCAAAACGGGGTTTGGATTGGTTTACGCCCGGCATGGTAGAAATCATAATAGCTCCATTTTCCGTTTGCCACCAAGTATCGACAATTGGACAATTTCCTTTTCCGATATTTGTATTGTACCATTCCCAGGCTTCTTCGTTAATCGGTTCTCCCACACTTCCCAGAACCTTTAATGTCGATAAATCGTATTGATTTACGTAATCCAGTGAATAGGTTGCCAGGGCTCGAATAGCCGTAGGAGCCGTATAAAATTGAGTGACTTTGTGTTTTTCGATAACCTGCCAAAAACGGCCGGCATCGGGATAGGTGGGAACCCCTTCAAACATGATGGTAGTCGCTCCGGCCGAAAGAGGACCATAAACGATATAGGAGTGTCCGGTAATCCAACCGATATCGGCAGTGCACCAGTAGATATCTTCAGGATCCGGTTGAAAAACATTTTGGAACGTATATGTTGTTCCAATCATATAGCCTCCGGTTGTATGCACCATGCCTTTGGGAGTTCCTGTTGATCCCGAGGTGTGAAGGATAAACAAGGGATCTTCGGCATCCATTTCCTCAGCCGGGCAAGAGGCGTCCGCCTTTTTAATTTCTTCCCGCCAAAATTTATCGCGTCCTTCCTTCATTTCAAAATCTCTGTCGGCGTGTTTATATACGATTACGGTCTCAACAGAAGGAGTGTTTTCCAGCGCATGATCACAAATATCTTTTAAATCAATGTATTTGCTCCCGCGATAGTTCCCGTTGGCCGTAATCAACATTTTGCTCCCCGCATCGTTAATCCGTTTGGACAAGGCCGTGATAGAAAATCCCGCAAAAACAATATTGTGAATCGCTCCGATTCTTGCACAGGCTAACATGGCAATGGCCAGTTGAGGAATCATCGGCATATACATACACACCCGATCTCCTTTTTGAATCCCGTTTTGTTTCAATACATTAGCAAATCGGCAAACCCGTTTATGCAGTTCTTGATAACTAATATGTTCGGCTGCTTTTTCGGGGTCGTTGGGTTCCCAAATGATTGCGGTCTTATCGGGTTGGTTTTTAACATGTCGATCCAGACAATTCTCGGTAATGTTTAATTTTCCGTTGATAAACCATTTTACTTCGGGTTTTTCAAAATCCCATTCCAGAACCTTGTCCCATTTCTTTTTCCAGACAAACTTTTCGGCTACTTTACTCCAAAAAACTTCCGGGTTTTTGATGCTTTCTTGATAAGCTTCATCATAATCCGCTCTTGATCGCAAACGTAGATCATTTGGTATGTTCATAATTTTGATAGTTTTAATTCCCTAAAATTAAGAAAAACATTCGTAAATTAAAACCAAGAATGGAGTATTGCTGTTTATTTAAGGAATGTTATCAGAAAGTATATCTGAATAACGGAAAATCAAGGAAAATGGGAATATAAATTGAAACTCTTTTTTAGGGGGATATTTTTGTTCGATGGGCTATCGAACTGACCGTTTTTACGATCCGGTTTCAACAAACCCAGTTGATGTTATAAGCTTAACAAGAATCTTCAAATCAAAGTAATTATTGTTCCTTTTGGCAAACCCGCTGTTTGGCACAAACTTTTAATTCCCTCTTTTTATAACACTTATCCAAGAGTTATCAAAACCAAGTGCTTCTAAAATATCATTTTTATCTAAAGGCTCAGGTTCTTTAATGTTAATGAGTAAACTATCATTTGGAACCTTTTCAATGATAGTAAATTGAGATCCGTGAGGTTGCCAAGTAAATCTATGCTCTTGAGTAGATTTAAGCGTTCCTTCAAGGTTTCCATTTTTATTCCATATCCAAACATAGCGTTCTGGATCGTATCGGATCGTATCAAATTCAAAAACCGCTACTCCCGTTAAATCGTTAGATTTTATTAGAACAATCGGGTCACGCAAAGGAATTTCACCTTTGCGTTCCCACAGAACCGTACGTGAAAGTCTCCCTTCATACGGCTCTTCGTGCTAATAATCACTAAAGGAAGTGGTCTAAACTTTTTTAGGGAAATAAAAAAGGGTTGTTGATATTTGTAGTT
>CAZBXQ010000140.1:0-3327 GCA_964495935.1 uncultured Flavobacteriaceae bacterium
ATAGATATAGATCGCTATTATTCAATAGATTAAAAGTGTTAAAGTAGAATTAGATTACAGGTCTTTTTGGAAATTCAAAAATAGAGAACTCCTCTCCATCCAGAGTCCCCTGAAAATAAGATTTTACGCGCTCATAAAATAAAATCGAGCCGTTTTTCTTCAAAAACAGCTCGATCTAAGCTTCTCCTCTATCCCTCAAAAATCAATACAGGGGGTCTTCATTATCGGCACCTTCGTCCGTCTTGGTCACCTTTACATCCCAAAATTCGGGTCCCTTCTGTCTATATTCCCATTTTATAATCGGCCCGTTCATCGATTTTAACTGATAATAAACCGGCAGCGGATCATGATCGTTGCGGATAATAAAAGATTCTCCTGTTTTTAGATTATCAAAACTCTGAAAAATAGCGGTATGCCGCATGGGATGGCTTTCGATTTCTGCCACATTAAGCATTGGAATTTCTTCTGCCATAGCAATTAGATGTATTTAAAGTTCTTTATTCCTTGAAAAAACGAAGATAAAACTATTTCGGATAAAATAATCCTTATTGTATTCTTTTTAGTCTTTAAATGGTTTTATCCACTCTAATATTTCAGTGGCAAAAGCATCCTCATCATCAATAAATTTTTGTGTAATCGCGAGAAAAAACAGATTTTCTCGAGGAATCTCCGTCTTCAAACGCATATAATCCTTCTCGGTCGTTACGATAAAACGCTCTTTTTGTAGAATCTCAATTTCGGTACCCGTAAAATTGTGATGATCGGGAAATTTGTGGTGGCGAAATGTCAATCCTTGTTCTTGTAAATGCTGCACCAGCGGTTGGGGCTTGGCTATTCCCGTAACCAAAGCAAAGTTTGGCGGTAAATCGTTTACCCGTACTTCCCGCACGGTATTGGTAACAACATCATAATAAGCAATACCGGTAAAATATAAAGATTGATGCGGGCGCAGTCTCAATTTTCTTTTAATTCGGGCTTGCTCTGGCAAAGATAATTCGGGCGGGCACTTGGTAACAACCACTATATCTGCACGACGAGCTCCCGATTTAGGTTCTCGCAGATTCCCGGCCGGCAGCATTAAATCCTCGGCATACAACGTTCCATAGGCCGTTAAAAGAATAGAAAAACCCGGTTTGACTTTACGGTGTTGATAAGCATCATCCAACACAATCACTTCTATCGGCGGGTATAATTTTTGGATTTCGGCAATTCCTTCTTGCCGATCTTCATCGACAACCACTTGGATTTCCGGATACTTCGTCTTAAACTGAAGCGGTTCATCTCCTGTTTCAAGTGCTTTTTCTTTACCGGTTAACCGATAAAATCCTTTGGTCTTCCGCTTATAGCCCCGGCTTAATGTGGCCAACCGATATTCGTCTTTCAGCAGCCGGATCAAATATTCAACCATCGGAGTTTTTCCGGTTCCCCCAACACTTAGATTCCCAACACAGATAACGGGTAAGCTATAGCTCTTGGAGGAACATAAACCCCAATCAAAAAACTGATTTCGAAGCCGGATCACGCCTCCGTATAACCATCCCAACGGGAAAAGAATTTTTCGAAGTTGATTCATAAAAACGAAGATAAAATAAATTCAAATAACGCTTCCTTCTCCCCCTCATAATCCGGTTCAAAAAATACAAGGTTTTTTATAAAAACGAGAAAATACACGTACCTTTGCAGGTTCTTTGATAAAGCCATCCATCTTGACGAAAAACATTACCACAGCAAACTATACAGCAGCAACAAAGGTAATTCATCACCGGGGACTGGTCATATTTATCCTGGGGCTTCTTTCTGCGCTGGGACCTTTTTCCATCGATATGTACCTCCCGGCCTTTGACGATATCGCAACAGGCCTGCACACCACCAAAGATATGGTAGGATACAGCCTCTCCAGTTATTTTATAGGAATCTCTGTAGGTCAGCTCCTGTATGGCCCGTTACTCGATCGTTATGGTCGAAAATTAATGATTTATACGGGATTGATTATCTATATCATCTCTTCTGTGCTCATTATTTATGTACAAACCGCAGAACAGCTCATTTTGATGCGGCTGTTCCAAGCCATAGGCGGCTGCGTAGGGATGGTGGGGAGTCGTGCCTTAGTGCGGGATTTATTTCCGGTTCGAGACATTGCCAAGATTTTCTCCTATCTGATGCTGGTCATCGCAATATCTCCTATTATAGCCCCTACAGTAGGAGGATTTATGGCCTCCTATTTTGGCTGGTCTTCTATCTTTACCGTATTGGCTGCCATTGCAGGCATCACTTTAATCGGACTATACTTCTTTGTTCCCGATGGAAATCCTCCGGATACCGAGATGTCTCTCAAACCCCGGCCCATTATTCAAAAGTTTATCAAGGTTTCTAAAGTTCCTCGGTTTTATACCTATGCTCTGGTCTCGGCCATTTCCTCTTCCGGACTATATGCGTATTTGGCAGCCTCCCCCACGATTTTCTATGATATATTCCATGTTTCCACGCATCAATACGGAATTATTTTTGCCATTATCGCAATAGGAATGACGGCCGCCAATCAATCCAATACCTTTCTGCTTCGAAAATACAGCAGTGAAAAAATTTCTAAGATCAACCTTTTCCTGCAGATCATCGTTGGCATTATTCTGGTTATTACCACTTTTAACAACGGACTCAACCTCTATACAACTATTGCATTAATCTGGGTGTATATGGCCACTCAGGGTTTTGTTTATCCCAATACTTCTGCCCTTTCTATTGCCCCCTTTAGCCGTAGTGCGGGAACAGCTTCTGCTTGGATGGGAGCCATCCAACTGGGAATTGGAGCTATTACCACAGCCCTTATCAGTACTTTTATGAAAACCAGTGTATTCCCACTGGCATTAACGATTCTCATTTGCGCTACTTTATCGACTCTTATCCTCTATATTCTCGGCAAGAAAATTAACCCCGATGGACCAACCGATTTATAGCTTGCATTCCAAATAGTACTTTATCATCGCTAACAAAAAAGAACTAACTGTATAGGGCAACTGTGAAATCTATGAATATAATGGGGAGTGTGGCCCCTGCCTGAAAGTAGTCTTCCCATTATTTTTTTCGGAGTGATTTGTCACTCCGATACGCAGTGAGGAATCTCACATTTGTAGTTTCAGAAGAGAAAAAAAGATCCTTCGCTACGCTCTGGATGGACAAAAAATATCAAAGTTTGCTATAGAATGAAATGAATATCATCCCATCCCGAGGCTTCAGGAGAGGAATCTTTATATCCGTAGATTCAACAAAGAAAGAGATCCTTCGCTACGCTCTGGATGACAGGAAACATCAAAGATTATTATAGAGCGA
>CAZBXQ010000141.1:0-3324 GCA_964495935.1 uncultured Flavobacteriaceae bacterium
GGGTTGCACTTCCCAAAGAATTGGAATTTACCAATCCCCAATTTTCACATGTCGAGGAGGATCAACTCCCAATCTGGACGAGGCATCATGTGGATTTTAAATTGATTGCCGGCGATGTGATGGGGCATCAATCGCCGGTTCCCGTTCACAGTGCCCTTTATATGGTAGAAATCCAAAGTGACCACCGGCAGACCTTAAATATCGGAAACGAGCTCTATGGGGAATCCGGACTCTACATCTTAAAAGGAGCCGTTGAAGCCGAAGGGGAAACCTTTGGCCCCCGACAGCTCTTGATTGCCAGAGAAAGCACACTTTGCGAGTTCACACTAACCCCGGGAACCACCGTTTATCTCTTTGGAGGCGAACCCTTTGGGGAAGAACGTTTTTTGGATTGGAATTTTGTAGCCTCCGATAAGAAAACATTGGAGGAAGCACGGGAAAAATGGAAATCCGGAGAATGGGAAAAAATCAAAACCGATCCCAAAGATTTTGTGCCTTATCCCGAGAGAAAGAGCTGATAAATCGGCTCTGAAATTTATTTGTAATTGACGTTAAAATACTCATCGCTATAAAGAGGTCATTTAAACTTTCAAAAATGGGCTGCAAAATAATCTTATTGCCCCAGATCTGGCCGCAGCAGGCGGGTTTAGTCTTTTTTCGACTGTGGCTATGGCTATGCTCTACAAAAAAGCCGTCACCTGAAACAATAATCTCTATTTTTCGCTTCAATCCCAAAAGTTTAAACCACCTCAAAACCTTCCTATCCCTCGACAAAAAATCGAGGGATTTTTTATAACGAACGTAAATCAGAGGACAAGAGAAAATAAAAAAGACAATTAAAAATCCGGATCTCCAAGCCTCTTCCGAGAGGGATAAAACCGGTTTCAAATCTCTAAAAGTGCGTCCACTTCAGTATCTTTGTGAGACAAAAATCAACAAAAAACCAACACTTTATGAAGGATGCCTTTGATGCCCAAAAGCAAAATCAATTAGCCGAGATATTTCATGCCCTGCACGATAAAGACAAACCTCTTATTTTAGCCAATGCTTGGAATGCCATGGCCGCAAAAGTAGTAGAATTAGGAGGATTACCGGCCGTTGCCACTACCAGCTCAGGTATTTCCTGGTCCTGCGGATATGCCGATGGTGAGCATACGCCCCCGGAACTAATGATCGAAGAAGTCCGGAAAATTGCTCGCGTTGTCGAGATTCCGGTTTCTGCTGATATCGAGAGCGGATATTACGGATACAATTTAGAAGCTTTGACCGGATTTATCGAAAAAATCATCAAAGCCGGAGCCGTAGGAATCAACCTGGAAGATAGCAATGCCAAAACCGGAAAATTGATTTCCATCGAGGAAAACATCGATAAAATCAAAGCCGTTCGAAAAAAAGCCGGAGAATTAGGAGTCTCTTTATATATTAATGCGCGAGTCGATGCGATGACATTGTCCACAGACACGGATAAAAAACTGGAAGCAGTCTTTAAACGTGCCAAAGCTTATGAAGAAGCCGGGGCCTCCGGTATCTTTGTGCCTTTTATCGAGGATATAGAAATCGTTAAAGCCGTAAAAGAAGGAATCTCCCTCCCCCTAAATATCCTCATGGCTAAAACATTGGATGTTCAAGATCTTAAAGATTTAAAAATCAATCGAATCAGTGTCGGGGGTCGGCCTTCATTAGTGGCCCAATCGGTCTTTAAAAATATTATTAAAGAGCTCCAGACCACCAATCAATGGAAGACTTTATTCTCGGGTGATTTAACACATCCGCAGGCCAATAGATGGTTCGAGTAAAAATTCCAGATTTTTGCATAAAGAGAGGATTTTTGAATATCCGTTAAGGGATTTAAAACTTTAAATAATCTTTCAATAAAATTTTATTTTCCTACATTTCCGGTTCGCTTTACTCTTCTCTATTCACCTTTAAATAGGAATTTACAATCTCTTGGATTCGTCCTTCTTCCGCCAATTTCAAGAGTTGCAGATTGGTTTTATAAACCGCCTCACTTTTTAAGGGGAACACAAAACCGTAATTTTGTCGTTCATACTCGGCAGTAGCCAAATAATAACCTTCATCCCCGTGTTTGTTGACAAAATATTCCAATTGCGGACGATCATAAATTACGGCATCTACTTTATCCTCCTTGAGCTTTTCGATTCCTTCATCCAAAGAACTAATAAGATAGGGGCGTGCCGTATAATTCCTCATCAGCTCCTGGCCCGGAGAATCTCTTAAAACCGCGATCCTCTTTCCGGCCAAGTCTTCTACGGTATTCACATCCGTTACCCCGCCCCACATCGTCAGGACACTGGCGATTCCGGCGATCATGGAAGTGGCAAAGATAATGGTGATGATGATCCAGGAGCCCGCCAGAATCCGTCCAAAAGCCGAACGCGGTGCTAAATCACCATAACCCACCGTGCTCATGGTAACCACTGCCAGCCACATTCCGTTCCCTATTCCCTTCACCGGATTGGGCGGAAACTCTTCCGGATTTCTCTTACGCTCGGCAATCCAGAACAAGGTTCCCACAATTCCCAGCAAGAACAAAAAACCGCCCACTGCAATAAAAAGCTTATAACTGAACAAGGGCGCAACATACGACCATAGCCCCTCTTCTGATTTGGAGAGTATGGATAAACTGGATTGGTAAAAAGGTTGAGAAAAAGAAACACGTTCCATTCGATTTGAGGTAATACTCACGGGACCTACAAGCATATCTACTTGTCCTTCTTCTATCGCTTTAAGGGCATCGCTCACCGAGGAATAATTTTTGTATGTATAATGTACCGAAAGCCGGTCGGCCAGGTCATTCCAGATATCCACGGCAATTCCTTCGGGAGTATTCCCTGCTTTGTCGGTATTCATCACAAACGGTTCACTTCCCGCCAAAGCCACGATTAAAGTGTCTTTTTGGAGAGAAGAACTATCTCGGCTCCATGCTTTTCCCAAAAAAGAAAGTAGAAAGAACACCCCTAAAATCGAACGACTATAAAATAATTCTGATTTCATAAAAACTACTCTGTATTATACATTATCAAGAGGCATTTTTATTGAGGTCATTCATACTTTCAAAAATGGGCTGTAAAATGACCTCATTCCCCAAAAAATATTTCTTACGGGGCAAATATATAAATTTACCAAGATCAAATACCTCTATGTTGGCACAAATCATCGTTTTTAAAGGCTTGTATAGGTGGAGGTTCCTTCATCATACGTACCTGAAAAGGAGGAACCAATTAGGTGATTTCCCTTCATGTGCATGCCGAATAGAATATTAAAAACGACAACCATAGATCACTCTTTATTGGCATCGTACAC
>CAZBXQ010000142.1:0-3301 GCA_964495935.1 uncultured Flavobacteriaceae bacterium
AAATTAAAAAGACGGCTCCTTATTTGAAATTTGAATTGAAATTTGATCAAAAAGAAGCACTTTTCGATCATTCTAAAACCATGGTCAGCGACAGTGGGATGGATTTGGAATTCGTAGCTGAAGCTTCGGGGGCAGCTGGAAAGTACTATAGCAATATGCAGGAAAACTTAAATTTACATCAATTTAAATACAACAACAAAATCTGGATTGTTAAAACCGCACTTGATAAGCTCGATTGGGAAATCGGCAAAGAAATCAAGAAAATTCAGGGTTATACTTGTAAAAAAGCAACAGCTATCTCCGATTACACAAATAATTTTAAGAATGACACTGAAATCACCGCTTGGTTTTGTCCGGAACTACCTTTTCAGTATGGTCCCAGAGGCATAACGGGATTGCCCGGAATCATCCTCGAATTGGAATATAACCATTATACTTATACGGCAAAAAAGGTAGAGTTATCTGAAAACAAAAACATCAAGATCAAAAGGCCCGAAAAAGGAAGCATTCTAACGCAAGACGAATATTTCGAAGAGCTTAAAAAAGCAGCTCCACCACCACCGCGACCGAAACGATAATCCATATAGCTTGAAGTAAAACCTCAAAGGTTTGGATAGAAAGCTGAAAATCATTTGATAGGAACCTTTTGTCTAAGTGTGAATTCTATCAAAAACAAATAGATTGAAACGATTTCATTTCCTCTTTCTTTTACTCATTATTTGTTACCTGCCCGGCAGGGCTCAAGTGGGTGCTTACACCATTACAGGAAGTGTAGTAAATCATGACAACGAACCGCTCGCTTTTGCGGCGATTCAGCTTACGCAAAAGGATTCGGTAGTGACTGCTACTCTTAGTCAGGAGTCCGGTCGATTTGAGTTAAAGGCAAATTCGGGAACATACAGATTAGAGATTGTCCAGTTTGACACCGTACTTTTTAATCAGTCACTGACGGTAGATGATAATCTTGATTTAGGAAAGCTTGAAGTGAATACTTCCATTGCCCTCCAGGAAGTGCTTATCAAAACGCAAGAAAAATTAATCGAACGGAAAGCCGACCGATTGCGATTTAATGTGGAGAACCTCCCTATCCAAAGTTTTAATGGCTTTGAAATCCTCAAACAGACCCCCGGACTACTGGTTCAAAATGAATCAATTTCCGTTATCGGAAGAAAAGGGGTTCGCCTACTGGTTGATGGACAACTCCTTCGATTGTCCGGAGAATCTCTTTTAACCTATCTTAAAAACCTCGAAGGCGATCAAATTAAAGCGATAGAAGTCATTACTAATCCACCGGCCAACTATTCGGCCGAAGGGAATTCGGGACTGATCAACCTCGTTTTAAAAAAGTCAAAGCGCGACCACTGGTACAACAGCTCAACCGCTTCGGGTTGGCAAAGCACCTATGCTTCCTACAGCCTGAGCGATAATTTTTATTACCAAAAGGACAAACTCTCTGTAGGGGCCGGAATCAGTATTATACAGGATAATCCTAATTCCCTCGTCAAAAAGGAAATGGATTATCCCGATAAAATCTATGATCAGGAAACCCGATTCTTCCCCAAAAACACCTATTTCAACCCTAAGTTCGGAATCGACTACGAGTTTAACGATGGGGTTACCTCCGGTTTTCAGGTGGATTATTTTAAAAGCGATGCCGACCGTCTGGCTCGGGACGAAATTGAATTTCTAACCCCCAATCGCAAACGGGATTCCTTAACGGTAAACAACAGTAAGGTCGTTGATAAAGGGCGGAAATATGCTCTTAATTACCACCTGATTCTCAAGATGGACCGTGTGGATAAAAAGCGGCTCCGGTTGGATTTTGATGTACTGGATAAAACCATAACGCAGAGAAACCGGAACGATATTGAAAATTACAATAAGGACCATCATCTTTCCCAAAACTCTTCTTCTGTTTTAGATGACGATCATTTTCAGAGCAATCGGGGCTATTACCTAAAACTGGATATAGACCATCCTATCGGTACTTATGTTTTTAACTATGGGATAGACTTGTCCTGGGCTCGTATAAAAAGTGATATCGCCCATCTCACCCCGGATCTCGAAGAAATTGTAGATCACGATGTATTTCACTATAAAGAACACATCCAAAGCGGCTACTTTTCTGCAAATCGCAGTTTGGGTGAAAAATGGGAAGTCCAATTGGGGCTCCGTGCAGAAATGACCCAGACCCAAGGAAACTCTGAATCTGAATCCCAAAAAAACAAACGAAATTATACCGACTTCTTCCCTACCGGATATATCGCCTATAATTTAAGTCCGAAACACAATTTCACCCTAAACTACGGGCGGCGGATCAACCGACCGTTTTTTACCTTCCTAAACCCGCACCGATCCGATTATAGTCAGTATTCCTACAGTATTGGAAACCCGGATTTAACCCCTTCCTATTCCAATAATCTGGAATTCAATTATCTTTTTGACCAAAGCCTGAACGTTCAATTGTACTATACACATACGTCGAATGAATTTGGATCCCTGCAATTCGCCGATCCCCATTCTTCCATAGTGTATGAACAGCCGGAAAATTATGCCCAAAGCGATATTTACGGCCTTACGGTTTTTTATAGTTTTACCAAATTAAAAGGATGGCAATCCCTAACCTCTTTTAATTACAACTATGCCTCTGCCACCTCCTATATCCCGGAAGCACCCCCTTCCTTAAAGGGAAACAATGCCTATTTTAACCTGAACAATACCGTCAAGCTCACAAAAAACCTCAGTTTTAACGCCAATTACTACTACTTCTTTTCCGGTGTCTCCAACCTCGACCATAACGCTGCTCGCAATTATCTGGACTTGCAGCTGAGCTTATCCTTGTTAAAGGATCAACTCAACATTGCCCTGAGCGGACAGGATATCTTTACATCCAATCGATTCCGTAGTTATACCTATTCCAACGGGATCCGAATAGATTCGAATATTTTTACCCATAATCACATCAAATTACTACTGCGATATAAATTCGGGAACAAGGATATCAACCGGTATCAGTACGAATACAACAAAGCGCAATACCGGATGTAATGGGCTTGGAAATCATGGCAAAACCTCCGAGGTTTGGATATAAAGTAGATTGTCAATTGACAGCAACCTGCAACTCAAAGGCCCCAACTCTTTAAGAGTTATTTTCAAGGCACAGAAAACCCTTGAAGTTCTACCCTCACCTACCACACCTACTCCCTAAATCAACCTCCAACACCGAATAAAGAATATCCAATATCAAAGTTTACTAATTCCAAATTTCTATCTCACAGATCCACTTCCTACTCCCTATCTC
>CAZBXQ010000143.1:0-3275 GCA_964495935.1 uncultured Flavobacteriaceae bacterium
TTCTGATTTTTTCAAGGCTTTCTATCCCGTCTATAAAAAGGAGAAGCCTTGTAAATATCCCGATCAGATCAGACGGGCATTTATTATCATGCTTTAAAACCAGTCGAAATCTGTAATAGGACCGATTTAAACCATCTTTTTGGGATCCACCCATTCATCAAATTCCTCTTCGGTCGTATAGCCCAATCGGACTGCCTCTTCTTTTAATGTCGTTCCGTTTTTATGGGCACTATTTGCAATTTCTGCGGCCTTGTAATAGCCGATATGAGTATTTAAAGCGGTAACCAACATCAAACTATCCTTCATATGATCTCTGATATTTTTGTAGTTGGGTTCAATCCCACGGACGCATTTTTCCGCAAAGGATTTACAAACATCTCCAAGGAGTTCGGCACTCTGTAAAACATTGGCCGCCATGACCGGTTTAAAAACATTCAGCTCAAATTGTCCCTGAGCTCCTCCTACTCCCACGGCAACCTGATTTCCCATCACCTGAGCGGCTACCATGGTCACCGCTTCGGCTTGTGTCGGATTTATTTTTCCGGGCATAATGGAAGAACCCGGTTCATTCGCCGGAATCGAAATTTCACCAATTCCACATCGCGGTCCCGAGGAAAGCATCCGGATGTCATTAGCAATCTTATTTAAAGCGATCGCTATTTGATTTAGTGCTCCGTGGGTCTCGACCAAGGCATCATGTGCCGCCAAGGCTTCAAATTTATTCTTGGCGGTTACAAAAGGATAACCGGTCAATGTGGCAATTTTTTGAGCCACTAATTCGGCATACCCCTCCGGCGTATTCAGTCCGGTACCGACAGCCGTTCCGCCTAATGCCAATTCCGTAAGGTGAGGAAGCGTATTTTTCAGGGCTCTTATCCCATGTTTTAATTGTGCAGCATAACCACTGAATTCCTGCCCCAGTGTTAAGGGTGTAGCATCCATAAAGTGCGTGCGGCCGGTTTTTACAATATCCTTGTATTCCTCGGCCTTCTCGGCCAATGATTCCTGCAGTTGTTTCACCCCGGGCAAGGTTACTTCCATCAATTTTTTATAAATGGCAATATGCATTCCCGTAGGAAACGTGTCATTTGAAGATTGCGATTTATTAACATCATCGTTGGGTAATAGGGTCTTCTCTCCCTCTCCTATCTTATGGCCGGTTAATTGATGGGCGCGATTGGCAATCACTTCATTTACATTCATGTTACTCTGGGTTCCCGAACCCGTCTGCCAGATGACCAGTGGAAACTGGCTGTCGTGTTTCCCCTCGAGGATTTCATCGCAAACCTGAGCGATAAGTTTCTCTTTTTCCGGCTCTAATACGCCTAATTGGGCATTGGCTTGTGCCGCTGCCTTTTTCAAATAAGCAAAACCATATATGATTTCCTTAGGCATCGAGGCAGAAGGGCCAATTCTAAAATTATTTCGGGAGCGTTCGGTTTGCGCTCCCCATAATTTATCGGCAGGAACTTTAACCTCGCCAATCGTATCTTTCTCAATTCTGTAATCCATAAATCACTTGTTTTTTGGAGAGCCAAATTTAGCGAATTTAGTAATCAAAAAGGAAGGTTCCCTTGCTTAAAAATAAGGATATCCCCATCGGAAGGCTGAATAAAATTCGTACTTTTGTCTGCTATAAGAATTTAAAAGAAATTGAACCCTAAATAAAACACCGAATTATTATGGCAGAAAACAGACCCGGGAAAGTACAGGATTTAATCGAAAATAAATTCCTGGAGGAACGCAAGGTTTTCCTTTGGGGCCAGGTGGACGATAAAAGTGCCGAAAAGATCGTGAGCCAACTCCTTTATTTGGATATGACGGGAGATGAAGATATTGAATTCTTTATCAACAGCCCCGGGGGCTATGTAACTTCCGGATTTTCGATTTACGACACCATGCAGGGGCTCAAAAGCGATATCGCCACGATATGCTCGGGTTTATCGGCTTCCATGGGATCCATTCTCCTCTCCGGCGGAACTCCGGGGAAGCGTTTTATTCAGCCTCATGGAAAAGTAATGATCCATCAGCCCAGCGGAGGTGCCCGCGGCCAGGCTGCCAATATCGAAATTCAGGCGCAGGAAATTATGAAAACCAAGGAGCTGAGTGCCCGAATATTAGCCGAAAATTGCAAGCAGGATTTCGACCAGGTAATGAAAGATTTTAACCGTGATTATTGGATGGACGCCGATGAATCCATAGCCTACGGCATCGTGGATGATCTGTATTCGATAAAGGGATAAATCGTCAAAAGGACAAGCTAAAAATACATCTGATAAGGAGTCGTCAAAAAAGCTGATGATTCCTTATTTCTTTTTCCTGCGATCTGCCCTTTTCGGTTTGGCTTCTAATCTTTTGAAAAAACTTTTATCAAAAAGGAAGCTTTTGTAAATCTACGTTCCCACCCGTCAAAATAATTCCTATCTTTTTTCCCGCAAACCGTTTCTTCTGTTTTAAAACTATCGCCAATGCCGTGGCACTCGAAGGCTCCACAATAATCTTCATACGCTCCCAAATCAAACGCATAGCTTCAATGATCTCGGCATCCGAAACCGTTTTAATAGAAGCCGCATATTTCCGAATAATCGTTAGCGTTCGCTCCGATACAGTAGTCAGCAATCCATCTGCTATCGTATCGATGTATGGAGCCGATTCCACCTTTCCGGTTTTAAACGACAGGACGGCATCAGCAGCCCCCTCAGGCTCAGCACCAATTACCCGGACTCCCGGAGAAAAGTAATGCGTCGATAAAGCCGTTCCCGACAGTAACCCACCTCCGCCAACGGGAGTAATTATAAAATCAAACGGATCTTCCTTGATTCGCTGTTGATACTCGATCAACTCTTTCCCGGCAGTTGCCTGACCGGCAATAATTTGATCATTATCGAAGGGATGAATCAAAATTCCGTTTCGCTCTTTTACAATTCGATTGGCATTTTCTTCTCTGGCTTTTAGGGTAGGCGCGCATTCCACAACCTCTGCGCCATATCCCAAAACCGCTTTCTTCTTCACTTCCGGAGCGGTTTCGGACATTACAATAACCGCCTTAAAACCTTTTTCCCGAGCTGCATAGGCCACTGCCTGACCATGATTTCCCGAAGAATGGGTCGTTATCGTATCAACTGTCGAAGTGTCAATTTGCAAAATCGCGTTAAGGGCCCCTCGCGCCTTAAAAGCTCCTACTTTCTGAAAATTCTCACATTTAAATTGGATTGCTGCACCGGTAATCTCATTTATTACAGTCGATGATAAAACCGGCGTTCTATGGATATACG
>CAZBXQ010000144.1:0-3131 GCA_964495935.1 uncultured Flavobacteriaceae bacterium
AACCGTCAGTTGACTGTTGATAGTACCCGTAGTTGAGTTGAGCATCGATTTTGGTGGTTGAACTATCAGAAGTGAAGTTGTAAAATAGATTTCCCGAGATTTGATCGGATGGAGTTTTAACCTTTTGAAGAAGACCTACGGTTTCCTGCAATTTATCTTCTAAAAAATCCAAGGTCTCGCCGGTAGTCTCTTCGTTCCCTCGGGAAAAAGAGCTTTGCCACTCCGTACTGATCAGCTGATTTTTCCCTAACTTTCTTTCGACTCCCAGGTTGAAATTGGAGGTGGTGGTTCGGGGTAGCCAATAATTGCTTTGTACCAGTCTTCGATTTTCGCCTTCCAATTGGATGTCTTGACTGACCAGGCGGTCGTTAAATGATTTTCCGTTGTAATAGGAACCGCTGGCATACAGACTCCAGTCTTGATCATTATAAAACAATCGCCCCCCGGATCGATGTTTAAAATATTCTCCATAAGATTCGTAGGTATAGACGTTTCCGCCGGAGGACTGGAGTTTGTTGTGCTTTAAAACAAGGTTCATAATGCCGGTGGTTCCGGTAGCTTCATACCGAGCCGAGGGTTGGGTAATGATTTCAACGGATTGGATGTCGTCTCCGCTTAGGGAACGAATGAATTCTTTTAAAGCATCGCCTTGCAACATGGATTTTTTCCCGTTGATCCGGAATTGAATTCCGGTACTACCTCGAAATTTTATATTTTCATTTTGGTCTAAACTAACCCCGGGGAGTTGCTGCAGTGCTTCCAGACCATTAACTCCGGAGGCTATGCCTAACGATTCAGTGTCATAAATAATTTTGTCTCCTTCGAGGCGAATTCCCTTTTTTAAGGCAGTTAGTTTTACTTCATCGAGATTAAAACCCGGATTCTTTTGAAGTTTTATAAATAGTGAATCTTCGGGATTTCGGAGAGATATTGTTTGGGAATGATAGCCCAAGGCATGGATTTGCAGGTAAAAATCGGAATGTTCCTTGGGAATTTCTATTTTAAACGCTCCGGAATCTGTTGTGTATGTTGCATCGGCATAAGTGCTATCGGCAGAATAGAATAAAATAACTTCCGCCATGGGAATGGCTTCATCCGTTTTCTGATCGGTGATCTCTCCCTGTAAAAGAGTTTGAGACCAAGTCGAGAAGGAAAAGAATAATAGCAAAATAATAAGGGGCATTTCTTTCATAATGATGGAATTTGCCACAATAGTAAGGTGGAATAAAGTCGGATTTGAATAGATCAAGCCAAGACCGCTTTTTATGAAACAAACCCTGCAAAGAATACTATTAAATAGTTCGTTGTGTGGAATGGGGAGTTCGTATTGTTTTTTATGGTTTATCCTTTGCTGATGGATAAAAAGTGTGAACTTCTTCTACTTTTGTAGTATGAGCAAACGACAGGAAATAAAAATTCATGTGGTATTTTGGGTCCTATTCCTCGGAATGGATTTTTATTTTAGTTCTTTTTTTGACAATAGCCCGAGTAAGACCTGGGGGGTATTGCAGGAAATTACCTTTAGCTTACTTCAACTGTTTATATTTTATCTGAATTATAGCTGGATCTGCAAGAAAACGATTCCGTCAAAAAAATGGACCTGGTTGGTGGTGGGGCAGTTCTTCTTGCTCTTGCTTTTCGCGGTTTTACGGAACCTTCTTGAAGAGGTTCTTATATATAAGATTACAGGATTCCATAATTACAAGGAAAATTATAGGTTCTCCATTTATTATTTTTATGACAATTCCTTCTACGCTATTCGGATTGTATTACTGAGCCTGACCCTTTTCTTTCTGAAAGAGTTTTGGGATCATCAAAAGAAGGTGAATGCTCTGGTTTTAAAGAATAAGCAGGCTGAACTGGAAAATTTAAAAAGCCAGTTGAGTCCGCATTTTCTGTTTAATACACTGAATAGTTTTTATGCCGATCTAATGGACAAGGAGCCTGAAACCGCTAATGATATCCTGTCGCTTTCGGATATGTTGCGGTATATTACCTATGAAAATGAATCGGGAGTTGCCGGTTTGGCCCAAGAGATTGAATTTCTTAAAAATTATATCGGCCTGTTTTCCCGCCGGTTTGATTATAAATTGGCGGTCAAAGCTTCTTTTCCGGAGATGGTTGGAGATCAGAAAATTCCGGCCTCTTTGCTGATTCACTTTGTGGAGAATGCCTTTAAGCACGGAATCATAACGGACTCGAAAAAACCGGTCAAAATTGACTTATTTATTCAGGAGGAAAAAATGCACTTTGCCGTGGAAAACTATTACGAAAAGGCCGAGCATTACGACTCGACCGGTATTGGCTATTCCAATGTAGAACAAAGATTGGCCCTCATTTATGAAAATAATTATACGTTGAACGTGGACCAAACGATTGATTTTTATAGTGTTCACCTGCAAATTCCCTTTATTTCATGAAACGAGTACTGACTTGTCTTATCGTCGATGACGAGCCGCCGGCCATTCGGATCCTGGAGAAATACGCAGCCCAGTTGCCCGAATTAAATTGTGTCGCCACAACGACCCGGGCGATTGAAGTTTTGCAATTGGTGGAAAAACATCAACCCGATATCCTGTTTATGGATATTCAGATGCCGGGATTGACGGGGCTTCAGTTGTCAAGCCTGCTCAAAGGGCAAACTCATATTATTTTGACCACGGCTTACAGTCAATTTGCGATGGAAAGCTATGAATTGGAGATTACCGATTATCTTTTGAAGCCCATCTCCTTTGATCGGTTTATAAAGGCGGTGGAAAAAGTACGAAAACAGCTGTCCCCGCAAAAACAGGAACAAAGCTCTCGGGAAGAGTTCTTCTTCGTCAAAACCGATGGCAAGAACCGCTTTAAGAAAATTCGATTGGGGGATATCTATTATCTGGAAAGTGTTCGGAATTATGTTGTTTTTCAGTTGAAGGAAGACCAAGTGGTCACCTATAGCACCCTAAAATATTTTGAAGAAAATCTGCCTCAGGAGCAGTTTATCAAGATTCATAAATCCTATTTGATCGCTCTGGATAAAGTGGAAAAAACAGATAATCACAGTGTTTGGGTACTGGGGAAGGAACTGCCTCTGGGGAATACCTACAAAGAAGACTTTTTTAAACGAATCGATTTGAAATCAATTTGAA
>CAZBXQ010000145.1:0-3122 GCA_964495935.1 uncultured Flavobacteriaceae bacterium
CCAGAATGCAAACAGGGATCGTACTCCCCATTATATTCATAGATTTTACAGTTGCCCTATAAAGTTAGTTCTTTTTTGTTAGCGATGATAAAGTGTTATTTGGAATGCAGGTTAGTCTTTTTTTCGATCGTAGCTATGGCTATGCTCTGCAAAAAAGCCGTTATCTGGAACAATAACCTCTATTTTTCGCTTCAATCCCAAAAGTTTAAATGATCTCATTACCGTCGCTTTTAGGGGCAGATACGTCTTTTAAGTTTGAAGTTGATTTTCAGGGGTAAAAAGCCCGTATTTTTGATAAAGAATTTTCACCTCCCGTTGATATTCTTTTGGGTCATTTACACTCGGAATAGAGCCTGATAGATGGGGTTTAAGCCGTTTTTTTAACCATTTTTTGCTTGTCGATCGATGTAATTTTGTGAGGAGAAATTGATGTAGTCTTTGTTTTCCTTTAAAATTTGGAAGTTTCCTGAAGTGCTGATTAAGGGTATAATAAAGATCAAGTGAAGCGGTTTTTTCAGATACATTTTTATCCGAATGATCCTGAATTAAGTCCTCTTTTGGAATCGGTTTTTCCGTGAGTCGGAGGATCTTAAGAAGAACGGTTTCAGCGTTTTCCCGATAATCTTCATAAGCATAAAATTGAGGAGTTGTGGAGAAGGTTTTACCCATCTTTTCGAGAATTTGGGTCCAACGATGAAAACTAATTTTTTTGTTGACCATATATTCATTTAGGCTATACGGGAAATAATGAGAGTTAAATTTTAATTCCCATTTGTAGGTGGATCTTAGAAAGCTGTCATAATCTCGGGTCGATAGCACGGGTATAACCTCAAAAGACTGTAAAATATCCCCATACAGGGTGATAATATCTTCGGCATAAGGGTAGAGGTCGGAGTAAGAATTGTGGTTTAAGGGGCCTAAGATTCCTTCAAAGGAGAGAAGGGCTGTATCATATCCTTTTATGGCTGTTTCGATTTCCTGCCGGATAGTATTTTTGGTCGTCTCCATGTCATATTTCGGATTCCGGGTATTTCTTCGTAGAGACCGCGATTGCCGGTGCAGTTTTGGACGTTCTTGAAATTTAAAATATACAACTCCATATTGTGCCAGCACTTGCCGATTTAGAGCTAAATTATACTGCAAATGTGTAGAAGCCGTCTTGTGCGCTCCGAAGTGTAAAATTATTTTCATGAGGGCTAAAGAATTACCGGAGAGAAAACAAAGGAAAGATGCTGCAAATCAAATTGGATAATCAATTTTTTGATGGGGCAGAGAGCGAATTAAAATTTATAAAGATCTTCATTAGTCTGATAATAAAGAGGTTAATTGGGTTAATAAATCCGTTAACGCTTCGCTGAGATTCTGTGAGGAAGTATCAACGCAGATATCCGGGTTCTCGGGAGCTTCATAAGGAGCACTGATGCCCGTGAAGTTGGGAATTTCTCCCGCTCGTGCTTTTTTATACAGGCCTTTTACATCCCGTTTTTCACAGGTGGCCAAATCGGCTTGGACATAAATCTCGATAAAATTTTCTTCTCCTACGAGGGCTTTTACCTGCTCCCGATTCTTCTTTAGCGGAGAGATAAAAGCCGCTAATGTGACAATTCCCGCATCGATAAAAAGCCGGGCTACTTCGCCGATTCGGCGTAGGTTTTCGTGGCGATCCTCGGGAGAGAACCCCAAATCCTCGTTTAGCCTGCCTCTGATGTTGTCTCCGTCTAACGTATAGGTGGGATATCCGGATTGATGCAAATGAATCTCGAGGGCGTTGGCCAGAGTCGATTTTCCGGATCCCGACAGCCCGGTAAACCACAATAACTTGGAGGAGTGCTGGAAACGTTCCTCCCGGTCTTTCCGGCTGATTTTATAATCTTGCTTAACGATATTTTTACTCATGTCTTCGGTCTTTTATAATTCCGAAATTGGATTTGTGCCAAATTCGTTCGTGAACGTAATATAAAAACATTTTAGTAATAATTTCAAAAATACCGATCTGAACTCCGGCCCAGGGATCATTCAAAATAATCCAGGCCAGGAAAACCGTGAGACTACTGCTGAATAATCGCCAGGTTATGGTCTTGGCCAGATGGCGTCTTCGGCTGTTGGTCAGTAATTTATTGTTGGAGAGATCGGCTTTGAGCCACAGGCGCTCATGAAGATAATAGAAGAAGATTTTTGAAACCGTATCGGCGAGCCCCATCTTTAAGCCACTTAACGGATTCCCGGTGAGAATCCAGGAAATAATAAAAGTGTCGATGGCTCCTACAAACCGCCAAGTGATGGCTTTGGCCAGGTTTCGTTTCGGTAAGACCTTATCTGCCATAATTTTATAGTACGACTTAAGTTGGTTTTTCAGGGCTGCAAAGTAACTAATTTTTTGGTGCTAAACCTGAATCTGACCACATTGAATATAGAGATAAAACAAGCTGGGTATTTTTTTAACCCCTATCTAACCTGCTTAATTCATAAATTTAATTTTGTGCCGATTCGGGGCATCGAAATCCTTAAGAATAATGGGTTATTTTAAGGGTTTTGCAATGAAGAAGGCTTGTCCGCCCGTGGTGGACCTGCCTGTGGTGGATCTCAAAATTAAATCAAAATTCTCTTTAGTAATAAATATCTTAATGGTTGCTGAATTTAGTACCTAAAGCTAAAACCCAACGGAATGTTGTCTATTCGATTTTATAGCGAAGCGTGATATAAAAAACATATCGAGGGTTTTAACAATATAAAGAGGTCTCGATACTCCCGAAAGCTTTCGGGATCTCGTACCTCAAAAAACGCATGACATCTTCCTCCGATTCAAAACTTGAGTCTAAGAGGGTCATCTATTTATTTTATTCTTAGGCAAGATATTAAGCAATCAAGTATTCTATCTAATTACTTGTATAACTAACTGATAATTCATTGGTTGTGATTTTTGAAGATCAGCTATAATTTGGATGGGTACTCTCCTAAAAATGGCATCTCGAACGCAGTGAGAGATCTTAATCCATGAACCGGAAAAAGATTGCTCCTTTGTCGAGACAATTTGAGTCAGTTTCTGTTTCTTTATTTTTTCTGGTTAAGACCTGACAGGTTTATAATCTTCATGTGAAAAGAAACCTGTCAGGTCGTGATTA
>CAZBXQ010000146.1:0-3076 GCA_964495935.1 uncultured Flavobacteriaceae bacterium
TTTGATAAAATTATACAATTGCCGGGAGGTGTATTTTGACTGGGTAAAAGAATGACTGTTTATTTTGAAATTCTGCCTCAGAAAATCATTTCTCCGGTTAATGAAAAACCCATTACCATTGCCTTAAAATATAAAGAACAATCTAAAAATTATATTCAGTGGCATAATCCTGTTATCCGGGAGGTCCCATTTACAGAGAAGAATGCCAGCTGGCGGTTTGGTGCATCTGTCACGCTTTTGGGGATGCTTTTGGAACATTCGGAATATGTACATGACGGTGATTTTAAGATGGTTAAAAAAATAGCCCGATCAACTAAAAAGTCCTTCCCTTCGGATATGTACAATGATTATATGCAATTGCTTCGTTTGAATAAAAAAATAAACCGATAAGAATAGATTAGTCGCTAAAAAATGGCCATCTTTACCCAAAAACCATCTTATGTTGACAAGAAGTTATCAAATTGCCGGAATGTGCTGTGAGCATTGTATTACTCATGTACAAACGGCATTGGAATCTTTGCCTGAAATAGAAAGCCTTAAAGTTCAAATTGAAGAACCGCAAGCGGTAATCACTTTAAAATCAGATATTGAGGACGAAAAAATTATCGCTGTTATTAATAATGCAGGACATTATTCTGCAACAGGCCTGTCTTTATCCTGAATTGATTTTAGGGAGTTCTTATTCTGATTGTCCTCCGGTAAAGGAGGAATCTACCCGAATATCGCCGGATGCTTTGTTAAACTGATACCACGATAAGTCCGGCGGAGCCACCAGTCCATTTTGACCAAAGATGACCTGAGAAGGCGTTGTCAGCTTTACGGGCTTGTTGGTATAGAATTGTTGTTTTCGCGGATCCCAATGTAAAATCTCCGTTTCAATCATTTTCCCGTCTCTCGTTGTAACTACTACGCTATCTTTTACGGTGATGTCATTGGTTTTCTCGTAATAAATCCCTTCTTTGGCTGTCAGGATACTTTGCAGTTGCAGGCTGTCGTTATAAAACTTCACCTTTAATCCGTCAGGTAATTTAATATAAGGCGTATCAGACATATACCGATACAGGACAGGAGCCGTCATGATTCCCTGTAGCAGTCCGGTCTCGCTATAATAGTGCGTCTCGATATGATGAGCAATTTCTATTTTTGTGCTGTTGGCGTCATTTAATTCGCGCACCTCTTCCATGTTGTTCACACAACTGCTGCACAATAAGATGCCCAGAATAGAATATAGAACGCCTTGTTTTAACATTAATGATATCTGTTGTCTATAAACCAGATGTCGCTAAATGTGAATCCAACTGAAAACCGGATAAAATTGGCATTGAGAAGATTGGATTTATTTCCTCTTTTTCCGATTTCCAGGGCGGTATTGATGAGTGTGTATTGATTTGATGCTCTGGTATAATTTCGAATAGGAAATCCGAATCCTACAGAAAAAGCATATTCACTTACACCTGACCCGTTGCTTTCAAAATTTTTCTGTGCGGTATAAAATCCCAGTCGGTAAGCCACCATTTGCCAGTAATTATTGGTTACGGTACTTCCGTTTGAGGGCACAAATTGCGCCCCTATATGGAAAGAGCGGCTATCACGCAACAAATCGGTTGAGCCATAATAAGTGTAGTCAGACCACTGAGTGGCATGATAATCGGCGCCGACAGACCAACTGCCTTTCCCTTTGGAACTCTGAAAAAGGATACCGGCTCCATAATGGGCAGGATAGGTAATCTTGCCTTTTTCACCCGACTGATAAAAAGCGGTATCCTGGTTTTTGGACGATTGATCGGAAGGATCTCCGGAGAAAAAGAAGGTTTCTACCAGTTTATCTCTTTTGGCGTTCAGGGTTCTTTTCAGTCCACCGCTCACGCCTAATTCAAGCCCCATTCCTTTACCCAGTTTGAGATGAGTCTGTATTCCTCCATCCCAGAAGAAAGCTCCGTATCCGGTACGTTCGCGGATGTGCGCATTAAATAAATTCATGCTGTCATCGGCATATACATCCTGAGTATTAAGCTGTCTGGAACCAAATAAATAACCAAAGTTTACTCCAAAACGAAAACCTTTAATTTCATATCCTGTGCCGACAAATCCCTTATACGCTCCTCCTGTTCCTTTATAAAGGTAGGATACCGGTGCGCCAATGCTTTGTATCGTATCTGATTTGGCTACTCTGTAATTCACCTTGGTTTCGGGTGTCAGGCCGAATACCAATCCCCAGCCTCCTCCTTTCTTCAACGGAACACCCAACAATAAATAAGAAAGAGAGCCGAGCCCGGAGCGAAAACTGCTGGTATCCTGATTACGAATATTCAGGTAGCCCATATTAAATCCGACATCGAAGGTCGTTAGTTGCAACCTGCCATAAGAAGCGGGGTTGCTGAAATTAATGGTTTGCCCGTCTGCGTAGGCTTCAGAGATGCCGCCCATTGCAGTGTTCAGGATATTGTGGCCATAAATAGGATTGCCTAAGCCTCTTTGAGAATACGGATCGTTTTGGGCATAAACGCCCACGGAAGAAGCCAAAGATAAGACCAGCATCATCAAAATACTCCAACCATTCTTCATCCGCATGGTGTTTTTTACTTGCATGTAAACCTTTAAAGGGTGTTGAAAGCGTGTGCAAATATCGAATTTTTCGAACGCCTTTCAAAAATTAAAATTTTAGGCCTTGTTAAACAGGCGTTAAAAATAGGGAAACAAGTGAGAAATTCCCAACGGATGAAGGTTGTTTTGGGTAAAACGACCCGATTTTATAAATCTTTTCTCTCAAATTTTTTTATGGAAAAATATAAAGGAATGGCAATCCACAATAGTAAAGCCGAAAAACTGATGCTAATTCCGGAAATTCCCGAAAAGTTTTGTTTGAAAACAGTAGCTGTTGCACCCATTAAGGCGGAGACATCCATTTTTAATAAAGAGATGATTCGTACTAAATCAATTGGATTAAAGAGGCTAAAACCTACAATAAAGTTCTCTACCGGATAATCCATGAACTGGAAAAGCAAGAACAAGATCAATCCATCGAATAACAGCGATAAATACAACCACACGAGCAAAGAAAGGCCAATCCCTCTTG
>CAZBXQ010000147.1:0-2832 GCA_964495935.1 uncultured Flavobacteriaceae bacterium
CTCATATAACCCCACCCGTTTACCGACATTTAAACTTCATAAAACCTAAGATGATTATGGAAATCGAATTATCCGAAAAAATAAAAAAACTACAGCCTTCGGCTACTCTGGCGATGGCGGCCAAAGCAAGAGAATTAAAAGCTCAAGGGGAAGATATTATCAGTTTGAGCCTTGGAGAACCCGATTTCTCTGTTCCGGATTTTGTGAAAGAGGCGGCGATCCAAGCCATTACTGATAATTATCACGGTTACACCCCGGTGGATGGGTATGGGGAGCTAAAAGAAGCGATTGCCTATAAGTTTAAACGGGATAATAATTTGGTTTATAAACCCGCTCAGATTGTGGTATCTACCGGAGCTAAGCAATGCTTGTCGAATATTGCCTGGTCTCTTATTAACCCTGGGGATGAGGTAATTGTGCCTTGCCCGTATTGGGTGAGTTATGCGGATATCGTGAAATTGACCGGGGGAGTTCCGGTCGAGGTAAAGACCGATATTGAAAATGATTTTAAGATGACGGCAGCGCAATTAAAGCAGGCTATTACTCCCAAAACAAAGATGTTGTGGTACAGCTCGCCTTGCAACCCCAGCGGTTCCATCTATTCAAAAAAAGAGTTGCGGGCACTGGCTGATGTCTTACAGGATTACCCTCAGATTATGATTGTGAGTGATGAGATCTATGAGCATATCAACTATACCGATAAACCGCATGCTTCAATGGCTGCCTTTGAGGATATGTATGACCGTGTAATTACGGTAAATGGAGTTTCAAAGGCTTTTGCGATGACGGGTTGGCGCATTGGTTTTATGGGGGCTCCGGAGGAAATTGCAAAGGCTTGCACCAAAAATCAAGGACAAGTTACCAGCGGTGCGAATTGTATTGCCCAACGTGCGGTGATTACGGCACTTCGTGCACCGGTGAAGAAAGTACAATATATGGTGGATGAATTTGCGAAACGACGGAAATTGATTTTGGATTTGTTGAATGATATTCAGGGCTTTAAATGTTCTGTTCCGGAAGGAGCTTTTTACGTTTTTCCAAATATTGCCTACTATTTGGGAAAAACCATAAAAGGAACGAAAATTGAAACCGTTTCAGATTTTTCCATGTTTCTTTTAAAAGAGGCTAAAGTTGCTACTGTTACCGGTGATGCTTTTGGGAATCCGAATTGTATTCGCCTTTCTTATGCTGCCGGTCAGGAGGAGATTAAAGAAGCTGCCAAGCGAATAAAAGCGGTCTTGCGCGCTTAATAATAGGAAAAGAGAAGAAGTATTGATTTGGGGTCATGAGTTGGTGCTGTTCGGTTTTACTTTTTCTTGTGCTTTTCGCCCTTCTTCTTCCTCCATTTCACGTGCTTTAGTAAGCGCACTGCTCACTAATCCGGCCGGGACGGTCACGATACCCACTCCGATCATAAGAATAAAAAAAGTGAAAATTTTTCCTCCGGTAGTGATCGGATAGACGTCTCCGTATCCTACGGTGGTGAGTGTCACGACCGACCACCATCCGCTGGCGAATATGGAGGAAAAGACTTCCGGTTGCTCCGGATTTTCAAAATAATAAATTCCCGCCGATGCCAGGAATAAAAAGATAGCGGTTACAATTAAAAACAATATGACTTCCTCCCGGATGATTTTCCAAGCTTGTTTAAATCGTGCCAGTGCCGTGTTGTACCGAATCAGTTTAAAGGCTCTGAAGATTCGAAAGATCCGAAAAGCCCGTAGGGAAAGTAACGAATTGGCTCCGGCATAGAACGGAAAAATAGCCAGGAAATCGATAATGCCATAGAAACTGAAAATATATTTTGTAGCTTTTTTGGCGACATAAATCCGCAGGAAATATTCAATGGTAAAGATGGCTACAGAAATGACCTCGATATAGCGTAATACCCTTTTAAATTGAGGAGAATTGTCGGGTAAGGTCTCCAATGCAAAACCAATGAGCGAAATGAGAATTAGAATTTCAATACAATAGTCAAAAATTCGTCCCTTTCTGCTTGTATTGTCGTTTACTATTTTTCGTAATTCTTCCTTATTCATGGGATCCGTATTTTATATACAAAAATATAAATTGTTTGATGAAGTTTATGCGTAGTTGTCTATACCTTACTTTTTGGAACCCACCTCTATTTTCAAATACAAAAAATTTTTCAGTTTAGATTCAATTAAAAAACCTCAGCATTTCATTTCGATTTAGTAAATTTGTGATTCAAAATTTTGATATGAGTTTAGAAAAAGAGGTCATGAACCACCTAAAGACGGCCATGAAGGCTAAGGACCATAAGCGAATGGAAGCCCTTCGTGCCATTAAAGGAGCAATTTTAAATGCGAAGACAGCCAGTGGTCAAAAAGAATTTGATAAAACTACTGAACTCAAGATACTACAGCGGTTGGTCAAACAGCGTCTGGATAGTATGCAGATTTATCAGGGACAGAATCGAATGGATTTGGCTGAGGAGGAGGAAGAGCAGGCCAAGATTATTTCAGAATTTCTACCGAAACAGCTTTCGGAAGAGGAAATTGAGGAAAAAGTGGAAGCTATTATTTCCAAATCCGGTGCGAATAGTATGAAAGATATGGGAAAAGTGATGGGGATTGCCTCTAAAGAAATGGCCGGCAAAGCTAATAATAAGACGATTTCTGTAATTGTTCAGAAAAAACTTCGTTCAGATTTGAAGTAATTTTAATTTATTGTTGCATATTTGCAGCGTTCAAATTAAAGGTTCCATTTTTTTGTTTGAAAGGATAAATTTGGAATTTTCAGTTTGAAATCAATGAGGCTCCGTGGCGCAACTGAATAGCGCATCAGATTTCGGCTCTGAGGGTTGCAGGT
>CAZBXQ010000148.1:0-2737 GCA_964495935.1 uncultured Flavobacteriaceae bacterium
CAAGCCAAGGGCGGCTCAATTTAATGTTCAATTAAAAAACGGGGGATGGTCAAATGATTCTCAGAGAATGAGAATCTCAAATTATTTTTTGAAGGATTGGAAAGTTTAAAGGACTTTGATACTATTCCTCAAAAAATGATACTTTTGCCCTATTAGTTTTTACGATGCATAGATATTTCTTGATCTTTTTGGGCGTATTGCTCACCTGCACAAGTTTGGCACAGGAAATAAGAGGCTTGGGAACTCCCGAGAACGATTCTATTCGGAAGGAAGAAAAGGAGATGCCGAAAATCGATACGTATAAAATCATTTCGGTGACGGGTGATACAACCTATGTTGATACTACCTTGACCATTCGCAAAGATTATAGTTTTAATTATTTACGAAAAGACGACTTTGGACTCTTACCCTTTTCCAATATCGGGCAACCCTATACCAAATTGACAGAAGATTTTGGTAAGCTTCGAATAATGCCGGAGTTTGGAGCCCGGGCAGCTCATTTTGCCTATATGGATGTTGAGGATATCTATTATTATGAAGTGCCAACCCCATATACGGATTTGATGTTTCGGACTACCTTTGAGCAAGGGCAATTGTTGGATGCTCTGTTTACATCAAACATTAGTCCGCAAATTAATTTTTCGGTGGCTCATAAAGGATTGCACTCTCAAGGAAAGTATCAACATATACGGGCGAAACAAAGTAGTTTTAGAGCGACGTTGAGTTATCATTCTAAAAATAAGCGTTATTTTGTCAATTCCCATTTTATCGGCCAACGCTTGCCCGGTGAACAAAATGGAGGGCTGACAGAACGGTCTAATGAGCAATTTGGTTCCAAAGACAAGGAATTTAAAGACCGGGGGGTATTAGACGTGAATTATGAAGATGCCGAGCGGAATTTACGGGCAAAACGTTTTTTCTTAAAACACCATTTTAATCTGATTCAGGGGGATTCGACCGGTAATAACCGCGTGCAGATAGGGCATATTTTAAATTTTACCGATAAGGAATACTATTATAATCAGGAAAGTCCCTCTAAACTTTATGGAACCTCGTTGTCTCATGCCGCTATTGAAGATTTAACAGAATTTCAGCAGGTTTCCAATCAGCTGTCTGCCAATTACCGTAATAATCTTATAGGAAAAGTGGGATTTCAGGTGCGTCATACAAATTATAATTACGGTTATAAACGTGCATTATATTTGGATTCCGGTGATATTCCTAATCGACTCCGAGGAAATGTTGTGAGTATAGGAGCCACATATCAAAAAAAGATTAGCGGATTTTATTTATCGGGAGAAGGGATGATTAATACGGTAGGAAATATGGATGGGAATTATCTCAAGGCCCGAGCCTCGTATGACTTGGATGAAGACAATAGTGTTGAAGCCGGGATTGCTACAAATACCTATCGTCCGAATTATAACTTTTTGTTATATCAAAGTGACTATAAAAATTATAATTGGCGTCACGATTATGGGAATATCCAAAAGCAGAATTTACATTTTAAATTAGACTCTAAATGGTTGGCCAATATTCAGTTTGATTATACCCGGCTCCATAATTACACCTATTTTGGGATGGATGCACCAACACAGGCCCATGTGGAAGGAGATACCTTAATGACGCCTCATCAATATGGGGGAGATGTACATTATTTTAAGATCCGTGGAGATCGGGAATTTACCTTTGGTAGTTTTGCGTTGGATAATACGTTGCTTTATCAAAAAGTGTTGAAGGGGAAAGAGGTCTTTCACGTTCCTGATTTTGTGACTCGGAACACCCTTTATTATGGGGGCTATTTGTTTCATCGAAACCTCTTCATGCAGACGGGTTTTATCTATAATTATTTTACTTCCTATTATGCCGATGGCTATGATCCGGTAATGAACGAATACTATGTGCAAGATCGGGAGAAGTTGGAGGGCTTTTCGCGCCTGGATTTCTTCCTGAATGCCAAAGTGCAAACCGCCCGTATTTTCTTTAAACTGGAAAACATCACTACCCTTATCGATAATAATGGGCATTATGCGGCTTCTCATGAACCCTATCGGGATTGGGTAATCCGTTTTGGACTGATTTGGGATTTCTTTTGGTAGGCTTCTCCTTATGTCTTTCCTTTTCCTGCCTAATCCTGGACTATATTTTGGTTGCCCGGATTCGATTGAGATTTTTCAAATAGTAACAAAATAATATTATGATTTATGCATATTAGGAATTTTGAATTTAAGGCAAAAGTTGAGGATCTTGAGAAAATGGAACAAAGATTATTGATGTTAAATCCGAAATATAAAGGGATGGATCATCAAATAGACACCTATTTTAATGTTCAACACGGCAGGCTGAAACTGAGAGAAGGGAATATTGAAAATGCATTGATAAACTACGAGCGAGAAGATATTGCGGATTCAAAGGAATCCAAAATAATACTGTACAGGCATCAGCCTGATGGGGCTCTAAAGAAAATATTGATTAAACAGCTCGGCGTAAAGGTTGTGGTCGATAAAAAAAGAAAGATCTATTTTATAGATAATGTGAAGTTTCATTTTGATGAGGTTGAAGAATTGGGAGCATTTATCGAAGTAGAAGCCATTGATGACCGTAATCGGTTTGATATTGATGAATTAAAGAGACAGTGTAACCGATATTTTGATTTTTTTGAGTTGAAAAAAGAAAATCTGATCGATAAATCTTATAGTGACTTAATGCTGGCCATCCCATGAGGGGAAACCGAGAG
>CAZBXQ010000149.1:0-2693 GCA_964495935.1 uncultured Flavobacteriaceae bacterium
GCGGAGTTTATTATAAAGTTTTATCCCTTGAGCTACGATTAACGAATAACGATTGGGGATTTTTGATTTTAATTTCAAAAGTCAAATTTCAAATTTCAGTTCCAATTCTACAATCTAAGAACCGAAGTTTTACCCGTAACATGAACAACAATTAACCAAAACGGTCAACCCTATTTAGGGAAGGTCAAATACTCACATTTCAAAACTCACAACTCAGAATTCAATCTGCCGCTTGGTTCAGCATGAATAAATCCATGGCTAAGCAAGGAGCAAAACCCCCGACTTTCTTTATCTTCGTCACTATGAATATCGAGCGATTACAAACTCCGATTGACTATGTAAAAGGGGTAGGCCCCAACCGGGCCGATTTACTTCGAAAAGAGCTGGGAATCTCTACCTTTCAAGATTTGTTGAATTTATTCCCCAATCGTTATATCGATCGAACCCGCTATTATAAAATCAAAGAATTGCAAGCTTCCTCGGCCGAAGTGCAAATCGTCGGAAAAATTATCAACCTCAGAACAGTTGGACAAAAGCGAAAAAAACGACTGGTTGCGACCTTTGTCGATGGAACGGGAGAAATGGAGTTGGTGTGGTTTAGGGGGCAGAAGTGGATAAAGCAGAACCTCAAAATCAATGAATCCTATGTGATTTTTGGGAAAGTCAGTCGTTTTGGCGGAATGTTTAACATGGCTCATCCCGATATGGAATTGCTGGAGGAACATCGTTCCGGAATTCGGCAGGCCATGCAACCGATTTATCCTTCGACAGAAAAACTGAGTAAAATGCTGAGCAATCGCTCGATGATTAAAATCATGGAGAATGTGTTTTCGGCTTGTAAAGGGGATTTTTATGAAACTTTGCCGGATTCTATATTACAGGAGTTGAAATTGATATCTAAAAAAGAAGCGGTCTTTAATATTCATTTTCCACAGTCTCCCGAAAAACTGGCTCGGGCTCGATATCGGCTTAAATTTGAGGAATTGTTTTATGTCCAACTTCAATTAATACGGAAGAATATTCAGCGAAAACAAAAAATCAAAGGCTATTCCTTTGGCAGGGTGGGAAAATATTTTAATGACTTTTATAAGGATCACCTGCCTTTTCCCCTTACCGGGGCACAAAAGCGGGTGATTAAAGAAATTCGAAGGGATTTAAAAAGTCCCGCTCAGATGAATCGATTGTTACAGGGCGACGTGGGATCGGGAAAAACGATCGTCGCTTTTTTGACGTGCCTGATTGCGCTGGATAATGACTTTCAAGCCTGTATGATGGCACCTACCGAAATTTTGGCCACGCAACATTACAATGCTTTGGAGGAATTCTGTAAGCTTTTGAGCATCAATATCGCCCTGTTAACGGGCTCCACCTCGGCGGTCAAACGGAAGGAATTACATAAGAACCTGAAAGAAGGACATCTGCAAATTCTTATTGGAACACACGCTTTGATAGAAGATAAAGTCAAGTTTAAAAATCTGGGCTTGGCCATTATTGACGAACAGCATCGGTTTGGGGTAGCACAGCGGGCCAAACTCTGGAAAAAGAATGTTTTACCTCCCAATATTCTGGTCATGACCGCTACTCCGATTCCCCGTACTCTGGCGATGAGCTTATATGGCGATTTAGACATTTCGGTAATTGATGAGCTTCCTCCCGGCAGGAAACCGGTGAAGACGGTACATCGTTACGATAAAAACCGATTAAAGGTCTTTGCTTTTATGCGGGAAGAGATTGCCAAAGGTCGTCAGGTCTATGTGGTTTATCCGCTAATTGAAGAAAGTCAATCTCTGGATTATAAAGATTTAATGGATGGTTACACCAGTATCGTCCGGGATTTTCCGGCTCCTCAATACCAGGTTTCCATTGTTCATGGCCGGATGAAACCCAAGGATAAAGACTATGAGATGGATCGCTTTGCCCGAGGAGAAACGCATATCATGGTCGCAACAACCGTTATTGAGGTAGGGGTAAACGTTCCCAACGCCAGTGTGATGATTATCGAAAGTGCCGAACGTTTCGGATTATCTCAATTGCATCAATTAAGAGGAAGGGTGGGGCGTGGAGCAGATCAGAGTTATTGTATATTGATTACAGGATATAAACTATCGGAAGCGACCAAAACACGAATTCAAACGATGACCTCCACCAATGATGGATTTAAAATTGCCGAAGTGGACTTAAAACTTCGTGGGCCGGGAGATCTGATGGGAACACAACAAAGCGGGATTTTAAACCTGAAGATTGCAGATCTTGTAGCTGATAATCAAATTCTAAAAATTGCGCGTCACTTTGCTCGGCAACTTTTAAAAACAGACTCCCGGTTAAAACAACCAAACCATAAACGGGTAGCCTTTACTTATCAGATGTTGGTCAAGCACAAAAATATTTGGAATTATATCAGTTAACCCGGAGGGCCGAAAGTCAAAATTGCGTAATTCGTAAAACCTTTTTTGAAAAGAATGTGATTCCGCAGTATAAATCTTAATTTTGTTGATCCACCTTTAAGACCATCTAAAGCTATCTGACCCATATTGACCGTAGAAAAGGCATGGAGTAATCCCGACCGTCGGAGAGCTCAAATTTGGGGTTGTTTATTTAATAAAAACTAATATTATTATCAATTTATATGAGGACAACAATTGAAGTGGTCTAAACTTTTTTAGGGAAATAAAAAAGGGTTGTTGATATTTGTA
>CAZBXQ010000150.1:0-2664 GCA_964495935.1 uncultured Flavobacteriaceae bacterium
AGCGAAGGATCTTTTCAATACACCCATCTTAAAAAATCCTTTCTCTTTCCCCGTTAAAAATATTCCTATTTCTTAACTTACAAGCCCTCATAAAAAGTCCCTTCAAACCGGCTAAAAAATTATTAAGACGTAAACAATGAGAGATCCATTTGAATCCTATTTTAAAACGCTACAAAACGAAATTACCGGAATCATTGAAATGGTAGAAGGAAAAGCAAAATTTATTTCCCATACCTACCATTCTCCACAAGAAAAAGGGATCATCAAAATCATAAAAAACGGACAGGTTTTACAAAAAGGTGCGGCAAATCGATATACTCTCCATTCAGTGATAAACGATAAAAAGCATTATAAAACCGGCCTGCAAATTACCTTTCATCCTAAAAACCCGAACGCTCCAACCCTCCAATCCCATTATCAGTATCATGAGGTTTCCGATCTTTCGGGGAATATCGTGGAACACGATGTAAGTGGCGAAATGAATCTTATCCCCAATTATCTGATTCGTGAAGATGCCTCCTATTTTCACCGGGTATGCCAGGAAGTTTGCAGTAAATACCATCCGGATTGGTATAAGACTTTTAAGGCTCATTGCGACCGTCATTTTTGGAATCCGATTCGTCAAGAGACTTTAGGAATTGGAGGAATCTTTTTTGAAAACATCAAGCCCGACAACTCTTTAAAAATCGAAGCACTTCTATCTTTTATCAAAGACCTTGGAGAAGCTTTTATTCCCTCCTATATGCCTATTCTGGAGAAGCGAAAGGACGCCCCCGCAGTTCAAAATCACCGTGACTGGCAAGCCTTTCGCTGGAGTCGTTTCATCGAATATGATTTCTTGTTTAATCCTCATTTTTCCAATCGTATCAAAAAACGAGATCATCCCGACACCCTCCTGGCTCAGCTTCCTCCAAAAATCGACTTCCGCTATGAATTAAAACCCGAAGAAGGAAGTCGGGAAGATATGCTGGTCAAGACTCTACAAAACCCCAGAGAATGGGTTTAACACCATTTTTTTATATCCTGTTTATCCTATGAAAAATATTCTTTTTACCGGATTCCTAATCCTGTTTATAATTCCGTTGCAGGCTCAAAAAAGAGCGGCTAAAAAATACTTGACAAAGAATGAAGACCTAAAACACACACATATCGGAATCAGCATTTATGATCCTGTTAAAGATAAAGTTCTTTATGAACACAATGCCCAGCGTTATTTTACATTTGCCAGTAATAACAAGCTCTATACCTTATATGCTGCAAAACGATATTTATCAGATTCGACAACAGGGATCCAATATCAGCGCCAAGACGACACCTTATATATCCGAGGTACGGGTGATCCTACCTTTTTACATCCCGATTTTGAAGAGCAGCCGGTATTTGAATTTCTGAAAAAAGAGAAACTCCCCATAGCTCTGGTAAAAACCAAAAATAAAAATGGAAGATTCGGTCCCGAATGGGCTTGGGATTATTACAATGCAGGCTGGCAACCGGAGCGGAGCAGCTTCCCAATCTACGGAAATGTGATTCGTTTCTATAACAAAAAAGGTATCCTGAAATCAATACCTTCTTATTTTTCCTCATACGACAAGTTGGAAAAAGAAGATAAAGAGCCTCCTTATAAATCCGGTTTATATGTGCAGCGCGATGAAAAATCTAATTCTTTTAAGTATCGCATTCGTGATCATTCTTCTTCCCGTAAGCAAAGTGTTCCCTTTATACCGTCTGAAAAATTGGTTGCCCAGCTATTGCAAGACACTTTAAAAAAACCGGTAACCACGAGTTCGGTAGAGTTAGCAGATCAAAACTGGAAAAGTATGGGCAACGTTCCCTTAGACAGTTTACTGACCCCGATGATGCATCACAGCGACAATTTTATGGCCGAGCAAACCCAATATATGGTTTCCATGGCTTTATTTAACGAAATTAATTCTGTTCGGCTTATCGATCATCTTAAAAAATATGATTTTAAATTTTCGGATAAGCCTGTTTTAAAAGATGGTTCCGGACTGTCCTTTGCCGATATGTCCTCCCCAAATGATCTGATCACAGTTCTTCAACTACTCTATGCTCAGGTTGATCACCAAAAGCTTTATGATATCCTTCCCACTGGCGATACAGGAACTCTCAAAGGACTGTATAAAAATTTAAATGGAAAGCTTTTCGCAAAAACCGGGACTTTGAATAAAGCCGTTGCACTGAGTGGTTTTCTTCATACTAAAAAAGGAAGGACGCTTTTCTTTAGCGTAGTAATAAACGGACTAACGGAATCTTATACTATAGGTCGAAAACAAACCGAAAAATTTATTGAAGCGGTCTATAAAAAGTATTGAAGGACGACAATCCCGTCAAACGAAAATTATAGGTAATTTCGATTGGGGAGGTATTCTATGGAATTGCCCTCTTCTCTCTATATACAGGGTCGGAAAAATAGATGAGAGAACTCAAAATTTCCGTCCTGCTCCTTTATATTTACGTGTATCGTTTCTATACGACGGCTTGCCGAAGACGTCATTTTACTGAGACTTTCAAATGGAGCTTATTCTTGCCGCTTTTGGCAAGTCGCGTGGAGAACGTAATTTTATCTTTTTAGCCTAAAGTCTATCCATCTGATAAATTTAGCTTTAGGAAATCTGTTTTTTAATTTCATCATATATTTCTTTT
>CAZBXQ010000151.1:0-2563 GCA_964495935.1 uncultured Flavobacteriaceae bacterium
GAGTGATTAGTGGGGAGTGGGGAGAGAAATTGAACTTGAATTCGAACTTGAACTTAAAAAAAGAAGATCTTTAGTAATAAGTGAGTGGTGAAGTATTGAGTAGTGAGTTGAAAAAAAATTAAAATTTGCCTTTTGAAATTTGAAATCAAAAATCTCCAATCGTTAATCGTATAATCGGTTATTTGTTTAATTGGTTAATTGTTGTTCATGTTACGGGTAAAACTTCGGTTCTTAGCTTGTAGAATTGGAACTGGAATTTGAAATTTGCCTTTTGAAATTTGAAATCAAAAATCTCCAATCGTTAATCGTTATTCGGGGATAAAACTATATAATAAACTCCGCGAACTCTGCGGATACTCTGTGGGCTCTGCGGTTAAAAAATGAGGGGAGTGATTAGTGGGGAGAGAAATTGAACTCGATTAGAAGGGATGTGGGCTGTTTGAATATTGAATATCCAATACTGAATAAGGAATACCGAAGTATGATCCCTTGGGCCAACTACAAAACTACATAACCACAAGACCACCGGGCTCCTCAACAAATCATTGCGTTAGGATGACACTAATAGCTCCCCCTCCCCCCTAATCTCTAACCTCTACCTAACCCCTTCCCTCCAACCACTCCCGAATTACAAAACTACCCAATCACAAGACTTCCAAACTCAAAACCAAACTTTAACATTTTTCGTTATTCCTTTATTAACGTGTTATTTCGAGTGATTGTATAAACATTTATAAAGAAACTCTAATTTCTAATAGTAGTTAACGGCATCTTAACGGTATACTTTATACAAGCACCGTTAAAAAATGTGCTTTTGATATGCCGGAATCCATTAAACGTCTTATTGAGAAGTTCGTTATGAACGAATGCTCCCCCGAGGAGGTAGAGCGTTTGATTGCTTATTTTGAGCGTCAGGAGATAGACGAAGCTTTCCCCCAGGTGGAGGAAGTATTGGCTCAATTACAGGAAAAACGGCCCTATCTTAGCAGAGAGGACTCCCACCGATTTTATAAACAGATATTAAAAAAAACGGAACGGGTAATTCGGCGTCATAAAGTATATAGAAAAAGGCATAACAATATTTATTGGGCTGTTGCTGCTGTTTTCGTGGGGATTATCGGGATTTCTGTGTATTTCGGATTTTGGAAATCTGAACACCGATCGGAAACCCTTGCACCGGTAGCAACCATTTCTGCCCAGCCCGATACGGGAGTTGAATTGATTACCGAAGATGGTCAGGTTCAACATCTTTCCGATCAGGGAGAACGTAATCTTACCGATGAAAGGGGCGAAGTGGTCAGTACGCAAAAAGATAATTCATTGATTTATCACAAAAGGGAGAAGGAGCTTGAGGAAGAAATAGAATATAACACGCTAAAGGTCTCCTATGGTCATCGATTCGAATTAAAATTGGCAGATGGTAGTCGGGTGGTAATGAATGCCGGTTCGTCGCTTAAATACCCGGTTAACTTTCCCGAAAAGGGGAATCGGGAAGTTTTTTTGATGGGGGAAGCCTTTTTTGATGTGGCTCAGGATTCCGATCGCCCGTTTATCGTGAATACCGATAAGTTTAATGTTGAGGTATTGGGTACCCGGTTTAATGTTTCCGCTTATCGGGAGAGTTCCTTGCATAATGTTGTATTGGTCGAAGGATCAGTAGATTTAAGCAGTTCGTTCAATCAAGACCATAGTGCTCGATTAGAACCGGGGCAATTGGCAGAGCTGAAGAACACGGAAGATGATTTTACGATCCGGGAGGTAGATACCGATATTTATACGGCTTGGATGCAAGGCGGACTGGTTTTCCGGAATGTCAGTTTTGAAGATATGCTGCAGAAAATGGGACGCCACTACAACGTTACTATTATCAATGAGGATGAGAAGATGGCCCGGGAACGATTTAATGCCAATTTTGGGAATGATGAATCTCTGGAAACCATCCTGCGGTACTATAAAGAAGTTTACGGATTACATTATACACAAAAACAGGATACCATAATCATTCACCCCAAAACAAAAACTATGGAATAGAAAAAACAACAAAAAAGGGAATGCGGCAACATTCCCTCGTACTTAAAATCAGGTCAGACAATTATTAACCAAAATTAAAAGCTTTCAAAAATATGAAAAGATTACCTAAATCCAAAAAAGGGATTAGGTATCCTATCCCTTTTAAAATCGACTTAAAAATGCGGTTAGCGATACTTTGTTTCCTTCTTCCTTTTTTGGGGATGCATGCCAAGCCCTCCTTTGCCCAAAAGACCATTACCTTAAACGTTAAAAAAGCTTCTGTTTTTTCTTTATTGGAAAATATAGAAAGGCATACGGATTATCGATTTATCTATAAAGTTGATGATGTCGATTTAACACGTAATTTAAGCCTTAAAGTAAAGAAAGAAAGGATTCCCAAGGTTTTGGATAAGATATTCCGGGGAACCAACGTCGAGTATAGGATTATCAATAACTATGTTTTTCTAAACAAACGGAAGGGTTTTTCTTTTACGGCTCCTCCGGTTTTATTCAAGAAAGAAGATCAACAGATAGAGATTACCGGGACAGTGAC
>CAZBXQ010000152.1:0-2428 GCA_964495935.1 uncultured Flavobacteriaceae bacterium
GGAACCATAAGCATACATTGATACTTGAAGTAGTAACTCCGAAACTTTTGATTATAATCGAGAAATGAGCCGATTGGAGTCCTCCAAAAGTACTTTTGGAGGACTTTTTACGATCTATTGCTTCTAAACTCTTTTATGGGGCTTTGGGGTTCATGTTTAAACCAAGGGTCAGGTTTTATAAATTTTTGGGATTCGTCCTAAAAAACAAGTAAAAGACCGGTAAAAACCGTAGAAAATTTATGTAGTTTTGATATTCTTATAATTTTTAACTTTCTCATTAGGATTGGCTTATGAACACCGGGACTATCACACGTTCAACCTTTTATTCTTATTTACCCCACAAGTTGATGGCGATTCCGCTAACAACCGGGAGCTACAAATTTTCTTTGGCTTTATTGTTTTCCTTTCTGTTTTTGATAACCGAAAACCTCAAAGCACAGTATCAGCCTTATGAACTCTTTACTCCCGATTTTTATCAGTATAAAGGCAATAATTTTCGTAGTGCCAGCGGGAAACCCGGACCCGAATACTGGCAGAATGAAGCCAATTATACCATTGAAGCCTCTTTTGATGTAGAGACGCATGTTTTGGAGGGGAAAGTAGATATTGAATACGTTAATAACAGTCCTGATCGGCTCGATTATTTATGGTTGCAGATGGATCAGAACGAATCCCGTGAGGATGCCCGGCGAATCCAGATGCGGCACCCGCAAGAACCTACAAATGAGAAAAAAGAGGGTTTTCAAATTGAGAATCTTGAATTGACTCACGGGGAAAATACGGAAACGGTGGATTATAAGGTTTATGGAACTCGGATGCAGGTGTTTTTGAATCGGGATATAGAACCCGGGGAAACCGTAAATCTGTCTATAACTTATCACTATAAGCTTCCTCAAAAAGGCAATCGTTCGGGATATATGGAAAATGAAGCCGGATCGATTTATAATTTTACCTATTGGTATCCGCGAATGAGTGTATATGACGATTATTATGGTTGGAATACTTTACCGTTTATTGGAGGCGGAGAAATGTATCTCGATTATGGCACTATTGATTATAAACTAACCGTGCCTTCTGATCAATTAATTGCAGGTGCGGGATATCTGGTCAATCAAGAGGAAATATTAACCGATAAGTTGTTAAAACGATTGAAAAAAGCATCACAATCGGATAAGACGGTGTTGATTCGCAAAGAAAATGAATTGAATGAACCGGTGACCCGAGGAAATTCCGATACGGTAACCTGGCATTTTAGAATGGAGAATACGCGGGATGTGGCCTGGACGATGTCGGCCGATTATATGTGGGATGCTGCCAAGATCAATTTGTCTGATGGAAAGACGGCATTAGCTCAATCGGTTTATCCGCCGGCTTCGATTAAAGAAGGTCGATCCTGGGCACGATCGACGCAAATGTTAAAGCATTCGGTTGAGTATTTCTCTACCTATATCATGGATTTTCCCTATCCAGTAGCCACCGATGCAGCCGGTTCGGTCTCGGGAATGGAATATCCGGCTTTTGCTACTAACGGTTGGGATACCGATGATGATTATTTTATGTATCTCCTGGCTCAGCATGAAATTGGCCATACCTGGTTTCCCATGATCGTGGGCTCGGATGAACGCCGAAATGCCTTTCTGGACGAGGGTTTTAATGTTTTTGTGGACGTTTATGCTCAGGAGGATTTCAATCATGGAGAATTTGCACCCAAACGGGATGGAGAATATGCTCCGGGAGGTGGAAACCCCGCAGATGAAATTATCAAAGTAATAGAGGCTGCTCAAAAAAACGGAGCTACTTTAATGATGCCTGCCGATAATGTGGAATATAAGTATGTTCATCCCCTGTCTTATTTCAAAGCTTCCTTCGGTCTGGTGTTGTTACGGGAAGTGATTTTAGGACCGGAACGCTTTGATTTTGCTTTGCGAAATTATGCTAAAAACTGGGCGTATAAACATCCTCGTCCGGAAGATTTTTTTAGGAGTATGGACAATGCTACGGGGGAAGATTTGACCTGGTTTTGGAATGGCTGGTTTCATCACAATTGGCAATTGGATCAGGCGGTGGAAAAAGTTGATTACGTAGAAGATAACCCGAAGAAAGGAGCTCTAATTACACTAAAGAACAATCAAAAAATGGCGATGCCGGTTTTGGTCCATCTGATTGAGGAGAATGGAAAAGAACAAGATCTTAAATTACCGGTTGATATCTGGAAATTCGGGGGGGAGTATCAATTTAGGCCCCCGACAACTTCTACACTTCAGAAAATAATTCTCGATATGAATCATCAGCTCCCCGATACCGATCGCAGCAATAATGTTTGGGAAGGCTGATAGCACCGTATTGCAAAATCCTGCTTGTAAGTATCTTAAAACTCCCTTGCCGTCTGCGGCAAAGGATAATCTTTAAACTTGAAATAATTCATCTG
>CAZBXQ010000153.1:0-2397 GCA_964495935.1 uncultured Flavobacteriaceae bacterium
AAGTATATATTTCTATTCTAAAAGTGAAATCAACTCCTTCAAATATTGATTGTATCCCTTTAAAGTCTGCGTCAGTAAATCAATTTGTTCGTCAACAATATCATATTGTCCCAACTCTATCGCCTGGCGTACTCCGGGCAGGGTTTTGGCCCCATATCCGGTATATTTCCCCGGCGCATAAAGAACGTTCTTATAATATTTCTGACCCGGAAGACCGTTTGTCGTCAATACGTTTTGTTCAACTTTCTGAAGCTTTTGGTTAAGCGTCCGAATGATTTTCTTATTCGTATGGGCCGTGAATTGCTTCGTCAATTGGTCATACTGAGATGCATTTTCCTGAAGTTTATCCAGTTCCCGGTCTAAAGAAGAAAAATCGAATTCAGGAACTTCATTTTGTTTCTTGGTCTCCTTCGTATAACGGTTTCCCGCCTCCTGATATGCTCCTTCGTTTACCATTTTGTTTTTGAAGGCCACTTTCTCCCTTTTACTATCTGTATATTCCTGCAGCTGTTTGCTATATTGATTAAGGTGATTGGATAGGCGGGTAAAATCAAAGGGCAAAATATCCGCATTAACCATCCGCATTAAAACGCGGCCATTTAGCTGGGCCATCGCTTTCGTATATTTGAACCCCGGATCCACAAATCGTTTAAAATAAGGATAGGTATCATACAGGGTGTGATACTCCCCCGTAACCGCGCCCGAAAAGCGTAAATCGGTAGAAGGAACCCCAATGTGATGCACAAAAGAAGTATAATCGGAGCCGGTCCCAATCGGATATAACTCTATCCGATCAACCTGACTTCCGCGATTCAAAGAAAGTTCAGCCAGTTTTCGTTCGCCCAGAGACACTTCGATATCAGGGTCCGGAATTTCAAATAAAATTTCAGAAATAAATTTTTCAACAGTTGGCGAACCGGTTCCGGAAAAGGTTCCTTTTTGATTCATATCGGTGTTAATGTACATAATTGCCTTTTTCTTCAATTCCTCCTGATGATCTTCCACCCATTCCGTAGAACCTAAAAGCATGGGTTCTTCGGCATCCCAAGCCGTAAATTTGATGGTTCGCTTCGGGTGCCATCCTTTTTTCTTCAGTTGAGCAATAGATTTCGCTTCCGATAATAAGGCCACCAGTCCGCCAACAGGATCACGGGCACCATTCACCCAGGCATCGTGATGATTTCCACGCAACACCCATTGATCGGGATATTCAGCTCCTTTCATCGTGGCGATAACATCATACACCGGAGTAAGGTCCCAGTTGAATTCCAACTTGAGGTGCACCGTGGAGGCACCGGGTCCTACGTGATAAGTAATCGGTAAAGCACCACGCCAGGATGGCGGAGCTACCGGGCCGCTCATGTTTTCCAATAAAGGTTGTGCATCATGATAGGATATCGGCAATACCGGGATCTTTTTTAAGGATTCTGCCTCGTTTCGATCCAACCGCTTGGCGTTCTTTGTCGCTGCATATCCGGGTGTCAACGGATCGCCGGGATACAAGGGAGCATTGATCACACTTCCTCGCTGCACGGCATACGGATTTTTATACGGTCCTTTAGGATAGGTCTCTCCCTGGGCGTAGCCCTCGTCCTGCGGATCGGAATAAATAAGAGTCCCAATAGCCCCGTGTTCATACGCCAATTTGGGCTTTACCCCTCGCCAGGTTTTCCCATAACGCGCAATAACAATCTTTCCTTTGACTGAAATCCCCATTTCCTCGAGCTTTTTGTAATCTTCCAGACTGCCGTAATTTACATAGACCAATTCGCCGGTCACATCACCATCTGCCGAATAGGCATTATACGGGGGAAGTTGTCCCTCCTGATCGGTGTAGGGATCTTCCTCCGGAAAAGCTTTCTCCTCCAGCCCAGCCTCAAATTCAACCGGCTCCAATAAAGTCAGTTCTCTGATTTTTGGAGTGGGGAACAACGGGTAATAGGTTTTGATCTCTGTTTGATAGCCCCAACTACTAAATAAGGAATCTAAAAAATGAGCATTTTCCTTTCCGTAAGGCGAACCGGCATGATGGGGCTTGGCCGCCAATCGTTTCATCCAGTTTTCCATTTCCGTTTTACTAAGGTTCTGATCAAATTGTTTCTCTATATTTTTCTGCTCCTGAGCCGATTGATCGGAAATAAATCCCATAATCCGGGAATCCTTATTATTCTGAGCCCGGGCAAACATTGAAAAAAGAAAAAGGAAAGAGAAAAGGTATATAAACTTGGTACAACGCATGGTTGAGGAGATTAGGGTTTTAAAAGATATAAGCATCTTTAAAGCACAAGGTAGGAAAAGTTTTAGAGGATTAAATTAGATCTTACAAAAGTTTCGGAGTGGCAGATTCAAGTATCAATTTATGCTTATGGTTCCGAAATCGACACCCCGCCCTGCGGG
>CAZBXQ010000154.1:0-2344 GCA_964495935.1 uncultured Flavobacteriaceae bacterium
TAAAAAACCGGTTCCATCATAAAACAACGGTTCTATATGCTAATTATCATATCTTCTATCTATAGCAACACTATTTTTGACTAAAGCGATTATTTAAACTTTTAAATCTTCTTATAAACCTCCAAAAAATCCTGTATTTATGGAGTTGAAGCCCAATTCTTGAATCTTTTTAAGCCCTAAAAGCATTTATTACCGTCGCTTTTAGACGGCGGGTGAGGGCAACAATTAATTATACAACTAATTGATAAGAATTCATTCTATAAACAAAAAGTTTAAATCACTTCTAAAGCCAATAGAAAATATAAATCCCTTAAATATAGGGAATTATCCAAATATTTGCAAAATTATTGAAGAGAAGAATTTTTATTGCTGGATTGAGACCTATCACATCTGTTGCAGCCGTTGAGAAAAGCGAGCTAATTATTGCACATCACCCGGCATTTTTTAAGTAATCCCCTTCTTTTACTTCGGGAAAGTAGGTATCATAAGATTTTATGGTGTCGTTTAGTTTTTTATAAATCATGTGTCGGTTTAACTGGCTTAATTCCGTACATCCCGAGGCCGCAAACAATTCGAGGAAGTCTTCCACCGTCCGTCGTTGATAATTGGCCACACGTTTAGACTTAAGATTCACATCCAGGCCGCGAACCAGTCGGGGATTATTGGTGGCAATTCCCGTGGGACATTTATTGGTATTGCATTTTAAGGCCTGAATACAACCCAACGCCAGCATCATTCCCCGCGCTGAATTACAGGCATCGGCACCGATACATAAAGCTTTATAAATATCAAAAGCAGTAAATATTTTGGTGGCGGTAATCACTTTAATATCCTTTTTGAGATCATACCCATTCAGGCAATTCGTCACAAAAATAAGGGCTTCTTCCCAGGGGAAGCCCACATAATTGGAAAAATCAATAGGTGCTGCTCCGGTTCCTCCCTCGGCACCATCAACAGTTATAAAATCGGGCTTAATCCCGGTTTCGACCATTTTTTCACAAATTTCCCGGAATTCGCGCTTACTTCCAATGGCCAATTTGAATCCCACCGGTTTCCCTCCGGAAAGTGTTCTTAATTTTTGAATGAAGTGCAATAGGCCTTCCGCATCATCAAAGGCCGAATGGCCAAAAGGAGAAAGCACATCGGTATGGGGCTCCAATCCTCTGATTTCGGCAATCTCCAGATCATTTTTAACGGCTGGTAAAACTCCGCCATGTCCCGGTTTAGCTCCTTGTGATAGTTTTAACTCAATCATTTTGACCTCGGGCCAACGAGCTTTTTTCTTGAAGATCTCCGGGTCAAATTTTCCATCCTTGGTTCGCGCTCCAAAATAGGCAGTTCCCAATTGAAAAACCACATCCCCTCCTTTTCGATGATAAGGAGAAATTCCGCCTTCTCCGGTATTATGATAAAATCCTCCCATTTTGGCTCCCTTATTAAGGGCCATAACTGCATTTTTGCTTAACGCCCCAAAACTCATGGCAGAGATATTAAAGATACTTGCAGAATAAGGTTGTTTGCATTCCGCTCCTCCAATTCTGATACGAGGAGGTTCCTGCATAACGGCGGCCGGGTAGATGCTGTGTTTCATATAAGAAAACAACTCTTGGTTAACATCTAATTCGGTACCGAAAGGATGAGTGTCGTTTTGTGATTTTGCCCGGGCATATACATAAGCCCGATGATTTCGATCGATGGGCTTTCCATCAGTATTGTCCTCTACAAAATACTGATGAATCTCAGGCCCTATCATTTCTAAAAGATACCGCATATGCCCCAACAGGGGGAAATTTCTTAAAATAGTGTGTCGTTTTTGAAATAAATCATAAAGGCCAATACTAAATAAAAGTATCGCAATTCCCGATAACCCGTAGGCCGGCCAGATAATTGTACAGACAATAGCGGCTACGATAATAGCCATAATAAAGGTAAAACGAATTGCTTCTCTCATGATGAATTTTATTTTTCTCTCTCAAAGCTACAAAAGTTGAACGAAAAAAAGTGAAGATCGAACTTATCTTATATTATTCTAAATAATGGTTAAAAGATAAAATGCATAAGATCATAGAATTTATCCCAAACTGGTGGCTTGTTGTTCGGAGATAAAACTTGATAATAAACTCTGCGAACTCTGCGGATGCTCTGTGTACTCTGCGGTTAAAAAATGAGGGGAGTGATTAGTGGGGAGTGGGGAGAGAACTTGAATTTGAACTTGAATTCGGAACTTGAAAAGGGAATATTTTTAGTAATAAGTGAGTGGTGAAGTATTGAGTAATGAGTAGTGAGTTGAAAAAAATTGAAATTTGCCTTTTGAAATTTGAAATCAAAAATCTCCAATCGTTAA
>CAZBXQ010000155.1:0-2311 GCA_964495935.1 uncultured Flavobacteriaceae bacterium
TCAAATTCCAGTTCCAATTCTACAATCTAAGAACCGAAGTTTTACCCCTAACATGAACAACAATTAACCAATTAACCGATTATACGATTATACGATTCATCAAAACGGTCAGTCTTATTTAGGGAAACTCCCCAAATTCAAAACTCCCCCTGTCAACTTGGCAGTAAAAAAATTTGGTATTTCTTTTGAAGAATAAAGAGACATAAAATTAAAGTCAATAAAATCATACAACCATGGCAAAAGGTAAAATTAATGTCTCTGTAGAAAATATTTTTCCGCTGATAAAAAAGTTTCTCTACAGTGATCACGAGATTTTTTTACGAGAACTGATTTCCAATGCAACCGACGCCACTCTAAAATTAAAACATCTCGCCAATTTGGGAGAGGCAAAAGTGGAATATGGGAAACCTCAGATTGAAGTAAAAATCAACGAAGATGATAAGACTCTCCATATTCTGGATCAAGGCATCGGAATGACCGCGGAGGAAGTTGAAAAATACATCAATGAAGTTGCTTTTTCGGGAGCCAACGAGTTTTTGGAAAAATATAAAGATTCCACTGAGGAGACCGGAATTATCGGACACTTCGGATTAGGCTTTTATTCAGCCTTTATGGTCGCCGATAAGGTAGAAATTATCACAAAATCTCATAAAGACGCGCCCGCTGCACACTGGATCTGTACCGGAACCGTTGATTTTACCTTGGAAGAATCCGACCGAAAAGACCACGGAACCGAAATCATTCTTCATATTAATGAAGAAAGTGAAGAATTTCTAAAAGAGGAACGCATTCGGGAACTATTGGTTAAGTACAATAAGTTTATGCCCATCCCGATTAAATTTGGAACTAAAGAAAAGACACTCCCGCTTCCCGAAGATGCCGATAAAGATGCCAAGCCGAAAACGGTAACCGTTGATAATATTATCAACAATCCGGAACCGGCCTGGGTAAAACAACCCACCGATCTGGAAGAGCAGGATTACAATAATTTCTATCGGGAGCTCTACCCCATGCAATTCGAAGAGCCGCTTTTCCATATTCATTTAAATGTGGACTATCCTTTTCATCTGACCGGAATTTTATATTTCCCGCGGTTGACCAACGATATGACCATGCAGAAAGACAAGATTCAGTTGTATCAAAATCAGGTCTTTGTCACGGATAACGTAGAAGGGATTGTTCCGGATTTCCTGACCCTGTTAAAAGGAGTTATTGATTCCCCCGATATTCCCTTAAACGTTTCGCGTTCGTATCTTCAAGCCGATAGTAATGTAAAAAAGATTTCCAGCTATATTACCCGAAAGGTAGCCGACAAGCTCAAAAAATTATTCAAGGATAATCGGGAGGATTTTGAAAAGAAATGGGATGCAATCAAGGTGGTTATCGAATACGGAATGCTGACCGAAGATAAATTCTTTGACAAGGCTCAAAAATTTGCCCTTTATCCTACCGTTGACGGAGATTACTTTACCTTTGATGAATTAAAAGAAAAAATTTCGGATCATCAAACCGATAAGGACGATAAATTAGTCGTGCTTTATGCGTCCAACAAAGAAGATCAAGACAGTTATATCCAAACTGCTAAAGCCAAAGGCTACGAGGTCTTGCTATTGGATTCTCCCATCGTTCCGCATTTGATTCAAAAGCTGGAAACCGAAAAAGAAAATGTATCCTTTGCCCGAGTGGACAGCGATCACATCGACAAGCTGATTAAAAAAGAGGAAGAGCAGACATCCAAATTGACGGAAGAAGAACAAGAAACCTTAAAATCACAATTTGAAGGGGTGATTCCCAAGGAAAAATATACCGTCCAACTGGAAAACATGGATAGCGAGGCAGCTCCTTTAATTATCACTCAACCCGAATTTATGCGTCGCATGAAGGAAATGCAGCAAACCGGAGGCGGAGGAGGCTTTATGGGAATGGGCAATATGCCGGAGATGTATAATCTGGTGGTTAATACCAATAACCCCTTAATCGAGACCATTCTCCATACCAAAACCGACAAAAAGCGATCCCGATTGATTAACCAGGCACTGGATCTGGCCCGTCTTTCTCAAAATTTATTAAAAGGAGAAGAACTGACTAATTTTGTTCAACGCAGCTTTAGTATGATTAAATAAAACCAAACCTTTAACGGTTATCAATTGCTTGCAGCAGCAAAATCACAGACCTCCGAGATTTTTCTTTTTTTTGTTGAAACTTTTCGGAGGTTTTTTATTGAACTCATTTTAAGGAGCAACGTATTATAAAATTGTCATCCTAAAGAACAAATAACAAACCACGATTAACGATTGGAGATTTTGGATTT
>CAZBXQ010000156.1:0-2156 GCA_964495935.1 uncultured Flavobacteriaceae bacterium
ACCCGTCGTTATTCGCATTCATTACGATTGATTAAAAAGATTATTCCTTAAAAAAATCATTCCTAAAACGAGTTGTGAGATCGCTACTTTACATTTTATCCCGCTACTTTTAATCCATCATACCCCCAGCCCGCCCAGTGGGTCGCTAGGCGGAATTAAAAACCGCTCTCTTTGAAAAGATTCAGGACTTTTCCATAAATAGGTCGCAAATCCCCTTTTACAGCAAATTTATAATACACTTCCCCGAAAGATTGGGCTACTGTATCAGTCATAAACCGGAATAGGGGCTTCATTCACATACAGTACTCTCTCTGGGTTCATTCTTTTTCAAAATTATGCAAGGCAATCTTCCAAGACACGATAAAACTCATCTTGACTATTCTCCCCACTATTCCAAAGATGAATCAGAGGACATACGGACTCCAATGAACAGACACCTTTATCATTCAAAAATAGTCGTTGTAATCCATTTTCCATCCTCGAATCAACCTTATCCACGGGATCTGGATTCTCAGGAAGTCGGCAAAGCATACCGATACTCTTTTTAAAATCCATATGCGATAAGACTCTTTATCGTAAAATCATTGCTGTTTTGAGTCAACCCAAAACCGGCACCAAGATTCCAATGTAACTTCCAAAGATGCAAATTGATCGAAGGAAAAATATAAAATTCCTGTTCCCTAAAAGGTCTGGGGATCCGCAGTTGCCCGATTTCTCCATAAAATTCCAATCCGGGCTGTATCCGGTGACTCACCTTGTAATAAAAACCTGCCGCATAACCGAGTTCGAGTCCCTCTTCGACTCCATGTCCGCTCGTGATCAACTTGAAGATTGGGTTGAGGCTCATACGAAATTGGTCATCAAATCGATGCTCCAAAATAAGGCGGAGCTCGAGTTCTTCCTCATCGCTATAAGCCGATTTCGGAAAACTATATTCCAACAAAACTGCCGGGTCAAACCAGCCTCCGCCCCGCTCTCCAAGCCGATAGTGAAAGAATATGGCTCGTGTCCCCACATAATGGAAGGCAGCTCCTTTGGGGTCTAAAAAATCAGTACGTACGACCAAAGTCAACCGGTCAGTAAGTCCATACTCCACCTCCAAAGCATGAGCCCATAACCCTTGTTGATCAACGGGCAAACCAAAATAATCAAATGTCTTTGGAGTGGATACCACATATGAATTCCATAAAGCTACTTCAAACTCCCCTTTTTGGGTAGTATCATAGTCATAAACTTTGTAAAATTGCGCCCAACCGGGAGCAGTACAAAACAAGGCAATAAACATGGCTAACAAAGCAATTGGGATCGGAATTAACAAACTAAAGGAGGTTCTATTTTTCATTTTACAGATGATTGATGAGACCTCTAAAATATGAAAATATTTTTTTTATGGGCTTAATCCGAAGTCTCATTATACCTGCATAATTCACCAATTCATAAATTTAAAAAGTACAACCATATTTAAATAACTCATTATAAGCTTATTACAATAAAGAGGAAAAAATACTATATTTAGCATGGATGTGAATTTTGATTTAATTTGGAGAGCTTCCACGTTGCAAAATCCTTGAATCTCCTCAAAATTAAATTCATAAATTAAGCAGGTATAAAATTTATTGGTTTTTATCGGAGATTATTCATCCGAAACAACGTGGATAAGAAAATATGCTGTGATTATCAAGCAGGTTTAAAACTTTCCTCCCCTGTTTTTAATGAGCTTTTCATTGCCGGGGACATCCTTGGTATCGACAAACAGAATGCGATTCCATTTTCGAAGTCTTCTCGACAAAATAATATAACGAACAATCCCTATACTGGCAAAAATCACGCAAAAGATCAAAGCGACATACCCCAACCACCGTATTTTTTCTACACTTTCAATCTGAATCAATGCCAGCCCTCCAAGGAGTAAATATAAGGATGATCGAATATAGGAAAGAAGAGTTCGTTCATTGGCCAACTTTGTACGTTCCAGAGCCAGTATCTCATTGGTGTTTTCAGGGACAGGCTGCGTTCTTAAAAATCGAAAAAGTTTTTTGGAATCTGAAATCATTTTGAATGTACAGAGTTGATTAGGGTAAAAATAAGGAATTTAAAATATATTTGACCATCCCCCGTTTTTTAATTGAACATTAAATTGAGCCGCCCTTGGCTTG
>CAZBXQ010000157.1:0-2124 GCA_964495935.1 uncultured Flavobacteriaceae bacterium
TTACTCATTAATATACCATGGTCTTTCTTCACCAGTTCGGCAATGCCTCCCACATCCGGGGCAATGGCCGGTATTTCATGCGCCATGGCCTCCATGATAGAGATGGGAACACCTTCGGTTTCACTGGCATTGATAATAACGTCAATCTTATGGTCTTTAATAAAGGCCAGGATTTCGGGATGTGGCCGAGTTCCGTAAAAGTGATAATTTACGTTTTTTCCCATAAATGTGGCTTTTGCCAATTCCTGTAATACTTTTTCGCGTTCGTTCATGCTTTCTTTAGCTACCCCTCCCAAGTGATGCCACGTGATCTCAATGTCGGGATTTTGCGCTGAGAATAGCCCGATCCCCCTGATTATTTTATCAATTCTTTTTAAAGGTTTAAAGACCGCAATAGAAAGTAAGACTAAATGCCCGGGGGGCGAGGGTGGACAGTGATCGGTATCGATTTTCATGCCTTGTCTGCTCAAACTTATTTTTTTTGAAGGAAAACCAAAATTCTTTATCAGATAGGAAGTTCCCTCGTTCGAGATCGTATATATTTGATCCAATTTTTCTTTAAATTGACGTTTTAAGGGAAGATAGTTGTTTGGACTTCGAAATTCGTAAAGATCTTTACTAACTGCCCGGGCAACTACTTTTACACGAGGATTCTTTTTTTTAAGCAGTGCTGCTGAATAGGAAATAGGTTCAAACCAATAAGCATAGATCAAAATGTCATCATTTAGATACTCCCGCAATAATCCCATTAATCGTCTTTTGTAGATCAAGACTTCGTAGGTGGTAAAGAACGCAGCTCGATAGGGTTGAAATTGGGTTACTTTTCGTTTCGCTAAAAGATACAATGCTTCCTTTATAAAAAGTGGAGACCATAAAGCCTCAAAAAACCGAAGGGGTTTGCCGGGTTGTTTCCATTTTTTGGGGAGTTCTAAAATGTTTATATTTTTTGGGAGATCCCAGATTCCATTCTCTTTTTTTCGCTGCGGAATCAAGTACAATTGCCCCGTATATTCACGAGACCAATACTCTATTTCTGAAGAGAGTGGAGTTTCCATAGGGGGGTCATACGGAAATTTTTTAGTAATCAGGAATACCTTTTTTGTCATAATATGGTTTTTTTAAAGGAGTGCCTTTTTGTATTGACTTAAACTATCCTACAATGTTTAAAAATAATTAAAAATATTTTTCTGGAGTTGAAGTAAGGGGTAAGTAAATCTGTTCAGACTAAAATCCAAGTATCTAAAATAGAGCTCTGCGTTATAGAGTTTCTAAAGATATACTGTTTTGAGTTAATAGCTTTAAACATTCTTTGATGGGGAATATCTTTATACTGTTTCTCTTAATGAGGGGATTTAGACTTTTGGGATTGAAGCAAAAAATAGAGATTATTGTTCCGGATGACGGCTTTTTTGTAGAGCATAGCCATAGCTACGGTCGAAAAAAAGACTAAATCCGGGGCAATAAGGTCATTTTGCAGCCCATTTTTGAAAGTTTAAATGACCTCAATCCCAATATTGGACGCAACTCGTTTTTCTTAGTTTTTAAGAAGGAGGCGTGATAGTGCGGTAGTAGCTTTCGAATCATTTATATCACTATATTTGTCTAAAATTTGAGTAGATTTTATTTCTTTGCAAAAGAACGTAATGCATAAAACAAACAAAGATACTACAGAAGCTTCGTATCCCTTGGTGAGTGTGGTGGTTCGGGTGTATAATTTAGAAGATTTCATTGAAAAGGCGTTGAATGGAATTTTAATGCAGAAATATCGGGGTACTATCGAGGTTATTGTCTCCAATGATCATTCCTCAGATGCTACCCATGATATTGTTCAACGTATTATAAAGGAACATCCTCACGGAAAATGGATTCGATATACCAATCAGGCCGAAAATAAAGGAATGATTGGAAACCTGATATGGGCATTGCGGCAGGCACGAGGGGAATATATCGCTCCTTGTGATGGGGATGATTACTGGACGGATCCTCTAAAATTGCAAAAACAAGTGGATTTCATGAGATCAAATCCCGATTGTACGATCTCGGGGCATGCCTTTAAAGAATCCTATGATGATAATCGCCCCGATCGTATTAAACAGATGGTTCGCAAAGTTTCGTTGTGTACTC
>CAZBXQ010000158.1:0-2123 GCA_964495935.1 uncultured Flavobacteriaceae bacterium
GAGTACACAACGAAACTTTGCGAACCATCTGTTTAATACGATCGGGGCGATTATCTCTATAAACTTCTTTAAAAGCGTGCCCGGAAATCGCACAATCCGGATGGGCTCTCATGAAATCCACTTGTTTTTGCAATTTTAGAGGATCCGTCCAGTAATCATCACCATCACAAGGAGCGATATATTCCCCTTGTGCCTGCCGCAATGCCCATATCAGGTTTCCAATCATTCCTTTGTTGTCGGCCTGATTGGTATATCGAATCCAATTCCCATGGGGATGCTCCCTAATAATTTGCTGAACCACATCATGAGTGGCATCTGAAGAGTGATCATTGGAAACAATAACTTCAATAGTACCCCGATATTTTTGCATTAAAATTCCATTCAGGGCTTCCCCAATAAAATCCTGCAAATTATAAGCCCGAACAATCACACTGATCAAGGGATATGGAACATCGCTATAATTATTGTTTTTTTTACCCATAGCTGTACTCTTCAAAAAGTTTTGAAACTATCATCAAATATTCGAGATCCCGGCAAAGATAACGATATTAAATAATGAGGTCATTCATACTTTCAAAAATTGGCTGTAAAATGATCTTATTGCCCCAGATTTAGTCTTTTTTTTCGACCGTAGCTATGGCTATGCTCTACAAAAAAAGCCGTCACTTGGAACAATAATCTCTATTTTTCGCTTCAATCTCAAAAGTTTAAATGACCTCAATACCTGATCGGATTCTCAAAAGAGGGATGTCACCGAATTTTCGTATGTCGGTTTGTAAGCCTAAAATCATTAAGCGTTGAGCAACATTCATGCTCGGAACAAGCTGATCAGCCGATCTTGCCTGTCAATCCTCCATACTGCTCTATGGCGGGCATCCGAAACCTGCTTGAGATCGGTAGGGCTCGATAGGCCTCCACAATTCATCAGTTAAGGGCAATTGAAAAAGCAATATAATTCCATTAGGGTTAATCGTTAAGTTAATATTAATAACTAACTTATTCCCCTAATTCATGTTCATCGTGAAAAAAGTTTATCTAATTACCAAAAGATTTCCCTACGATCCTCCTATGGAAGCCCCACTTTCCATAGAATTAGAATATTGGTCTAAAGATTATACCGGGCAACTCTACTTGATTCCTCAACGAGGAAAAGAACGCGGAATGTGGGAAATTCCCAAAAATATTACAACGGTCGATCTCCCCAAAGTCTGGAAACAACCAATCAAAATCCTTCGGATTTTTGAAGCCTTATGCTCCACATTTTTCATCAAGGAAGTATTGTATCTCATATTCAACCGCAAGACTACCAAACTTCAACCCTACCAAGCTGCTTTACTCACAACGTATGAAGTTTTTATGTATAAAAGACGTTTGTCTTCCTTAATCGGGAAAGACATCCATAACGCCACCTTGATTTATGCATACTGGTTTGAGCCCATTTCTTATTCGGCAGCACTGCTTAAGAAGAAAAATCCCCATATAAAAGTAGTAACCCGGGCGGTGAGCAAAGATCTTTACGAATTTCGAAGTCCAAACAACTATCTCCCTTTAAAACGACAATTCAGCGGAAAATTTGATAAAATTTATACGATTTCTCATGAAGGAGCCGCATATCTAAAAACCAATTTTAACTATTCCCCGCATGAAATAAGGTTGAGCAGACAGGGCATGAAAATCGATTCCGATTATTGTAAACCTTCTGCTCCCAAACATATCGTCTTACTTTCTATTGCCGTTTTCAAGCCTTTAAAAAGGATTGATAAAATAATTCGCGGTATCGGTCTTTTTGCAAAACAAAACCCCACTATAAAAATCACCTGGCATCATCTGGGGGGTGTCGTCAAGGAAGATATGCGGGAGCAGAAGGAAATGCTACTCGATCTCGCAAAGACAATCTTAAAAGATAAAAACATCAAATATTATTTCTATGGAACCCGGCCTCACCCTGAAGTCATAAAATTTATCAAGGATCGGAATATTGATGCCATTATCAATGCCAGCGAAACCGAAGGGGTTCCCATTTCCCTTATGGAGGCAATGGCTCACGGGATACCTGCCATCGCCCCGAATGTGGGAGGCATTGCCGAACTGGTGAAGAAAGACCATGGTATATTAATGAGTAA
>CAZBXQ010000159.1:0-2094 GCA_964495935.1 uncultured Flavobacteriaceae bacterium
CGGCCATGCTGCTTTCATTAAATAAAAAGTTGAATTCACCGGAGTCAAAAATTCTGCTTATTGCTTATCCAACTATCGCAAAAATCATACATTAGTAAATCTTGTATAAAGTCTGAAAAACATGATCTCACGAAAAAAATTCCTGACCCTCTCCGCTTTGGGAGCCTTTGGTCTAACTCAAGCTTCCTGTGTATCAAAAAGCTCTGAAGATCAACTCGACCAAAAGCAATCTGATCTCCCCCCTTCTATCGAGGCCTTGACTTCCCTAAAGGATCGCGTACGCCCCATTACCAACGAAGAGCGAAAAAAAAGAATAGAAAAAGCCAAACGTTTGATGCATAAAAACAATATGGATGCAATCGTCATTATGGGAGGCTCTACTTTGGAATATTTTTCAGGAATTAAATGGGGCATCAGCGAACGGATGTTGGCACTGATTATCCCGCAAAAAAAGGACCCTTTTATCGTATGCCCCTATTTTGAGAAATCTCGGGCCATGGAACAAATTGAAGATGGCCCTCTAAGCAATCTACAGACAATTCTTACTTGGCAGGAACATGAAAATCCGTATAAACGAGTTCTCCAAGGGCTTAAGGACAGGGGGATCGCCAATAGCCGTATCGGTATTGAGGAGCAGGTTCGGTTTGTATTCAGCAACGGGATTGACCGAGAATCCGGCGGAGCCTTAGAATTGGTCAGCGCCACTCCGGTTACGGCGGGTTGCCGGAGTGTAAAAGACGAACACGAGATCGAACTGATGAAATTGGCTTCTGAAGCGACTTTTAAAGCTTATGAAGCCGCTTATAAGGCTGCTGAAGTGGGGATGAGTCAGGATGAATTCAGCCGATTGATATCCATCGCTCACAAACGATTGGGGTTTAAAGGCTATGCCAGTGTTCAAGTAGGAAAATGGGCGGCACTCCCCCACGGCTCCCGAACCCCGCAAAAAATAGAAGAAAATCAGGTTGTACTGATTGACGGAGGTTGCCGGGTAGAAGGTTACTGGTCGGATTTAAGCCGGACCTTCGTCCTGGGAGAGCCTTCCCAAAAAATGAAAGACGTCTTTCAAATGGTCTTAAAAGCCCAAACCGAGGCCTTTACAATTGCGCGCCCGGGAATCGAAGCCCAAGAAGTAGATGCTGCTGCCCGAAAAGTTATTACAGATGCCGGATACGGTCCGGATTATAAATATTTTACGCATCGCTTGGGGCACGGCATCGGATTGGATATGCACGAGTGGCCCTACCTTGTAAAGGGAAATACAACAATTTTAAAACCGGGACACACTTTTAGCGATGAACCCGGCATCTATATTCCCAACGAATTCGGGGTTCGCACCGAAGATGACATCGTCATTACCGAAACCGGAGCAGAATTTCTTTCTCCACAAAGTCCGTCACTGGAAGATCCCTTTGGTCCGGCACCAACGCTATAGTGTTACGAAACGCGTATCTTATTTTTTTCAATGCGTTAGTATCCGGTTGTGTTGAGTAACTGCCTGCCTCTTTTTTAGAATCATCTGTCATTCCGTTCCGTTATCGAAAACATCGTCAATAACATATTATTGTAAGCACTTGCTTATTAGATTTAATTAATGGTTGCTGAATTTAGCACCCAAAGCTATAATTAGCTAAAATCCAACGGAATGTTGTCTATTCGATTTTTTATAGCGAAGCGTGATATAAAAAACATATCGAGGGTTTAAACAATATAAAGAGGTCCCGATACTCCCGAAAGCTTTCGGGATCTCGTCCCTCGAAAAACACTCGACAAAATATTCTAAGTTGGACCTATATTTTTATTCAAAACTACATTCAATTCTAAGAAACAACAACCTTCTTGTACTTAAGATTCTGTGTATAAGGTTATAGGATTAATATCTATGTACCTAAGTCAATTGATTTTATATATTCTTAGAAAAAACACCCTAACCTCAGGCCCTCCCGAAGAATCCCTCTTTAACTACTATGTACGCCTATGGAGCCCGGAGTTCCAGACCCGCTGAGTAAGTTTTCCCGGATGCGTTTCTAAGAACCCAGAAGTATATATTTCTATTCTAAAAGTGAAATCAACTCCTTCAAATATTGATTGTAT
>CAZBXQ010000160.1:0-1997 GCA_964495935.1 uncultured Flavobacteriaceae bacterium
AACTACAAATATCAACAACCCTTTTTTATTTCCCTAAAAAAGTTTAGACCACTTCTAAATTAAGTATCTAATAATAGAATTTATGGCAGTAAATACTTCTCTGTATTTGATAGGTAATGAAAAATTAAAACAATTTAAAGAATTGATTTTTAAAATTACCGAAGAAAAAATCACGAACATAAAGCATGACCCGGAATGTAAAGCATACCTTGGATGCGACTTTCAAATAGGAGGATTAAACCTGAAGTTTAGAAAGGCGAAAATAACCCCAAAGAAAATCGGACAATTCGTTACACTTTGGAAACGGAACGACGAAAAACAAATAGAACCATTCAACATTAATGATAATTTTGATTTTTACCTTATTGCTGCTGAACAAGAAGATAAGTCTGGGGTCTTTGTATTTCCTAAAAATGTTTTGAGTGAAAAACAAATTTTAAGTACAAATCTGAGAGAAGGAAAACGAGGATTTAGGGTTTATCCAGATTGGGTAGAAACAGAAAACAAACAGGCCCGGAAAACACAATTATGGCAAACAAAATATTTTGTTGATCTAAGCAATACTGCCCAAAAAATAACGAACTACTTAAGTTAATAATCTCAACTGGCCGTGCATCATCAGAACAAGACTGATATAATGATTTATAATTAGAAGAAACTTGAATATCTCAACATAAATCCTAATCTTGCAAAGACCTATTCATTATTTAATTATGGCAAAAAGCAGCGAGAAAAAATTTAAAAAGAAACCTCGGAAAACACATTCAGGGCCCATTCGGGACAAATCCCGAACCAAATCCAATCTTGTTGAAGCCGTAGGGAAAGTCATTCAAAAAAAGGGTTATACAGCACTGAACGGACCTAATATTGCCAAAGAAGCGGGTGTGGATAAAAAATTGATCTGGACGTATTTTGGGAGTATTGACAACTTAGTGGAAAAGTACCTCCAACAAAAGGATTTTTGGAGAATAGCCGAAAAAAAAATTGTGAAGCAATTACAAGAATCTTCGCGAACAATTTCTGAAGATGATATTTACAATCTGCTTGAAAGCCAACTGATCAGCCTCTTAAATGATGACCTTTTACGAAAGATTATTCATTGGGAACTTGAGGGAGATCAGAAAACACTGCGTAAGATTGCTGATCAACGGGAAGAATTTGGTCAAAAGATATTTGATTGTATATCTCCTAAATTTTTGGATTCTAATCGAGATATTATGGCCAATCTTGCTTTGCAAATCGGAGGACTTTATTACCTGGCCTTACATGCCAAAGCCAATGGTAGTACTTTCTGTGGTATAGACATCAATGAAAAAGCCGGTGAGGAACGGATATTAAAGGCCCTGAGAGATATATTGGACTATACTTTTGTAAGAAATGGAGAGGAGTAAATATTTAATTTTTGCCCGAACTTAAGACGGGTCGGTTTGCTTTTGATAAAATGGCCGTTTCCGTCTTATTCAAGTTATTTCTTATAACAGAAATTAAAAATCCTTCCTTGCCGCTTTTCTTTTGATCCATAAGATGGGGGATCCAGGCCCGTATAAAAAGCATAAAAAAAGCAATCATACTGCCCCAATGACTCCCAAAGAACTTTTTAAAAAAGGCTTCGATATATCCCAAAAATGCCGAGATATCCAGCTTTAATAGTATCATGATCCGGGGCAGGTCGATGGGAATCAACAGACTAAACCGATAATCCAATAAGAGATAAGAAAAGAGAACCGGGTTTTTGACTTCAAGAAAGGTAGCTCAAAGTTCGATTCCGAAGACTCCGATTACTCCCTTTACCCACAAACTAATTTATATCCGAACCCTCGAACATTAATGATTTCAACATCCGGGTCTTTTTTAAGCTTTTTGCGGATTTTTGAAATATAAACATCCATACTTCGCGCATTGAAAAAATCATCATTGCCCCATAGTTTCTTAAGGGTTTCTTTCCGATCGGCCAATTGATTTTTATGAAGCACCAATTCCCGTAGTAATTGGGCTTC
>CAZBXQ010000161.1:0-1979 GCA_964495935.1 uncultured Flavobacteriaceae bacterium
GAATCTTATTCCTGACTGTAGAAGCCGAACATCGCTTGACTTGTTTTCAAATCGAATTCGAGTTCAAGTTCAAATTCGTTAACAGCATCTATCCCGAATTTAATCAAAAGCTCCGGACAACTTGACGGTTAAATTTTGATCTTATTGGAAGTTTTGATCGCGCATTGAGACCCCTCGACTGCGCTCGGGGTGACAGTGGGCATTAATAGAGGTACATAGAATTGAAAACCTCCGAGGTTTATCTTCACCCCCATAAAAACCTCGGAGGTTTGATCACTTCAAGTTCAGGTTCAGGTTCCCCCCTTTAGTATCAAAGCCGCTTTACTTCATCGGCCTTATAAAGGAGCTTAACCTCCGGATCGAGAAGGATTTCTTTCGGATTGAATTTCAGAGGCACGTAAAAGGTTTCCGAGGAATCAGTGACTTGAACAGAATGGGTTTCGGCAGTATGAGTGTTAGAGAATTGTATCTCCAGCGGAAATTCAAAAGGAACTTCCTGCTTTTGTTCTATCGAAATCCGAACCGCCTGCCGGGGTTCGTCATAGTTCCAATGTACCTCAAGAACCGGAAAACCGGGTCGGTACAGCCATTGCTTAAAAAAGGATTGTAAATTTTGCCCACTTACCTCCTCCACGGTAGTCCTAAAATCCTCGGTGGATGCATTTTTTCCCTGATAGGTTTGATAAAATTTCTGAATACTTTTTTGGAAGACCGAGTCCCCCAATTCCTGCCGGAGCATGTGTAATACCCAGGCTCCTTTTTGATAAGAATTCGGATTCAGCATTTCCATAGGATTCTTCTTCCCAATCGTATCGATTACCGGTCGTTGTATTTTTTTATAAAAATCTACCACTTCATGACGCTCTTTCTTCAAGCGTTCTTTAAACCGTTCTTCTCCGTGTTGATATCCCATATAGAGATCGGCCAGATAGGTTGAAAAGCCCTCGCTCAGCCAGAGGTGTTCCCAATCGGTTTCGGAAACGCTATCCCCAAACCACTGATGCGCAGTCTCATGGGCCATCAAAGCCTCCTGTTTGAGTCTTTCTGCGCTGGAAACAGGAGTATCCTGCTTCACCGAATTTTCATAATAAAAAATATTCGAGGCATTTTCCATTCCGCCAAAAATAGTTTTAGACTGGACGTTGGCCAGCTTTTTATAGGGAAAGGGAGCGATATAGTCTTCAAAAAATGGGAGCATAGATGACGTATAGCGGTATTGGCGGAAACCTTGTTCCCGATTTTTGGTAAACACCCAGTTTTCTACGGGAATCCGGTTGACAAGAGTATCGTATTGCACCGCAAAATCGGCCACTCCGATTGCCATGACCTTGGTGGGGATTTCCATATCCATCTTCCAATGCGTGAGCCGGTTTCCATTTGGCAGACTGGTTTCTTCCACTCGCATCCCATTCCCAACCACCTGATAATGGTCGGGAGCAGTAACGATAAATTCCACTGTGGCTTTATCCGACGGATGATCGTTTACGGGTAGCCAATTTCGGGCGCGCTCCGGCCAGTTATCGGTAAAAAACGTACGCTGCCCGAATTTGTTTGTATCGATAATGAGTCCATCAGCAGGAATCCCCCGGTAATAAACAGAGATTTCTTGCTGCTCGCCTTTTGTAATCGATTCATCAAAATGAATATATATTCTGTCCTTTTTCTGCGTAAAGATTAACTTCTTATGATAAGATTCGACCTTTGCGACCTGCATCCCTTTATCCTTATCCCGGTCAATAAGATCAAAAAATACCTGTGAAGCATTCTCTAATGGAATAAAAGAAATATCGGCTCTTCCATCAATTTGATCAGTTGTATCGTTTAACGTTAAATTAAACCTATAATGCTGTACATCAATTGAATGATTTTGAGAAAGCCCATTATAAAACAAAAGCAACAGCACCCCAGAAAAGTAAGTATATCTTGCTGAAAGCATAGGATCGTTATAAAGCCAGAAGATAATGAAAATTCAATTTAAT
>CAZBXQ010000162.1:0-1736 GCA_964495935.1 uncultured Flavobacteriaceae bacterium
AGGGGATCTTATTTTTTGGATGACTATTAATAGTAGTCAAGGTGGATGGAACTCAACCGATTCTATCCGGATAAAAGTAATCTAACCAGCAGCCGACTGAAATCAATGCAATTTGAGTGGAACATTAGCGCAAAATAACCACTTAAATCGCAATTATGAATAACTTAAAGAGGCCTCCATTCAGCTATTACGGGGGGAAACAGAACTTACTAAAGGTAATTCTGCCTATCCTTCCTGCTCATGTTATATATGTAGAGCCTTTCCTCGGCGGTGGGGCGGTCTTTTGGGCCAAGCCGCCATCGGAGGTTGAGGTACTGAATGATACCAACCGGGAACTGATCAATTTTTACCAGATGGTTCAAAACAGTTTTGTTGATCTGGAGAAGGAAATCAGGATAAGCCTGCATAGTCGGGATCTGCACCGCAAGGCGACGGTAATCCATCAAAATCCTGACATGTTCAGCGGGATCAAGCGGGCATGGGCGGTCTGGATGCTCAATAATCAAAGCTTTGCGTCGAAGATGTCCGGGCCTTGGGGATATGACCGCTCGCGCAATTGCACATCGAAAAAAATAGCCAATAAGCGTGCAGGCTTCACGGAGGATTATGCAATCAGATTGCAGCGGGTACAGCTTGAATGCGCGGATGCGCTTCAGATCATTCGTCGATATGACAACCGCAATGCCTTATTTTATTGCGATCCGCCCTACTACAACAGTAATTGCGCGCACTATGATGGTTATACCGTAGCTGATTTTGAGGCACTGTTGCGCCTGCTTTCGGGCATAGAAGGTAAGTTTTTGTTATCGTCGTACCCAAGTGATATTTTGAAAAAATATGCGAAAGAAAATGAATGGCAATCAAAATCCATTGATCAGCTGGTGAGCATCAATGCGAAATCGGGCTATCTGAAGCGAAAGACCGAGATGCTGACGGCCAATTACCCGATCGAGTGAAAATATAAGCCAGGGCGATTTTGATAGCGCGAACCAACAAAAAACCTCCAAGAGGTGCCCTGGCTGTAACGTGGAACATTAGCCGAGGTTGTCTCTTGAAGGTTGTCTGTCTTATTGGTTCGCGTTGCGAAGATAGATAATTCTATAGGATTTTTACCGGTTGAATTGGAGAATTTTCTTCTACCTGCTTTTTTGTTCTTTTCGTTTTTTATATTTGTGCGTTTGGTTTTTAGGCCCTTACTTTGCAACTGACAACTCATCATCCGACGTAAATATATTGACAGTCGAATCTTTTATTTTAAAGGCAAAATACAGGAAATGATCATCAAAGAAGAATCGGGCCCCTCCCACAACCCGGCTTGTATCTCCCCATGGCGAACGTATAGCCACCTCGTTTGCCTTCTTCCATACCGGTTCCAAAAGATTTCCATCCAACTCTATATTTTTACCGTTTAGCCACTTTATTTCCAATACGGGAATACTGTCAGCGATAGTCTGCCGGTGACCCGTACAAGCCCGTGACAAAACCGGCATGAAGCAAAATAAAATCAAACTGACAAACACGTACGGCCTTAAAGCAACTGAATAACCCGATGAAATTCCTGTCATTACTTTTAATTTACAATCTATAGTTCTTTAATCCTTTTCCATATTCATCAATAAAGCCGATGTCTTTATACATTTTCACATAGTCCTGATCGATATATACGGCAAAAGATACTATATTCCGGATTCCTCTTTTGGCATAGGTGTTTATATCCGATAAAAATACGTCCTTAT
>CAZBXQ010000163.1:0-1733 GCA_964495935.1 uncultured Flavobacteriaceae bacterium
GAACGGGAAGGATGCAAGGGGCGTAGTATTTTGATTTTTAAAAGGTTAATAAAATGAAATTTAATTAATAAAATAGTGTAAAATATAGATATAATTTTACTTACATTTGCTCTTTAATAATGCACGGGGTGTTTTGTTTTTACAAAGCTGAGAAATACCCGAAGACCTGATTTGGATAATGCCAACGTAGGGATGCAAGATGTTTTCCATCTCTTTCATTGCACCCTCCTATACCGGCATCGCTCCACTTGGGAATTATCTTTAAAGCAATGAAATGAAAGATCTAAAGAATAGCATACAATTGATGGTGAGCACGATAGGGGTTAATTCCTCCTCGTTTCGGCTTCTGCTCCTCACTTTTTTAAACGAGTTTTACCGAAATCCTCTAAATTCTAAACTCCCTTTCCCAAACGGATTTTGTACAATCTATTTACGGATCTGAATCACTTGCAATGACCATATTTATTGAGAAAGGATAAGGATTCGGATATTTATTGAATAAGTGTGATATACAATTAAAATAACAGCATAAATTTAACAGAAATAATAAATAAATAGTAAATATCATTAAAACAAACTATAATGAAAAAAAGAAGTCTATTATTTATACTGGTTGGTTTTTTTTTGATTCCCTTATCCCGGGCTCAGGAATTAACAATAACGGGACAGATTAAGGATGAAGAAGGGATTATCCTCCCGGGGGTAAATATCCGGGTTCAGGGAACTCATGAAGGTACGCAATCTGATTTTGATGGGAATTTTAAAATTGAAGCGGAGAGAGGGCAAGAGCTTCTCTTTACGTATGTAGGGTTTGAAGATCAACGCGTAAGGCTTCGGGATAAGACCACTCTTGAAATTGTAATGCATCGGAATATTGCACTGGATGAAATCGTTATTTTGGGTAGCCGGACCGGAGCGCGGTCGCGATTGGAGAGTGCCGTTCCCGTAGATGTCTTTGACGTCGAGAATTATACAGAACAAATCGGGGAGAACTCCCTGACCCGGATGCTTAATGTGGCGGTTCCTTCATTTTCGGCGGTGACCCACTCCCGTTTGGGATTGACCGACCATGTGGATCCCGCTTCTTTACGGGGCATGAGTCCGGGGCAAACTCTGGTTTTGTTGAATGAAAAGCGGTTACATCCCTCGGCTATTGTTAATATAGTGGGAGGAACCAATATGGGAAGTGTGGGAACCGATTTAAATGTGATTCCCGGTTATGCTTTACAGAAAATAGAAGTCTTGCGTGATGGTGCATCTTCTCAATATGGGTCGGATGCCATTGCCGGGGTTATTGATCTGCAAATGAAAAAGAATACCGATGGGTGGTCCGGGCAAGTGAGTTATGGCGGCCGATTGACTAATGAGGCCAATAATTTTAGCGGAGATTGGGATGGCGATCAAGTACAGGTAGATTTAAACTATGGCACGAAACTCGGTAAAAAGGGAGGATTCCTCAACTTGACCGGGTCTTATAGTTATCAGGGCCGGACGTACCGATCGATGACCACCGATAGTCAGATTTTCAGTCTTTATAATGCGGTATATCAACGGGCAGCTCAGGACGGAGTGAATTTGAGTGAGAGGTATGGCAATATCAATACGCTGCAAGGGGCAGAACTATCTCAGTTTGTTAATCAACTAAAAACGTATGCCGGCCAGATCAATTATTTGAATACCGATCTTCAAAACCGGATTCAGAATGCAGGAGCACTCTCCGATTTACAGACTCT
>CAZBXQ010000164.1:0-1717 GCA_964495935.1 uncultured Flavobacteriaceae bacterium
AGAGTCTGTAAATCGGAGAGTGCTCCTGCATTCTGAATCCGGTTTTGAAGATCGGCATCCAAATAATCGATCTGGCCGGCATACGTTTTTAGCTGATTAATAAACTGAGATAATTCTGCTCCTTGCAGCGTATTGATATTGCCATACCTCTCACTCAAATTCACTCCGTTCTGAGCTGCCCGTTGATATACCGCATTATAAAGACTGAAAATCTGACTATCGGTAATCATCGATCGGTATGTCCGGCCCTGATAACTATAAGACCCGGTCAAGTTGAGAAATCCTCCCTTTTTACCGAGTTTCGTGCCATAGTTTAAATCTACCTGTACTTGATCGCCATCCCAATCTCCGCTAAAATTATTGGCCTCATTAGTCAATCGGCCGCCATAACTCACTTGCCCGGACCACCCATCGGTATTCTTTTTCATTTGCAGATCAATAACCCCGGCAATGGCATCCGACCCATATTGAGAAGATGCACCATCACGCAAGACTTCTATTTTCTGTAAAGCATAACCGGGAATCACATTTAAATCGGTTCCCACACTTCCCATATTGGTTCCTCCCACTATATTAACAATAGCCGAGGGATGTAACCGCTTTTCATTCAACAAAACCAGAGTTTGCCCCGGACTCATGCCCCGTAAAGAAGCGGGATCCACATGGTCGGTCAATCCCAAACGGGAGTGGGTCACCGCCGAAAATGAAGGAACCGCCACATTAAGCATCCGGGTCAGGGAGTTCTCCCCGATTTGTTCTGTATAATTCTCGACGTCAAAGACATCTACGGGAACGGCACTCTCCAATCGCGACCGCGCTCCGGTCCGGCTACCCAAAATAACGATTTCATCCAGTGCAATATTCCGATGCATTACAATTTCAAGAGTGGTCTTATCCCGAAGCCTTACGCGTTGATCTTCAAACCCTACATACGTAAAGAGAAGCTCTTGCCCTCTCTCCGCTTCAATTTTAAAATTCCCATCAAAATCAGATTGCGTACCTTCATGAGTTCCCTGAACCCGGATATTTACCCCCGGGAGGATAATCCCTTCTTCATCCTTAATCTGTCCCGTTATTGTTAATTCCTGAGCCCGGGATAAGGGAATCAAAAAAAAACCAACCAGTATAAATAATAGACTTCTTTTTTTCATTATAGTTTGTTTTAATGATATTTACTATTTATTTATTATTTCTGTTAAATTTATGCTGTTATTTTAATTGTATATCACACTTATTCAATAAATATCCGAATCCTTATCCTTTCTCAATAAATATGGTCATTGCAAGTGATTCAGATCCGTAAATAGATTGTACAAAATCCGTTTGGGAAAGGGAGTTTAGAATTTAGAGGATTTCGGTAAAACTCGTTTAAAAAAGTGAGGAGCAGAAGCCGAAACGAGGAGGAATTAACCCCTATCGTGCTCACCATCAATTGTATGCTATTCTTTAGATCTTTCATTTCATTGCTTTAAAGATAATTCCCAAGTGGAGCGATGCCGGTATAGGAGGGTGCAATGAAAGAGATGGAAAACATCTTGCATCCCTACGTTGGCATTATCCAAATCAGGTCTTCGGGTATTTCTCAGCTTTGTAAAAACAAAACACCCCGTGCATTATTAAAGAGCAAATGTAAGTAAAATTATATCTATATTTTACACTATTTTATTGAAGTGGTCTAAACTTTTTTAGGGAAATAAAAAAGGGTTGTTGATATTTG
>CAZBXQ010000165.1:0-1695 GCA_964495935.1 uncultured Flavobacteriaceae bacterium
TAGTGCCAATGGGGCCTGTGTTTTAACATGATCCATCAGGTCGCAGCCGGTGGTTAACGAGGAGAGGATAGTGGTGTCTGAAATAGGCGAGCACTGGTCTCCAAAGGCTGCGCCTCCCACCACAGCACCAAAACAAATACTGATGAAAGTGGGGTCGGGCAGGATGGCCCAGGCCAGCGGCATGGCAATCGGGAAAACAACGGCATAGGTGCCCCAGGAAGTACCGGTGGAAAAAGCAATAATCATACAAAGCAACATAAAGATCACCGGAAGGATCATGGGAAAAATATGGTTTCCCAGCATCTCAATGAGATAGTCGGCAGTCCCTACGGCAGTAGTCACTTCTTTTAAGGTCACGGCCAAGGCCAGAATCAAGGCGCCGATGGTCACTCCTTTACAGCCATCGACAAATCCTTCCATAACATCTTTCAGGCTCATCCCTTTGGCCAACGCAATAAATATTCCCGTGAGTAGGGCCAAGATAAAAGCCTCGGCAACCAGAAAGCTGGGATCTTCGGTACGACCCATAATATAAAAAGTGACGATATAGGGAATAATGGCTACTCCCAACAAGACCCCGATGGGACCTAAAAAATCAACTAAACCGGATTTGTAGCCTTCCGGAACATGGGTCTCAGCGAGTTCCTTGGCAGCCATGGGCGAGGCCTTGTCGTCATCTACCTTACCTTCCTCGCGAGAACGTCGAATGGCTCTTCGCATCTTTTTCCCGGGTATCCAGGGGAGGAGTTCCCAGGCAAAAAGAAAGGCCAGAATCACAGCAAAGATTCCATAAAAATTAAAGGGAATCGAAGTAATAAAAAAATTGATCCCCTCCTGATTGGTTTCAAAAAGCGGGATCGTCCCAACGATTAGGCTTGCGATATAGATGGGCCAGACGTTAAAAGGGATGATAGTGGCCACCGGAGAGGCGGTAGAATCTACCATGTATGACAGCTCTTCGTGAGACACTTTATGTTGGTCGGCAACCGGGCGAACCGTAGCCCCGGTGAGGATCGTGCTGATGGTTCCTCCTTGGTGAAAGACTAACCCCATCAGCCAAGTAAAAAACTTGGAGCTTTTGGGACCTTTTGCAATTCGTCCTCCCGCCCATTGAGCAAAGCGTAAGGCTCCTCCGGTTCGATTCCAGATCCCGATTAATCCGCCTAAGGCCCAGAGATAGACCAATAGAATTAAGGCAAAGTCCGGGGTCCCGAGCGAAGGAAGTAAGAATTCCTGAACGATATTGAGCTTCCCGGAGATGATGCCCCCCAGAGCAATACCGACAAAGAGTGAACTAATGACCTCCTTGGTCCAAAAAGCCATAATAATGGCAATGGCCGGAGGCAATAGAGACCAAAGCCCGTAGTTTTCACCATTTTTTGGGAAATGCCCGGAAAACAGGATTCCCAGAATAAGAATCGCAAGAAAAACATAGAAGTTGATACGGTTCCCTGAGGATAAGATTTTGGACTTGGTCATTTTAAAGTTTTTACCGATTTAATTAAAGCGATTGGGATTGATCAACGGACTTGATAATTCAGCCTCTCCCGTAGTAATCAGTTGTTTTATAATTTCTCCTGCTGTAAAACTCAAACTCATCCCCACCATCGAATAACCGGAGGAGATATAGATGTTTTGATACCCCTCGATCTTCCCGATATAGGGCATCCCATCGGCTGAACAGGGGCGAAGCCC
>CAZBXQ010000166.1:0-1692 GCA_964495935.1 uncultured Flavobacteriaceae bacterium
AAAGCCCACCCATGTTTAAATCACTCATTATACGTTTATTACAATAAAGAAGAATGAAAAAATACTATATTGAGATAGTCCACTATTCCCGCAGATTTCGACGCTTCGAATCTCCCCAAAATTAAATTCATGAATTATAAGCAGGTTAGAAAAAGAGTCGAAGCTATTCCTCTTCTTCTGTGGAATCCTCTTCTTTTGTAAAAGAGGTATAGCCGTTTTCAATAAGAATGTTGTACCACTGCAGTACTTTTTTAACATGGCTGTTATAAACCCGGCTCCGGTCATAGTCCGGCAAAACCTCCTCAAAGTAATGAAGGAGTTCATTTTTGGAAGACTTGTGGCTGATGGCTTTTTTGCCGTTTTCTTTTTGGTATATTTTCTCAAAAACCTCACCTAAGGGGACTTCTCCTTGATCGGTATAGATTGCTATCTCGCTTAGCATACTAACATCGTGACGAAGATTGACCGGAATATTCTTGCCGTTGTCCAGTGATTTTGCAACAAATCCCGAATTGGTTTGAGCTTTGTATTCGTAGAGTCCGGGTTTATTGGCAATAGCAATTACTTTTTCGAATCCCATAGTTTAGAATTTTGGTACGCAAATATGCAACCTTTGCTTTTTTAATTCAAATTTAATTTGGACAAATATTATCTTTTTTTGGCTTTTGGAAATCGCATACGATAATCCACGTCTATTTTGCCACGGGTGATATTTTTGAGTTTGTTTTTGATCAATCGTTTTTTAAGACTGGAAATTTTATCGGTAAACAGAATGCCATCAATATGGTCATATTCGTGTTGGATAACGCGAGCGATCACTCCCGTAAAAGTTTCGGTGTGTGGTTTTAAATCTTCGTCCCAATATTTCAACGTAATTTCTTCGGGTCGGAATACATCTTCTTGAATCCCCGGGATGCTGAGACAACCTTCGGGAAAAGCCCAATCTTCTCCTTCACGCTCAACAACATGGGCATTGATAAAAGCTTTTTTACCGTTTTTTAGTTCTGCCTGCTCTTCATCGGTGAGTTCATTTTCTTCTGCAAACGGGCTGGGGTCAATGACAAAGAGCCGAAGGGATTTACCTATTTGAGGGGCTGCTAATCCGACTCCGTTGGCGTTGTACATCGTTTCAAACATATTGTTAACCAGCTCTTTAAGATTTTTAAAATCTTCCGGAATATCTTTGGCAACCTTTTTTAAAACGGGATCTCCGTAGGCAACAATAGGTAATATCATAACGGTTAGTTTTTCAAGTGTGCAAAGTTATGAAAATGTGTGTTTAATCGTGGGAAATTGAGCCTTTTTACAGGCTTTTATCCTGATTTTTGCTATAGAAGTTTAAACTTTTAAATCTCTTTATGGGTTTTTGAAAACCTCTATTTATAGGGCTAAAGCCCAATTCTATAGGCCTTCCAAAACATTATTTATTGCCGTCGCGATGCGGGATGTCGATTTTCAAATAAGAAGCACAAATTTATACTTGAAGTTTTAGCTCCGAAACTTTTATAAGAGGTGGTTTAAACTTTTGGGATTGAAGCGAAAAATAGAGATTATTGTTCCAGATGACGGCTTTTTTGTAGAGCATAGCCATAGCTACGGTCGAAAAAAAGACTAAATCTGGGGCAATAAGATCATTTTGTAGCCCATTTTTGAAAGTTTAAATGACCTCTAAGTAAATAGTTTAAATCATTT
>CAZBXQ010000167.1:0-1625 GCA_964495935.1 uncultured Flavobacteriaceae bacterium
TCCAATAAACCGTGTTGAATTTGGCACATCAGAACGTCTCCGAAACTTCAGTTATACAGTTACATAAAAACGAGGATATCTTTTGCCACAATTAAAAACATCCATCCCTATCCTTTCCCTCCCAGAAAGGGAAGCTCCGAAGTTCCCTTTGAATGGGAGATTTAGGGAGATATAAGAAAAGAATGTATTTTATCGAAAGCATCATAAATTATTGTAGTCGGTTAATAGTGAAAAATCTATAAACAATCCGATTGCCAACATTAAAGACAACCACAGATTCATAAAAAAAGAGTACTTTGCTATTTTTCTATTCCGAAATAAGAAGAATGCATTAAGAAATCATCTAAAAAAGCACTTAAAAAAGATATGATCAAAGTCAACATCCGCTGGAGTGATATCGATGCTAATCGACATTTGGCCAATTCTGCCTATATAAATTTTATGAGCTATGCCCGGGTCGTCTATATGAAACAGGCCGGGGTGTCTCAAAAAACATTAGCCGACTTCAACCTGGGACCAATCGTCTTTTATGAACATATATATTATTTTAAAGAAGTCATGCCCGATCAACCGGTTTACATCGATATAGAACTGGACGGCCTTTCAGAAAACGGCACTTTCTTTGCTTTTAAACAAAATATGTATGACCGAAACGGAATAAATGTGGCCACATATGAAATGATGGGGGCTTGGATCGATCTGGATAAAAGAAAATTAACCGTACTACCGGAAGATATACTCCATCGTTTTAAATCTTTTAAAGTGGCCGAAAGTTTTAAAACATTAACCCCTGCCGATACTCGGAAATACAATAAGCGTCCCGAAGACATTGATCCTCAATTTATTACTCAAGAGGTTTTAGAATAAGGCCTTATTTTTTACCCGTTTTAAACTCCTCACTAAGGGCCTGTATTACGGTTTTGGATCCTCCGCAAAAAACCTTGTTATTCATAACAATAGTAGGGCGTTTCAAAAAGGTATAATGCTCCAGGATAAGATCTTTAATCTCCTCCTCGGAAAGATTTTTATCCTTTAGCCCTCGTTTTCTATATAACTGCGCACGCCTGCTAAAAAGGTTTTCATAACTCCCGGCAAGCCTCCCTAACTCCTTCATTTGTTGTGATGAGAGCGGTTCCGCCTTAATATCCTGCTGCTCAAAATCCCGCAAGAAATCTAAAGCTTTAAACACGCGTTTACAAGTATCACAAGTGGATAAATAAAATATCGTATTTTTCATTCTTCTGTTTTTTCAAATATAAGCGTTCTCCATCATCTCAATGATTATCTTTGTTTAAAAATTACAACATGGGGCGAATCCTGGCTTTAGATTATGGAACCAAACGAACGGGCATTGCGGTAAGCGATGAACTACAAATGATTGCCTCGGGATTAACTACGGTCGAAACCCCGAAACTATTAACATTTTTAAAAGCTTATACCGCCCGAGAAAATGTAGAAATGATTCTTATAGGAGAACCCAAACAAAAAGATGGAACTCCTTCTGACAGTGAAAGACATATACAGGATTTTCTAAAAAAATTTCGAGAAACCTTTCCAAAGATGCCTCTAAAACGTGTAGATGAACGTTTTACCTCCAAAATTGCCTTTCAAAGTATGATTTCAAG
>CAZBXQ010000168.1:0-1599 GCA_964495935.1 uncultured Flavobacteriaceae bacterium
TGCGAATTTAATTTTTAGGATACCAGTTCAACACCTCAACTTGGATATTCGGATTTTTATCCTCCACTTCTTTTTTAAAGCGATCTACATCCGAAAATCCTTCTGATCCCCGGTAATGATAGGGGTAAACCTTCTTGGGTTTAAATTCAAGAACGGCATCAACAGCCTGATCCACCGTCATGGTATAAGGCAAATTCATACAAATAAAGGCCAAGTCAATATCTTTTAAAGCTCGCATCTCGGGAATATCTTCGGTATCTCCGGAAATATAAATGCGTTTTCCGTCTGCTTCTAACAGATATCCATTTCCGCGTCCTTGAGGATGGAATTTTTGAGCCTCTGCCCCTAAATTATACATGGGCAAAGCTTTTATATGAATTCCCGAAAAATCAGTTTCCTCCCCATTTTTAAGGATTTTGGCTGCTACTCGAAGAGAATCCGGTGATTTATCATAAACCGCCTGCGGCATAATTAAAGTTGTCGTAGAATCCATAACCGCCGATAGTACTTCGGGGAGAAAATGATCAGCGTGAATATCGGTCAGTAAAACGATATCCGGTTTTTCAAAATCTGTATAGTCGGCAGCCTCTCCAATGGGATCTACATAAATTGTTTCTTGGTTTAACGTCATTATAAAACTGGCATGCTGGACCGGAATCACCACAATAGAATCTTTTTGCTTTTGTGCATCTTCCGGAATTTCATCAGCGACATCAAATTCACGAGTCTGTACCGAAATTGGCATTCGGGGCCTCTTATCTTCAGCTGTTTTCTTCCGACAGGAAAACACAACCAATACACTCATCAACACGCCAATAAAAATTCGACTTTTCATCATTATAAAATTAAAGTTCTACTTCCCGATAACGTTGTTACAACCGCGACCGATCTGCCACAATTCGGTCTCAATCGTATAAAACGGCGCATCGAATCACTGCCCACTCGGCTTTGTTTACCGATAAAAATACACATTTTTATAATAGTATCGAGTGGAGGCGAACTTAAAACCTCCATTCGATCTACAAAACCTGACTCTGCCGACTCCATCCGGAAAAATCCACAAATTAAAATTGACGGCAATACTTCAGCAACCTTCCATTTCTCTATTAAAATGGAAAAGTAGTGCTCCCGTTCTAAATTCAAACCGGTATCACAACACTTAAATCATATTCGGTTTCCCTTTTTATTATTTCTAATAACTTGAAAATTAGATCATTATTTTCACTTCATTGACTGCACATTAAAACCACTCGTTTTTCAGGGATTATTTAGTTATCTTTTGAAACTGTTATACCCAAAATGGATACACTTAGAATTTTTGAATAAAAAGCTTTTCTTCCGGAAAGAAGAAAACTTAATTTTGACGTTCATTATACTATTAAGATTAAACCGAAACGTGTCAGCCGGTTGGAATGGAAATTATTATTCCGATGAATACTTTTTTACAGAATATAATCGCAACTCTGATCGCAAAAAATAAAAACGAAATCCGCCCGTTGCGAAGCAGGCAGGGATGGGATTCCCGTATTGATTATGGGATTATACCTGCATAATTCACCAATTCATAAATTTAAAAAGTACACCCATGTTTAAATCACC
>CAZBXQ010000169.1:0-1552 GCA_964495935.1 uncultured Flavobacteriaceae bacterium
CATATCCTTTATTTATAGGCTCTAATATACGGCTTTTATCCGTATAGTTCAAAAACGTTTTTTCCGGGGCCTGTATTTCATATCCTTTTGCCCAATCAGACGATTCCCGGGGAAGGATTTTATAATTGGCTGGTGTTGTCATTCTTTTTGTTTTAGTGGATTTTTAATAATACCCACACTCCCTTCTTGCGTCACTACAACGGCTCGTCCCTCATAAAAATTGAGTACCGTATTGAATTGGGGTTCAATGACAAAATGCCCCTGCTTATCCATATATCCCCAAAGATAATCTTTGTCATTAACAAGAATTTTTACGGCCAATAAGCCTTCGTAATAGCCTAAATTAGAATCGTACATCAATCCGAATTTTGTTTGAAAAGGAATTTCGGAAATCGTTTTTCCCACCGTATCCACAAGCTTCATATGGCCGTCGCTGTTGTCGCTTTTTTCTCCCCGGATCTGGATGATGCTCACCCCGTTGGAATACGGCAACGGATAAGGATTGTTACCATATTTTGCTGCTACGATAATTTCTCCTTGTGTATTGACAAAGCCTTTTTTTCGGTCGTCATAAAAGCCGATGATGCCATCCGAGAAATTTTCCTGTAAATTAGGATAGGTGTCCTTTTGAAAGGTATATACCACTTTTCCTTTCTTGTTAATTATCATCCTTTGTGTGCTATAATCTTCTCCCGGCAGATTATGATAGATATCATCCAAGGTTTTAACATACTCGTTATCACCTTTTTTAGATTGAAAGAGACTATCGCTATTAGGAATGTTTTGAGTGACTATGGCTGCACCATCTGAAAAATCCAATGCCAGATCGTATTGACAGGGAATAATCCTTTTGCCCAAGGTATCGACATAGCCATATTTACCGTTCCTTCGGGTCAATAGCAATCCATCGTGGAAAGACGGCGGTTCAATATCATAGCCGCCCTGATCATTGTGTATTTCGGTAATTAAAAGAGAATCACCCAATACGGTTTCACCCTTTCGATTAATAACCTGCCAGTAATCTTTATACACCATGGCTCGATGATTTGAAAAGTCTTTGGCTTCGCTAAATTCGAAGGGAATGGCTAATTTCCCTTGTGTATTGATGTACCCGTAAAGCGTCCCTTCTTTTGTTACTTTTTTGACCCGCGCCATTCCATTATGAAAGTCATAGACATCATTATAATATCGATTCAATTTTAGGACGAGCTGTCCTGAGCGATCTATAAATCCGGTACTGTCGGCGCTGATCTCAACACGGGATAAGCCCTCGGAATAATTACTGATAACCGAATATTGAAAACTCGGTTTCAGGACATATTGCAGATTTTGAGCAGCGGCAGGGAAAGCCGATAATATGAACAAGCCGAATAGGCCGATAATTACTTTTGTGCGGTTGTTTTTAGGATGCATTTATTCTTCTTTTTCTTTAACCATTAAGAAGTTAAGGGCATTAAGTTCTTTCCTTCACTATTCTTCATGCCTTAATGGTTCCCTTTTTTAACCATTAAGAAGTTAAGGTTCATTAAGTTTTTCCTTCACTATTCTTCAT
>CAZBXQ010000170.1:0-1514 GCA_964495935.1 uncultured Flavobacteriaceae bacterium
GCAACCGGTACCGCTCATTTGATTTACCACAAATCCTTTATTGGCCAAGAAAATAGTCGGCGTAAATTGTACCATTCCAAAAGGAGCGGCAGCACCCGGAAAAGTATTTCCGGAAGTAAGCAGTCTTTCCCAAATTCCTCCGGTTCCTTTATTTCCTATCAGCCCGTTTACCATAGCCGCATAGTTGGTTTGGTCGCGATGTGACACCCCACAGCCCAAAACAAAAAAGAGCCAGCTTCCTATGCTCAGAAAATATAAAAAAATTATTTTTCTGTTATATAAAAACATGATAGAAGGTATAAAATCAACTTGGAGAAATAGCCGGAAATTATTCTTTTTAATCTGCATCCGTTTGGACTACGGTAAACATCCATCGAACCGGATCCAACCAATCCCAACGATAAAGTTTACCAATGGGCGCTCTAACTAAAACGATATTCCAACCTTTTTTAAGAAATACCATCGTTGGAGGCCGGTAAGCATACCCTTCATCAACCAAAGGGGTTTCCTGTTCACCTCTTCTACCCGGATAAGTCCAGTTGGGGGGAGGAATCGCTTTACCGTTCACCCACACATCTCCTCCTTTCCGATCCCAATGTCCGGTTAAAGGTGTTCCGATATGTGCCGAACGACCCACATCATTAAAATTGATCCAAAAAGCAGTGAGCGTATCGACCGGACTATATATTCTCCGATAAGCATACCAGGTGGTATTGGGTTTTTGAAGTTCACTGCTGTCTTTATTTCTATTCAGGAATCTATCTAACAGGATTGTTCCGCCATAGACCACGGTATCGGGAGTTTTCTCTTCCAAAGACGGCCACTCTTTTTCCGGCCAGAAAGCGGTTGTTGTTTTGCCCTTGTTATCAAATGGGCCGAACAATTTCCATTGAATATCCGTTTGCTTTGCGTATGCAAAAGGTTTGTTTTTAAAGAATACCTTTTTCTGATCCAATAACCGGTTTTCGAAGGCGACAAAATCTTTAAATCGCCGGCTTTTGTTAGAGGAAAAAGCAGAAAATCTATTTTTATACCCACCTCCACACCAACTTCTTTCAGCAAAGGCCACCAGAGATGGATAAATGGGGTTGGTCAACAGAAAATCCTTTTCCTCTTTAAATCGGCTATCATGCCAGGCACAAACTTCTCCGCCCAACAAATAAGTGTTTCCTTTGGGGGCATCACAAATTTCTTTACTAAAAATCTGAACAACGCCCGTAAAAGCATCCAAGCCGTCCACATACAAATCACGCGAATCAATATAATATATCCCCGGCCTACTCGGCGTGGGATTTTGCCAATTCCACAATTGCCTTATGGTATTCTTGTCGTAATTACCTCCCGGCTTCCATCCAAGGGTTCGTTTGCCATCCTTATGAAGAAGCGCCGTTACTTCAGGGATAAAATCCTTGTTCTTAATAATCACTTCATCGGCTCCGATATGAAAGTAAGGAATATCATAGGTTGAATCGACTTCCTTTAAGATGTTCTTCACTATCATCAATCCCGAATCA
>CAZBXQ010000171.1:0-1509 GCA_964495935.1 uncultured Flavobacteriaceae bacterium
TTAGAACATTGATCGTCGATATCCATGTAGTTTGGCTTTGGTCAACTGCTGAAAGGAATTCCCCTTTATAGCGATATAAGCCCCAAACGAAGAGAAGTTTTATGTTTTTTAGGTATATTTTACCTCGTTTATAAGTTTAGAATAAAATTTATGAAACTCTTGTTGGAAAAAGCTGAAAGCAGCAAGAAAAGCGCATAAAGAGACGTGTTGAGTCGATAGCATATTTACAAAACTAATGGTATATTTGTCTTACAAAAAAGGAATTAAGCTATGGCTGGACACAGTAAATGGAATAATATTAAGCGAAAGAAAGGAGCTGCTGATGCAAAACGCGCCAAGCAATTTACCAAAGCAATCAAGGAGATTACTATTGCCATTAAGGAAGGAGGAGGACCGGATCCGGAAGCGAATCCTTCTTTGCGGAACGCGATTGCCAATGCTAAGGGGCTTAATATGCCCAAAGACAATATTAAACGGGCGATCAAGAAAGCCAGTGGTGCCGATGCCGATAGTTATGAAGAGGTATCTTTTGAAGGCTATGGACCGAATGGAATCGGGTTTTTTATAGAATGTGCGACGGATAACATTAATCGTACGGTAGCTAAAATCCGGGAGATTTTTTCCAAAAACGACGGGAGTTTGGGGAAAAACGGTTCTTTGGAATTTCTGTTTGATCGAAAAGGGGTTTTTACCATTGAGCGGGAGCAGATCAAAGCAGATCTGGAAGAATTGGAGTTTGAACTGATCGAATCGGGTTTGGAATCTATGGAGGCAGATCATGAGTTTGTGACGATCTATACTGCCTTTGAGGATTTTGGAATGATGCAACAAGCTTTGGAAGAGCGCAAGATAGAAGTTAAAAACACGGCTTTGGAGCGCATTCCCTTAAATACCGTTGAGCTTCCCTCAGAACAGGCAAAACGTATTCTGGAAATCGAGGAGAAATTTGAGGATGAAGACGACGTTCAAAACGTCTTTCACACTCTTGAAGTTACCGATGAATTAATGAAAGAGCTGGAAGAGGTGTAAGGCTTCAATTTTAGCCTTACGTTGCATCTCATTTTAAAGGCCAAATCACACTTTTTATGTTGAACTATAGAATGTTAGCCAATAAATATAGACCAGATAATGAAATAAAAATTTTATTAGTGGGGGAAGCTCCTCCACCAAGTGGGAAAAAGTATTTTTATAATATTCCTGAAAATTATAGACCTAAGGCAAATATAGAAAAGGATACCAGCCTTCCTGGAACTGTTTTTAATCATTTTTTTGACAGACTTCCTAATAATTCTAAAGATTATGAAGACTGTCTCGTTATGCTTAAAGACAATGGCATATTTTTGATTGACATTTACGAACAACCAATACAAGTTAGAAATAATAAAGAGAAAAGTTTACCTGTAATATTTTCTGATTCGAATTTAGAAGATCTAAATAGCAGGATTCATTCAATAATAAGCGAAAGGACTGAAATTATCTTTTTGTTGGCCAGAACTTACAAAAAGAAAT